>JAPLUT010000006.1 GCA_026397475.1 candidate division SR1 bacterium | reverse complement strand
TTATGGTAAAAACCTATGCCTGTTTGTTGGCTACCGTATCCTGACATAATAACGTTAAAAAACCTGGATAATTAATAAACTATCGTGGTAGATATCTTTATGTATGCCTTTTAGACATGGGTTCGAATCCCATCATCTCCACCAAGTAGAACAGAAGGAGTGGAAAACTCTTTAAACAATAGGAATAAACTAGAAACTGAGAGGGTTCAGAAACTTTCAGTTTTTTTGTTAACTGGTAAAGTATTTCTGAACACTAATTGTAAAAATACTCTCTTTTCATCAATTCATCAACTCTGCCATATATCATAAGGATCTTTCAAAATAGAGAAAGCCATATCAATAGTCTTTTCTGACACATCTAATTTTGATTGTTCAATTTGAACTTGTAATACTCCTCTTCTTGATTCGTATTCTTCAATCTTTGCCTCAAGCTTAGGTCTTACAATAGAACTTTGAGTATTAATAAGAATATTCATCATGTTATCGATATCTTTATTAACATCATATATTTCTTTCTCTATACTCTTAGACATTGAGAGTTTGTCTTTTTGTCTAATTGATTGTTCTTCTACTATCACTTCTTTTAGAAAGTTTAAATATCCACTATCAACAGACAACTGACTAATACACTACGTATAGCAAAAAGTATAAAGAGAATATTGAAGCTTTCACAGAAGAGTGTCTAAAGGAAACAGACGCAATTCCTATAATGATATCAAACACCTATAATGATATAAGGATCGACATGCTTACATCAGACGACCAAATATATCCTACTTTATGTCTGTTAGGGGAAAAGCAAGAAGCATCGGGAGAAAGCAAAAATAAGGTCATGGAAATAGCAAAAAGATTTGGTTTGAATCCAAGTAGTCATATGAATTATTTACCTTGATATACGACAGAAAAGATCATAGAATTTTATAAAAAACGCAAAACACAAAACACACACAAATGGTGAGAAGAACAAGAAGCAAAATTATCTGATAGCGAAAAAGAAAAACTAATTTCTTTTCTCACAGAGATACCGCTCAATAGCGTGACAAAAACATTACAAGAAAAATTATATCCTATTGCAAAAGATTGGTATCCCGATATCGATATGCTTATATATTTAAGAAAAACTAGAAACTACTTCGGATTACTTTCTGCACATAAACAAATAAGATCAGCCGAGCTTCTCTTGGAAAAAAAGAGATTGTGCCTGGAATGAAAAATAGAAACAGCAGGACGAAAAGAAATAGACTATATCCCCATTACAAAAGAATTCCCAAAACTTTTAGAGCAAAATGACGCAGATGCATTTAGAGGGCATAATGCGCCGCCTGATTATTAAAAATAATCACCGGATAAAAAGTATCCGGTTTTTTTTAATGAATTTTTTGTCTCTTAGTTTTTTTTATCCAATAAGCAAATATACCAAAGGTGAAGATATATTGGACAAGAAATTGCAGCCATTCAGGATCAGAGTGCCATCCAAAAACAACATTAAGCACTAATCCAATAGTTCCATTTTCATGATTGAGCATCGTTCCAGAAAGATCGAACAATTTTGTAAGTCGAACACTTCCATTTTCGACAATCCCCAGTCCGTTCAAGGCTCCCAATCCATCGTGAATTGAATATCAGATTAAATATCCTGCCTGAATAATAAGATAAATCATCGTAATTTTAAATATTTTTGATATACTCACTTTAAATAAAGAGAAATATATGATAAAAGAAACAATAATTGCCAAGACTATTCCAATAACAATAGAAAAAGCATTATATTGTCCAGCAAAAGTAAATATTGCAATTTCTACACCCTCTCTTGCAAGCAAAATAAATGAGACGAAGAAAACACCTATAGCAGTAAGATTAACAGCTGTTTCTTTTTCTACATACTGCTTAATAGCATGTCCATGTTTGATCATCAACACGATAAAAGAAGTAACCAATCCGACAGCAACAAGACTAGCAATACTGGTCCACAATTGTTCAAAATTTTCCATAGTTTCAAGTTCAACACCAAGGAAATGGAAACCGAGGCCTAACAGCAATGATACAAAAAGACTAGCACACAAACCATACAAAGCATTAATTTTAAGATGAGGAGATGCAACCTTATCAAGAAAATTTAAAAGAAGAACAAGAACCAAACACCCCTCTAAAGCCTCACGAAATGAAATAACGATTCCAGGAATAATATGATTCATACAAAAATAATTAAAGAAAATTAAAACAAGAGCGCAAGCAATATGTACTTTATGTAGGGAAACAAAGCAAAAAGACAAGACAGAGTATGTTTTGAACAAATAAAAAAACCTCCATGAGGAGGTTCATTTATTATATTTATCTAGAACGAGAATGTTTCAAAATAGCAGGCTTTCCTCACCCTGATCTTCAGTTAAATCAAGGTTTATTAAATGAAGGATTAGGATTTATAAACGGATTTTTTTGTATGGCAACAAAAGGTTTTTTTTCTGGCAAAGGAGCCACGGGGGACTTTTCTTTGGGTTTGGGAGATACTACCATAATAATATTTTTTTAGAGATAAAATAAGACGTGTATAATATACATATAAACTTTATTTTATCAAAACATTTTGAATCTATTTTAAACTTTGGGAAAGTTTACCAATTTTTTGTCTCCCTTTGTAAAGGGAGAAGCCGAAGGCAGAGGGATTTGTAAAACAATTGTTCTTAAATCCTCCATCCGCAAAATGCGGATACCTCCTCCTTTGAAGTAAAGGAGGACAAAAAAAAGAAATTATATATAAGTTAATAATTTAACCAATATTTTTCAATGCCCTTATAAGTCTGGTCATACCTATTCCCCCACCATATCTTGGAAAAAATCCATGAGACAAGAATTCTTCTAATTCTTTTTCTACACGTTCCTTTCCGAAGTGATCAAAAAGTTTTTGAGCATAACCGCCATTGGATATGGTATAAAACCTTTCTCTCATAATAACAGGATCCACCTCTCTTTGCGCTGAGCCAATCGTTTCCATTCCACAGAGGATAACATCAGTTTTATTTGCTAAATCTCCCGATCTTTTCATATTCCAAAAGGGATGGGTATACTCAGGGAAGTAAGTAATAAAATGCACCGGTTTTTTGTGCTCTTGTCGTAAAGCCATTTCGTGCTCTGTTGTAAGTTCTTTAGTTGAAAACAATTCCGCCGTCTCTTGATACGTTGCAAGACTAAATTGTTCTGGGACTCCAAATCCAAGATGTACTAGCAACTCTTTTTCTAGTTGGATCAAATCATTCATATCTCCTCTTGCTTCAAATTCAAACATAGGAAATATTGTTTCATGTCTCCCAGGAATAGGATTCGGTTCCTGCCTATAACTTGTACTCACACAAAACACTCAAGTAAATTCAGGATGTGTCAAAAGCTCATACTCTAGCCACATTTGTCCGGTTTGTGGCAAAGGTCGCTTCTGTCATTGATACTCAAAGGTCGCGATGGTATCTGGATCCTCACATGCTGCAAGGATACTCAATCTGTCCTGAGTGTGAACTTCCAGATATCATTTTGATAAAAAAAAAGACCTCAATAACGAGATCGAATGGTGAAAATCTTGTGTCGAAACATACCCCATGCGTTTTATAATTAAGTTATAAAAACGGGGGAGCTCGTTTTGAAAACCTCCATCAGGATAGATTTCCGAAGGATGATTACAAGAGATTTTTTTTATTTTTTTGAGACCACACAAGTTCTTCCTTCTTTGCCTTACCTATTCTTTTGGTTTTAAACTCTAACTTAGCGGCGATCACCCTATTTTTTACTTTTTTATACCATACCAAAGCAACAGGACGCCTAGCTTTAGTATATTTGGCTCAAACCTTAGAATGATTATGATCATGCACTCTTTTTTTTAAATCATTCGTAATGCCCGTATACAAAGTAGCATCATTACATCTTATGATGTACACAAATCGCATGGTTTATATTAAAAAATTAAAATGTTAGAAAATTAAAATATTATAGAACAACCTTTAAAATCTTCCTAATTTTTTAATTTTCAAAACCAATCTAATCTAAACTTATATCTCCCCTCTTTGCCAATTCTAAAAAACACTCCTTAGTAGCTTCAATATCTGCCATAGCATCATGAGCATTGCCAAATGCCTTATCAAAAAGGTGCGTATACAAGAGTCACAACTTAGGTCTCTTTTTAGGCAAGTGTTCTATATGACTCGTATCTTTCATGGTACAAAAAGTTTTAATAGTATCGAGATTATGTTTCTTTCCTATCCTTTCACAGTCTTGTTGAAGCATTCTCATATCAAATGAAATATTATGTCCAATAATATGATCCGATTTATAAATATATTCCAAAAAATCATCAATATAACTATCAATATATCCATACTCAGCAACCATAGACTTACTTATTCCATGGACTCTTTGAGCAAAGAAATTTATTTTTGTAGTGATATTTATGTATTGGTTAATTCTAGATTCTTCATGGAAATTTTTTCCATCAAAAGTCCCATATATTGCTGCAAATTGTAAAATTTGATCCGTAGTAGAAAGTCATGTCGTCTCCGTATCAATAAAAATAAGAGACATTCATTTTTTTTTATGTATCATGATCCAAAAAAGAATAAAGAGCTAAGAAAGATCGGTATACATAATAGAATAGAGAAAATCAATAGAGATACTATTCCAAAAAAATATTTTAATTCTGATCAAAAAACAACATTAAGATAAATAATACATATCATCCCTTGAAAAAGACGAATGAATTAGTACAACGTCGTTTGTTGAAACAAACGTCTATTATGATAGTTTTTTTTATTTAAAGAAATAGGTATATGGAAGCCATTAATATTTTACCGCAATATATACATATACGGTGATTGCAAATATCACAGACACTGATAGCCTCGATGACAGGAACATTACTTTTCATGCTATTCATTTTACTCTATACTCTTCTAAGAAGAAAAAATCCTCACAACAAATTTACAAATCTTGTTGATACAGGGATTGAAGGGATTATTTGATTTTTTCAAGAGCTATGAGGAGACATTCCGCTAAAAGTGATTAAGTTTATAGTATTCATATTCATATATATCTTGCGATGTAATGTTGTTGGACTAGTAGGAGACATGTTTGTATTAGTAATTCCAAACGCACATTTCTACTTTAGACCGGTATCCACAGACGTATTCTTCAACATAACAATAGCTGTGGTCTGTGTGGTTCGATCAGTTGTATATGGATTCCAAAAAAACTGACCTCATTATATACAAAAATATATAGGATATAAATGACTAGGCATTGTACCTAAAGTAACAGGCATAGCTACATTTATTGGAAAAATATTTGATATCATTGTAGGACTATTTATTGGTCTCATAGAAATGGTAGGAGAAGTTACTAAGATATTATCTTTGTCTCTAAGGTTATTGGGAAATATACTTGCTGGAATGGTGCTTCTAGGATTGATTGTCTTTGCAACGACATCTTTCCTTAAAGTCCCTGTACTTCTACCTCTGGTAGTAGTATTCTTTGAACTCTTTGTAGGGTTTTTACAAGCATTTGTATTTAGTATGCTGGTACTAGTATACTTCAAGATAGCCGGAGAAAGTACACATTAAAATGTTTTTTTATTCTTTATACTATATATTATGGACAAATTAGGAACAGTTTGAGCAGGAATTGCTATTGGATTAGCTGGATTAGGTGCAGCTATCGGATTAGGACTTATTGGTAAAGCTTGGTTAGAATCATTAGGAAGAAATCCTGAAGGAGCAAAAGCATATTTCGTACCTGCAATCTTGGCTCTTGCCTTGACAGAAGCAGTAGCTATCTATGGATTGGTAGTAGCATTCATGGCTTTAGGAAAATAATCGTGAAGCATATCTTTAAGTTAATAATCTTTTAAAATCATGGGAGAACAATTATCTACTACGACAATTTTGCTGAACGTCGGTATTCAAATTTTAAATTTGACAGTTTTTTTCTTGCTCTTTAAATATTTACTTGGCGACAAAGTAGCCAAGGAATTGGAAGAAAGAGAATATCTTATCAAAAAACTCAAAAACGCTGAGTTTGAATATAATGCTATCATCGAGCAAGCAGAAGCAAAGAAAAATATCATCCTTGCAGACGCTTTACACAAGCAAAAAGCCATTCTTCAAGAATGAGAGGTAGTAAACAAAAAACTACATCAAGAAATTTCTGATGATGCCAAGAAAAAAGCAAACAATATTCTCAAGGACGCATCTGCAGAGACAAAAAGAATCCAAGATGAGCTTGAAAAAAACTGGGAGAAATCAGTAAAATCAACAGCTAAATTGGTAGTCAATAAACTATTAAAAGACAAAAAAGACTTACAGGATGAATATCTCAAGACATTGATAGATGACGTACAAAAATAATGTAATGTTTTAATTTATTGTCACGGTAATGAAAAATTTTATTTCAAATGAAGATCTTGTGCGTGAGTTTTTCAAAGAAACACTACAAGAAAAGTATATACTTAACCATTTGCTAGTGATTGTTTCGCTTGTAAAAAAGTACGGACACAAGCTAAATATCGCAGATCATTACCTGCAAATTATCGGTAAAAATAATCCTGAGATTGTGAAACTTTATAAGGTACTTCATATCCTAGGAAAAACCAACATCAAAGATCTTAACGATATTGTAAAAATATGTAAAAAAATATATGTACAATACAAAAAGGAATTCATGATCACCTCAGACACTTCTACACAAGGAACTTTGAAAAAATATATTAATAAAATATTCCCAGATGCCGACATAAATAGTAACGAAACATCCGTATTGGAAATAGACATCAAAGGAGAATGATATCGTTATCATAGAAATCTCAAAAACGATTTAGATACAATATTATGACAATAGAAAATATTTATTTTTATTCTATTACAATCATGTAATGCAAGTTGTAAAAGATATTTTAGAAAAAATTGAGAAAGATATTCAAGCATCTGATCTCAACGATTCGTTCTCCAAAAAATGAGAAATATTGGAGCTGAAAGATGGTGTAGCTATTGTCGTAGGATTAGACGATGCTATGTTTTCTGAGATTGTTGAATTTGAAAATGGAACTAAATGATTGGTACTAGATCTTTCAAACGACACGGTTGGTGTTTTGATTTTGGGAGATTTTAGTGGACTCAATCAATGAAATACCGTAAAGGCGACAGGAAAAGTATTAAGTATAGAGGTAGGAGAGAATTTTCTCTGAAGAGTTTTGGATTGAATGGGAAACCCTATTGATGGACTAGGAAATATAAAATGAGCAAAAACCGCTCCTGTAGAAAAAATCGCCCCTGGAGTTATCACAAGACATTCAGTAAATACTCCACTAGAGACAGGAATCAAAGCTATTGATGCTATGGTACCGATTGGAAGAGGACAAAGAGAATTAGTTATCTGAAATAGACAAACAGGAAAAACAACTATTGCTATAGATACGATATTAAATCAAAAAGGTAAAAACGTATACTGTATATATGTAGCTATAGGACAAAAAGAGTCAAAAGTAAGAAGAATCGTAGAGTTACTAAAAGAAAGATGAGCGATGGACTATACCATTGTCATTACTGCGCCAGCAAACGCACCTTCAGTACTTCAATATATTGCTCCTTATGTAGGATGTACTCTTTGAGAACATTTTATGGAACAAGGAAAAGACGCATTGGTTATTTATGATGATTTGTCAAAACATGCAGTAGCATATAGAGAAATCTCACTTCTTTTGAGGAGGCCTCCAGGAAGAGAGGCCTATCCTGGTGATGTATTTTACTTACATTCTAGACTCTTAGAAAGAGCGGCAAGATTAAACAAAGATTTCTGATGAGGAAGTTTGACGGCATTACCATTGATCGAAACCCTCGACTCTGACGTATCCGCTTATATTCCAACAAATGTAATCTCTATTACTGATGGACAAATATTTTTGGAAACTGAATTATTCAACTCATGAATTAGACCCGCTATCGACGTAGGGTTATCAGTATCACGCGTAGGAGGAAACGCTCAAACGAAAATAATGAAAAAGGTATCATGAAAATTAAGACTCGAATTAGCATCATTTAGAGAGTTGGCAAGCTTTGCTCAATTCGCTTCAGAATTAGATATTGCCACTCAGAAAAAAATTGAGAAAGGGAAAAGGCTTGTAGAGATGCTCAAACAAGCAAACAACGACCCTATTCCATTTTACAAACAATCAGTTCTTATCTATGCAGGGATCAATGGGTATCTAGACGAACTCGCGATAAACAAAGTCTTGCCTTTTGAAAAATTACTATATCAAAAGATGGATACTAGTCACAAAAAACTTAGCGAAGAAATAATAAAAGAAGAAGCTTTGACAGAACAGATAGAAAAAGAAATTAAAAAATTGATCAAAGAGACTTACGAAGAAATTACAGTAGAATAAAAAAATGAGCTTATAAATTTTTTATCTCCGATCATTTCACGCAATGTTACTCAAAATAATCTCACCAAGTTCTGTAATATACGAAGGAGAAGTACTAAAAGTACTTGTACCTACGGTTGCATGAGAGATTGGTATTTTACCACATCATATTCCACTGACAAGTATTATTTCACCCTGATTGGTAAAATTTTTACCCAAAGAAAAACATGCCCCTGCCTTTGTAGAATGAGCAACGTTCTTGTTTGAAGACGACATGATTACTATTTCTATAGGGAAAGGGCTGATATATCTAGACGGAGAAACAGTAGAATTGTTAGTAAATACAGCGAGTACTGATGTAACTCCAGATAAAGCTCTTTTAGAAAAACTAAAAGAAGATCAAGAAAAAGAAATAGAACTCATCAAACTCAAAGGAGACATCAATGCGATAGAAAAAGCATATCTCTCATTGCAACAAATTACTGCTGATTTAAAATTACACAAAATAAAATACAAAAAATAGTAGAAAGTACAAAGTAGAAAGTATAAAGACTCGTATCTCATGTCTTAATACTCATGTCTTAATACTCATCTTTAGTTATTAGTTGGATATATGGCAAATACCAAGCTTATCAGAGAGAAAATAAAATCTGTCGGTAACTTACAAAAAATCATAAAAGCATTGGAAATTGTGTCTACGATAAAGCTTCAAAAATTGAAGACGAAGACAAATAATTTCAAGAATTTTATGTTAGAATTTTTACGTGTATTAGAATCGCTAAAAAACCATATCAATATATTTGATTTTGATCATAAAAAATGGAGTGAGGAAGGAAGAAGACTAATCATCGTTGTGAGTTCAGATAAATGACTATGTGGAGGAATAAACACGAAACTCATGAAGCATATTGCACAAAAATATCAAGATGCAAATATGAAAAAAGACGTAGACATTATCGCAATAGGAAAAAAAGCATTAGAATTTTTTGTAAGAGATGGTTGGAATGTTGTTGCCTCTACTCCACTAAAAGACAACTTCGATGAACGCGATCTTCATGCGATATATGTATATATCAATCAAGCAATAGCCCAAAAAACATATGCAAAGATTAAAGTGTACTTCAACTTTTTTAAAAATATTATCACTCAAGTTCCTCTCAGATTCAAACTCTATCCTTTGGATAAAGAAAGTTTCGCAGCATTTTTACAAGATTTGAATATTGCACCTGACGCTACACTATCATTCAAAAAACATCATGATTTAGTTATCGAGCCACACATCAAAGATTTTAAAAGCAATCTCATACAAGAATTAACAGAAATGATTATCTATCATGCAGCACTACATAATAAAACAGGTGAGCACGCAGCACGTATGTTAGCGATGAAAAACGCGAAAGATAACTGTGGAGACATCATGGGATGATTACAATTAATATACAACAAAACGCGTCAATCAAAAATTACTCAAGAGATATCAGAGATTGTGAGCGCAAAACTCGCTATTGAACAAAACTAGAGACAGATCAAATAGTACCTATTTTATTTATAACATGAAGCAATGGAAAAAACTAATGGAATAATTACCGCTATCAAATGAGTAGTTATAGAAATAAAATTCACTGCAGATGCACCAAAAATTTATGATGCATTACGCGTAGAAACGAAAAATAGTAATGGAGATGAGGTAATCATAGAAGTTTTACAGTTGCTAGAAGATGGCGTTGTAAGAGGAATTGCTATGGATTCTACAGACGGACTCAAAAGATGAGACACTGTAGCTTCGACAGGATGACCTATCAGCGTTCCCGTAGGAGAAGGAGTTCTTTGACACATGTTCAATGTATTAGGAAATACGATTGATGGTACGGCAAACATAAAAACAAAAGAACGTCGAGCTATTCATAGAAAATCTCCAGCATTTACCTCATTAAGCATGAAAACAGAAACCCTGGAAACAGGAATCAAGGTAATTGACCTTTTGGCCCCTATTCTAAAAGGAGGAAAGGTAGGGCTTTTTGGAGGAGCAGGAGTAGGAAAAACTGTCGTGATGATGGAATTAATAAATAATATCTGAACTGAACACAATGGAGTTTCCGTAGTGTGTGGAGTAGGAGAAAGAACTAGAGAAGGAAATGATTTATATAATGAAATGAAAGAATCTGGGGTATTATCGAAGACTGCGATGGTATACGGACAAATGAATGAAACTCCTGGACCGAGATCCAGAGTAGCTTTAAGTGGACTCACTATGGCAGAATACTTTAGAGATGTAGAAGGAAAAGATGTATTAGTATTCGTAGACAACATTTTTAGATTCACTCAAGCAGGATCAGAAATATCTGCATTGCTTTGAAGAATCCCTTCAGCAGTAGGATATCAACCTACGTTAGCAAGCGATATGGGAATATTACAAGAAAGAATTACTTCCACAGATAAATGATCTATCACTTCTGTACAGGCCGTCTATGTACCAGCTGATGATTTGACAGATCCGGCACCCGCAACGACATTTACGCATCTAGATTCAACCATCGTCTTGAGTAGAGCGATTACTGAAAAGGGTATTTACCCTGCAGTAGATCCATTGGATAGTACATCTACAATTCTCGCTCCAGATATCGTAGGAGTGAAACATTACACGGTAGCAAAAGAAGTACAAAAAATATTGCAAAAATATAAAGAACTTCAAGACATCATCGCTATCTTGGGTATGGAAGAGCTTTCTCATGAAGATAAACTTACCGTCTACAGAGCGAGAAAAATAGAAAAGTTCTTTTCTCAACCATTTACCGTAGCAGAACAATTCACAGGTATGACATGAAGATACACTAAATTGAATGATACTATAGAATGATTTGAAAAAATTCTAAATGGAGAGCTTGATCATATATCAGAAGAACACTTCATGTACAAAGGAGCTATCCAAGAAGTTATTGAATCATCCCAAAAAGAAGATAAATAATAAAATATGTTTGGAGACAAAATAGCCCCTTTTGCCAAATATGAAGGCAAATAAATGCCCCTCACTATTCCCTTGACTATTGATAGCTTATATATATACTTCAATTGAGTTATATTGCTCAATTTTATTATTTTTTTCAACAACACAATGATTACAGGTACAGTAAAATTTTTCAACACAACAAAAGGATTCGGATTCATCACTCCAGATAACGGAGAAAAAGATGTTTTCGTTCACATGTCTGCTCTTAATGGAGAAACTCTTCAAGAAAATGACAAAGTTCAATTCGAAACTGAAGAAGGACAAAAAGGAACTAACGCTATAAACGTAGTAAAGATCTAATCCAAACATATTTGTATGTGGATTCCGGAAAAATCTCAGCTTAGGCTGAGATTTTTTTCTTGTAAAAGAATTTATTTTTTTATATCTTTTATATAAAAGTCTCGGGATTGGGATTAGTAAGATAATCATAAGGAGGGATATCTAATATTTTTGTTAGATCCTTAGATTGTTCTAATAAGGAAAATATCTCAGACTGTAAATCAAATTTAAGTTCTTTGAGATCTTCTAAGGTACCATGAAAGGAACTTTTTCAAGAAAGCGCCTCCTCTATTTCAAGCAGAATAGCATTCGAAGAATTGAGCTTAGTCCAAACTCACATTCATTGAGATTTAAGTTCAACCATTTCTAGCAAAATCGCGTTTTTAAACATTTATAATAGTAATATCAAATAAAAAATTTACTCTCTTGCGCTCAACTCGAACCACCTATATTCTTTTTGTTCTAACTGACGAAGAATTATTCATAAAGCATCAGACAATGCCTTTATGTCATCATAGGCTACATCTTTATGATTAAATATGGCATTTATTTCATCTCTTTCTTTTTCCAAAACATGAATATCCTTTGCAAGCTGATCTAATTCACGTTTCTCTGCATACGATAATTTATTCTTGCCCTCAATATTTTTCTCATCTTTTTCCTCTCTGATTTCCTCCTTATTCTTTCCTCAAATTTCTTTCTTCGTATTCTGTGTCCCCTGCTCCTTATATTCCGAATATGTTCACCAAAAGTCTTTTACAGCACCCTCGCCCTCAAAGATAAATAAATGATCAGTAATCTTATCCATAAAGAACCTATCATGAGAAATAACAATTAAGCAGCCCTTATATCCCATTAAAAAATCTTCCAACACACCAATAGTAACAAGATCTAAATCATTTGTTGGTTCATCAAGAATTAAGAAATTTGGACGTTGTTGTAAAATAGTCAATAAATGCAATCTCCTCTTTTCTCCCCCACTTAAATTTTCTGCAAACACATGTTGTTGATTGGGAGGGAAAAGAAATTGTTCAAGCAGTGTACGATCCTGCACGATATCTGTGACTCTTTTATCATCAGGGAAATGAATTTCTTTTTGTTGGTAATGTCCAAAAACAACGGTCTCTCCTGTTTGCATATGTCATGAATCTATTGGCTCTTCACCGATAATCATACGCACAAAAGTAGATTTACCCACACCATTTTTTCCTATAATACCGATACGTTCGTTATGTCTAAATTCATGTGAAAAGTCAGCAAGAATCTTCTTCTCTCAGAATATTTTTTTGATATGTTTGAGTTTAAGAATTTTTCATCATAATACCCTATGTCCCATAGACAAAGTAAGTTTCGCTTGTTCGTTGAAAACAACATCTTTGAGGGCATCATATTGATCATTAATATTTTCAAACCTTGTTTGCCTCGAATTAGATTTTGTTTGTCTTCCACTAGGAGATTTTTTAATCCAACTCAATTCTTTCCTATACAGCTGTTTAAGTTTATGAACTTCTATCCTTTCATTTTCTTCACGAATAGCTTTTTGTTCAAGATAGTACGAATAATTTCCCGGGAATATAATAATTTTTCCCCTGTTGAGTTCAAAAATATGACTACATACCCTTTCAAGAAAATACCTATCATGTGTAACCATAAGCAAGGTAATGCGATGGTTCTTGAGATATCGTTCAAGCCATTCTATCATATCTAGATCTAAATGATTGGTGGGTTCATCGAGAATAAGCATCTCTGGATTTCCCATCAATACGCTCGTTAACGCCACACGTTTTTTTTCTCATCCCGAAAGAGATCAAATAACTTGATCAAGATAAGGCTTAATGCGGAGCTTATTAATAGCTATATTAAGTTCTATCTCTCTCTCCCAATGCTGCATGGTATCAAAATCAAAAAGAAACTCACGTACGGTTTTACTCTCATCCAAACGAGTATCCTGAGAAAGATATCCAATACTTACTTTTTCTCTTCGCTCTATTGAGCCATCACTAAGATCCACTTCTTTCATAATGAGTTTAAGCAAAGTAGATTTTCCAGCACCATTTTTGGCAACCAATGCAATTTTTTGTCATCTAGAAATAGTGAAGTCTACATGATCAACAAGGACTTTTGAGGTATATGATTTGGAAAGTTGAGTAATCTTAAGATAAAGCATACAAGAGGAATTAGGCTTCTAAAGTAGTTCATTGGGCAATTAGTTCTTGAATATATTCAAGTAATTTTTCTTTTCCTCTTTTAGTCACATTGGAAACAGGAAATATTTTTGGCATATGAGTAACAAGTTTAGCAAGCTCTTGGTTAAGTAAACGACTATGAAGACTAAATGATTTTTGAGTAGCCTTATCTATCTTGGTCATCACAATATCAAAAGGGATATTTTTCTGATCCAAACTATGGATAAAATCGAGATCAATAGATTGCGGAGCGATATTACCATCAATGAGGACAAAGACTCTTTTTAAAGGGAATCTTTCAATAAAATAGTCATGCGTAATCCCCAATCGATGTTCTCTATTTTTTTTACCCGTTTGTGCATATCCATATCCAGGCAAATCGACAAGATACCAGGAATCATTGATAAGAAAATATCCTATCAACTTGGTCTTTCCAGGAGTAATAGACACCTTAGAGAGCTTACTATGGTTAGCAATAGTATTGATTAATGATGATTTTCAAACATTTGATCTTCCAATCATAGCAAACTCAGGAAGTTCAGTTTCTGGACACTCTTCTATTTTTGATGCGCTTTTAATAAAGACCGCAGTACGAATAAGCATAGCATAAACAAAAAAATAAAATTAGCATAAAAGAATAGTAAATAAATAGTATAAAAAAAATAGAGAAAATATATGTATACTAAGAGAATATATGTCTTCCTCATAGGGAATAAAACAGGAAGCACTTTTATTATTAGGAAGACTTCTTCTTGATAAAAACAGACATATCTTGAAGGAGCGCATAAGTTGTTCAAGAGATTATTTCCACGATAGTGGAGTTCGAATTGTCAGAAAAACAATCTTTGATAAGAGAATTAATATCCTTTTGAACAACAGTTGATAAAGCATTTTTAGAATCAAGTTGATTGTAGAGCCCTTGATGTATCAAAAAATTATCCGCGCTTGATTTTGCAATATTCGTTAAATAGTCAAAAGTATCTGGTATTCCATACATATGGAAAAGTCCATATAACTGCTCCCTGGTATTGGGCTGCCCTGATGGACTCAATGGAACAACCTTATGTCAAAGATAAATTTCATTGGTGCGATAATTCGATATATGTGGGCCTTCAAATATATATCTATTTAAATATTTTTTATTCATAAAACCGGGGAGACAACGCAAACGATATTGATAATCAGTAGCATATGACATAACCACTTGAAGAGAGTTAAGGTTATCTACAGAAGGATAGAGATTCATAAAAAAAAACATACAAATAAAATGAGTAGACTATATATAACAAAAAAGAGAGATAAGTCAACATCCAAGACAAGTAGTAGCGTTTCATTCTTCTTGTATACCAAAAGGAGTTTCTTATACTAAAAAACATTGTTTTTATAATTATTATTTCGAATAAAAGATGTCTAACAACCAAAATCCAATAATCCTTCGTTTCGATAATGTATCTTTTGCTTACAATGATGAAAAGCATCCTATTCTTGTAGAGAGCGATTTTTCTATCCGTGAAAATACCAAAATTACAATCATGGGGCAAAATGGTGCAGGAAAAACTACCATATTCAAAATGATAACAGGAGAGCTTACACCGCAATCAGGAAAAATAAATATTGTCGCAGGAAATACTATCGCCGTTGCGAGACAGGTAATTTCAAAAAATCAGCTCCACCTGTCTATCAAAGAATTTTTTGAGACAGCGTTTACAGAAAAAGATTATCAACTCGACAGAAAAATAAATGAAGTACTCAAAGTAGTAAATTTTAACGCACCTATGAACAAACCTATAAAAGATTTTTCGGGAGGGCAACAGGCAAGACTTTTACTGGCCTACGCATTAATACAACATCCCGATATTCTCCTCCTTGACGAACCAACCAACAATCTCGATGCGAATGGAATCAATGACCTGATTATGTTTTTATTATCTTATGATAAAACCGTTGTAGTTATTAGTCATGATGCAGATTTTTTGAATCTCTTTACAGACGGAGTCCTCTACTTGAATAAAGAGACATGCAAGGTAGAACAATATTGGTGAGATTACTATGACGTAGTAGAACAGATCGCAGCACAAATAGAAAAAGACCAGATGCAAAACGCAAGAGCAGAAAAGAAAATTATAGACGCAAAAGAAAAAATAAACTTCTTCGCCAACAAATGAGGTAAAATGCGTAAATTAGCGAGTAAAATGAGAGATGAAGTAGAAGAAGCAGAAGATAACAAAGTAGAAGTAAGAAAAGAAGATAAGACCATTACTGCTTTTTCTATTCCCTTTGAAAACTATGTAGGACCTATAGTAACTATAAACAAAATATGAATAATGAATACAGAACATGAAGTAGAAATACGCAAGCTTCCTCTCACTATAAAAAAATGAGAAAGATATATGTTTGTCTGACCCAATGGGATAGGTAAATCTACCTTACTCAAAAGACTTATGATGATCCATCAGCACAAGGCAGAGATCATGAAAGAATATAAAGCTATCATAGAAGACAAAACCAAAGATATTATTATTAAGGAGCCAGATACCACACATCCAGAAGAAGATATCGCAATGATCCACAACAAGGTGAAGGTAGGATACTATAGCCAAGATTTTGATGCATTGGACATAAGTATGAATGTACGAGATGCATTGGAACAAGTAGCTGAAGAAACAAGCGATCAAGACATTTATCGTGTCGCTGCTCAATTTCTTCTCACAAAAGAATTATTAAAAAATCCTATTGGATCACTTTCTGAAGGACAGAAATGACTCCTCTGTTATGCAAGATTTGTCCTCCAAAAACCACATCTCCTCATCATGGATGAACCAACCAACCACATAAATTTCCGTCACCTTCCTGTTATCGCTCAGGCACTGAATAAGTATGAGTGAGCCATGATTATGGTCAGTCATGACAAGTGATTCACCGATCAATTAGAAAATCTTACCGTAGTAGATCTAGGTAAATTAAGCTAGAATAAGACGTGAAAAGTTCCTTAAGAACTTTTCCGTCGTTTCTATCTATAGGAATTATTGAAATTCCTATATGGAAATAAAAAAAAGACGCTTATACAAGCGTCCATATCTAGAACTAATCATAACTAGGAGCATAATAAGCATCTTTCACTTCTTCATCCGTCATAGTTCGCAACTTATCAGGCGTAATTCGATGTTTATTTCTCTCATCCAATGCTTGACGCATGATACTATATCTTGGCCTCAAATAAGTAGAGATAACAACAATTATCGCATTAGGTTTTTTAGTAAGTAAGTGTTCTGTAACCCATACCGCACCAAACTCATCATTATAAGGAGTTTTTATAGTTTGAAAATATCCTCAATCACCATCATCAGACCGAACATTTAGATCATGCTTTTTTGCTAACATATCTCATAAATATTCATGCATCGTATCTTCTACACGTTGTGAACCATTAGGCGCTCGGATAAAAAGTACTTTTTCTGGTGTAGGGATATCCTGAGTTGCTTGAAGAATTTCATGAGAAATTTGTATTTTGATATTTTCATTCAAATGTTCATAGCCTTCAAATAGAGAAACAAGAGGAGAAAGAATTTTTTCAAGATTAGCAGGAGTAATTCACTTCTTTTTTATAGTAAAAAAAGGCAGTCCCTCATCTCAATCGACACTTTCTAGTTTTTCCAAAAAACTAAGAGTTTCCTTTTTTTGTTCTTCTGTGAATGTTTCAAGGTTTAAGGCAGTCTGCAAAGAATCTTTGATTTCTAGTCAAAATGGACCAGATCTAAATCTCTCAGCGTAAACAGAATCTTTATTTAAAGAAAGGGTTCACATAATAAATTACGATTAATGATAAATATACTATATATAGTATATATTTATGTCAACATTGTAATGTATTTTATAAGGAGAACTAACTCGCTCTTGTTCTTGTATGTACCCTCGTTTGTACAACTTGTTGTTGATAGCTATTACTAGAGCTTACTTGCTGTAAAGCCGGAGTCCCTGTTGATTGAGAGCTACATCAAGAGAATAGAAATAATCCAAATAAGAGAGCACCAAAGAAAGATACCCTCAACCGCCCAAAAAACGAGTGAAACGAAGTTTTTTTGGATGATTGAGGTATACCGACGATTTGAGAAACTGTAAGCATGAATTTATCTGCCGAGGCAGATGAAGTGAAATGATTACGGATTTCGAAAACGGTCGTGTATATTTTTTTAAACATAAGAATACAAAGTAATAAAAAACGTCGCTAAGAGTAACGACGTTAATTATATATATCTATCTTAAATTAATCTTAAATTAATCTTAAATTAATCTTAACTCGCTCTTGTTCTTGTATTTACTTGCGCTTGTGCGGCTTTTTGTGCTGCTAATTGTGCAGCAGCCTGCTGTTGTTGAGCTAGTTTAGCGGCAGCTTGTTGCTGAGCTAATTGCGCAGCGGCATCAGCTTGCTGTTGTTGTGATTGTTGAGCAGCATTTTGCTGTGCGGCTTGTTGTTGTTCGGCCTGTTGTTGTGCCAATTGTGCCGTAGCGGCTGCTGCCTGTTGTTCAGCTAGTTTTGCTTGTGTGGCTTGTTGTATTTGTGCAGCAG
Organism: candidate division SR1 bacterium; assembly: GCA_026397475.1. Classification (GTDB taxonomy): domain Bacteria; phylum Patescibacteriota; class Gracilibacteria; order Absconditabacterales; family Absconditicoccaceae; genus CAJBLF01. Next base: position 273,427 of record JAPLUT010000006.1, on the reverse strand, counting down.
ATTGCTTTTGTTGCAATGTCGCGCATTCATAAATCCTTGTTCAAGTACAGATATTATTAGAAGAAACAAAAGACATGGTATAAATAAATACCCAAGTTATTATAGCGACACTAAAGACAATTCCAAGTTTTTTCATCTTCTTTTTATGAGCAGTTAAAATTATATCAGTATGTAATAATTTTAGGAGATAGTACACATTCACCTTAAAACAAACTTAAAAGATTTCTGCATACACATTCTTATATCATTTTTCTTTTAAGAGTTTTTTCTGTTCAGTAACCATAGCCATACCTCAACAGAGATAGAATTCAGTATCTAGAGAGAAGTCGTACGTACTTGCATCGACTCTTCCATGATGATATCAAGCTAATTCTTCTTGAGACAAGAAGAGCTCTACTTTCAAATTTTTACAAGCACGCAAAGATTCAACATAGAACAAATCTTCTTTACGAGCAACTCCAAATAAAAGAAGATTATCCGAAGAAAAAGTATTTGAAATAATCATATTGTAAATAGGCGAAAGACCGGTTCCTGTAGCAATAAATACTTTAGGAGCAGGCGTTTTCTTCAATACAAATTCTCAATGGATTCATTTGATTTTGACTGAGGCTCAGACTTTTGCTCCTTTTAACATTCTTCATCCTCTTCCAATATCTTTGAGCTTAATTCATAATTTTATTGTATCTCAATTACTTTCCACTACAGAATACGCTCTCGTAAATTCGCCATCAAAATCTTTTAAACACAATAGGACATACTGTCACGGTAAAATAGTAAGTAAGGTGTCGATTTTTAATGTAAGTTCCAAGACATCTTTTGTAAGCATACTATAGGCAATAATCTTAGCCATATATCCATCAAATATCGAGTGCTGTGTTTCATAATAGGGCTCAAAGCTAGCTTTACTAACACCACACACAGGACATACTCGTCAATCAGGAATATCATCAAATTTCGTTCAAGGTTCCAATCATCAATCAGGATCACCGATCGCCTCATCATAAATGTACCCACAAGGGATACAAATATATTTGGTGGTCGGTCAACTATTTGGTCTGTCCTGTTTAGCTAAGTAAGACAAAGTTCTTATGGTTACTAACCACAGAACAAGAAAGATATAAAAAGAATCAAACCTAGAAGAAAATGCTACATGAATAGATGAGATTAAAAAAAGAGGATAAACAAGAGATTGAACCTTTTTCCATAGACTTCAAGAAAGCAAGGTAATAGACAATTTATTGGAAGTAATTCAAACAAAAATCATAAAGACTCAGGCAACGATTCACGTTGAAGCATCACGTCTCACGAGAAGATTATTTCGGACATAGTCCCAATATCAAAGAGCAGGATGTTTTATAGCAAAAAGATATTCCATAGAGAAATACTCAAGTCCATGCTTCAAAAAGAAAATAAAGCTAAGAATTCAGATAACCTTCCTCATCAAAATCAGAAGCTCTGATATTTTTTTATTTTTTATAAAGGTCAAAAGTGGCGATATGCTCAGAGCAAGTACAAGATACAAAAATGCAATCTTTCCATATGCTCTCAAATACAATCCCGTACCTCCAATTGTCGCAAGGATAAAATAATGCACCAACCATACGGCAGGCAAAACAAGAACGCAAATATGAAATATAAATTGTAAGGTTGAATATATTTCTTGTTTAATAAGAATATTTTTTGACTTTAAATGTTTAAAGAGAAGCAATCAAACAATAGAGGCCAAAAGGTATATTCCATAGATCAAAACATAAATCTGAAAAAAATTACTTTGAAAAATATTTTCCGTATTCACTAAAGTGATAACGAATAACAAAGGAAGTGTGGCAAGCGATAGAAATATTTCAAAAAAAGCCATCAAACATAATAGATAAGTAAAGCAAATATTTAATCTCTTTCTGATCAAGGATCATCTTCTTTATCAGAAGGATCTTGAGGTGGAATATTTATAGGTTGAATAGAGGCATTGGACGGAGAAACACTAGAAGTATTAGAGGATAAAGGAGCTTGATTCACACTTTCTCATCAAGAAAAAGTGCTAGAAGAAATTGGCGATATTGTTTTTGAAACTTGAGACACACTTGGCATCTGTGATGTTTCATTTCAAGTTAGAATCTCTTCTGAAGAAGAAATAGTGTCTGTTCAAAACATCTGATCTAATGCTTGATCTCAAATAGCTTGAATAACTCCCATATCAGTACCATTTCTTTGTTGGCCAATTTCAAAGGGATCCTGAGTGCTACACCCACTTAAAAATAGCGAGAAAGAAACAAATAGGAAAAAGGATAATTTTGACCTCATACTCACAAAAAAGAAGTAAAGAGTAGTAGAATACTTATATTCAAGTCGATATTTTTTACAAGGCATTTGTATTTACTTCAGAAGCTATTTTTTTATACTAGAAAAGCACATTTTATGTATCAATAGCCGTTAAATGACATATTCTAGTACAAAAAAAATAATGTGAACAGAAATTACCATAACTATTTTTTCAAAAGAGAATTGTCACAAAGACATAGAAAATACTTTTGAGATATTTCAGTCTTTAGAAGAAGAATTTTCTAGATTTCTTGTAGATTCAAGCCTATGTAAACTAAATACAGAAAGAACCTTAAAGGTTTCAGGGAGATTTATCGACGTAATACATAAATGCAAAGAGATATATGCCGATAGCGACTTTTATTTCAACCCGCTCATCAACTTAAAGACCATAGGATATAGCAAGGATTTCGATAGGCATGAGTTTAAAAAAGAAGAGACAAAGGTAAATTTAGAGTTTGAAAAAGTTGAAATTGTTTGAAATACAATGAGCCTGCAGGAATGACAAATATTAGACCTAGGATGAATAGTGAAAGGATATGCCGTAGACAAAGCAAATGAATATCTAGAAAGCAAATGATACAAAGATTACATTATAGATGCAGGAGGAGATATTTATATAGCTTGAATAGCGGATGATTGAAAAAAAACTATAGTAGGTATCGATAGTCCATTTGTAAAATGAGATCTATTGGCGACACTAGAAATAGGGAACAAATCAATAGCTACATCAGGGACATACAAGAGGAAATGGGAGATAGAATGAAAAGAATACAATCATATCATCAATCCCCTAACATCAATGAATACAGAAGAAATCGTAAGCATAACATTGATTGATGTATATTGTTATAGGGCTGACGCATATGCCACTGCATGCATCGCGATGGGACTAGAAAAGACTCTAAGTTTTGTCAAAAAAAAACAGATTGATGCGGTTATTGTATGTACGAACAAAAAAACCTATACAACAGAAGGCATGAAGAAATACAACATACAATTTATTTAAAAAAAGGACGAATATTATTCGCCCCTATTTTTAATATTATTTATGATATGGTTTACCAACTCCTCTAAATCCGCCTCCTTGTGGTTTTGTAGGTTTTGATCATTTATATCATCCTGTCGATCATCTTCCATCATTGTTTTTTCATTTATATCATCCCCCTGAAGATCTAGTATCTCCTGCTAATACAGGAGCTCCGGGCCTTGATGGTCTACGCTCATGTTGTTTATGATTAGGATTACTACGATAATTGTTTTGGGTTTTAACAGCTCTCTGTTCATCAGAGGGATATAATTTACTATAGGTTTTAGTAAAACTTTGACGTTTTGGCGCTTGAGGTCTTTTTCCTCATCACTTTTTATCCGTAGATCTATCTAAACGAAGATTTCAATAGATTCATTCCCTATCATGTTGGACAATATGCTCTGAGGGCAAAATTTTAATTCTATGTATTTTTTCTATTTCTTTAAATAAAGGTATTTCCAAAGGAGAAACTAACATAATAGCCTTTCCACTAGCTCCAGCCCTTCATGTTCTTCCAATTCTATGAATATAACTTTTAGGATCGAGAGGGACATCGAAATTAATAACCAATCAGACGTTTTCCATATTAAGTCATCTTGCAGCGACATCGGTTGTCACAAGAATCTGAGTTTGTCCTATTTTAAAAGCATTAAGCGTAGATTGTCTTTTCCCTTGAGACATATCACCATTGAGCATACCAGCATTAAATTTATCTCAAACTAGAATCTGATGAATAGTTTTAGTGTTTCTTTTGGTATGAGTAAAAATAATAACTTTATCTTGAGGATGTGTTTTTATAAGTTTGATAACATTGTACAATTTTTGTTCATGATCCATAGGAAGATATCTATGATGAATCTTGTCCACAGTAACTCCTTCTCCGATTTTAATGAATTCATAAGTAGAAATATATTCTCTTATAATAGACTTCATTTCATCATTCATCGTTGCAGAAAACGTATAGGTCTGTTTTACATTTCTAAGTTGAGCTCGTATTTTTTTAATATCACGAACAAATCACATATCTAACATTCTGTCAACCTCATCCAAAACAAAATATTCAGCAACACTAATATTGATGACTTTTTGATTCATAAAATCCATCAATCTTCCTGGAGTAGCGATAACAATTGCTGGATTTTTTTTAAGGATATTTTTTTGAATAAGGGGACTTGCTCATCAATAGATACAAGCATAACTCACACCATAAAATTTTGTAAGATTCTTAATTTCTTCTCCTATCTGAACAACAAGCTCTCTCGTGGGAGCAAGAATCAATGCTTGCAAAGTTTTTTTATTCGTATCAATCTTATTTAAAACAGGCAAAAGGAATGCCGCTGTTTTACCAGTTCACGTTTGTGATTGTCAAACAACATTTTTGCCACTCAAAGCTATTTTCATAACCTGTTCCTGAATAGGAGTAACCTCTTTATATCCTATACTTTCCAAAGACTTCAATAATCAGGCTTTTAATCAACATTCACTGAATAACATAGGAGTATTTTTATAAGTAAAAAAAAGCACTATTTGCTACATATGATGATAGCTTTTTAGCAATCAATATCAAGCAGTGCTTTAGGGGAATATTGTCCTCAAAGGAATTATTGATTTCTTTTTTTCTTTAACTATACATAATCCGGCAACAATGAAATTGTTTTTATTATACAAAAAATAATGGTATTCCAATTATGGATATTATGAATTGTAACATTTATGGCTCCTCTTGTGCCTCCTATATTTAGTCCGTTATGATATATTTTGACAGGGATGTTGGTTGCACAAAAAGCCAATCCTCGATTATTATCTCTTATTACCGTTGGGGTAGCGACGCTTACCTCAATAATTATTCGAAAAGTTCAAAATCACGTAATTGAAAGACTTACTATATACGAAGAAATAAAATGAAATAGCTTGTTTTCTCGTATAGTAAGCAAAGTAAATACCTATTTCAAAAACCAAAAAAGAATGACAAGGATTTGATTGAAACGAGAAAAATACATAGAAACAAAAACAGGGAAAGTAGCAACATTTATGTTTGCGATATTTTGCTTTCTTCCGATATTACCAGACATCGTAGGGACAAGAATACTATACAAAAAAATTAAATTTCCCTATTTTATTATCGCAGTCATTATAGGAAAAAGCGTTACTCATGTTCCCTTTATTTTCGTAGGAAAGACAATTATACAACTCTTGGGCTTATAAAAACAAAAGGTGCTTAATCTTGATATATCGTCTAATTTAGATATATATAACCCTATATTTATCAGCACATAGCGTCATGACAAATACAGAAAAAATGCTGAACAAGACAGTGGCCATCATCAAAAAATATTATGATCACTCAGAGAAACATCCTGTTCTTAAATACACATCTCCAGATACCTTCAAAAAAAACATCAAACTCAATATTGCAAAAAAAGGCATGGGAATTGATGAGCTTTTTAATGAAATAGAAAAAATAGCCCTCAATAGCCCAAAAACCAATAGTAAGTGATTTTTTAATCTTCTCGTGGGAGGAGAAATATTGCCTGCAGTTATGGCAGAAATGTTGACAGCGGTATTAAACAATACAATGCATACCTATAAATCAGCAGGAATACATATTCTTATCGAACAAGAAGTCATTAAGTTCTTACTTAAAAAAGTAGGGTATAAAAAAGGTGATGGAATATTCGGTCCTGGAGGATCACTAACCAACATGATAGCATTGGTTCTTGCAAGAAACGAAAAATCTTCTTCTATCAAAAAATCAGGAATACGTGGAGAAAAATTAGTAGGATACACCTCAGACCAAGCACACTACTCTACTGAAAAATTTATTAGCGTAACTGGATTAGGCAAAGACGCGATTAGAATCATCCCCACAGACGAAAAATGAAAAATGAATATAAAAAAATTAGAAGAAAATATTATATCTGACAAAAAAAAGGGATATATTCCATTTTACATCAATGCTACAGCATGAACGACAGTTCTCGGAGCCTTTGATCCCATAGAAAAAATTGCTAAAATCGCAAAAAAACATAAAATACGACTTCATGTCGACGCAGCACTCGGAGGATGAGCACTATTAAGCAACAAACATAAAAATCTTCTCAAAGGGATAGAACTTAGCGACTCTGTCTCACGAAGTCTGCACAAGATGATGAACGTTCCTCTTTTATCAGCAGTACTTTTGACAAAAAATCCAAATATTCTTTATAAAAATTTTAATGAAAATGCAGACTATCTCTTCCAAATGGACGAGAAAGATCTCAATCCAGGAAACAAATCTATCCAATGTGGAAGAAGAAATGATGCATTCAAAGTATGGACAGCACTTAAATATCTCTGAGAATCTGGGTATGAGAAAAGAATTAATAACGAATTTATAAATGCTAAATATGCAACATCGATAATTAAAAAGGATAAAAATCTTACCCTTGTTTTAGAACCCGAATGCATTAATGTATGTTTTCAGGTAAAATGAAAATCAGCAAGTAAGATTTGTGAAGCTCTAGACAAACAAGGACGTATAAAGGTAGGATATGGAAAGCGGAAATGAAAAGAATTTATAAGGCTCATGACCGTAAATGCAGATATGACAAAAAAAGATATCGATAACTTTTTTAAACAAGTAAAAAATGTAAAAATATAATTTTTTATTTACGCCAAAAGAAATGTTATTGAAGCACATAGTTATATCTTTACTTGTCGTAATATCACCGATATTTCCACCGGTGATTATTCCTATCACCTATACACTCATGGGGATACGCTTACTCCAAGGGGCAGGGCCAATAGCTATGTCATTTAGCACCGTTTTACCAGCAGCAGCAAGTAGCATATTGATACGATTACTTTACGGATACGTAAACAAAAAAATACTTTCATTCAAAGAAAAAAGAAATAACAAAGATCGAATTTCTCGTTTACAGAACAGATTTGCAATATATATTAGCAACAGGAAAAGATTAAGCAAAATCAATAACAAAATAACCAACTATTTAGAAACAAGAAACAGCAAACTAATTCTGTTTTTATTAACCATAGTAGCAATTGATTCTGCTATCCCGGACATTGTAGCTATCGGAATCGTTCGCAAAAGACTGCCCTTTTGGCTTTTTATCATTGCTGCAATTATAGGGAAATCAACAGTATATCTTCCCGTTATTTGGTGAGCAAAACGAATTTTAAATATGTTCTGAAACTAATCCTATGTCAAAATATATACGTTTATGGATAGAAAAATATAGAAGATGGGAATTTTTACCCGGATATATTTTTGAAATTCCTGTGTATATCTATTGTGCATATTTAGTAATCAAAGCAGGACACTTAGGATTCTTTTCAAACATCAATCCCGGGATGATGTTAAGCTGATTTGCAGGATATAGCAAATATGATGATATGGACAAATTTGATCCGAAACTCCTTCCGATAAGCATACTTATCCAACAAGGAAAAGACATTGATTACTGCGAACAAGAGATGAAAAAGCAGCATATTAATTTCCCCTGCATAGCAAAACCAACCCTAGGAAGGACAGGAAGAGATGTAAAAAAGATACACAATACCAAACAATTAAAAGCCTATCTGAAACATATGGACGAAGATATCCTTATTCAAGAATTTATTAGTGATCCCCTAGAATTTGGAATATTCTATTACCGCATACCGGGAGAAGAGAAAGGATACATAACAGGAATCGTTGAAAAAAAGTTTATGTTTCTTCATGGAGATGGAAGAAGCACTTTTGAAGAACTTGTATATAATCACCCTAGAGCTAAATATTATTATCATCAGTTTAAAAAAGAATATGGAGAAAAATGGGAAAATATCTTAGCGGATGGAGAAAAATTTCAGCTTAATTATATCGGGAATCATTGTAGAGGATCAGTATTTTACGATGTCTCAAGCATTATTACTCCTCAACTAGAAGAATTGATTGATGAGATAAGTAAAAAAGTAAACGGATTTTATTTTGGTCGTTATGACATTAAAGCAAAGAGTGTCGAAGATCTCTGCAAAGGAAATTTCAAAATTATAGAACTCAACGGTATGGGGTCACTACCAACACACATTTACGACCCAGAACATAGTTTGCGAAATGCCTACAAAGTATTATTCCATCATTACAATATAGCCTACCGCATCAGCAAAGAAAACAAAAAAAGAGGACATAAATTTACGTCTTTCAAAGAGATTCGTAAAATAGTAAAACAATATGGGATCTAATTGAAAATTATTTTGAAATTTTTATTTTTTATTTTAGTGGCACCATTATTAAATCAGCGTGAAATATAGGTCAAGCAAAAAACCACCAGCGACGTCTGGTGGAATTATCCGAATACGATCAAAGTAAATTCGTGATATTGCTCTAATGGGGCCTAGAGTTTTTTGCATACTTTTTGAATCAATGTCAAAAAGTATGTCTCCGAAGGAAAAATATTTTATATAATTATAAATGTTAGATGGATTTTTATGCAGAATCGATAAAGAAACATAAAAAATATAAAGGAAAAATCGAAATAAAATCCAAAGTACCGGTAAAAAACAAAACTGATCTCTCATTGTATTACACGCCTTGAGTAGCGCAACCTTGTCTCGAAATAGCAAAAAATCCAGAGAAAGCATATGAATATACTTGGAAATCTAACACTATCGCAATAGTAAGTGATGGAAGTGCCGTCCTTGGATTGTGAAATATTTGAGGATTAGCAGGTCTTCCGGTCATGGAAGGAAAATCAGTATTATTTAAAGAATTTGCATGAATTAATTGTGTCCCTATTGTACTTAACACGCAAGATCCTGACAAAATAATAGAAGTTATCGAAGCGATATCACCAACTTTTGGAGGAATAAATATTGAAGACATTGCGGCTCCAAATTGTTTTTACATAGAAGAAGAACTCAAAAAAAGACTAAACATCCCCGTATTTCATGACGATCAACATGGGACATCTATTGTAGTTCTCGCTTGAATTATCAACGCATTAAAGGTTACAAAAAAAGATAAAGCAAAAGTAAAAGTGGTCATCAATTGATCCTGAGCAGCAGGCACGGCGATTGCTAAATTATTATGAGTATATGGAATAAAAAACATCATCTCCGTAGACTCAAAGTCAGCAATATCCTCTGCAAGAACAGATCTCAATGAACATAAAAAAGTTTTGTTGAAATATAACATCCACGACGAAAAAGGCACACTTAAAGACATAATAAAAGGCGCAGATATATTTATCTGAGTCAGCAGATGAAATCTTTTGAAAAAAGAAGACATTGCAACTATGAATAAAAAATCAATCGTCTTCGCGATGGCAAATCCCGTACCAGAAATTTCACCGGAAGAAGCAAAAGCAGGAGGCGCATATATTGTCGCTACAGGAAGAAGCGATTTGCCAAATCAAATAAACAATCTTCTGGTTTTCCCAGGGATGTTTAGATGAATTCTCGACGGAAGAATCATACACATAGAAAACAAACACAAAATAGCAGCAGCAAAAGCACTCGCAAACTATGTTAAAAAACCAAGTCCAGAAATGATTATCCCAAGTCCTCTAGACAAAAAAGTCGCAAGCACGATTGCAAAAGCAGTCAAAAATGCTTAAGTGATACTAACAAAAGCAAGGTTGAAAAAAAAACAAAAATAGTTATAAAAACTTACAGTTTTAGACGTAAGAAAAAATATGGCAAAGTGAAAAGCTGCCCACGACATAAAAAAAGAAAGACGTCAGATAGATGCTATTCCCTGATGAGCAGATGAGCTTCATGAGGAATTTTTAGAAAAAATAAGATCAAATTTTACTGATGAAGAAGCAGATAAATTTATTAAGCATGGCTTCATCGAGATAAAATACCTCACGCATATATGAGAAAATATTTTGAAAGCATTGGAAATGGGAAAACAAAATACTATTAGTGGCGACACCCAAACTATAGAAGTAACAATTCAAGATCAATTAGTGGGTTTACTCTATAACAGAAGGACAGAGTTTAATCACTCAGAAGTTACCTATCTCATTTTTGATAAAGAACTCCAAAAACTAAAAAAAGAACTCCTCAAGCAAATGAAAGAGTTAAAAAAAGCAAAGAAATAATTATAAACAATTGTCATCTTGAGTGCAGTCTTTCTACTTTATACTTTATACTTTATACTATGTTACTCACCATCGGACTAGAAATACACATCAAACTAAAATCTGAGCATAAAATGTTTTGTCTCTGCAAAAACGAGCAGAACTTTGAAGGAGTTTTGCCAAACACCAATATTTGCCCTGTCTGTACCGCACAACCGGGAGCGCTTCCTGTACTCAGTGAAGATGTTCTAGAAAAAGCTTTACTGCTAGGAAAGGCTCTACACTGCAAGATCAACGAAGTTTCTAGTTTCGATAGAAAATCATATTTCTATCCTGATTCGCCTATGGGCTACCAGATCACTCAGCTCTATCATCCGACAAATACGGAATGAAAAGTTTCTTTTTTCTTGGACAATTATGTTACAGAAAGAACTGTTCACATCCAAGATGCACATATGGAAAACGATACATGAAAAATGATTCACACCTGAGGACAAGCACTGATCGACTTCAATCGTTCAGGAACTCCCCTCGTTGAAATAGTTACAAAGCCTGATTTCACTACTACAGAAGAAGTAATAGAATTTCTGAAAGAACTTCAAAGGTTGGTGAGATTTAACGATATCGGAGACGCCGACCTCGAAAAATGACAGATGAGAGTCGACGTAAATATCTCCGTCAGAAAATCAGAAAAAGATCCTTTTGGAACCAGAGTAGAAGTAAAAAATATCAACTCATTTGGAATGATCAAAAGAGCAATCGAACACGAACAAGCAAGACAAGAGAAACTCTATGCAGCAGGAGAAACATTCACGCAACAGACCAGAGGACGAGATGACGCCAAAAGCGAATCCTATCTCATGAGATCAAAAGAAGACGCACTTGATTACAAATATTTCCCAGAGCCTGACTTACCAGAATTACGTTTAAACGACGAAACGATTAAACGATTAAACGATAAAGAAATAGTTATTCCTCACGATCTGATTAAAAAATTCACTCAAGAATATGGATTCAACAAGGAGTATGTTAATGCGCTAATAAGCGATAAAGCAGTACTCGATTACTTCACAAACATTACAGACAAAAAAATAGATGCGAAACTCGTAGCGAAACGAATCGCATGACCTATAGCCGCATGGATGAAAGAAAACTTCACTAGCATCGGATCACTTAAGTTTACTGATGGACAATTCGCTGAATTTTTAAGCAAAGCACAAGCCGGATCTCTCATGGAAAATCAGCTCAAAGTTATCATGAACGAGATGCTGTCCACATGAAAAAATCCAGAAGAAATTATCAAAGAAAAATGATTCGACGCGCCAGCGATAGGTACCAAGGAATTAGAGCTTCTCGCAAAGGAAGTTTTAGAATCAAATCCAACGATAGTAGAACAATATAAGTGAGGAAAGACAACAACGATAGGATTTTTCATCGGACAATTAATGAAGAAAACATGAGGTAAGGTGAGTCCAAAAATAGCGCAGGAGGTTTTTGAGAAGTTGTTGCGATAGAAGTTCGTGAAACACATCAACTTTAAATATATAATCAACATCATGAGTAAATTAGAAGAAAGAATATATAAAGAATTAAAAGATAGAAATATTAATTTTGAAATCCAAAAAATAATTCCATTAGATAATTGCCCATGGAAGAAGGGAAGAAATATTAAATCAATAAGCGACATTTATTTACCCAAATCAAAAACATATATAGAAATTAAGGGCTTCATGACAATCTTTGCAATGTCAAAAATGAGTTGGTTTTGCAAACAGAACATAAACTATTATATTTTTCAAGGAACAGAATATGATTGGCCAATACACTTAAATGACATGTTTTTGAATAATTATAGTCAAAATAGGCCAAATACCAAAACCGGAATATTAAATCACAATATAGAATATCAGATTAAAGAATTAATTGAAATAGAAAAAAATTGCAATTTCGATAACAATCTTTCTTTGACTAGATTACAAGGATTTATAAAAAATAGAATTAATGAATATGTTGAATATAATAAAGTTTGGTATTAACTAAAATATATAGCACAACAATGTTATCATTTTATAAAAACAAATCAAAATGAACTTACGAAATATACCTAGTTGGCTTGAGACTGAAGTTCGCAATAGAGATACTCATTGTATATATTGTGGAATCAAGTTTAATAAAATCTTAAAGAAAAATACAGCAACATGGGAACATATTATAAATGACGGAACAATTATCACTAAAGAAAATATTGCACTATGTTGTTTTTCTTGTAATGCTAGTAAAGGAGCAAAAAATCTATCCATACGATTAAATTCAAATTATTGTAAAGAGAAAAATATTACATCTGAAAATATAGCTCTTATTGCAAAACAAGCTTTAATTAAACCACCGACTAAAATATAAGAAACAATAGATACAGCACATAACAGGACTTGTCTGGAACATAGCCACAAATCAGGAGACTGGACTAAGTCCAGACGTTATACGATACGCTTCACCCCCTCATCACAAACCCATGACAAAAATAATAGCAATAGGTGGTTGAGAAGTACGCGAAAAAACCACACTCCAAATCGACAAAGAGATTATCAATTTTTCTGGTAAAAAAAATCCGAAATTATTGTTTATCCCTACTGCAAGCGGAGACGTAGAAGGATATTTTGAAGGAATTAAAAAATATTTTGAAAGCTTATGATGCAAGGTAGATGTTTTATACCTGATAAAAAATACACCCACAAAAAAAGAAATTGAAGGTAAAATACTCAGTTCTGATATCATCTATGTATGAGGTGGAAATACCTTAAAAATGATGAGCTTACGAAGAAAACTTGGAGTAGATAAGATTTTAGAAAAAGCTTTGAAAAAAAACATCGTATTGAGCTGATTGAGCGCAGGATCGATTTGCTGGTTCAAGTATGGCAATTCAGATTCAAGAAAATTTACCAGTGAGAGTACACAGCTTATAAAAGTTTCAGGATTAAACTTTATCCAGGCTCTTCACTGCCCTCATTATGATGTAGAAATACACAGACAAGAAGACTTGAAAAGGATGATGAAAAAAAGTCCTCTCGTAGCGATTGCGATTGAAAACGATTGCGCAATACAGATAGAAAACAACAATTACAGAATCATAACGAGTAAAAAATGAGCGAAAGCATATAAGATCTATTGGAAGAATAATCAGCATTTCAAAGAAGAAATTAAGCAGAATAGTAAATATTCGCCAATAGAAAATTTATTAAGAAAGTAATATTTAATTTTATAATCACATAAATGATAAAAATATATTTGGCCAGACATGGCCAAGACAAAGATAATGAGATGTGAATTCTAAATTGACATCGTGATATGCCTCTAACCGAAATTGGTCTTGATCAAGCTAAGCAAGTTGCTCAAAAAATAAAAGACTCTAAAATACATTTTGATAAAATTTACAGTTCTCCACTTCAAAGAGCTTATCAAACAGCGAAAATAATTTCAGATTATCTTCAGGTTGATGCTCCAGAAAAAAATGAATTATTGATTGAACGTGATTTTGGTATCATGACAGGCAAGCCTACAAAAGATAGTAAAAAGCTATGTTCTCCAGACATTATCCAAGCAGAACTTATCACATATTTTCTTTCTCCAGAAGGTGCTGAAACATTTCCTCAACTTATCATAAGGGCAAAAAAGCTGTTAGATTTTATTAAATCTAAACATGATGGACAGAGCATTCTAATGGTTACGCACGGTGATTTTTGAAAAATGATATATGCTGCTTACTACAATTTGGATTGGCAAGAAGTTTTGACTATGTTTCATTTTGGGAACTCTGAACTATTGTTACTTTCAGATGATTCATCAGCTGAAGACTCCCATATCTTCAACATTAAACAACACAATTCTTAATAAGAAATTTCGAAAAAAAATATTTATCTACAACAATATTAGTACTATGTATCCCATCCCCCAACAAGATCGAATCTCTCCCAAAGCAGAAATCAGACCTGCCACCATCCATGGTAAAGGAATTTTCGCGAAAGAAGATATCAAAGCAGGAGAAAAACTAATGACGTGGTGATGAAACTACACCAACAAAGTCGAAGCAGAACAAGCTAAGAAAGAAGGGAAGTTAATAATGCAACGAGACGAAGATTTGTTTAGTATCGAAGATAGAGGTAATGATACAGGATATTTTGTAAACCATTCTTGCGACGCCAACGGATGGATGCAAGACGCCTTTACGCTTATTGCAAAAAGAGATATTAAGAAAGATGAAGAGATAACTGCAGATTATGTAATCTGGGAATGAGATGAAGATAAGATTTCAAAATGGGAATGTAAATGTTGAAGTGCGCATTGTAGAAAAAGAATCACGGGAAAAGATTATCAAATAAAAGATGTTCAAGAAAGATATAAAGGGCATTTTAGTCCCTTGATAAATAAGAGAATCTCTAGAAAAAAATAAGTTACCTCACCCCCTAACCCCTCTCCACTTCGTAGAGAGGGGAACAAATGTTGTTTCTCCCTCTCCATGAAATGGGGAGGGATGGGGTGGGGTAACAACCACCCACAAAAAAAACTCCCCTGAGGGAGCTTTTTTATATTGCAGGGAACGGTCGCGACCGTTCCTTACGAAGAAGCAGAAAGAAAACTTTATATCGTAGTCAAAACATAAATTCATAATCACAACATCAAGATACCTACAATCAAATGAATTAGTTTAGTCTTTTCATGTTTGATCTTAGCAAGCTTATCAACGTTAGCATATCAGAAGCTTACCATAATCGCTATGATAAACATAGGCAAGACGAAGATAAGATTATACACTATTAAGTAGATATATCATCGGAGATTAAGAGCTTTGCTTTGAGCGCTCATAAATCATAAGATGGTGAAGTAAGGACCAGATGAACAAGGAAGAAGAAAGAGACTGACCAATACTCATATAAAGAATGCTCACCACGGAGAAGAAACTCTATAGATTAATTCCTGCATTTTTGGTCTCCAACTAAACGGCACTTCCATCACGAACCATTTTCCATATCGGAAATAATCTTTGAGGTTAGCTAATCAAACAACAAGTCAGAGTATTCAGACGACAAGCTTAAGAATGAAAGTATTATTAGCAGTAGCAAGAGCGGAAAACAATCAGACACCCATTGCAAGATAGGTTAGAAATACTGCTAAGGAAAACATCGCTCATGCAAGCAAAGTCTTTCTTCTGTTCTTATGTTTTGAAAGTATTGTAGTCAAAAGCAAAAGCATTACCGCGAATGCACAAGGATTGATGCTGTCAGAAACAGCTGCAGGAAGCATGATAGCAAAGAACGACAATCTTTGTCTTAACGTCTTTTGTACGACTGCCACTCCTCCACTTAATGCGGTATCTTTACAAGCAGCTGCATTTATTTGTGCTAATTTGCCAGAAAAATATTCTATGATATTGGTATCTCAATTGACGTAATTACAATCAGCGCCACTGTTGATAATCAAGAAAGGGACACCGATAGTATCATAGGTCAACTTATGTTTCTCGAGATATCCGTTGAGTTCATTCAGATTCTTTTTGTTGAAAAATACTTCTTTTTGAGTGAGATCAAACTTTTTAGCAATTTTATTTTCCTTGATATATTGTTCTACCTTTGCGCAATGCGTACATCCATTTCCATAAAACAAAATATATTCCTGAGCAAAACTCACACTCACAATTCCGACTAAGAAAACAAGGATTCACAATATATACTTCATCACAAAGAGAATTTACAATTTAAAATTTAGAATTTTCCACCTTCGTGGACAAGGAAATTTTAAAGGAGCTGATTATTAATTTGACTTACGCTTTGTTGCTTGGAGAGTCAAAGTTCAGTTTTGATCTACGCCCACGGAAAGAAATTGATCAGCACGAGTATCAAGTAATTCATGATTAACATAGATGATTCCTTTACTCAAACCACCAATATCTAAACCAGAGATGTAATCTATATTACCAATTTTGGCAATCGCTTGTGCTTGTGCAAATTCATTACTGACATAAAGATGAGCTTTTTGTGCTATAGTTTTTGCTTGTTGAAGAGCGATAGTATAGTTTCATCTGAATACAAGTAGGGTAGAACCATAGCCACTAAGATAATTTTGCTGAGACAATGATTTATCAAGCTCCATTCATTTAGGTTCCGTCATTCAAAGTCTCTTTGCCCAAATCGGAAGAACATATAAAGTAACTGCCTTAGTATCAAAAATTTGTTGTATAGTTCCAAATGTTGTTTCTATATTTTGATCAGCTGTATCCGTGAGATCGACATATCTTTGTTGAAGTTTATCCACGATACTTTGCGCCTGATCCATGGTAATGCTTCACTTATTTATTTCCTGAGAAACTTGTGTAGTAGCTTTTTGTAATGCAGGCAAATCAGTAAGCGAATTAATGTCTAGTTTAGAGATATCAGTCTTCGTGCATCATACAAGAGCAGCAGAAAGCAAAAGAGCAACAATTAATTGTTTTTTCATAGAAACAAAATCAAAAGGTAAAATTTTTTTGTACTTTCTACTTTATACTTTCTACTTTCTACTAATTAGTAAACATATGCTCATTTTTTAATATCAAAATCAAGAAAAGCGAAGTAATCAAAAGATTAAATAAACTTGATCAGAAACTTCCATACGCTCTATAGGAATATATTCCTACGGGAATTAAACTAAGAAGAAGAGAAACTGCAGACACACCAAATCAAAGAATAACCAAAGAGATTACTCGTTTTTTAAATCTTATCATACCGATACCGATAAAGATCGAAAGAAGTGCGAATAAAATAGCTAACAAAACATAAATCAATACACGGACACCGATACCAAAACCTAAACTAAACATAAACCCAAGTCCGCTCAAAGAAATCAAGAATGAGAAAATACCAATAATTCAAGTAATAAGAGATATTCGTCCTACGATACTAAAAATAGTTTTGAGATAGGATTGAAGTTTATTGTTGATGTCAGCAACAATATGAGCACCAAGAATATTTTTAACGATCTTAATATTGATAAACTTATGAGCAAATCATTGATTCATAATTTTTTCCATATTATGATCGATTCATCTTTCTACCTTGTCCAAAGTTTCTTCTTCGCTAAAACGCTTTTTTTGATGAGCTTGTTGTGTGTTTTCCATGAGTAATACAATAATAAAATAAATAAAAAATAAGTTGTTTAGCTTATATCAAATCTATAAGCAATTTCAAGCCTGTAAAATGGATTCAGAATGCAAAGTTTTTGAATTCTGAATTCTGAATTATAAATTATAAATTAGTTTATACGTTTGTTCTGCTATCATCAGTTCTTCGTTCGTAGGGATCAAGACAACCATAATTTTTGAATCGGGTAGAGAAATAACGGCATCTGATTCTAAATCATCCTGATTCGTTTTTTTATTAAGAAGGATTCCCATCCAAGATAATTTCTCCAAAAGCATTGCACGCAATATTGCTCTATGTTCCATAACTCCAGCAGTTAAAACGATAGCATCCACTCATCACAAAAGACAAGCATACGCTCAGATATATTTAGCTAGAGAAGTGATAAACATCTCCAAAGCAAGAGAACATTGTTTATTTCATTTTTCTATTTCTGCAAAAAGATCTCTCATATCACTAGAAACTCAAGACACTCCAAGCAGACCACTTTGTGTATTGAGAAGATCATTTATCTCATCAGGAGTCATAGATTCATGAGTCATCAAGTACGGAATAATTGCGGGATCGATATTTCCCGATCTTGTCCCCATCATAGTTCATTCCAAAGGAGTCATACCCATAGATGTTTCAACTACCTTTCCATTTGTAATGGCAGCAACGCTCACACCATTACCCACATGACAGGTAATGACTTTTGTAGTACTGATGGGCAATTGATAATTGGCAATTAGTTTATTGTAAACATATTGATGCGATGTTCAGTGAAAACCGTATCTTCTGATTTTATACTGTTCGTAATATTTAGTCGGCAAAGCATATAGATAATGAGCAGGCTCCATAGTTTGATGAAAGGCAGTATCAAAGACAGCTACCTGAGGGATACCAGGGAACAAATCTTTACATGCAAGGATGGCTTGCAAGTTATGGGGATTATGTAGGGGAGCTAAATCCGAACATTCATCAATCCTTGTTAGCACCTCATCAGTAATAATTGCAGGATCTTTGAAATACTCTCCTCAATGTACGACTCTATGACCTATTGCATCAATATCTAGATTTCAACCTTCAGACAAGACTTTCATTACTGAGTGCAGAGCATCTTTATGATTTTTCACAGAAGAATTTTTTATTCAGACCTTTTCGATGATTCATTTTACCACAACACTTTTTTTCTTCATATCAAAGAGTTGATATTTCAAAGACGAACTTCAAGCATTGATGACAAGTATTTTCATACATTAGATTAAAATATTAAAATATTTAGAAAATTAAAATATTCAGATCTCAGAAATAATTCTCCCCATCTGTCATTCTGAACGAAGTCGAAGGATATAACAAATAACAAACAGTATATCTTTCGTTACACTCAAGATAACAAACCTTATTAATCTTTTAATCTTTTAATTTTATTAATCAATGAAAAAAGAAGAAGTAGACTTGAAACAATTCCAGCTTTTACTATATTCATAACTCAAACTGTATAGCTGCTTATTTTATCGTTTTTTGTTTATTATGAATCAAAAAGAGTTAATTGAAAGTCTCAACGCATATTGGAGAGAAAATAAAATATTTGAAAAATCACTCGATCAGAGATCAGAAAAATTTCAATCGGTTACCTATGACGGACCTCCCTTTGCATCAGGGACACCGCATTTTGGGCATGGATTAACCTCATCAATGAAAGACGCGATTCTTAGATTTAAAACAATGAAAGGATATAAAGTAAACAGAGATCGATGACGAGATTGTCATGGATTACCTGTAGAAAAGGCAGTTGAGAAAGAACTTGGTCTCGATGGTAAAAAAGACATAGAAAAACTTGGAGTACAAAAATTCGTAGAAGAATGTAGAAAATATGTAAGCAACACCAGCGACGAACGGAAAAATTTCGTTGATCAAATCGGAAGACGAGCAGACATGGATCATGCATATTATACAATGAATTTAGACTACATGGAGTCTATCATTCGAGTCATCCAAAATATGTACAATCAAAATCTTGTATACAAATGATTCAATGTGCAATGGATGTGTCCAAGTTGTGCTACTACGCTTTCCAATTCTGAAGTAAACGAAGGATACAAAGACAGACAAGATCCTGCAATTACGATCAAATTCAAAATTGCATTAGCAAAAAATGAAAAACATGAAACAACAAGTGATGGATTTATACATACTACAAAAGCCATCATCAAAGACGAACAATGAAGATATCTCACCCTCTTCGATACAAGATGGGATTTTTGGACATTACCAGGAGGGAAGGTCGATACAGGAGAGACATTGGAAGCATCCCTGACTAGAGAACTCAATGAAGAACTTGGTGTCAAAATTGTAAAATCCGAACTTATCTGATCTAGAAAATATATTGGCAAACAAAATGTTTTAGCTCATTATTTTGAGGTCACTATTTCTTGAACTCCAAAAATTCAAGAAAGTAACAAACACAACGAACTAAAATACGTAGAAATACTATCCAATGACAACGACTTAGGATTCGCAATAAAAATAGATAGCGTCATTATCGATGACGTGAACGAACTCATGAGTCGCTTCCTTTCTTTTTATACCATCAATAATGTACTTCCTTATACCAAAGAGCATAAAAACGAAATGAAAGACGGGGATGTTAATTTTCTTGCATGGACAACAACACCACGAACTCTACCAAGCAACATGTTTTTAGCTGTAGGAAAACATATTCGTTATGTACTGCTTTTTGATAAAGCATCAAAAGAATATTATATTTTGGCAGAAAACTTAATCAAACAATTTTACAAAGAAAATAATGAATATATTTTAATAAATATTTTCAAAGGAGAAGATCTCGTAGGACTAAAATATGAACCATTATTCCAACACATCAACAAGAGCAAAATAGACAAGAAATACAAAGAACAATTCTTCAAAATCATAGCAGGAGAATTTGTAAGCACAGAAGATGGAACAGGAATCGTCCACATCGCACCTGCATTTGGAATGGACGATTACAATGCAGTAGCACAATTTTTGCCAAGAGATGAATCTAAAAACTGGTTATTTTTGCCCGTAAACGAATACGGTGAATTTACTGATGAAGTCCCTGAGCGAAAAGGAACAAGGGTATATGATGCAAATAAAGACATCATCCAACGCCTTAAAGAAGAGAAGAAATTGATTGGACAAAAATCATATGAACACTCCTACCCACATTGCCGAAGATGCGATACTCCATTAATATCAAAAGCATTAACGAGCTGGTTTATCAAAGAACAAGAGTTAACAAACATCACAGTACCTCATGCTGAATCTATTTGATTTGTTCCTGAAACCGTTAAAAAAAGATTTATTGATGTTTTAAAGTCAGCACCTGATTGGAATCTCGCAAGAAATAGATATCGATGAGCTCCACTTCCCATTTGGGAAGCAGTTACAAGTTACAAGTTAAAAGTTACAGACAAAGAACAACCTGTTCCTTGAAACTTGCGCCCTGTAACCAAAGACGATATCATCGTCTGTTGAACGCTTGAAGAAATTTATCAAGGTACAAGAGACTGATCACAAAATATCACGAAAAATATTTTAATCAGACATGGCAGAACAGACCTCAACGAAATCAGTCATCACGATAGTTTAGGTGATGGAGTTCTTAGCAAACTAGGAGAGAAACAAGCAAAATCTATAAAAACACAAATTAAAAAAGCCACAAAAAAAGACAAAAAAATAAACATCTACATGTCGCCACTCAAGAGAGTGCTAATGACACTTTTGCCCTACTTAGAAAGTAGCTATAGCAAAGAAGAGATAGTAACGCTCATAAATAAACATGAAGACATAACAAAAATATTTAGAAATTTACGAAACAAAAACGAACTTATTACATATATAAAAAATAGCAACAGCAAAAAAACATTTGAACTTATTCCAAACGTATATATAGACTTCAGATTAACAGAGTATATTGTCCCTGAAGCGCAAGATAAATCGTACAGCTCCTCGCTTGTAGAATCTATAGCATGCGATAAACAAATGTATCCTCATAGCGAATCCATTGATGATATGAAAGCAAGAATACAGGAAATAGTAACTGAGGTGAACACAAAACACAAGGCAGAAACAATACTCCTTGCCTCTCATGGCGAGCCCGTAACTATGATAAAGAACATTTTCAAAACTTTTGATTATCTAAAAAAAAGAAAAGAATTCTATCCACGCAACAATACACTAGAAGAACATAAAGTCCAAATTCACTACCGAGATAACGATAGAAATACAGAGATAGATCTTCATAAACCTTATGTTGATAGCTATCGATTCAAGAAGTGAAATAAAGAATATCGTAGAATCCCAGAAGTTATGGATTGTTGGTTTGAATCATGATCTATGCCATTTGGACAAGCAGGATACACTGCAGACCACAGTACAAAAAAACTGATCTATCCTGCAGATTTTATCATCGAAGGATTAGATCAAACAAGGGGTTGGTTTAGAGGAATGCATGTATGTGGAAACGCAGTCATGAAAAAAAACTCATTTAATAACGTAGTAATTAATGGACTCGTACTTGCCGAGGATGGGAAAAAAATGTCAAAGAAACTAAAAAATTATCCAGATCCAGAATATTTATTTGGAAAATACTGAACTGACGCGTATAGATTATATTTACTTGCTTCACCTGGAGTAAGAGCAGAACCGGTAAGATTTTCAGAAAAATGAGTAGAACAAGTATACAAAGATTTTACAGGTTCAATCATGAATACCTATAAGTTTTTCGAAACCTACGCAAACGTTGATAAGTGGTCTACGGATAATACTACGGCATATTTTATGAAAGATGCAGAATCTCAAGATATTAAAAATTTACAAAATGATAAATTCATAGAACAAGTATTGAGGATACACCCTGATATCATCTACACAAAAAGCAACGAAACTGCAAAAGAAGTCGTAAATATTATGAAACTATATAGAGACAAAAAAATAAAAATTAAGAGCATAGAGACATATACAACTATTTTGAAAAAAAATAAATGAAAAAATATTCTGATCATTTCGGATGACACATATTTCAAAGAACTACGAACAGATCTCTACGATACGAAAGCATCATTAGAACAACTTGAAGTGATAAAGCTTCCAACCTATCGTATCAATAATGAATTAGATAAACGAATACTGGCAGAACTTCATAACCTTGGAATCCAACTCGAACAAGAAATGAACAAATATTTTCTCGATACGAGCGCAAAATTAGTATTAGGATTTATAGAAAAACTCAACAATCGATTTATTAGAAGATCAAGAAGGAGGTTTCGAGCATCAGGAATGGATGAAGATAAAAATTCAGCATTCAATACTTTATTTGAAGTAGTACAAAGTTATATGAAACTTTGTGCGTCATTTGCACCATTTGTAAGTGAACATATTTATCTCGAACTTCAAAAATTTACAAAACAAGGAAAAGTAGAATGAGATTCCGTACACCTTCAACACTTTCCAATATACTCGGAGCAGTACATTGATAAACAACTTCTTGAAGAGATTAGCGTTGTAAGAAAAATAATCTCACTAGGATTGTTTATTAGATCAAAAAATAAAATCGCAGTAAAACAACCCCTCGCAAAAATGCAGATCAGAATATAAGATAAGGTTGTATGTATATTTCTTGCAGATTTATGAAAAAAAAATAGATTTGCAAATTTATAAAGTTTATATATAGTCGTATACAAGCTTTTATACTTTACTTATTTGCCATGCCAGCAAAGAAAACGTTTAAAAAAAGTGTATCTAACACAAAAAAGACTATAAACTCTGTAGAAAACAGAGTGAAATCATTTGCAAAAAACGTAGAAAACGAAGCAAAACAAAGATTTGGTGACGAAACTAAAGAAATTGGAAGCAAAATTGGAGCTCGATGGGAAGTATCTAGTAGCGAAGAAAAAATCTTCACTATCATTGGTATCATTCTTTTGGTTCTTGGACTTTACATGCTTCGCAATATGATTGGAGGAATGCTTTTGATAGTCCTTGGTATACTTTTTACTACAGGATTCTTTCTAAGAAGAAAAAAATAGTAAACTTAGTTAATATTACCATAGAAAGCTCTGCAGGAATGCAGGGTTTTTTTGTTTAGCAATAACCTTGATAATACAGCTCTTTTGTGTAGAAAATTAATAATAATATTTATTATATACACGATAAGCATGGCAAAATTAACAAGTAGAGCAACAGATTACAGCCAGTGGTACAATGAGATTGTACAAGAAGCTGGATTGGCAGAAAGCTCAGTAGTAAGATGATGTATGGTAATCAAACCCTACGGTTTTGCTCTTCGAGAAAATATTAGAGATATTCTAGATAAGATGTTTAAAAATACAGGACATGTAAATGCATATTTTCCTATCCTGATTCCAAAATCTTTTTTCAGTAAAGAAGCGAGTCATGTAGAGTGATTTGCAAAAGAATGTGCGATAGTCACGCATTACAGACTCAAAAACGATCCCAACGGAAAATGAGTTATCGTAGACCCTGAAGCTAAACTCGAAGAAGAGCTTATCATTCGTCCTACTTCAGAAACTATTATTTGGAATAGTTATAAATGATGGATTCATTCTTATCGCGATTTACCGCTCCTCATCAATCAACGAGCCAATGTCATGAGATGGGAAATGAGGACGAGAATGTTTCTCAGAACATCAGAATTTTTACGACAAGAAGGACATACCGCTCACGCAAGCGAAGAAGAGGCAGATGCAGAAGCAAGAAAAATGCTTGATGTCTACAATGATTTCGCGACCAACTTTATGGCGATCAATCCAGTATTATGAGTTAAACCCGCACATGAAAGATTCGCAGGAGCTGTTGAAACGTATACCTTTGAACCTATCATGCAAGATGGGAAAGCGCTGCAAGCAGGGACAAGTCATTACTTAGGACAAAATTTTGCAAAAGCTTTTGACGTAAAATTTACCAACAAAAATAACGAACTAGAATTTGTCTATGCGACTTCTCGAGGAGTTTCTACGAGATTGATTTGAGGATTGATCATGGCTCATTCAGACGATGCAGGACTGGTTGTTCCTCCAGCACTCGCACCTCTTCACGTAGTTGTTGTTCCTATTTTCAAAACACCAGAAGAATATCAACTGATCAAAGACTACATCCAACCGCTTATCGAAAGGTTTGAGACCACGAGACTTGAATTCCCTTCAAAATATTTTCACGACACTATTCCTCTCAGACGAAAAATTGATGAAGATATGAATAAATCACCCGGATGGAAATTTAATGAATACGAACTCAAAGGCGTACCGGTAAGAATAACTGTCGGAGCAAGGGACATCGCAAGCGGTATGGTCGAGGTCTTCAAAAGAGAATCAGGAGAAAAAGCTTTAATCAAACTAGAAGAAGTCGACCTCCATATCGACCAATATCTCTACAAAGCACAAAATAATTTATTAAGAAAAAATAAAGAATTCAGAGAGACACATACCTTTACAGTAAACAGCTATAATGAATTCAAAGAAAAAATAGAACAAGGATTCGTAATGGCACATCGAGATGGAACAACAGAAACCGCAGAACAAATAAAAGCAGAAACTGCTGGAATCATAAGATGTATCCCATTCGACAGCGTTGAAGAGAAGGGAGTATGTGTATTTAGCGGCAAGCCAAGTACCAAAAGAGTTTTGTTTGCAAGAAGTTACTAAAAAATATTTTCCAAAAACAAAAAGAATAAAACAAAATTTTATTCTTACTTCTACTAGGCCATATGAAAGAAAAAGAGCCAATATGTTTCGACGAAATGGATTTTTTTGTATCAGAAATGATAAAAAACAGCAAGGACATAAAAAAATCAATATACAAAACACTGAATACTACTGCAGAAAAAAAGAACATTGTGGATATGTTTAAAAAAGAATATCATGAAGCATTTGCGATATATTACAAACCAGAAGGAGCTAACAACTCAGCTAAATGAAGACAAAGAAGTCATGAATGATGTTTAGGATATTCCTATGGAGACAAATATAATAGAAGCAGCGAGAAAGATAGTCTATATCCCAAAACATTTTTTTGGGAAAAAGAAAATGAACTATTTGAATGTCAGTTTTTTTGAAAAAATATTGTTATGTTTCCCGTCAAAGAAAAAAGTCTATGAAGAGATTCTTATTATCCAAACAACTATAAATATGTAACAGAATTTGATGCTAATGCAGTATTTAAAAGAATACTTCAACAATGAACATATAATATATTTCTATGAACATCTTTAAGATATGATACAAACATAGGATTGAAAGAAGCAGTAAAAATAGGGAATGAGTTTGAAGGTACAACTCATTTTAAACAGCCATATGCTTATTATCCCATCAAAGAAATAAACCCTGAAGATATCATAAACGACACTCTTTCAGCTAACGAAATAATAAAAGAATATACAGAGTGAAAAAACACCCTACTCTCTTTATCAAATAGAGAAGAAGTAAGAAAAATACGAAAAAGATGATTAGAAAATAAATAGTTATTTTTAAAAAATCCTCCTGCAATATTGCGAGAGGATTTTTTGTATGTAAATAAGATATTTCTATCCCTTCATTCCATTCTTCTTTCTATCTGAGTCTGTAAGAAACACTTTTCTCAATCTGATATTTTTTGGAGTAATTTCTACATATTCATCAGTACTGATATAGGCAAGAGAGTCTTCTAGAGTCAAAGGAATAATAGGCTCAAGCCTCATTGATTCATCATTTCAACTTTCTCTTACATTTGTTTGTTGTTTATTCTTTGTAAGGTTTACGGTCATATCACCTGGCTTAGCACTTTCTCCTACGATCATACCTTCGTACATAGCAGCTTGAGGCAAGATAAATATCTTTCCTCTTTCTTGTAACTTCCAGATACTATATTTCATACATTTACCATTTTCTTGGCTGATCATAGATCCTGTAGTTCTCTTTGGAATTTCTCCTCTATATTCTCCGTAATGAGAAAATGAACTATACATAATGCCCTCTCCCCTCGTAACCAATACGAACGCAGATCTAAATCCGAGTAATCCTCTTGTAGGTACCTCAAACTCTAAAGTACAAATTCCATTTACGGTATTCATATTTACCATTTGTCATTTCTTTTTAGCCATCATATCGATGATAGTACCTGACAATTTTTCATCGACGTTCACAATAACACTTTCTATCGGTTCCATTTTATGTCCATCTACTTGTTTGAAAATTACTTGTGGCGCAGATACTTGAAGCTCAAATCCTTCTCTTCTCATCGTTTCGATCAACACGGATAAGTGAAGTTCTCATCTACCAGAAACAGCAAATCTATTTCCTCATTTATCAAAATTAATTTCTAGTCCCACGTTCGTCTGTAGTTCTTTAGCAAGTCTTTCTTGGATATTTTTTGAGGTAACAAGCTTTCCTTCTTTACCTGCGAACGGCGAATCATTAACAAGAAAATCCATAGTCAATGTCGGCGCATCTACTTTGATGGGCGGAAAAGGCTCACATCATTCTACTCCTATAGTTTCTCCTACATAAATATTTGGTATCCCAGCAATAGTCACGATATCACCGCAAAGCGCAGTTTTAGTTTCTACTTTCGAGATTCCAAGGGTAGTAAATATTTTAGTGATTTTTCCCTTTCTTTTATTTCCATCATTATCGAAAACAACAACTTCTTGTCCTTGATTAACGGTTCATTCATATACTCTTCCGATACCCAATCTTCCGATAAAGTCATCATACCCAAGATTAGCAATCTGCATACGGAAAGGTTTGTCAGTATAATCTGGTGCAGGAGAAACTGCTCTTTCTATAAGATCAAAGATAGGAAAGATATTTCCATGTTCTTTCGCTTCAGAAAAATCCTTGAGATCATCAAATGCATATCCACCCTTTGCACTACAATAAATGATAGGGAAATCTGCTTGTTTATCCGTAGCTCCAAGTGCAAAGAAAAGATCAAATAATTGATTGATTACCCATGTTGGTCTTGCGGTATCTTTATCGATTTTATTGATTACTACGATAGGATTAAGTCCAAGTTCCAAAGACTTTTTAAGAACAAACTTTGTTTGTGGCATCGGTCCTTCATAGGCATCGACAAGAAGCAATACACTATCAACCATCTTCAAAACTCTTTCTACTTCACTTCAGAAATCAGCATGTCCTGGAGTATCAATGATGTTGATAACATCACCTTTGTAGTTCACAGATGTATTTTTGGAATAGATTGTAATTCCTCTTTCTCTTTCTTGGTCATTGCTGTCCATGATAAGATTTTGGTCTTCAGCCAATTTCATAGTCCCTGACTGAGTCAATAGTTGATCAACTAAGCTCGTCTTTCCATGATCTACATGGGCAATGATAGCAACGTTTCTAATTTTCATTGGTAGGTATAAACATTATAAAATAAGACGCCAGCAATCCCATAAAGGATTGTAACGTCGTTTTTATCCCACGTTAGGTGGGAAAACAAAAAAAGCTTTGATAGTAAAGCTTTTGTATATATAAAAAAGCATATCTTAATTGCTCTTTATATAAGATTTTCCTAGTGAATTGCAATGTAGTTTCTTAACTAGTAATCAACTTAGCAACAACCATAATCCTCTTTTTATCGGTACCTAAAGGATAACATCCCATCAAAGTAATATAACTTCCTCAGGCATTTTGATAGGTCATATACTGAGCAGCGACTTGTTTTGGAAACACTACAAAAAGATCAATAACCCTATATTCATATAACTTTCATTCTCGCAATACTTGAATCAAGGTATTATCTTTGAGCCTAGGAAGATCTTTAAAGATAGTTCCAAAAGGATTAGTTTTCCAGATCACATAACTCGTATGACCAAACAATAAGGTATTCCCCTCTTGTCCAGGAGCAGGAGTAGTAGGATATTTAACTATTCATTCATTAAGTTCTTTATCAAAATCTGCGGTTGAAAAATCTACGACCTTCATATTTTCATTGGTAACAATAGGGACATCAAGTCACAAAGAAGGGATAATAACTCTATCCACAGGAGGGACGGTATTAAAAGAAAAATTATAATCCATCAGATGAGATTGAAGTCCTTCTTCGGTTGACGGGGTCAAGGTATTTACATCGGTGGTTTGTTGATAGTTTTTGAGGAGTCCCTGAATCTCTATATCATTTTTTTGTGCCGTATCCACAATAGTAGAAATATTACTATCTTCAGAAACAATAGAAGTAGCAATAGCGGCAATAGGATGAATTTCTCATTCAAACAAGCCAACAAAGTTAGATGCGAAGAGATTAAGATTCGTAAATACAAGAATAATCACAAAAACAGCAACAAAAAAAAGCGCAAAAGTTCTAATCTCTTGTCGAAATGAACGTTTCTTTGAATGAGTACCATGCTGTCCATATAATCAATGCATATCGTTAATAATTTTAAATTTTAAATTCCTTACTATTATACTCCACATTCGGATAAAAGCCAAAAAATCAAATATCCCTCACCAGTAGCCCTTGACAGAAAGAGAAAATAACATTATAATAATATTATAAACACATCTCGAGATATACCGTATTGAGGTTCAAATGCTGGAAAGATGGCTCTGACAGTCTAGTCCGGAAAAATCTCCAAAACTGGAGACCCCAGCGGAGCCTCAAAAAAATAAATAGTTGTTTTTATACAAGATATTTTTATGCTTACTCTAAGTATTTATCTTAGCAAATAGACGAAACTGCTCAATCTCATAGCCATATCTTATAAAAACATCTGACCCTTTCAGGACAAACTCCTGAGTGTTTTTTTCAATACCGGGAAAGTACTTATCAAAGCCCCTATCGGATCAGGGAAAAGCTTCCTTTTCTTTGATGGACCCATTTATGGACTCTATAAATATAGCAATAGAAACATTCTAAATACCAAATCCAAAACAGGATTTATAAAAATTATCTGTGAAGTGAATCAAAGCACCTACCTCATCATAAGAAATATCAAAAAATGAAAATCTAAGGATTCTTGCGAGTCAAAACTATATATATTGGAAGGCAACTTACCTGACTTTAATGAGCATAATCCTGTAGAAAACGATACTGATATTGAAAATATTCTTAGAAAGCATCCTGGCTTGAAACGAGACGAAGTAAATTTCAAAAATGAAACCGACCTCCAGCAAAATCTGCAAACATTTTTGCCACCTAGAGAGGTTATCATGAATACAATATTTTTGATGCAGGATTCTGACAATATTTTTGAACTCACTCCGGTAGATAGACTAACGATTCTAAAAAACGTATTCAATCTCATGGGAATAGATGAAGCAAAAGAAGTACTAGCAGACAAAAAAAGAGAAATTCGATACAAAATAAAATCTAAAACTGATATTTCCAAATACGACGAAAAGCTAAAGAACAACATACAAAACTACCTCTCTACGTTCAGCTCAACAAAAGAATTATTAAATAACGCCATAGACACAAAAGCATATGAGCAATTTTTTGATGAACGAAAAATGATAGAAGAAAAAGTACAAATGAGCAATTTTTCACTCAAAGATTTTCCTACACATCGAGAAGAAGAACTCCACAAATATATTGAAAACAAAAAAACAGAAGAACAAAAATTACACCACCAAGAAGAAAGCATCCAAAAAGATATAGCGCAATGACAGAAAAAAATAAAAGAACTCCAAACAGAAGAGAAGTCACTTTCTACAAGCATTTCAACGCTCCAAAAAAAAATAGAAGGAATTGACGAGAAAAAAATAGAAAGCTTAAAATCACAAAAAACAGAAATAATTTCTCAACAAAATAGCAAGGAAAGTTCCCTTCCAAAAAAAGAGATTTGGAATTTCATCAAAGAACAATGAACAGAATCAACCATCAGTGAAGAATGAGGAATCACAATACTCAATAGTTATTTCTTGATTCAAACCCTTATCAACGAAGGGAAAAAGTGAAGCGAAGAAATTAAAAATATTCAACTACAAATACAAAACGAACAATTGGTTGCAAAAAACGAAGCAGAAAGAAATATCACCCAGAAAAAGCATCTCGAAGAAAAAATAATTGATCAAGAAAATCAGTTAAAAAATATCTTAAAAACATTGAATGAATTAGAAAAAAATATCGAGACTCAAGCCAGCTACGCTTGTGAAAAAATAGCTTTACCATGTCCATTTATCAAAGTAATCAACAAAAAAACTTTTGATCAATTAGATCAACAAAAAAAATGATTTGCCGATCAACAGGAACAGATCGAAGCAACAATTAAAAAACTAAAAACAGAGCTAAGTGCATTGAGTAAAATAGAAGTAAAAAAAGATGAAAAAAAAATAGAAAATTTAGAAAAAACACAAAAAGAAGTAGAGAAAAATATCGAAACTATTAAAGTATTTTTGAATACAATAGAGTATAAAACAATTGAAAAAACATACACAGAATATGTAAACCAAGATAAAGAAATCAAAGATTTAGACAAAAAAATAAACGAATTAGAACAAGAAGTTAAACAGATAGAAGAACGAAAAACACAAATACAAAAAGCTAGTACTCAAAAAGAATCATTAGAAAAACAACTTCTAGAGAGTATCACAACAATAGAAGAAAAAGAACAAGAACGAAAAAAGATAGCACAAGAAAAAGAAAAAATAGACGCTCCCACTACAGCACGTTTGGAAAGAAATCATTGAATTATGAAACAATATTATCATGATATAGATTTGCTCGTAAACGAGTTTAAAGAGCATCAACTCGAAAGACAGAAACTAGAAGAACAAGAAACGATACTAGGGAACCTCTATACGATTTTTTCTAAAGAACTTTTGTTACTAGTTATCCAGGACCATTTACCAGCATTGAACGATATTATAAACAATTATCTCGCACAAATAGTAGAGTATCAAATAAGCCTCCAACTAAGAAATGAAGCAGACAAGATAGAATTAGACGCGAAAATCATAGACGCAAAAGGAGAAAGAGATACCAAAAGTTTAAGTTGAGGACAAAGGATCATTCTAAAACTGGTACGAATGCTAGCTATTTCATCATACATCAACTCGCCTATCCTTTTCTTAGATGAAACAATAAATAATCTCGATGCAGATACTGTAGGAAAAGTAGCCGACATGCTAGAAGATTTTGTAAAACAAAGAGAAATGAAGTTCTATACTATAACGCACAGCCAACAAATTCAACAGATGGATATCCGAGACAAGACAATAGAAATCTAACAATTACCTCTCTCTATTTTAAAAAAAATCTGGAAGGAAACTTCCAGACGCTAATGATAAGACAGCCAATGATTAAATCATTGCTGTTTTTTTAAATTTTCTCACCTGTGACCAAAGCCAAATATATGGCTTACGCTGGTCCTCCTCTATAAGAAGTCCCATTACGTAGACACTCGTGAACAGAAAGCCAACAGGCCAAACGCTGTGGTTATCAATGAATATATCACCGGTAAAGAAAAAATGAATTACCCAAAGCAGTAATGCCCCACCGATAGAAGAAAGGATCGCAGTTACAATAACCACCCAGACAGCTTCCCAATGCTCCTTCGCTTTTGCTAAGACAAAGATCGCAACCAAGGTTTGTCCTGGCCACTGATAAACCGAATAGATAGTACCAACCGTAAGTAATATAGCCAATACCACTCTCAAAATTGTAATAAATTTTTTCATAATGTTTCTTTTTTATATGTATGTATTTTATATACATAACAAAAAATAAGTCAATAGATAAAAATAAAGAACACTTCCAGGGAAGGAGGGAAGCATCTAAGTTTGCAATCAGAAGATAATTTTTTATACTGAGACGCAAACAAAAAAATAAAATGCCATTTTTTTATACCTTATATATGATGAGATATACTAGAATAGTAAAAGAATTACAAAAAAACCACATATGCCCATTTTGTCACGAAAAGCCAGAAAATATTCTCGAAGAAGGGAAATATTTTATGGTACTACCCTCACGTGCTCCGTACACAAAGCACCATCTGGTAATTATTCCTAAGAGACATGCCAATCTCCTCACAGAACTTTCCGATGGAGAACGCAAAGAAATGTATAGTCTTGTAGACAAACGAGCAAAAAAATTACACAGCAAGTACAAAGATATAAGTTTACTTCTTAGAGATGGACTAGTAAAAGACAAGATAATAAATAAGTCTATCAATCACCTACATTTTCATATTTTACCTAACGTAGGAGTCCACATACAGACACTTAAGCATCAGAACGAAGATACTCGTATATTTCTAGACGAAAAAACATATAGCAAAACAGCTCAAACCTATAAAAAAACATTTTTATAAGACATATAATCTATGAAACATAAAAATCTTATGCTATTCGTTATAATAACCTTCCTGCGAAGCGTATTTATTTCTATGCTCAAATTTTTTCTTCGATCTTATCTCAAAAACGTACATATATCACTAGAAGAAATAGCAGGATATCTTAGCTTATGAGGAATGTTGGCATATATTGTCTGATCTGCTATAGCATACAAATTTCGCAAAAAAAACATTACTATTTTCGCATGACTAATTGCAATAGTTTGTTTAATCATAGGAAACATACTTAACTACTACCCTTTTCGAGTATTTATTTTGCTCGTAAGTAGCATCGGATTTGCATATAGTACTTGGCTAATTATAAAATCAATAATTCTTAGTATAGAAATCCAAAGATCAGAACACGGAGAAGCAAAGATAAATGGAATAATTAACGTCGCCATCCTATCATGAATACTGCTAGGAAGTTATTTATGATTCGCTATTTTTGGGAAACGATGAGTAGACTGATTTCAAATAATTATAGCATTCTTAGTCTTAGGAAGCATACTAACTATGGGAATGAATTACGATACTCACTTTGAAAAAAAACCACTTATGCAAACACTTAAACATTCACTTCCCAACATAGGAATAATTATAAAAAAATATATACGGCTACTCTTACCCATAGGAGCATTACGAGCAATATCAACAGCCATCTGACAAAAAATGCTAGAAATAGGAGTCGATCTCTTCCAAAGAACACCAAAAAGTTCGATAATAATTATCGTTATATCATTTGTTGGAGCAATATTAGGACATATCGTATCAGCATTTTTTCTAAGAAACAGAAAAAATATAGCCATCATTTTTACAATTATTTTCTGACTTACAACCATCTATTTTCCCCACATCATAGATAAGTACGAATATTATATTACTTTAAAAATTTCCTGATTCTTTATTTGAGCATTTTTTGGAATAGCAGTTAATCTACTAGAATGAAGATATTATTTCCATATTGGTGACGATCATAGAAAAGAATATGGCTCAGCTGCATATGGAATTGCCACAAGTATTATCATTTTTCTTATTATGATCGCATCAGACTATCTTAATAAGGTTGTAGGAATGAAGATAAGTTTCTTTTTCTTTTGATTAATCCTCTTACTCATGCCATTTTTCATCAAAAAATTTGATGCTTCAGATTTGACTAAAGAATAACATATTTTATGTAATTTACCTAATATAATTAAGCTACATTCCAAAGGGATGAATTACGCCCAAAAGGCAAATTACATCCGTTAGGATAAACCACAATTATTTAAGTCATTTTGTCAAGGATAAAATCGTGCTCTAAGCACGGTTTTTTGGTTATTTCATGGATTTGGAATATAATTATAGAGAAAGACAGCTCCCCGAAGAATAAGGAGTAGTATAAAATTTATGTCTGATAAAGTATAGTTTATATTATTATATGTTACTTATGAAAAAAAGAATTTGAGTTATATGTATACTGCTTCTCATGGGATCAGTAAATCTATGTAGAGCACAAGAACTAGACACTAGCGCAGCTGAAGCGACAAATTTTGATGTACAAATCGCTACAAATAACATGCAAGATCTTAAAAATAATCTTGATGGGGTAATTCAACAACTCTACACTCTGGACGAAAAAGAAAGAGGAACCGGAAACGTTATCTCAGACAAATATAGAGCAACAAGGAAAGAAATCGTAAACGTAATTCAAACAATCAATCAAACGACAGATACTATCAGCGAGCAGCTTCAAAAGATAGCTACCTACAAAAAACTTATGATAGTTACGTACAAAGATATTCAAGCATCAAGATCAGGTATGGTAGATACAAAACAATACATAGAAGACTTTTCAAACTTCATCTACAAACTAGATAATAAACTCTATAACGAAGATACAAATACCATCGATGAGATAAAACTATTAGTCAATTCAGACAACATCCCACGTACGCTCGCAAACGACACCCTTGTCCAATCTATGATACTTCAGTTGAATGATCTTATGAGTAATTTTAAAGAAAATGAGCAAGTACAACTAGAAACGATTAAAAAACTTAATGAGTTAAAATCTAGAACTAAAGACGCCATAGAAGAATATCAAAATGAAATAGAAAAATTACAACAGAAAAAAAACTATTTGCTTCAATTTATGAAGCTTTATCAAAACGATAAAACACAAAGACAATTAAGCATAAATAACTTCTTTGAAAGCACAAAAGGGGTATATGATAAAACGGTAGAACTCATTAAAGATATCAAAAAATGAGTATACAAAACAGACTTTGATATGGAAAAAAAGCTAACGCTACTCAATAATTTAGAGAATGACAATGAAGCATATCCTCTAGCATGGCCGATATATCCAATTGAAAACATTCAAACCTATTTCGGCGATATGAATTTCCAAAAAGAATACGGAGTGCCTCATATAGGAATCCAAGTACAAGCAACACAAGGAACTCCAGTATATGCAGCTCGTAATGGTATCGTATATTTTGTTGCAGACAATGATGAAATAGGAATCAATCGAGCAATGATTGTACACACCGATGGATATGTAACGATATATCAATACCTCAACAAAACTGTCATTAAACCAGGTGATATAGTAAGAAGAGGACAACTCATAGGATATAGTTGATGAGAGCCAGGAACAAGAGGTGCAGGATTTATTTCTAAATGAGCAAACCTTACATTTGAAATTTTCAAAGATGGTATCGCAATGGATCCTTTTGAAATATTGGATGCAAGTATCGTAAAAAATAAAGAAGTATTGCCTGATGGATATCAAATCAAATACCTCAGAGATAAATACGTAAGAGCGATAGATATTACAGATCTTCAACTTATGACAGGAGCTACCTTAGCAAAAAGAGAAAGTCAATTTTTGACAAGATATGGTGTAGGGATATACAAACAAGTAGCATTTCGAGAGGACGTTGTAAAAGATACAAATATCGACAAAGATATGGTAATCTGTATCGCATTTGCAGAAAGTACGCTTGGGAAATACCTCAGCACCAATGCAAATATCGGTAACGTAGGAAACAACGATCGTGGAGATAGAGTTCCTTTCTATTCTGCATACGCAGGAGCAAGAGCAATCCCATTGACGCTCAACAATGCTTTCTTATGAGCATATCATACCATCAATCAACTTTCTAGATATGGAAACAAAGACGGAAAGATATATGCATCAAGCCCAATAAATTGGCAGACAAACGTATTAAAATGTTTGAGCCAAATCAAAGGATACTATATCCCGGAAGACTTTCCATTCAGGACTTGACCCAATCCAAACATCGATAATCCAACTCCAGAAACAATCACCTACGGAGAGACACTTAGTCAATAAATAAGAAAGAAAAGACTGAACCTGATCGTTCGGTCTTTTTGTTTACAATTTAAAAAAAGCTACTGAGATACAGTAGCAAGAATAATAGATAAACATACCTTTAATGCTTTTTTTGCTTCGTAGGAATTTTTCCTACTTCAATGCTTTCAAAAACCCTTCCATTGTGTTCCCAGGATCCACCACGAGAAGTAGTAATATTCCATATAGCCCATCCCTTAGGAGTGCGAACCGCAAGATGCACTTTTGTCATGATTACTTCTATAAATATCCCTTTGGTATCACCAGGAGTTCCTGGAAAGGAAATAAACTCTTTGTCGGCTATTTCGACATGCTTTATACTAAAATACCCCTGCTGATCCTGGAATATAAGATAGCCCGAATCAGAAAAATAAACAGTTTTTTTTGATGAATAAATTATCCTTCCTGGAAGAATAAATTTTGTATTTTTTTTGTGTGCCATGGTTTTATTTTTTTATTTACATGAGACACAATATCTTTTAGAAAGCAAAAGACAAGACATATTGAAAATAATATACATAATAAGGCTACTTTTTCTTGCTAAGTTTTTTCACAAAACAAGTTTTTATAACCATAACCACACCATCTACGCGTCATTCTATAGCTTCAGAATCACCATCAATCAAACGAATATTTTTTACAGCCGTTCATTTTTTGATATCCTTGGCTCACTTAGGTTTTAAATTTTGAATAATCGTAACAGAATCCCCTGCCACAAGTTCATTTCAATTACTATCTACTACATTAACTTCAGTCATGTTTTTTATAAAAAAAATTTAAAAATCTCATAGAAACAATAGGAAAAATGCAGTATTCTTCAAGGAAATAAAAATTACGCTTGATCGAGCAAGTAATTATTACTTATCAATCAACTACTATACAAGTTAATACAAGAAATTTGACTATTTTGAAAGTTTCGTAAAGTCACTTCCAATCAATCAAAATCATAGACAGGATTGTTAGCAAACATGCGGAGATACTTTCATCATAATTTTTGTGGATCAATATATGTTTCTCGATTTGTCATATCATGAGACAGCATACGTAAAGTAAGTCTCTTAATGCCTAACGCCTTACAATGTTGAATAAAAAAAGGAAGTTCGTTAGTAGTATCTCAAGTAACGATACAAGAGATTTTAATAGGAACATTAATTTGTTGTATAATAGTTTGCACATCAAGAACGCCAGGAACTCACATCATATGATGATATGTTATTTCATCAAAACTTGGCAAAGACAAAGAAATGCGATCATAGAGAGAAGCAATATCTTTTTGCTGAAGCAAGAGACGACCATTGGTATGCAAAGAAATCTTTGCCTGCGGAATACGAGTACGAACATAAGCAACAAGTTCAGTCTGATACTGATAAAGTAAAGGATCCGTAGTAGTTCAAGTAAGTGAAATTTCAGTAATCCCCTTATCGATAAGAATCTGTAAAAAATTATCTATATTTTTGAGAGGAAAAAGAGAGAGATTGTTTTGATTAAGTTGACTATTCAGGCTTTTGCCGATACAAAAAGGACAACGTGCATTACAAGGTCATGAAAGCAAAATATTAGCAAACATAGCTAGCGAATAATGAAGTAAATTATTTTTTTTCACAAAGATCGAGCAAATATTTTTTTACTGCTGGTGCATAAAATAATGCGATAACTCCATTATACACCTTAGTTCATTTGGCGGTAAGAACCAAGCAATCTTGTGTATATTTCATATATCAATGCTCGATAACATAGGAAATTTCATTTGCGAAATATGATTCCAAAGATTTTTGAAAATGCTTTTGAAAAGCAGCAAGATTAATTCATCAGAAATAAAAAGAAACAGAAACAAACTTTCCTATAGCAGCAGGAAGAGATAAATTATACATATCCTGAAGAGGCAAACATCAGTCTTCGATAGCTTTCTGATACATAGCCAATTGCTTACTTGCAGCTCATTGATTATACGACAAAGTGTGAATAGTATAAGATTGTGCACCCAGTCCAAGTCACAAATACGGCGTGCCATAAATAACTCTTTGCGTCAAATAGTGACTCGTACCCGGATCATCAATGATACGAGAATAAGTATTTTTTCAAGGAACACCATAATATCAAGCAGTGATTAATGCATGATGCAAAAGATCACTTTGCTTATTTACTTCATCAAGACTCACCTCTTTAGCATGGTGGGAAATTTTTGTTCCCTTAAAACGAGTACGATAAAGCGTAACATATTCAGGATTAAGTTCAATAATATGATCTATAGTAGCTTGAATATCTTCCAACTGCTGACCGGCTAAACCATACATCACATCGATATTGCATTTTTGAAATCACGCATTACGGAAATTTTGCATAGCTTGTTTATTTCGTTGAATACTGGTATGCACACGATCCACAAGTGCTAATATTTTTGCATTAATAGTCTGCACACCCATACTGATACGCCTGATTCACATAACATAATATGCGGCAATTTTTTCTGGACTTTCTGCTGCAATCTTGGGAGTAGTTTCGATACTAATATCAACATTTTCAGGTAAAATAAAACATTCTTTTGCTTTTGTAATAATACGTTCTACATCGGAAGCGGGCAAAACTGAAGGTGTCCCACCTCATATATCAAATCCAATAAGTGTTTTTTTCTCTGTATTTAAAGCGGTTGTATATAAATCAAATTCTTTAAGCAACAAATCTACATAGCTAGACTGAACTTCTTTTTGAATAGTCGCCGCTCCTCCAGAACGAAGTACTGTATACTCACAAAACGCACAACAGTGTTCACAAAAAGGAATATGAACATATAATCATAAGGTATCAATCGAAGCTCGTGAATCCTTTACTGTAGCAAGAATTTCATCATAAGATGACAAACGATAAGCATTGATGGTCTGTCCATGATTGATAGGATACGCAGTATTAGAAATATAATGATTAAAAATTCCAGACTGAAAAACTTGAGCAGCATCATAGACACAAGCATCTTGAGATGATTTTTCATGTCGCATCATTTCTTTCATGACAATAAAGTAATAGTATAAAATAGATTAGTAATTGTACTATATACAATAATATACTAAATTGCAAGAGATAATTGTATAAAATACAATAAGATTGTAGAACAGGCAGAAACTGGTTTAAAAAAAAGGTGCTGAATACAGCACCAGAATTTCATTTACACTTAACTCTTACTTCTCAAATTTCGCTATCGTTATCCGCGGACGAGCAAGATCTTTGACTGTAAGTACAGGAACTTTAGGATATTTCTCTTCATTCGAAGTTGCAATTACCTTAAAGACAGAACTGTCTTGAAACCCCGCACCATTTGAACCATAATGATAATAATTCTGCCATCCCGTTTGGGTATGAACAGCATTATCAGCAAAGAAATACTCGCCATCTTTGATGCCAGGATACTCTGATTTGCGTTCAGCGACTTTATTGATTTCAAAAACAACGTCATCTATTTCCACAAACAAAGTTTCCATAGACACTCTATGTGTAAGTAATTTATTTGCCTCAACAGACATGAATGTTCTGATGACAAGCGACTCAGGAAGGACATACTCCTCCATTGCTCTATCTCTCGCTTTCAGGCCATCAACAATAAGTTTCTGTGCTGAAATAAGCGCCAGAAGATCAGGATTGTCATTGAGACGATTATTTTTTGTTTGAAAATTTTTTAGTTCTTGCAAGTGGATTTCTTGCTTTTGTGTTTCTGTTTGAATTGGCCGCAATAGCACAACCAAATCATTGATTTCATTTTCTTTCATGATTATATTAATTATTTGTTTTTTTGTAACAGTAGAGGAATAAAATAAAAAATCAAGAATAATAATCGAGATCCCCGACACAAAATAAAAAAAACCTGAAATACATCAGGTTTTAATTTTATTATTTTCTATTTAGTCTTTACTTTAAGATTTCTTTTATAAGTTTCTGTCTGACTTCATCTTTTGTTCATCA
Organism: candidate division SR1 bacterium; assembly: GCA_026397475.1. Classification (GTDB taxonomy): domain Bacteria; phylum Patescibacteriota; class Gracilibacteria; order Absconditabacterales; family Absconditicoccaceae; genus CAJBLF01. The sequence continues at coordinate 233,238 of JAPLUT010000006.1, read as the reverse complement.
TTTTGCTGTAATCTTATCTCCAAAGACTGTCCATATTGCATCTACTCACTGGTATACGACCATTCCTCTTCCATCAAGGACAGGAAGTCCAATTTCTTTTGCAATATCTAACAAGGGAGTCGTTAATGTCTTAGTAAGATTAATATCACTTACGATAAGCTTAGGGTTTTCTTTTGCAAAAGATTGCAAGAGCTGTTTGCTAGAAGCAAGATTTTCTTCTAAAGATGAAGCAGGCGTTAATCAAGAAAACTTTTCAAGATTCCCATCAGCTCATTTAGTCGAGAGATTAATAATCGCGTCTATATGTTCTTTGAAAGAGAAAATACTCTCTTCATTCATAGCAACAGCAACATCTGGCTTGATAATATTAAGTTTATCAGCGATAGCCTGTGCTTTTTCAAGTGTTCTATTTACGATAATCAATTTTTTGATACCTCTATGAACAAGTTCCAAAGCTATTCCTCTAGCGGTTCATCAAGCTCATAACATAATAATATTTTTTTCTAACATATCTTTTCCTATTTCTTTAAACTTATCCGTCAAGCTTTCACAGTATCAGGCGGCATCAGAGTTGTATCCATGGATTTCATTTCCAAAGTGAGCAACGAAATTTGTAGATTGCATAGCATCTGCTACAGGATCAACAAAGTATTTATTTTCATCAGAATGTAAAAGTCCATACCCCGTGTCTTTGAATCCTATCCCCAATCATCATCAGAGATAATCTTTATTTAATCTAAGAACATCAAATATTTTTGCTAAATTTTCAGCCTTTGCTACTACCATACTTGTTTTGATATCAAGCCCATACTCCTTAGCAATAAAATTCCACATTTTAGGAGTAAGCGCAGCATAATCATGGTTAATAAACGCCATAGAAAAATTACCTGCCTTTAGCAAATCATCAATACCAGGGTTGTTTTCTGGTAAAATTGCTGGAGTAATAATTCCATCATCATAAAATTTTTTAATCTCCGCAGAGTTATCTATAAGACCAACTGAATTTACTTTCCTCATATCTATTCTTGTTAATAAACTAAAATCTGTAGCGTGAATATATACGGACTTCACATGTTCAAGAATTTCAGGCGTCTTAGCCAAATCATAATCATGGAGAAGTTGGATATTGGTTATCTTGACGAGACCTACCTCATTGCTAAAGACAGGATATATTCATAACTTATCATCTCAAGGAATTTCAATAACTCTGGTTTTAACAACTTCTCATATTTTCCATCATTTTTCATGAGGATAGATTCTATTCCCAGGACGATACACGGTAATTTCATCATTGGCCAAAAGATATTTTTCGTTTTGCCTAAAAGCTATTCCATATCTATCTAAATATACCATACTACATACAATAAATAAATTTTTCCATCAAAAGTATACTGTTTTTAACAACTATTGAAAGACTGTTTTTTAAAATAAAAATAAAAAGAGCATAAGCCCTTTTTATTTTTATTTTTTATAACGATTACTCCTTAATGGAGCGGGTGACGAGACTCGAACTCGCAACAGTCTGCTTGGAAGGCAGGCACTCTAGCCAATTGAGTTACACCCGCAAGACAAAATTAAGATTAAGAAGTGGTATTGGTGGGCCTAGCTGGACTCGAACCAGCGACAAATCGGTTATGAGCCGACTACTCTAACCAGCTGAGTTATAGACCCATAAGCTGGAGATTTGAAGTATTAATATGGTGGGTGATGTAGGACTCGAACCTACGACCCCCTGCTTGTAAGGCAGATGCTCTAGCCAACTGAGCTAATCACCCATAACATTTTTGGCCCTTATTGTATTAATCGATCTCACGGAAAATTGAATTTACCAACCTTGGGGTGGCCCCGATTATGCGGATGAATTGGGATGTTCTAACCGTTAGACGATAATAAATTAATCGGTCCTACGGGGAATCGAACCCCGATTGCAGGATTGAAAGTCCCGTGTCCTAACCGTTAGACGATAAGACCAATTAGGTTTGTATGTCAAATTTAATGGCGGAATGGAAGGGACTCGAACCCTCGACCTCCCGCGTGACAGGCGGGCGTTCTAACCAGCTGAACTACCACTCCACAATAAATTAATAATTAACAATGAATAGTTAATAATTTAGGAAATATTTTTTATATTTTTTTCCCTCATTATTTATTACTCATTTTTAATTTTCCATTATTCATTATTTTTTAATGGAGCCGACTATCGGATTCGAACCGATCACCTACCGCTTACAAGGCGGTTGCTCTACCGAATGAGCTAAGTCGGCATGAAGCGCTTGCTAAGCAGATTGTTTAGCAAATGCTTTTGCAACTCTTGATTTCTTTCTAGCTGCAGTATTTTTTTTGATAACACCAACTTTTGTACATTTATCTATAAACTTGTACACCTTATTAAGGTCTTCTTGTCAAAGCTTCTCAGACTTATCTATGCTTTTCAAAAACTTTTTGATAGCCATTTTCATTCTAAGTTTAAATTCATTATTCCTTTTTTGGAATACAAGAGATCTTTTCGCAGCTTTCTTTGCAGATTTTGTAATTGGCATACTAATGGGTGTATAAAGGTATAAAGAATAATATCTAAACTCCGAGGGAGGGACTCGAACCCACGACCCAGTGATTAACAGTCACTTGCTCTACCAACTGAGCTACCTCGGAATGTCTGTTTTTTCAATGAACTAACCTATAAGAATTCAGATATCGTTTTCAACAGCAAATGATGTTTTCACTTAGAGAATGTATTTACCGGGGATTCCTAGCTATAGAGGAACACCGTAAGGCATCCCGATTCTATCGGGACACGTCTACCATTTAATGCGTGTATATATTTACCGGGGACAGGACTCGAACCTGCACACCGTAAGGCACTTGGTTCTAAGCCAAGCATGTCTACCATTCCATCACCCCGGCACAAGTGTACTCGCACTAATCTTTAATAAACAGTTCAATCACTTTTCTACTTTTTGATTTTTTAATTTTTGTTTCCATATGTATGGCTTCTATAATAGTAGCATATTTTTTATAAAATAGAAGCTTAACAGGCAAATGATTTTTAGTACTTTTACTCTCTCATGTTTGATGTTCAATCAATCTATTTTGAATATTTTTTGTACTTCATACATAATACTTTCCATTAGCCATTTCAAGTACATATACATATCCAAACATCAATGGTAAGTTAGCGGGTAATTATCTATATAAGGCATCCCGATTCTATCGGGACATGTCTACCATTCCATCACCCCGGCACGGATGCATTCTCGGGAGCTAGGATTCGAACCTAGGACCTCCTGATTCAGAGTCAGACGCTCTACCAGCTAAGCTACTCCCGATCAGTATTATTTTATTAAAGTTATATTTCTCTTGGTTGCGGGAGATGGAGTCGAACCACCTGTCTTCGGGTTATGAGCCCAACGAGATACCGTTTCTCTATCCCGCAGTAGCAACGTAGAATTCGGAATTCGGAATTTAGGATACAGAAGCACATAATTCCCCTCTTTTGAATTCTGAATTAACTTTGGGGAACTAGGATTCGAACCTAGACTGACGGAGTCAAAGTCCGCTGTCCTACCGTTAGACGATTCCCCAATATATTTTTACAAACATAAATACAAAATATCCTGCGTGAACAGGGTGTGTTGTATATATATATTTTCTAATGCAATTCAAGCGAAAATTTACAATTATGCATTGAATTAATTCACGAAAACGATACACTGGAAAAACACACATATTTTACCTTCTAGAGAAGAAACAATGAGAATTCTAACCTGAGTTAAACCTACTGACAGTCAGTTTCATATAGGAAATTATTTTGGCGCAATCAAGCCTATGTTACATTTAGCAGACAAGTTTAAAGACGCAGAAATATTTTTATTTTTAGCAAATATGCATGCCTTCACGCAGCTTCACGATGCTAGCGCACTCAAACAAAATGGGATTAATATCGTGAAACTTTATGCAGCATGTTGAGTAGATTTAGAAAGATTTATTATTTATAATCCTGCAGAAATTCCATGACATGCACAGCTCGGTTGGATATTCACATGCTTAACGCATATGGGATTTATGGAAAGAATGCATTCCTACAAAGAAGCCTTAGATAAAGGGAAAGCCAAGGAAATTAGTATAGGAACATTTTGTTATCCTATTTTAATGGCAGCAGATATCTTACTTTATGACGCCAATATTGTGCCTGTGGGAAAAGATCAGAAACAACACGTAGAATACGCAAGAGACATAGCAATGAAATTCAACAATGAATTTGGTGAGACATTTAAAATGCCTGACGTATATATCCAAGAAGAGGTTGCAACTGTTCTCTGAGTAGACGGGCGCAAAATGAGTAAATCATATAACAATTACATCTGACTTCTCGACGACGAGAAAACTATTCTGAAAAGAGTTAAACAGATCCCAACGAGCACATTGGCTATCGAAGAAGTAAAAAATCCAGATGAATGTAATGTGTATAAAATCTGTAAATTATTTCTGACTCCAGAAGAAGATGAAATACTAAGAAAAAGATATCTGGCATGAGGATTGAGTTATAAGGATGTGAAAGAATATCTGTATGAAAAAATTATTTCATTTGTTCAGCCTATCCAAAAAAGATATGCAGAGATTTCAGATGAGACAATCATAGCTCTCGTAAACAAAAACACTAAAAAAGTGAATGAAATCGCTCAAAAAAAGATAGAAGAAATATATAAAAAAGTAGGATTCAAACTATAATAACACTTTATTTGATACTATATAACAGATGACAAAAGCACAACCAATAGATTTAAGCATAATAGATGCTGAAGATATCAAAAAAGTTCAAGAAAAAAAGAAAAGACTTGATCGAGTAATGCAAGTAATCCATGAAAGCGGATTAGACCAAAACAAAGAATTTATGGATGAAATAAATGTTTTAGTACAAGCTCTCTTAGAAGAAAAATAAGAAACATATAGACCTAAGAACAAAAAAACTGACCTAAACGGCCAGTTTTTTATTAGTAAGAAAATATTTTAATAATTATTAAGATGCAGAAGGTGGCGTAGGTTGAGCTGCTGGAGCAACAGTTTCTGTTGCTTGAGGCGCAGAAGAAGCAGGTGCAACAACTTGTTGAACCTTTTGAGTAGCTTGATTTGCGACACTAGTAGCTTTTGCAACGACTTGTCCAGTAACGTCAGTAGCTTTTGATACCGCTTGACTCGCCACGTCAGTAGCTTTTGCAACGACTTGTCCAGTAACGTCAGTAACTTTTGATACCGCTTGATTTGCTGTGCTTCGTATTTTACCAACGATATTTTGTGATTTTTGAAGCGCTTGTGATGCAGCATTTGGTGCTCAAGTAATAGGATCTGCTTGTCCCATAACTCTTGCAAAAAATCTTGCAATTCATTTCAAAATTCTATCCAAAGGCCCTTCACTAACTGGCGCAACAGGTGCTACAGGAGCAGATTGTACGGCAGCAGCTTGTGGCGAAGATTGATTATTTGCAACAAATACTCCTGTAGGGATACCTTGAGGAATTCAAGAATTTTCTGCAGGTGAATTTATTTGATTAGCTTCCATTGAAAGATATTACATATATAAAATTATACTTAATTATATCCTTTTTTAAAAAATTTGCAAATTTTAAGCCTCATTTTTAGGAGATAAAAGAGGAAATACCCTTGTTTTTTCAAAAAAAAATTATACAGTAATGCTATTTAGCATCAATTAGCCACATAAATGACAACTCAAGAAGGATCAGAAGAGCTATCAGTCGCAAAAACAGGAAGGATAGATACGCGATTAAGTAAGCAATTTCCTTATTCTAGAAGTTTTTTTCATCATATTATTACAAGATGAGGCATTAAGGTAAACAATAAGGTAGTAAAAAAATCTTATCAACTTAAAAACGATGATACTATAACCATCGATAATATTACAAGATATCTTTCCCCGGTGATTCTTAATGAGGCTCCTCATATAGATATTCCTGTTGTTCTCGAAAAAGAAGACTATCTCATCATCAACAAACCCAAAGGAGTACTTTCTCATCCTAAAACCGTTCGAGAAGCAGATGCACCGTCCGTAGTAGGATTTCTTTATCATACCTACAAAAATTTACCCACTATTTGAAATTTTATCAGAGCAGGACTCATTCATAGGCTCGACAAAAACACGGATGGGCTCATGATTATTGCAAAAACAGAAAAAGGCCTCGATCACTTCAAAAAACTTTTTCAAGCTAAATCAGAAAGCAGAGATATAAACGAAAAGGAACAAACTGAACTCAAAAAATTTTATAGAGCGACAGCACATCTTAGCCCTGAATGAAAAGAATTTATAGAGCATATTCCAGAATTTCCTTACACGATTGAAGAGCTTGTAATAGCCAAACTACCACATACTCTAAGCAAAATATGAATTACAAAAATACTACAAATAGAAAAAGGAACAGGGAGCAAGGAGCAAGATAAAAAAAAGACAATCTGAAACCTGGAACCTGCCTACCGGACAGGCAGGCCTGAAACCTGTAACTTAAAATTAGAGATTCTCACCGGAAGAACTCATCAGATAAGATACCACCTCTCCCATCATGGATTGCCGATTGTGGGTGATTATTTATATGGCGATCCTAAAGAAACAACTCCTATGCAATTGACAGCATATAAACTAGTTTTCAGAGATCCAGAAAATGAACTAATAACTGTAGAAATATAATGTAAATTAAAAAAAATCTTCCGGGAAACCGGAAGAATTATTTTTTTACAATGACTTTCTTACAACCACTTGCGACCAATGCTCTTCAAATAGTTAAGAATATAGTGTTTTTTATATTCTTCAACAATATCCGAGATACGGATCATAATACCTGTTTCTTCCACCTCACCACAATGATGATTGATAGCAGTCCCAAACATTTTCATGCTGGGGGACATTTCGGTATATTTTTTAAAAAGTGGCGGCATTCCTTCTTTAATCTCATACAAAGAGGTAATAAGGATTTTTTTGTCCTCCTTTTCGCTGTTGCCAACAAAGATGGTTTCAAGCAAATCTATCTCATCTTTTAGTCCCACAGGAACCAACTCTTTTTTAGGGACAACTAATCCACGATTATCTGGAAAATGTTTTTCCATATAATATAAGATCATATTCCTCGCTTGGCGATTATATGTTTTATACATAGTCACCTTACCGAAAAAGTATTGGATTTCCTTATGATCAACTACAAGACTACCAAGACCATCAAAGAGATTTTCCAAACTAAATATCGCTTTTTTAGGCGGCATATAGTCAGCTTTGGGCTGGTATTTGGGATTAACGAAAGACCTTCCCAACTCGATAGCATAGGGAGCATAACCTTTAATAAAGTTCTGAGAGCAATCAAACAACTCAATTGTAGGGGAATCAATACTCGTAAAATTTTGGCTTATGAATACCTCCATTTTTGCATAGCGATAGCCTCCCACAATTTCTTTGTTCTCAGGATCCCAAACAATCAACTGCTTGAATCCATTCATTGCCTTACCAGAATACTCATCCCATCGATCTATATCGATAGCCAATCCGGTACCACCACCACCACCCCTAAATGACATTTCGCGGAGAATTCCGACTTGAAGCATCAATTGTGGACAATTGTGACCAGAAAATACATATATCTGGTTACCACCACGTTCTGTATTTTTAACAAAACGGGCATTTTTTAATTCAGCTTCTAATACGTTAGAAGGAATCAAATTTAAAATTTTTTCTTGTTTTGTCATATGATTTTGTTTTGTTTTTTTATTTTATTTTAACTTATTTTTATTTTCATGTAGTTGACATATTAAGAATATAATACAGAAAAACAAGCAATTGTGTTAGTTTTAAAAAAATACCGTAGTCAAGCAGACCACGGTATTCTCTCAGAATAAAAATAATATTCAGTATAATTATTTTTTAGGAGCTTTTTTTTCTGTAGCAGCTTTTTTAGCTGCTGGTTTATCTTCTTTGGGAGCTCTTTTCTCTTTTTCTACTACCTTATCTTTTTTATCAGGATTTTTGTCGAGTTTGTCAGTTATTCTCTTTGCCTTATCTTCAAGCTTTTCTTCAGAGAGTTTCTTAACTATTCAAGCCAATCCCTTGCCTTCAAATTTCTTTGGAGCCTGTACAGGAGTCTTTACTTCTGAAACAGCTTTTTCTACAGCTTTTGGAGCTGAAGCAGTTGGAGCTTTTGGAGAAGATTTTTCTTCTGCAGCTGCTTTGTCTTCACCAACGCCCTTCATACTCAATCAAATTTTTCTATTTTTTGGATCAAGCAAGATAATCTTTGTCTTGATAATTTGTCCAAGTTTTACAACTTCATTTGGATTTTGGATAGATTTTTGTGAAAGTTCACTCAAATGAACCAATCCATTAATGTCTTGGAATACTCTCACGAATACTCAGTAAGGAACAAATCTGATAACTTCTCCTTCGATATAATCACCAATTTTGTATTCCTTTGGTAACGCTGTTCGTGGATCATCCTTCAATTTCTTACTAGAAAGAGAAATCTTTCCATTTTCTAATCCAATAACCTTAACACTTATCTTATCACCAATTTTTCAAAGTTTTTCAATATTGTTAACGTGTCCATAAGTAATTTCTGAGATATGTACCAATCCTTCAACTGTTCATCCGATAGTCACGAATAATCCGTATGAAGAAAGTCCACTCACAACTCCATCGTAGATCTTTCCAACTTCAAGATCTTTCAAAATATTTTCTCTTTCCTCTTTGAGAGCTTCTCTTTCTGATAATACGATTCTCTTTTCATCCTCATCGATATTGATGATTCTTACTTTAAGTTCTTTTCCGATAAGATCCAATAGTTTTTCAAAAATGATTTCTTGATCACCATCTTCTACTCTTGGATAATGGATAGGAGCTAATTGAGACAATGGTACGAATCATTTGATTCCATGCATATCTACAAGTAAACCTCCAAGATTTGCTTCAGTAGGAATAACTGTAATAACATCATCAGCTTCAAACTTCTTCATAATAGATTTCCAGATATCGTATTGAAGTAATTTAGTGATAGATACGATATAATGTCCATCTTCATGTCTGATATTGGTATTTACGATTTCAAGTTCGATTTCTCTTCCTGGATCTAATTCATATCCAGATCTTTCAAGTTCCTTAACTTCTTTTGATAAGATAACTCAAGTAAAAGCGTTATTATCACAATCAACTAAGATACCATTTTCAATTTTTTTAAGAACAACTCCTTTTACTTTGTGTCATTCTTTGATAATAGGCATAGCTATTTTACCAGAGCGTAATTGCTCTATTAGACTTGTATTAGCCATTAAAATATAAAACGTTAAAAAATAAAAATTAGACTCTAGATACAAGACACAAAATTCAAGAACTGTTTAGCAATATAACGAAATAGTTCATGCATCATGAATCTTAAATCATGAATCCTAAACTTTGACCTGTACTGATTTAGATATAGCGTTGTACGTAGACAACTTTTTGGATTTAAGGTACTTGAGGAATGCTCTTCTTCTAGCGACTTTTTTGAGCAATGATCTTTTTGCATCAAAATCTTTTTTGTGCAGAGCAAGATGTCATTGCAATTCTGCAATTTCCTCTGTCAAAAGTCAAATTTGAACTTCTACAGATCCAGTATCAGTTCAATGAAGCTTGAATGATTCTGGCGCAGTTTCTTTTTCTTTTGTTGTTTTCTTTACTACCATAATTAAAAAGGTTATTAAAAAAATAAAAGATGATGCAAAACAAAGTCAACAGTAATACAACCGTGTAGACAATGCCTTGAGTACTACCCCCGACAGGAGTCGAACCTGTGTTTACTCCTTAGGAGAGAGTCGTTCTATCCAACTGAACTACGAGAGCAAAACAAGTTTTTTTCTACAGAACAAAGGTAGATTTATCCATCATTTCGGTAGAAAAAATAGTCCCTATTCGGGCTTAGGGCCATTTTATAGTATTTTGGGCAAGAAAATCAAGGAAATTTGCTAGATTCTATCAAAATTCATTAAATACCTGATATACAATCAAAAGAAACAAAAATACGACCAAAGAAATTATAAATATATTTACGATAATCGATTTAGCTTTTTTCATAGCATCTTCCTTACCAGAAGAGGCGATAAGAAGATATCCAGCATACAAAAGGGCAAGAACGAAAAGCGATCCAAGAATCCAGCCCATAGTAATAGCCACATTAACAATCATATCTCCAGCTTTTGAGCCAAATGCTGGCGTCTGAGCGATATAGAAGACATAATCAATAACCTTAATAAGGACTAAAGCAATCACCACATTTATTGCTCATTTTCTAGCTACAGTAACTTTATCTGACTTATCCATCGCTGCCATCATTTTAAATCCAGATACCACCAACATGATAATAGCAAAGAAGAAAGCAAGAACTTTAAAGAATGACAATATTTGAAGGAATAATCAGTTCTGGACCCTATCTATTAATTGTCCACTTCACTGGATATCACCGATATTCAAGACCGTTCAAAGAATCCACGTTACCCCAAATATAAGAAACGCACCATATCCAATATACATAAGACTGGTAAATGCCTTTTTAGGGCCATCGGCTTCTTTGGCTTTCATAATAAAATTCACTCCCGTCATAACTAAGAAAAGAAAAAGAATAATAAATGAGATATCTCTGACCAAAATCCAAAGTTGCCCTCATTGAGAACCAGCGCCACATCATCAACTTAAAGCATTTGGATTTGGATAAAAAATATTTCTTACATTTGCCATCAAAGAAATGTTTCTATCAACACAGATATTGAAAACCGTCTCTACTCTACCATATTGATCAGGCGTAGCATCAGTAAGATAATTCGCAAAGTTATTATTAAACGATGGGGCAACCGCATAAGTGAATCCCCCACCGATAACCAACAAAGCAAGAACTAATAATGATTTCTTGATATTCTTCATACTTTTAAATTTTAAATTATAAATTAACTGTTTAGTTTTTAAATTTCAAATTCTAAATTAAAATCCTATACTTCCACTGGATCATCAGAATATTGAATTAATAAGGGAAACGGCCAACTTAATAATAAAATAGAATCCAGTCAGAATAATAACGCCTATAACAATATTGATAATATTTTTTTTTACTTTAGCCATTTCTCATTCACCATGTACAGCATTGGTAACCATAAGAAAACCATTATAAATAAGCAGAATAACAGCAATAGAAAGACCTATATACACGGCCCATTGAAGGTAGGGATTAATATTATTCCTCAACCAATCCAATGTGTTTGCTATTTTATACGAACTTGCATATCCTCACTGTTTATCTGTTGCTCCATCCAAAGCGGTTTGTTGTACCTGATATCAGGGAGTATCATTTGCATTTTGAACGACATTATCCAATATTTGGATTGGATTAGCACCATATTTTCATCGATTATCGGACTGAGCAAAACTAAAAAGCGGAAGCGAATAACAAAGAGCAAGAATAACCAGTATAAGCTTTTTCATTCACAGGTAATTTAAAACTAAAAAAAACAATTTACAAATTTATTTTTTTCCTAAATCACATATTCTGAATCAGTATACTTAAATATCTTTATTTTTCAAATTTTAATTTCTCGATCAACAATCTATAATTTCAATGTTAAGATTTTTTAAAACATAAGACATAGAGTTTAAAAACCAAAAGTCAAAAAAGAGAAAAAACAAGAATGTAGATCAGATAATCATTAAGATTCCAAAATATATTTTTAATTTTTTGTTGTTGATGACTAACAATGTTTTTTGAAAGCTCAGCAAAAAAATCATCAAAAGATTTTTCGCCAAGCACCCTATAAAACTTGCCTCATGTTTTATCAGCAAGTTGTTGAAGTAGATCAAGATTTATCGTTGTAACAATATCATCATTCCAAGTATCACGACCAATAAGATAATTCGATTGCCCCACACCTAAAACAAAAATAGGAACCTGAATTTTTTGATATAAAGGAAGTAATTGCATAGGATCAAATCAAACATTTGAATCACCATCAGTAATCAAAATAACAATTCATGGCTTTTTTGTTTCTTGATGGGCAAATTGTTGAAGATTATCTACACCTAACAGAATAGCATCACCAATAGCAGTTCATAAAAAATCTTTTACCGGAGGAAAATCACCAAGATTCATAGATGTTAATTTTGAAACAATGGCTGATGATGATGATGAAAAGGGGACATAAACAAAAGGTTTTCCTGAAAAAGCAATCAATGATATATAATATCAATCCAATTGCTGAACCAGGGAAATCAAAGATTTCTTAGCAGCAAAAAATCTGCTCGGATGTAAATCATTCGCTGCCATAGACAAAGATACATCAAGAATAATTTGAATAGGAAGATTTTTTTCTACAATCACTTGTTTATTTGTCACAAAAGAAATATTTAGAGGAAGGAGGATGACGGAGACGATAATTAAGGACAGAATGCCAGTATACACAACCCAATTTTTTTGTTGTATATGTTTCATAGGAAGGATAAATCTTGGTTTTTTATTGAAAAAGAAAAAAACGACACAAAGTGCAATCAACGCCAAACTTATTCGTATTCCGCTTAGGGAAAATAACATGGGGATAGTGTAGGGAGACTAAATTAATCATTTTTTTTCTATATCTGTCAGATGTTTTTGATCAAAACCCTTTTCTTTTTGCTCAATAATCTGTTTTTCTTCCTCAGTTTTTGCTTCTTGAATAACAATATCGAGTGGATTTTTTTTCTCATAGTTTACCTGAAATTTTTTCTTAGTATCAAAAAATCCATTTCTGATAAGTTTAGCAAGATACGCCAATAATCAAAGTTCTGAAACATTAAAAAACGCCACAATAATGAAAATTATAATAATGATAATCGCGACAAACGCTCCAAGTATCTTTGATCAAGATTTCGATAATCCATTAAAAGCAGCTAATGCAAGAGCAACTCATAAGGCAAGAATAAACATCTGTACAATAGAAATATTTAACGGTCCTATAGTAAAAGACATACCTGCTAACAATCCTCTTTTGATGTTTTTGGGATAAACGACCTTCATTATGCTGCCGATAAAAGTAAATATTTTTTAAGAGTATACGAAAATCATTTTCATTGTCAAAAAAAAATCTGTGGAAATACCACAGACCGTAGAGAATGTTACTAATAGGAATTAAGTGATCGACACATGAGGGACAAGCTGAAATAAATGATTTAACTTAATGCTTTCCTGGATATCATATTTACTAATAGCTGCATGAGCACCTATTTCTATACCCGCATCAAGATACTGTCTTTCTCCAGAAATCATAATAATCTTACAATCAGTACTTTGATTTTCTTTAATCAAAGGGACAAGACGATGTCCAAATCCTCCCGTAAGAAGACAAGGCAATCTACCATCCAAAGTAACAATATCAAATCGTTCTGATAAAAGCATTACTTTAGCTTCTTTAATAGAATTAACCGTATGAATTTTAGAACGAAAGCTTCGCTCCAAAAGTCCGGTTACCAATAAGGTGTCATTTGGACAATCATCCACAATAAGAACTTTTTTTATCTTTTTTTTTGCCATACCTTTTTTATTATTTTTTTATTTTTAGGAGCAGATATATAGAGATTATTAAATGATATACAAGACAAAAAAAAGTGATATACTATTGATTATGAGATAATTTTTAGAATATGGCTAAGTATTTTTCAATCCTAGTATTGAAAAAAAGGAACAAATAAGTACAAGCTAATTCACGTCGCTTTATTATGTAATCATTTTATCGTTTAGTAGTGTATTATGGAAAATTTAGTGATCATAGGATCGGGTCCAGCAGGACATACAGCAGCAATCTATGCAGCCAGAGCAAGCATCAATCCTATCATGTACGAAGGATTTATGGCAGGTGGCGTAGCAGCAGGAGGACAACTTACAACAACCAGCAAAGTAGAAAATTTTCCCGGCTTCCCAGAATGAATAGATGGATTAGAACTGATGATGAACATGAAACAACAAAGTTTAAATTCTGGAACAAGGATAGAAACAAAAACAATAGAAAAAGTAGACTTCAGTTCCCATCCCTTCAAATTATTTAGTGGGAATGAAATTATCGAAGCAAAATCAGTAATCATAGCAACGGGAGCAACAGCAAAACGCTTAGGAATCCCCGGAGAAAAAGAATATCGACAAAAGGGAATATCAGCATGTGCCGTATGTGATGGTGGATTGCCCATATTCAGGAACAAAGTTGTTGTAGTAATCGGATGAGGTGACGTGGCAATGGAAGAAGCACAACATATGACCCATTTTGCATCCAAAGTAATTGTCTTAGTAAGAACCGACAAACTCAGAGCATCAGAGGTCATGCAAGCAAGAGCAAAAGCAAATGCGAAAATAGAATTCAAGCGATTTACAGAAGGACTTGAAGCACTAGGAGATTGAAATATGCTTAGCGGAATGAAGGTAATTAATAATCAAACAAAAGAAGAAACTATAATAGAATGTTCTGGATTATTTTACGCAATCGGACATACTCCCAATACAAAATTCCTCGAATGACAAATTGAACTCGACAACGACGGATATATTATAACAAAAAATACACTAACAAATGTTGCAGGAGTATTTGCTGCAGGAGACGTAGCGGACAAGAAGTACAGACAAGCAATCACTTCAGCAGGAACAGGCTGTATGGCAGCATTAGAAGCAGAAAAATATCTACAGCAATAAAAGTGTTGTTGTAGGGAACGGTCGCGACCGTTCCTTACGAACAGTATAAAAAACTTTTTAATTTTTAAACCCAAAAAAAATGTCAGTGATTCATATCCAAAATGTAGAACAATTTAAAAAAGAAATTTTAGATAATCCAGGACTTTCCGTGATTGATTTCCGAGCAGAACGATGCCAACCTTGCAGAATGCTTGGACCGATCATCGAGCAACTTGCAGAGACAGAAAAACATGTCAAAATAGCAAAAGTGAATGTCGATGAAGTTCCCGATTTGGCTGCAACATTTCAAGTATCTTCTATTCCTGTAGTGTTTTTTGTTAAAGAAGGAAAGGTTGTAGATAAAGTTATCGGTGCGAATCCTCCTACTGTCTACCAAGAAAAGATCGCTGAACATTCTAAAAAATAATATGCGAAATGATACAAAAAAACTGTTCACCTAAGCGAACAGTTTTTTTATAAATCAAACAATATCAATTAATCTATAGGAACAACCCTGATTTGTTGTTGATGAATATTGTGATGTACTCTCTCTCCTATAACGACAATAAAATCTCAAACATTAACCATACCTTTAGCTTTTAATATATTTATAGCTATCTCTTGATTGTCGGTACTATGTTTTCACAAATGATCAATTTTTTCAGATAATATTCCATAATTCAGTTCCAAGAAACGATATACTTTATCATCCGTAGTAAAGGAGATTACAGGCTGATTAGGCTTAAATGCAGAGATATACTTAGCCAAATTTCACGAATAAGAAAACACTACGACCATTTTAGCACCGATATCATCAGCAAGCATCAATGCATGTCTCGCTATAGCTTTTTTAAGAAAACTAGCTTCATCAGTTTGTAATATTTGGAAATCTTTATGTTTATTATTAGTAACTTTTTCTGCTTCTTGAATAACTTTTTTCATATACTCAATAGTCTTAATCGGATATTTTCAGATTGTTGTTTCATCTGAAAGCATAACTGCATCTGCTCTTTGGATCACAGAATTATACACATCACTCACTTCTGCTCTCGTAGGAAAAGGATTATTTACCATACTTTTTAATAATTCTGTAGCTATTATAACAGGTTTACCATAGGTAAAACACATGTCCAATATTTCTTTTTGATACGTAGGCAATTGATGAATAGGCAATTCTATACCTAAATCTCATCTCGCGACCATAACTCCATCGGACAGTTTAACTATTCCTTCAAGATTGGCTATTGCTTCCTGACTCTCTATTTTAGAAACTATTTTTATATGCGATCATCAATTATCATCAAGAAACTTTCTTATCTCAGTAACATTTTCAGCAGTCCTTACAAAGGAGGCAGCAACAAAAGAGATTCCTGCGTGTATTCAAAAAAGGATATCTTCTTTATCTTTATCTATAAGCGCAGGCAAACTCAAAATCACTCCAGGCAGATTAATATGTCTTTTAGAACCTATTTCTGCATCACTTCAAGCGATTACAAGCAAATAGTCATCAGATATTTCTTGCACAACTGCTATCAGAAGTCAGGAGTCGATAACTATTTCTTGTCCTACTTTCACATCAGACAGAATATGTGCATAATCACAAAAAAGATCGCAAGAGAGATCAACCTTAGACTCATCTACAAAAATCTTTATTTTCTGATTTTTTTTTACGATCAGCTTTTCATCTCTTACTCAGGTTCTTATCTCTGGTCCCTTGGTATCCAACAATACACTTAAATTAATTTCTTGAGTTGCATTTAATTTATGTATTTTTTCTATAATAGGTTTTGCTAATACGGGACTGGAATGAGTGAAATTAATTCTCACAACATTAACTCAAGCCTGATAAATATCTATCAATTTTTGTTCATCATAACTTTCTGTTATGGTTGCTATTATTTTTGTAAGCATTGAAATTCAAAATAATTTAAAATAATTAATCAGATTAATGATATACAAAAAAATTCCATCGTTGTTTTTGTTACCTATGAGTTGTTAGTTAATCTGTATATTCGCTGCAAATTCTGCCCAAGCAGGATCCATAATCTGAATAAGAAATTGTATTCCGTTAATTGATGTTTTTTGAAGAATACTATTTCATACATCACTTAGAGTTCACTTAATAGTACAAGCAAATACTCTTACCTTAGGCGAATCGCTCATCGTAGCTTTATCAGAAAATTTAGTAACATTCATCTGAGAAGAACAACGAACGCCAGGAAGACCTAGATCTTCATCAGTAGTAATTGATTCATATGCAATATTACTTGAAGGAAATACAAGAGAATATCCTCTATTAGAAGTAAATGTTATGGCTTTTTCCAAATTGATAGGGAATTGTTTAACAGAGGTATCAATAGTTGCTGTGGGAGTAGTAGTAGTTGGTGGCACATTGGGTAAAGGCGGTGTATCAGTTCCAGATGCTACTGTAGGCGTACTTGATACATAACTGATTTTTGTCCCTCAAAGGGCCTGTGAAGGATCTATAAATACCTTACACGTAGCAGAGCCATCACTAGTTGGTCATTGAATATTAATAATCAAACCATTAAGATCCATCCCAAGAGAACTAGTTGTTACCTGAGTAAGAGAAGTATTTCCATCGGTACAAAGAGATTGTATCTTTGATAATAAGACATTAGTAACATAAGATTGATTGGGCAATATAAATGCATTAGCAAGATCTATTGCCTCTTGTTCAGGAACATCATTAATAAAGTATCCATAGTAATTGCCATTAGTGAAGAACCATGAGCTCACTCCCTCCAATTTATATAATTTATTTTCATATGAGATAGGAACGACTTTCTCTGCACTAGGTCAAATGTTTTTCTGCAATTGAGCACAATCTTTATTAGGATCTGTTTTTCTACATGCAAAATAACCTATAACAAGAATTTGATTTGTTATAATATTTTGTACTCTCAAAACGCCATTTTCTCATTGATTGAGAAGGACATATTTTGTTCCAAATTCTGCAGGAAGATAGATACCCGCCTGTGAGATATAAATTCCACTACCAGATCACAATAATACCTGCTGTGAAGATCAAGTAGAAGCCAAAGATCAAGAGACCACACTTACTTCTATGATATAAATAGAATTAAGCTCTTTCTCTACCGTTCATTGGATATCTATATTTCCTGTATATAGACTAAGGTCCAAAGTTCTACTTTTAATACCCACAACGGTGGTATCAGACAAAGTTAAAGTATGACTATAAGAGATTAAATCACCATTTGCTTTAAGGATACCGGACAAAGAAATAGCTTGTCCTATTTGGAATCAAGTAGTAGATTCTATACGAGCAGAAAAGAAATTAGTAATACTATCATAATTTCTAAAAAGTAAAAAAGCCAAAACAAATGTACAAACAATAACAAGAACTAGAGTAAACAAAGAAACTGATTTCTTAGGAGCCTGGACCATATAATCATTTCCATGACCAGAAAACAAAGGCTTCTTGACAGAAGAAACGGCATTTTTTTTGAAGTTCATTAATATACAGAAAAAAATAAAGAACTTTAATATAGCCCGACAATGGTAAGAAAGTTAAATGGCTTTTCAAGATAATAACCCATATTATATAACTTTTAATGTATTTTGGCAATGATTTTAGGTAATTTATACTCATCAATTTGAAAAAATGAGAAGAAAGGAATATACTTAAGCATATACTTTAAAGATACTTATTTTATACTCTCATTAACCCTATAATGAATCCCCAAACAGCAGCAGCAGTAGTAGCACCTACAGCCATACAAAACTTCATGAACAGTGCGATAGTAAGCTATGGATTGAAAATATTAGGAGCCATCGTAGTTATCCTGTTTCTTTTATTAATCTCAAAATTTATCGCAGGAGTGGTAAGAAGAAATATCATAAGAAACGGTGACCCCGCAAACAAACATATGGATAAAATATGAAAATTAATTCATGATATCACTTTTTATATCCTGGTTATTTTCTCTTTTTTCGTAGGGTTTGAAATGGTTGGATTTAATGTCTGATTAATTGTTTGAGGTATTTCATTCTGAGTAGGATTAGCTTTCAAAGAAATCCTAGGAAATATGATAGCGGGGATTATGATCCTCTACACCAAAGAATTTAAGTTATGAGACATTGTAGAAGTACAAGCAGATCAAGCATATCTTGGAAGAATAGAAGAAATAACAATTAGATACACAGTAATCAGAACACTAGATCTTAGACAAGTAGTTTTACCAAATATGACATTAATTTCTGTACCCATCAAAACATTTAGTGCAGAACCTATTATTAAACTAACAGCAATATTTGGCGTAGGATATGATTCTGACACAACAAAAGTAATAGAACTTGTAAAAGACGTAGTAAATTCATTCGAGTTTGTAAAAGAAAAAGAAGCAACAAAAGTATTCGTTTCAAATTTTGCAGCAAGCCGGATAGAAATCAAATGACTCTTCTCATTTGATCCAAATTGTGGATTACTCTCAGATTTTGCAGTAGGATATATCAACGAAAAAATAGGAAAAACATTTAATGAAAACAATATTAGTATGCCATTCAATACGTTTACTATCAACTTCGATAAAGGAATTGATAAAGCCAATCTAGTCAAAAACCTTCCTCAACAATAGTAATATTTACACTATATTATTCGAATGATAACAAACACAACAATTATAAATTACATTATTATATGGTTTAGAGACAACGGTCTTGATGTTTTAAAAACCGGAATATTAGCAATAACCGTCTTTGTTGTTTTTCTTATTGTAATAAAAATGGTAGTTAAACAAGTAAGAGCCAAAATTGAAAAAAACTCACTTCAGGAAGACATATATAGCAAAAGAATAGCAAATCTAGCTTGAAGTATGCTATTCATATTACTTATGATTTTCGATATTTTAGTGGTATTTCAAGTTATAGGATTTGACGTGGCATTGATTATGTGAGCAGTTTCTATAAGCATTGGTTTCGCAATGGATACAACAATAGGAAACATGATCTCTGGAGTAATGTTGATGACAAATGATAAAATAAAACTAGGTGACTTTGTACAATTTATGGGAAGCCTTAATATCATGGGAACTATAGAAGAAATCAACGTAAGATATACCGTCATTAGAAGTTTCGATAAAAGAAGAACAATCATTCCCAATAGTATTGTCGCTTCGACTCCAATCAAAACACTCAAATCAGAAACACTTATCAGAGGGAACATAAAATTAAGACTTCCTAGCCACATAGATATTGATCAGGTAAAATCACTTCTGATTGAGACATTGAATAGTATTGAAGGAGTTCTCCATCAAGAATATACTAATATTATTATAACCTGATTTGATACATGAGGGATTGTAGTACAATGATTCTTTTTTGTTAATCCGCAAAGCAAAAGAAATAAGATAGTCATTAAGAAAGAATTTTTAACAAAAATATTTGTAGAATTTAAAAAATATGGCATAAAGATGCCACACGATCACATTACTTTGACGGTAGAAGAATAAAAGACAATGAAAAATTAACAATTAATAATTAAAAGTGTAAGAAACTATTTATTAAAAAATATACATACACTTTTCATTATTCATTTTTCATTATTAATTATTCTCCGCTTATTTCTTTTATCTGATCCCTAATAACCGCAGCATCTTCAAATTTCCAAGCAGCTATGGACTCGTCCAGCTGTTTTTTTAAATCTTTCAAAATAATATCTTTTTCTACTTTTGTCATTCTTTTAAGCTTCTTCGTTTTACCCCTCGTGAGTTTATCAAAAGACTGTGAAAGCACCTCATCGGTTTTTACAACCTCCAATCATTTGACGTTAGACTCAGCCTTTTCTGGAGTAATATGATGCGCCTTATTATATCTATCTTGGATACCACGACGACGATACGTCTCTCGCAAAGCCTTAATCATCGATTCAGTAAAATTGTCTGAATAGAGAATAACCTCACTATGGGGATTTCTCGATGCACGTCAAATAATCTGAATAAGCGAAGTTGTAGAACGTAGAAATCATTCTTTATCAGCATCTAATATCGCAAGTAAAGTAACCTCCGGAAGGTCAATCCCCTCCCTCAATAGATTTACTCAGACGATAATATCAATAACACCCTTTCTTAGTTTATTAATAATTTCTCGACGATCCATAGTAGCAATTTCGCTATGCAAGTAGAATGCCTTGTATCATTTTGAAATAAGGAAATTTGTTACTTCTTCAGAAGACTTTTTAGTCAAAGTCAGAAGCAGAACCTTTCACTTTTTAGCAATATGTTCATTTAATTTATTTAGCAAATGCTCTAAAAATGCTGGTTGATTAGCAGCAAATTTATTTCATTGCATAAAATCTTTAAGATTAGCGTATTTGGTAAACATAACATATTCAGCAAATAAATATAACTTATAATGTACAAAAAAAACCAAAATAAACAAGGGCTATGCAAACACAATTTTATTGCAAATTAAATAGCTTTTGATATATATATTTTATATACTATATATAAGAGAAATCCGTCCTTTAAATAAAAATAAATATATGAAGAAATATTTCTGAATCCTCATATCATTGATTTGACTGATTGGAACATCGGTATTTGCCACATACCAAGATTTTTCCGAACAACTTACTACCATGGGACTAGATGTAAAAGCGCTAGAATCTCAAAGCAATATTTCACGTTATGATTTAGCAAGATTGCTCAATAGCGTAGAATGTAAGGATTGTGTGAATCCCAAACAAGATATGCTAGATAAATATGTACAGAATTTTTGGTCAACCTTTACCGCGACACCAGGAAAAGATTTTGGAGACATCGTTTTTTGATGAGGATTATACAATACCACTTCATATTATTATTGTGTTGCTTATGTAGGAGACAATAGCTACATGAGAGGATATCCTAAAGCAACAAGCCCGGTCTGTGGGGGACAATTTTGTGGAACACAAAAAACAACAACAGCAGAATTTATTCAAGTCGTGATAAATATCCTTGCAAAATACATGTACAAAGACATCGGACTTAATCGAAAACAAGTAAATACACGAATCAATAATCTCAAAAAAGATAGTTATGAAGCAAAGACATTTAATAGTGATGACATCAAAAACATTACCGAAAAAAGCAAATCATGTAGTAATGTTTGTGCATTACAAAATAATAACGAAGTAAATATTTATTTAAAATACTGTATGTTCAATCTCGCTAAATGCAACATGCAAGAAGTAGGAAAAATAAAACAAGGATATCGACCCGTTGCCGAGCTTAACTTATTATATAGTCAAAACATAATAAACATAGATCAAAACCAACGAGTATCTATTGATAAAAATATTGATGGAAAGACTGTCTTAGATACCTTATTTAAACTCAATGGAAAAGTTAGTTGTACGTTCAATAATGATTATGACTGTGATGGCATAGAAAACTCTAAGGATAGCTGTTCCAACACATACAATCCTTCACAGAAAGATTCTGATCATGATGGGATTGGAGATGTATGTGATGATGATATCGATAATGATACGATAAAAAATCCCATATGAATTGTTGATGATGAGTGAAAAATAGATATTTCAAAACGAAGTAAAACAATGGATAATTGTCTTTTTATGGTCAACACAAACCAAGAAGATAGTAGCAAAAATAATATTTGAGATATCTGCGAAAACACAACAAATCAAATATGACTCTATATTAATATAGATAAGCTTGAATGAAGCGCACCAGTAACAACGACATTTAGTGCAATAAGCACATGAGACATAAAAGATATTATTCGAGATTTTGGAGATGGAACACAATGAAAATGATCAAGAATCATCCACACGTTCAACTTACCAGGAATGTACAATGTACAAGCATTAGCCGAAGGAAGTACTAGCAACGCCAAAGCTCAAGTCATTGTAATAATATGATGAGAAGCTGGAGACAATAAAGCGCTCCAAGCAAAAGCAACAATCGTAGGAGGAAAAATAAATACAGAAAGTACGCTTTCCGCATCTTTATTATGAATTTTTGATGAACTAACTTGGGCATTTCAAGCAGAAAACATTACTTCTAAAAAAACAAGTAACCAAAGTTTCAAAAGAATATTCAAAAAAGCAGGGAATAATCCTATAATATTAAAATGATACAACAAAGGGAAGCTAGCTGGAATAAGCTATTTCACTATTTGAATTGATGGATGAAAATGATCAATACTTAGAAGCAATACAGGAAACCCAGAAATCAATGAAAAAATACTTTTCGACACAAAAACATATAATATCAAGCAAGAAGACATTATAAGCGTAGATCGAGATTTTTGAGATGAAACAAAACAGAGCAATACCTCTCTCACTACAGAATATTCATACTCCAAACCAGGTAAAAGAGTAATAACAGAAAATATAAATCTTACCGATGGAGAAAAAATAACAAACATGATTACTATAAACGTAGGAGACAAAAGTTTGTTAGCATCGTACGCATTACTTATGATCCCCTCCACATTAATTGCAAACATAGGACAAAAAATAAATTTTTCTACTAGTATCAAAGGAACGCTTCTCAAAACTCCTCTTATACAAATAATAGATTATTCAGATGGGACAACACAACAGACGGCATGAACAGAAAAAATGCCGAACAATTCAACTCACTCATATCAAAAAAATGGAATTTTGACCCCACAAGATAGCATATATATCAATCAATGTACCTATTTAAAAAATCAAGCAACTATTACTATCAAGGGGACAGATATTTGTTTAGACGCAAAAACGAAATGAACACTCAAAAATTATAAATGTGATTTAGATGGAGATGGAATACCAGATATTTGTGATAATGATATTGATGGTGATGGGGTAGCAAATCTTCTCTGAATAATAAATTTTGAAAATAGGGATTGTTCATATGAAAGTGATCCGAACACAGCAAATGCAAACATCAATCAAGCGACATTAGCAAAACATTATCAAAATGTATGCTCACTTGATAATGCTCCATTCAAAAACAATTGAGACCAACTCGATCTCAATCAAGATGGAATTGGAGACATCCAAGATACACTATTAGTAGTAAATACAGGAAGTGAAATAGATGGCGATGGGGATGGAATTCAAGATAGCAAAGACCTCTGTCCCAATATACAAGAAACGTGGAATGGAATAAATGATGAAGACGGCTGTCCAGAAATATGAATAGAATTTTGATGTACACAACAAGGCATAGCATGATTGATTTGAATCACTAATGATGTAATTATTGTAAAACCTACTGATACAACTATCCCACTAGCTTCATGTGGGAATGGAGTAATTGATGCAGGAGAAAATTGTAAGAACTGTCCAATTGATGTAGGAAGCTGTAGTGCTAGTGTTTGTGGAGACGAGAAGATTGATCTAGGAGAAAATTGTAACAATTGTCCAAGCGATGCTCCTACATGCTGAACTTGTGGAAACGGGATAAAAGATCCTAATGAAGACTGTAAAATATGTCCACAAGACTATGGACAATGTAATATAGCCAATTGAAATTCTTGTTGAGATGGAATAATTGATGCAGGAGAAAATTGTAAGAACTGTCCAAGCGATGTTGGAATATGTACATCTTTTTGTGGAGATGGTATCAAGGCTGATTGAGAAAACTGCAACAACTGCCCTAACGACATTCCTAGCTGCTGAACTTGTGGAAACGGAATAAAAGATCCTAATGAAGACTGTAAAATATGTCCACAAGATTATTGAACATGTAATCAAACAGGCGTGAATTTATGTGGAAACGGAATCATAGATCTAGGAGAAAAATGTACTACCTGCCCTCAAGACGTAAGACGTTGTATAGATGTACCAGAAAAATGCTGAAATGGAATCATAGACCAATGAGAAACTTGCAGTAGCTGTCCCCAAGATGTAAGGCTTTGCATAGATCTTCCTAGCATAGGCACATGCAATCAATGTCCCTGCCAATTCTCAGACTTTGCAAATGATCTGACAAAAAACGATCAAGTAAGAGCAATTTTACGAGATAAGAAAAAAACAATCCAGTATAATTTCTCTCTACCATGGATTGTTGATTATCAACAATAATATATCTCTATGCCTTTAAGATTAGAAATCTTCAATAGCTTGTACAGGACAAGCAGATTGTGCTTCTTTATATGATTTTGCATCTGTAGGAGCTAATTTTTTTATTATCTGCGCTGGGATACCTTCAACTTTAAAAAGGTCTGGAGCAACAGCAGCGCAGGTACCACAACCGATACACTGACTATTTATACCTGACATATAAATCTAATATGAAAAAATAAATTATTCGAAATGATGTTCACGAGGAGTATGTTCTTCATTATCTTCCTCATCAAAAAGTCCTTTAAATGATTTTTTATGTTGAATGTCTTTCATTGCATCTTCATCTACAACATTAACAATTTTGGTCTTATTAGCGTTTTCTTTAGCGTGTTTTAATACAGAAATCAAGGTAAGAATAAGCCCTAAAAGCAAGAACAATTGAATGAAATAATATGATCAACTAAGTTTGATAGTTTGTGTAGTTGTTCCCACAACACTGATTGCATCACCTATTCCTAGAAAAGCTGTTGCAATAATCCACAGAAATCAAAAATTAAAAAGAGAATCATTTTCTTTGAATCCAAAATATCCGATAACAAAGTTTTTAAACTTAAAGCTCATATTCCAACTCAAAAGTATAGCAACACTCACAAGAACAATCAGAAAGCTTTTGAAGAGATGTCCATTGAATAACCATACTGAATGAGAAAGATCGCTTACTGGAGAAATTTTTATCAAAGGGAGCACGAGAAGAAAAAAAGCAAGAGCCCAAAGATAAAGAACAAATATTTTTTGATGTTTAGTAAATCTTCAGAACTTTTGAACAAATCTTGAGAGGTTTTCAGGAAGATTAAATTTTTTCTGCATCTCAAAGGGAGAGAAAGATTTAAAGAGTAGATATATAATTGGAGTATAATGATTTATCGGATACTTTCAAATAATTTTATGAAAGATCAATGCTAGAGATTGTAGCTACTGTTCGTAAGTGGTTGGGGCGATAATGAATTTGAAGAAGAATCAGTGCCTTGGTAAATTTGACCATTATACTGACTATTTTGTTGGCTTTGTTTAATTACATTACCAAGATTAAAAAGTCCGTTAACAAGCTCCCCTGCTCTACTAAAAATATGTGATGGCGTGTATACTTCATATTTTGGAACTTTCATTCGTCTCAAAACCGTAGGGACCAAAAACAAAAGCATTACTGTTAAAATAACGCCTATGATCATGAACCTAATACTATTTCGTCATTTCTTTTTATTTTCTTCTTTGCTATGAGAAAAGATAAAAAGAATAATTGCACGAATAAAAGTATATATACATCAAACAATTACCAAAAGCACAACCAAGGCCAATACAGTCAAGATAACATTTTGAAAATCAGCATTAGAATAAACGGAATTCATGATTGTAAGGAAAAATAACTAAAAAGAAATTATTTCTTTTCTTCTTTTTTAGTTACTCCTTTTCTTTCTCTATGTTCAATAAATTTATTGAAAAGTTCATTTTTTGTCTCTTTTAACAAAAGTTTTGCTACTCTTTCTGAAGGTTGCGCTCATTTTCCAATCCAAGAAATGATAGATTCAACATCAGCTTTGAATTCATGTTTTTGAGGATCATATGATCATAATACTTCTTTGTATCCAAATTTTACGGGTTTAGTATGTTCTGAAAGAACAACTCTATAAATAGCTAAATTTTTTCTTCAGTGTCTGGAAAGTCTAATTACCAACATAGTAAATGTATAAATAAATTAAAAGGTAAGCATCGATATAAAATAATAAATTATTTTAATTTTTCTCTCGATACATGAGATGTCTTCTTTTTGTCTTGTTTGCAGTACTTAGTCAACTCCAATTTAGGAGTATTAGTTTTGTTTATAGTCGTGTGATAATTTGTTTTTCCACAGTCCTTACATTGCATTGCAACAACAATTCTTCATCACTTTTTTTTAGCCATAGTAATAATAAATAAATAAATATATTTTGAATGACGGATTTACTCTTAACTAACAATGCGAAGTCCAACAAAGTTGGAAATAACTAATAACTAACAGTGATAGTACTTTTTATTCATTTAATTGTTAGTTGTTAGCTTTTTTTGTTAGTTCAATTGGCTCCAGGGAGACTCGAACTCCCGACCTCGTCCTTATGAGAGACGCGCTCTAACCGGCTGAGCTACAGAGCCATATAGCTTCGGTGAGGGGGGGATTCGAACCCCCGAGACGATTTCTCGTCCGACTCGTTAGCAGTGAGCTGACTTCGACCACTCATCCACCTCACCATCAGTATTTTCCGTACAACAAAAAAATCGTGTGGTGCTTGTATATATAATTACTGTTGAATTTCAAGAACAAAAGCATACATTTTCAAGCAAGTATAGGCAATTTTTAATCATTTTCAAGAAACAATGGCAGATGAGGTAGGCGGAATGGGGTTGGATATTAACGCCTGATGAGAAGTAAGAGAAGATAGCAACAAGATAACTGAAGCGGCAGTAAGAAGAGTGCAAGATGACCAAAAAAAAGCACAACAGGTAGGACAAGATATCAAAAAAGACAAAGCAATAAACGAGAAATTTGCCAGTTTTCTTACGTTTTTACTAAAAGATATAAAAAGCGATATCCTCATGAAACAGATATATCATGTTTTTCTCAAAACTAAGCATGAAACAACAGACCTGATTCACCTCAGAAAAAGTATAAATACCGCAGTTGTGGTAGGCATATTCGTTCCTTTTTATCAAGGAGAAATCAAAGAATTATGACTGGATGAACAGTACCAAGATATTTTCAATTTCAATAAAAGCATAGATTTGACGGGATACATTCATTTCATAAAACAATTATTACCAAAATACCATGATAATATCATTATGGATAAAGAAGAATTTACCAAATTATTAAGATATATAAGCGAATATTATCAGCTCACAGAGAAACTTTCGCCAGAAAGTACTACTGAATTCGAAAATACACTCAAAAAAGAGCTTGCATTGAACGAATAGAGGGCAAAATATCTAATTCAACAACATTTAGGGCTTTTGTCAACCCTATTTTTTTATTTAAGACAAGTATTTTGGCAATTAGGTCCTTTGTGAATATAATTGAGATACGATAAAAACTTTTCTCTTTTAAAAAAGTTTTTATACTATCGAATTTATAATTTTTTATTCAAACTATACAGATGTCAAAAACTGTAGAACTCCCTATACAACAAAGCACGTGAGAAATATATGGAGATAAGGTAGCTTTTAATAGCAAAGAATTTCAAACCAACCTCCATAAATATGAGGTGAGAGATCTTCTTGATCCTAAATTAACAATCAAGCAGGATAAGGACAAATATATTTTCGCTATAAATGGAGAAAATAAATTTGCTGTAAACAACAAAGTCGATCTCATTACCTTCATGCAAGATTTTTATAAAGATCTTGCAAAAAATGAAAGTCGAGATGAACAAAAGAAAGCAGTAATTCAAGTTTCAGAATTTGAAAAGAAAACAAAAATAGAAGTCACTTACACAGAAACAGCAAAAGATCTTGCTGAACTAGCTGATCAGATCAGAAAAAATGAAAACATTGAAAAAAACGCTATCAACATAAAAAATGTAAAATTTAAAGTAGAGAGATTGACTGCCTTTTTTGAACAAGAAAAAGATCTTACTAATTCAGAAAAATCTGGATGGATTTTTAACACTAAATACGATAGAAAAGACAAAGGACTACGAAACATGCAAAAAACAGAAATAAAAAGACGTCTTAAAGAGCTTAACAAGATTCAAAAACAAATAAATGAATTAGAAGACAATAAAGATAAAAAATATAGCACTAAAGACAGAAATGGAGAAGACAAGAAAGTAAAAATGGATGACATCAACAAGTTAGATAGAGTAATGACACTTAAACAATTTAGTGGTAGGATAGAAGAACTTGGAAAAGAAGTTCCAGACTTTATTTTATCAAGGAACAGCATTCTTCTCGAACAAGGAGACACTACGCCCTATTTCGAAGTGATAGGATACGACAGATCAGATGCTAAAAAATTAAATAAAGCATTTAAAAAAATAAATAACGAATATGCAATATTAGATGAATTAAAGCTTCAGGGAGCAAAAAGACAAGAATTAAGCCAAGATCTCCAAGATATGGAAAAATATCTTAATAAGGTAATCAACGAACCCAACACCTTTAAACCCTCAGAACATCCTTTTGTTCCGACACACACAAAAGAATTTTTCGAATTAATGAAGATCAAACCTACCCCAGAACAACTCAAAGAACTTAATAAAGTTGCAGGAGAAACTTCATCAGAAAGAAATAAAACAGACAAAACAAATACAATAACAGAGCAAGAAGTAACGCAAGGAGAAAGAACAGGGAACAAAGAACAAATGAGAAATAACTACAATACAGCAAAAGACGCATTTGAAAAATGAGGAATAAACAGATTATCAAGATATTGGATAGATCAAACCAATATGAAACCAGAACAAAAAGAATTCTGGGCATGAGCAGGAAACTTAGCAATCACATGAGGCGCTATTTTTTTAGGCTGGAAGATGCTTTCAAGTGCATTCAAGATGGCATTCAAAAGTAATAAAGAGAAAAAAACAGGAATATATGACGGATCAAATCGAGCACGACTTGGTATCCCGGTAGGCCTCACATTTTGAGCAAACGCTCGAAAAGGAGAAGGATTGTCAAAAATGTTTACATGAGGCGCTATGACAGAAAAAATAGGAGAAATGTTTGGAGGAGCAGCTTCTTCTGCTGAAGCAAACAAACAAAGCCCACAAGAAAAAGAAACTCGTATAACACTTACAGAATGATTCCCAGGAGCAACTGCCCTCTTCAATGGGTTGAATTATGGAGAAATGAAAAAACTATTAATCAAAGACGGCGATAGACTAAAAGTTGATCCGGCTCAATATGATTCACTTCTAGATATGTTCAAGACAGGTTCCAAAAAAAACGAAACAGCAGCTGCATTTCTTGAGAAATCTGTAGGAAAAGACGATAATAGACATGTAATAGATCTCGCGTTGAAATGAATGTGAATAACTATGGATGACTTAACAAAAAAGCCTGATGGAAAGTTCAATGAAGATACAGCAGCACCAGCACTTGGAAGACTCGCTACAGTAGTGCAGTTAATGAAAACAGGCCCATATAATAAAATGAATTCTGAAACACAATATCTTGTAGATAATTACATCGCAGGAGACAAAACTAATGATCTCGATGATCTAGAAAAGAGGGGCGATATTTTCTACAAAGAAGTAGAGATAAAAGACCAAACCTGACTAGCTAGCAAAGCAAAAGAACTCGCGAATGGAAATATTCAAAAAGAACAAAACATTCTTCTTGCGCTCAACACCTTCTACGACAACATGCCGACTTCAAACAAAAAAATTGAACTTATCGGAAAATGACCAGAAGTAACATTTAAAACATACGATCAAGAAACATCAATCAATCTTGATAAAAAAACAATTCCATGATTTAGCGCAAATAAGGAATTCACAAGTTATTATGAAACATTCAAAGCTGCAAGTCTGACAAACTACATCAAGAAAGTATGTAAGGAAAAAATAGCAGTAAAAGACAAACCATTTTATCTTTCAGCTGGAAGAGATATTACTTTCGATAACGCAAAGATATTCTCAACGGATTTTGATACAGAAATCATATCAGGAGGATGGAGAGGGGCATTACAAGAAGTTTCTCCGACACTAGAAGCAAATAAACAAGCGTACTGTGACTATCTTAACAGCGTAAAATTTTGGAAAGAAACACCAAGCAAATAAATTTCACTTGAATAAACTTAAAGGACTACTATAAAATTAGTAGTCTTTTTTTTAACGTAAAACAAATATATGAAAATTAATAATAAATTAAATATTCCAGAAAAAAGTATCCTTATCGTAGGTAATCGATCCTATAGAAATTTGGGAGATGAACTCATTTTATTGTGATCAGTGAAATTATTGTTAGAAGAAAATAAAAAAGTAACCATAGCATCGTATGATCCAGAATGGTTAAAAAAATTTTTAAGTAAATTTATAGATACCTCAAAAATAACCTTTGTCACAGAGATTCCAAAAGGCATCCGCTCGTGGATAAAATATATTCGCCAATGAAAACTAAAAGAACGGTCTCTCTATAGAAAAGTTAATGCAGTAATTATTGGTGGCTGAGAGATCATCACGGAAGAGAACAGAAACTCATATCGATATCGATTAGTTTCTTTGTTACCATGTCTCAAAAAGCCTCGCTATTTAATGGGAGGGATACAAATACCTAAAAATTTATTTAATAGATTCCTCTTCACACGTATCCTCAAAAGAACGAAACACATCTTCGCAAGAGACCATGAGACTATTCAAGATCTCAAGAAATATTGATATCATAATGTAGAGTTCTTTATGGACACTTCTTATTTCGCATACGATCGAAAAAAACACAAACATTCAACATTAAAAATTCAACATTCAAAATTCATAGTAATCAATCTTAATAAAAACGCTGAACAATTTCTTCCAGAAATTATTCAAGACGTGAAAAAGCTATATAATAAGTGATATGCGGTGCTATACGTTCCCGTAGCGAAATGAAAATGATCTCACTATAGCGACATAAAATATGCCCACAGCATACAAATTAAAGCAGGAATAAAGAATCAACGATTTACCATACTCGATCGAGAAGACGATTTTGATGAGTTCATTACAACGCTGGCTCAAGCAAATATGGTCATCACAAGCAGATTGCATCTATTCTTGATAGCAAGCTTTTTAAAGGTACCGACAAAAGTCTATCCCTATCAAAAGAAAATATTGAAAATGAAGAAAATTATAGAAAATTTACAATAGCGAAAACGTTCACTTAATAACTTGTTTGATAAGCAACCATTTTTGGTTTCATTTCGCATAAAATAAAATCTTAGCTATAAGTCGTAAAGGCTGTGCCCAGAACCCAAGTACATAAAATTGTATTTTCTGAAAAAACGATCAATATTTTTTTACAAATACCATTCTATGTTTCGCTTTTCTATAGGCAGAATCAGCATTACCGACTCGAGCTTTTTCTAGTTGAGTTTTATATCTTTCCATATGATATATTTTCAAATCACGCAAAACGATAATCGGATGTCCTGCATGATAGATTCTGTAAGAAAAATCGAGATCTTCATAAACAAAATCTAATTGTTCGTCAAAAAGATTTTCTTTGAAAATATGCGCCGGTGCCAGCAATGAATTTCATGAATACATTTGAATATAGCCCCATTGTTTAGATCACAAACGCTGAGGAATAGGCCTCGATATGAAATAATTAAAATGAGAAAATCATTGATTTTGGATTTCTCAGGTTTTTCTATACATCAAGGTAGGCGTAAGTACAAAATCCTTATGGAGCTTTGTATAATAATGATTCCAAAGAAGCAAGGACTTTCCAAGATAATCAGTATCAAATTGTTCATCATCATCCATAAGCTGAACAAACTCCCCCCTCGCCTCTTTAATACCGAGATTTCTCAATGCGCTCGCATTATTATGTGGTATATTGTGTGTTAAATTAGTTATATAATGAATATTTCACATATCATGCATCTTGTGTCCTGTATCAAGTTTTTTATCTACAACAAAAATAACTTCAAAATCTTTATAACTCTGGCGATTAAGACATGTTATGATGTTCTGCATATTCTGATCTCCTCTTGTTGGGATAATAACACTAAGTTTCATAGCATAGAAAAATATAAACAAAAATAGTGTAACCATTTAGACGAACTTTTCCATTGTTTTTATTTTGGGAACACCTATATATAATAAAAAATATTTATCATTAGCTTTCTAGATGATAAGATTTATAAAATCGTTTTTGATATTCGTGGTACTCTATCATATCTTAGTTACCATTGTTTGATATGGCGTATTAGGTTGAGCATATCCACAACTTCCGGCACTTGGAAGAGATGGGCTCTGGTTACTTTTTTTTGTCATTGTTCTTATAAGTAACTTCAAAGATATTAAAGCATATCTTACAACATGGAAATGGCCGCGAATCGCGTTTATAAGTATTATGATTTTTTGAATAGGAATATCATTCATGAAAGGGAAATCAGTATATGATATTTTTATAGGAATCAAGTATGGCCTCCTCTACCTCTACATTTTTCTTTCTGCAACTTTTATAGGACATATTCGAAGTAGCAAGACGCCATGAATCGTAACTCATGAATCATGAATATGAAATTTTTTGAAATTTCTAAAATATTTACTGATCACAACACTCTTCGTTTGATTTCTTCGACAAGGATTAAAATTTATTTGGCCAGATTTTTTCCTTCACATTGGATACGGTCCCTTCAATGATTTCGTTTTTTGAAATAAACCACCCATCTACTATTTGACCTGATATAAAGGGACATCAAGACGACAATGAATTTTTTCTGGACCTAACAACTATGGATACCTTTTGATTGCATTTTTTCCTGCGATAATATTTCTATTAAAGACAAAAATTGAAAAAATAAAAACGCTATTTACCAACGACAAACAAACAATCATCAATCTTTCTATACTTTTACTTTGGATACTAGCGATAGGATTAACACTTTCGAGGACAGCATGTATCGGATGAGTTGTTGCATTAACAATAGTAAACATCCAACGAATCAAAAAGAACAAAAAACTTTCCCGAGGAATATGAATACTACTTTTAGCAGGAATTGTCTGACTCAGCATACTTAAATGAGCATCAACACTAGGTCATATAAAAGCAAAATTTGGAAGCATCCAATATGTTATCCAACAACCAAGTTGATATGGATTATGAACATCATGACCTGCTGTTAACTATCATGGGACTATATTACCAGAAAATTATTACATCCAGTTAATGTTGGATATAGGAACAATAGGATTCATACTATGGACAATACTCATTTGACTAATCATTCGATTAGCAAAAAGAATACAAGAAACAATGAGAACAAAAGAAAAAACCGAACAAGAAAGATACATTTATCTCATTCGAAAATGACTAAACATTTGACGAGTATGCTTACTCGTAATGGGCATATTTCTGCACGTATTTGAAGATAGCATGATTAATTATCTTTTCTTCATCTCACGATGAATTTTGACATGATATCTTTCTACATATATAAAAAAAAGGGACTAACGCCCCCATTTCTAATTTTTAAATTCCAAATTCTAAATTTCAAATTTCAAATTTATTTATCGTATTCTACTTCAAGAGAAATTTTTTCTGGTATCAAAGCTTTTGGAACGATAATTTGTAGAGTATTATCTGGGGTTAACTTACTATGAATTTTATCAAAATATACCTGAGGAGGAAGATCAATGATTTGATCTATAGGTCATCGATAGCATTCCTCTTTGAGAGGGACGAGATGATCTTTGATTTTTGGTTTAATTCTTTCTCAAGTAATCACAAGCCTATACTCCTTAATTTTAAGTTGTAATGTTTCTTTTTTCACTCATCATAGCGGCAACAAAATAACAATCTCTTGAGGAGATTCATAAATATCATAAGGAATACGAGGAGTCTCTAGTTCTTTTTTCATATTATTTTTTTAGAAGAATAAATTCCATGATCTTTTTCAATTAGCTAGTATTTAAATTTGTGGGTTTTGATTAGCATCAACATCTATACCGATAATTTTTACCATTTGGTTTTTTCTTTTTTCTGGTCTAGGAACTCGACGAAGAACGACTTCGCCATTATGTTCTGCATCTCATTCTGTAAGAATAATAATATCTCAATTATCAAACATACTGTAAAGTAAGCCAGATTTTTTAATAGAAATAGTTTTGACGCTATATGAACTAATAGTTACCGTATTTCTTTTGAAAATGCCTCATTGATCGTACATGACGATAGAATTGGGGACCACAATAACAAAGTCCATTTTATAATCGATATACTTTCCGATAATAGGGAACAAAAACACAGTACACATAATAACAAAAGCAATAATGATATAGTTAAAATAATTTCCATCCAATCGCTGATAAAAAAACATAAGCCCAAAAACAGCAAATAGCAAAACAAATAACGAAGGAAAAAAAACTTTATAAAATCGATACAAAAGGCTTCTTCAAAAACAGATTACATTTTCATCGCTATGTGTCTGCCTATACTCGTTGTAGGTTTTTTCTCTTAGTCTAGTATCAAAATTTGAGAATATTCTCATACAGATGCCCTAAAAATAAAATAATATTTAAAATGTTTTAAAATGAGGGAAAAATCTAAGATACACCTTTCCAATAATATGATCAAAAGGGACTTCATAACTAGATCATTGATAACAATCTAATCAGAAGCAGCAACGTGAATCAGTAGAAAATGGCCTATTATCTCCCATTACAAACAATCATCCGGTACTTACTTTAAAAACATTCTCGCCACATCTTGCTTCTGTAAGGACCCCACTCAAATAATTTTCTGATAAGGTATTACACTGTTCTATATTATTTGCGGTTTTACAAATTTGGACTCCATCATGTTTAATTTTTACCGTTTCTCAAGGAAGGCCTATAATTCTTTTAATATAGGGAATAGTTTTTCCAGGAGGAACAAACACAATAACATCTCCTCTATTCAAAGTACTAAATCTAGGAGTAATCTTGTCTACGATAATAAAATCATTTTCTTCAAAGTTTGGCGCCATACTTGCACCTACAACAGTATATGGATTAGCAACAAAAAATCTTATAAAAAGGACAATTCCTCATACAAATATCAAAAAAGATATCATATCAAAAAGATCCAAGAAAAAATATTTTAATTTCATTTTAAATGTCATTATGAACAGTGTCTAATGTATAAAATATTGGGTACCATAGCCTTTATAGTTTTTCATATGCACACATAAATATCGACGTCTATATAAGTCGTTTTTTTGTCAATTAAGAGACAACATTCAATTGTTTAGAACGGAACATCTTCATCATCATCTGCTGGAACTACAGGTTCAGCAGCATCTAACACATGATCATCCCCTCCTTGTCCTTTTGGATCTAAGAAGATAAAGTTATCAACAATAATCTCAGTAGAAAATTTATCTTTTCCTTCGCTGTCTTGTCGTTTTCTTGTTCTAAGTCTTCCTTCAATATAAATTCTTTTTCCCTTATTTAAATACTTAGCCAAAACTTCAGCTCATTTTCCATAAGCCACACATCTATGGTACTCTGCATCTTCAAGTACATTTCCTTCTTTGTTTTTAAATTTTCTGTTAGTTGCAACAGTAAAATTTACTACAGAAGTTCAACTACTTTCGATGGTTTTTACCTGTAGATTATTGGTAGCTCTTCAGATAATCATCACTTTGTTCAAATCCATAATTCGATCAAATTATCATATAAAATAAGACGTAGAATGTTCTGTAAGAAGGTTCCCGTCGTTTTCATATCATCCTTCAAAAATATTTTCTATTTTTGATTGAATGATATGTAGGTAACAACTCAATAATTTATCATCGAAATTATTTGGTTGCTAACCTATATCTATAGGAATATTTTGAAATTCCTATATGGTAAAGTATGATGAGAAAACAATCATCACATGATATGTAAATAATTAACCCACAAAATCAATTGATTTTTACTGAGATTTTCGTAAATACTCACAACGAAATACACCCATAAACAATATGCCTGGATGGTGGAATGGTAGACACGCTAGACTCAAAATCTGGTGTTCGTAAGGATGTGAGGGTTCGAGTCCCTCTCCAGGTAAACTTCAATAGATTCTCCACACCTGGAGGATTTTTTTTTATTTATATATTTATAATAATGTGAGAATTCTGCCATCAGAGAATTCCGGGAGTCGGTGCCTCTCCAGATGTGACGGAAAATACAATTTATCTCATATTTTTAAAAGACAGAAAGTCCACCCCAAAAGGTGGACTTTCATATCGCAATAATGATATTACCCTTATAAATACCTTATTAATTAATAACAATAAGTGGTGAATAAATAGGCAGCCCAAGAACAGACTGAGGTATTCATGATTGACTATTTGCAACAATAGAGAAAATTTTTAATTTCGCTGTACCAGTAGCAAAAGAAGGGATACTTGCACTAATTTTTACTTCTACTGCACTTAAAGGAGAAACTCCTATAGATGAAGGACATGTATAAATATTTCAAGCATAAACACATGATTGTATAGACATAAGCGAGCCCAAATAATTATAATAATAAGCCTTCATATTGGATAAATTAGGAAGATGTCCTGTACCTGATAGAGCACCAGAATAAAGAATAGAAATATTCGATGTATTTATAGTTATTCATGAAGCAGACATCTTAAATTGATGAAGAAGAATTGAGCTGGTATTTCTAAATGCATTTATAAGTGTTGCGGTATTTATATTTTGAACAAAAAGAAATCCTGTTTGATTAGACCCTGTTTGATTTGATTAGATCCTGTTTGATTAGATCCTGTTCGATTAGACCCTGTTTGATTAGATCCTGTTTGATTAGATCCTGTTCGATTAGACCCTGTTTGATTAGATCCTGTTTGATTAGATCCTGTTCGATTAGACCCTGTTTGATTAGATCCTGTTTGATTAGATCCTGTTTGATTAGATCCTGTTCGATTAGATCCTGTTTGATTAGACCCTGTTTGATTAGATCTTGTTTGATTAGATCCTGTTCGATTAGACCCTGTTTGATTAGATCCTGTTTGATTAGATCCTGTTCGATTAGATCCTGTTTGATTAGACCCTGTTTGATTAGATCTTGTTTGATTAGGGGAACATGCAAATCTTACCTGATAATCAAGACATTTCTTAGTCGAATTTTCTTTATTAACACAAAATACTCAATTTTTTTCAGCAAAAGAATGAAGAGGACCATATACATGTACATATCTGCCAAAAAGCATACCAGTATAAGTAGATCCAGTAAAAATAAAAGTAGATTTAGTTATTGATGTTTTAACTTCTACAGCAACAAGCGAATTTAATATTCCACAAGGATTCGTGAAAAGTTCATAATCTCACGCCCTAGTTGGACGATCGATATTATGCCAAGAAGCACCAATAAAATTAAACGCTAATACAGCACTGAAAGAGAATAAAACACCAAGCACACCCAGAGGAAGAATTTCGAGAGAGAACATTTTTTTCATTAGATAGAGAATATAAAATAAAAGGCATTAAAAATAATTATACATGAAAAAACACAAAAGTCAAATATTTGAGGCTGATTTTTACTTCGAACCACATATATGGCCTAAGTAAGCAAAAATAACATGTCATAACAAAATTGATATTGCTCTTCATTTGATGTTTTTTTTAATTAAAAAAAACTTGCTGAAGAAACTCAGCAAGCAAAATTTCGAATTCGACACAAATTACGATGCTTCTTCTGGTGAAATAGACCATGAGCCTACAAAAACCAACAAAGAACAGAATAAGTTAGCAATCGGATAAACCAATTCCAAACGATTTTCATATCCCATGAGGGTATCCACACAAGTAACCGTAAATCCCAGGATAAAGAAAAACCAAGGAAGTAGGGGTTCTGGCTTATTGGCGAATATATTCCCAATGATAGGAACAAAACCAAGCACCAATAATACTTGAACAAACATATTCGCCCAAATAGCATTCCGGGTTATTGCCCATACTAATAAACTCGCAACAGCGATTCCCACACAAATCCAATCCGCTAGTTTAAATGGCTTACGTTCAGCCTGTTTACGTCTTATTATGGCAATGATAACGACAGTTCCTGCACCCAAAGGCATAAGAGCAGGGCCAATCCAAAACTTAGAAAAGTCCGTGTAGGTAAAGAAGTTGATCACATCCGCAGTCAACCAAATTGCAAAGGCAAGCGGATGAGGCGTAAACTTACTGATAAACAAATGTCGCACATAAAATACAAGTGCCGCAAGGAAAAAAACAAATTCTAATGATTTCATATTTTTTTATTTTTAATTGAGCTAGGTTATATCTATTTATATAAAAAAGTCAACGTAGATATTTTTTTATATAATAAAAAAACTTGCTGAAGAAACTCAGCAAGCAGGTAATAAGTTTTTTAATTCCTTTTTTATATTCCAAGCCTTCTTTCGCTTTTTTTGCTAAAGTAAATATACCATCTTCCCGAAGGGATAAGAAAAAAGATGAAATATACTACAGGACAAGTGACGAAAAAATAGGAATGGATATACCACCCAAAGAAAGAAGATAAGGAAGCAATAACCAGTATAGAAACGATTGTTTCTATAAATTTTCTTCTCAAAGGAACATGTCTTGCTCGTCTGTTTATTTTAAACAGAAACCATTTCAGTCTAAAGAAAAGAAGATAATGGACGCCCAAAAGCAATACAAATCCTATCCAATAGCCTAATTCTGAAGCAGCAACGTGAGATGGGATCTTTTCTCTATGGCCTGAATGATAATCCTTAAACACAGAAATTACATGATTAGTAGAAGACTTTTTATCAACCGTAATCTTATAATATAAGTTTTGTACATAAAGAACATTCGTTCTAGGTATAAAGAACCCCCATTCCCATCCGATATTAGAGATGGTATCTTCTCTTTCAAAGATAAGCGTGTCTTTATGGATATTCTGACATCCCAAGAGTCTCAAAATCGAACTATCACCATAGTTATGGATAGTTGTAGTATCAGAAGTTTGAGCGGAAACAAGGCTAGATAATCCTAGCGATAAAATGAATAATAGTTTTTTCATAAATATAGTTTTTTTCTTTTTGTTTATAGTCCTATACGTATAAACATTTGCCAATAAAAGTCAATGCAGAAGATTTTGTTGTATATAAAAAACGCTGCCCATAAAGAGCAACGTTTTTTAGTCTAAAAAAATATTATTTTATCATTGTAGCTATAACAAGCGAAACGATAGCCATAAGTTTAAGCAAGATATTTATAGATGGTCAACTCGTATCTTTGAGAGGATCTCCTACAGTGTCTCCGACAACCGCAGCCTTATGAGGATCAGATCATTTATAATGAATTTGCCCATCAATAGTTACCCCACCTTCAAAAAGTTTTTTTGCATTATCCCAAGCTCATCATGTGTTAGATTGGAAGATAGCCATAAGAACTCAAGTAACCGTAGCTCCTATCAAGAATCCTGCCAATACTTCTCCTCCACCGATAAACCCGATAATGATAGGAGATAATATTGCTAAAGCTCAAGGTAAGATCATTTGAGTAATTGCGGCTTTAGTAGATATTTGAATACATTTGTCATAATCTGCTTCTACTCATGGCTTTCATTCAAGTAATCCAGGAATAGTTTTGAACTGTCTTCTTACTTCTTTTACCATATCTCCAGCAGCCTTACTTACAGCTCTAATAGCCAATGAAGAAAACAAGAAAGGAATCATTCATCAGATCATAATTCATGCAAGGATGTTCGCATTTGAAACGTCCACAATTTCTATTCACGCCAATCTTTTAAACGCAGCAAAAAGAGCAAGTGCAGTCAAAGCAGCTGAAGCAATAGCGAATCATTTTCCTATAGCAGCAGTAGTATTTCCTGTAGCGTCTAAGATATCTGTTCTTTCTCTTACTTCTTTTGGAAGATGTGCCATTTCAGCAATACCTCAAGCATTATCAGCTATGGGTCCAAATGCATCTATAGCAAGTTGAATACCTGTAGTAGCCATCATTCCTGTGGCAGCTAACGCAACTCCATACACTCCGCCGATATGGAAAGCAAGTGCGATACCAAGAGCAAGAATAATAACTGGAATAGCAGTAGACATCATACCTACACTAAGTCCAGCAATTACATTCGTTCCCGCTCAAGAGATAGACTGTTTAGCAATAGACTTAACAGGAGAATTGTGTTGAGAACAATAGAACTCAGTAACAATACTCATCAAGGTACCGACAACAAGACCTACTACTATAGTATAGAAAAGACTCATTTGAGTAAGCACTAAAGTTCAAATAGAAAATGTAGGAGGAACTAAATACTTGATAGCAAAGAAGGTTGCAATTGCAGTCAAAATAATTGCTCCAAAGTTTCCTATATTAAGGGCCTTTTGTGGACTTCAATTTTCTTTTATTTTTACAAATCTTCATCCAATGATAGAAAATATTGTTCAGATAGTACAGATAATAAGAGGAAGAAGTACTAATGAAAGTCATCCAAAGTTATCAGTAATAGTTGTACTTACAACTGCACCAAGTACCATAGTAGCAAGGATAGTACTCACATAAGATCCAAAAAGATCAGCACCCATTCCTGCAACATCACCAACATTATCTCCAACATTATCAGCGATAACTGCTGGATTTCTTGGATCATCTTCTGGTATTCCTGCTTCAAGCTTACCTACTAAATCAGCTCATACATCTGCAGCTTTAGTAAATATCCCTCATCCTACTCTAGCAAACAATGCTATTGATTCAGCTCCCAAAGAGAATCCGGTAAGGATTTCAAGAACTC
The DNA here is from genome assembly GCA_026397475.1 of candidate division SR1 bacterium. Lineage (GTDB taxonomy): Bacteria > Patescibacteriota > Gracilibacteria > Absconditabacterales > Absconditicoccaceae > CAJBLF01. The sequence goes on along the minus strand of JAPLUT010000006.1, from coordinate 192,039 downwards.
TTGTCAAAGCTTCTCCGTTCATTCCAGCTTTATTAAACAAGAATTGAAATAGAATGAATAATGTTGTAAGTCAGATAAGTCCTAATGAAACCACACTGATACCCATAACAGTTCATCAGTTAAAAGATATTTTTAATGCTTTTGATAGACTTGTTTTAGCAGCATGAGTAGTTCTGACATTAGCCTTTGTAGCTATTTTCATACCTATAAATCATGCCAAAGCAGACAATACAGATCAAACGATAAAGGCAATAGCGATCAAAGGACTTGATGTCCCCTTATTTGCAGTAAATGCTAATACAATAGCGACAATGATTACAAAAAATATTAATACTTTGTATTCAGCTTTCAAAAAAGACATCGCTCATTCTGAAATATGTTTAGCGATTTTCTTCATCTTTTCATCTCCAGCATCTTGTTTTCCAACAGATCGAGAAATAAAAGCCACATAAAGTAGCGCCAATACACAGACTCATAAAACAATTCGCAACAAAGACATAATTATAATTTTTTATAAGCTAAAAAAATTCATAGAGAACATTTGTTGTAGGTTTTTTAAATATATTTTCAATCAGAAATACATTCTTTATTCTTTCTTGTTTTCTTTATTACATTTACTACACTATTTTTAGTTTGAATTCTAAATTTTAAATTTTATTTTTTTGTCCTCCTTTTTTAAAGGAGGAGGTATCCTTTAGGATGGAGGATTTAGAAAAAACAAATTAGCTTAAAAATCCCTCTGTCCTCCGGACTTCTCCCTTTGCAAAGGGAGACAAAATAATTCTAAATTCTATAAACATGAACATCGTACTAGTAGGAGCTTGATGAACAGGAATGTCAGGAATCGCAGGGATTCTTAATGATTTATGATATACGAATTTAGTCTGTATAGATGGAACGCAAAGCGAACTCACAGATAAATTAAAAGCAAAAGGACTCAAAGTAATTATCGGACACGGAAAATATAAAGTACAACTTTGAGACGCAGTAATCTACTCAGAGGCTGTTGCAGAATGCGAGGAAGTACGTGAAGCAAGAAAAATTATGAAAGCAAATCAGAAAGTAATGGTAATCTTAAATTATTTTCAATTTCTCTGAGAAGTATCTAAATATTTTATCAGCATTTGATTTGCAGGGACAAATGGGAAAAGCTCATCCACAGCACTTGCTATTCATACGGGGAAAAAACTATTACCCAATTTTTGATTGGGAATATTGTGAGCACTAGTCCCAGGATTTGAAACACAAAGTTACGTCATCAATAAAAAAGCAAAAAACGATATTAAGACTATTTTCGATTATATATTTACTGGAAAAAATCCAGCATCATTGGGAACCAATAGCTCATCGCTGATAAAGAAACGAAGTTTTTTTGTAGAATCATGTGAATACAAAAGACACTTTCTATATCTCGATTTAAATTACACGATAATAACAAGCTTAGAGCTTGATCATACAGACTATTATAAAGACATGAAAGATTATGTTTCGGCATACGAGACATTTATATCGAGGATAAAAACAAAAGTACTTGTACCAAAATGAATGAAAACAAAGGTCACATCATTTGATAAACTCCTCACCTCATCAAAAATGATAAAAGAAGTTCCTATCAAACCGATTCCCTTTACTCACATTCGATGAAAACACAACGACGTAAATGGGGCGTTAACATTAGAACTTATGACAAGATTATGTAAAGAGCCAAAGACAAAAATACTCAGTACGATGAAAACATTTTGATGACTACGAAGAAGAATGGAATATCTTACGACGAATGAAAATGGAGCGAAGATATTCACAGATTATGGACATATGGCCTCCTCTATCGAATTCGGTTATATGGCACTCAAACATAAATTTCCGGGAAAAAAATTATCCGTAATTTTTCAACCGCATCAAATAAACAGAATTGTAACGGGACGAAAAGATTTTGTAAAAACATTGAATAAATACGATACTACTATAATTTATGATATCTATGCCGCAAGAGAAAACCTTCAAGAACTCATTAAAAAAATTCCGACACGTAAAGGAATAAAAAATATACAACAACTATGAGCTAGTTTTGCTGAAGCTTGCTGATGAAAATATATTGATACATTTGAAAGTATTAGTAAAATCATACAACAAGCAGAAAAAAACAGCATTGTGGTTATTTACAGCGCTGGTGATATTGATTATAAGTTAAGAAATTATTTAAAGAAATAGTAAGAATTCTCTTGAAAAATATAAAACCGTTAGATATAATTGAAAACGCCATGCAAACATAAGACCGATATTTTATGTTGTATGACAAAAAGATGGAAAAAACGAAGGAACTGTTTGATATTTGGAACGAAAACAAGAAACAGATTGAATTTCAAAACAACAAAAGGCGTACAGCAAGAGTAGGAGAATTTTGGCGATATCGAGAATGAATAAATTTAGGGAACGAAATCAGTAAGGATTGAAAGTTCAAAAGAATATGCTTAATATTACATAATAACATTTGAAATTGATTATTTTTAGTATCTCCTATAACGACGAAATACCATAAACGAATGGAGAAATACTATATAAAAATAGAAAATTATGAAAAGTACGGGTTAAGAGAATGCCGAATTATTAAGAATCAAATTAAACTCATAGACAACAAAAGATTATTTTCCAAACTAAACAATGAAAGACCGCTTATATGATTAGCAATTAAAACAAGATACTGATATCGAGATATAATCAAAAAATAAAAAAAATTGCCTCAAGATTTCTCTCAAGGACAGGGGCAGATACAAGTCTGCGAAAGGATCATTACTGATCACATTGCAATAAGTATAATTATTTTCCTTACAAATGCAAACAAAAAAACATCTACGAAAGCTTTGTAGTGCCAATTAGTAGTTACTGTCTCTCATATAATCACACAATCTGCGTCTGTCAGACTATTTTTCCTCACATCAATTCTATCAATCTCTCCTTAGAAAATCCTGAAGAGATTTCTAATTTTTCTGACAAAGCATATATTTTAAAGACATATCTATGCGTTCAGCTCGGAGGACAAGGAGCTCACCACGCCTGCTCTCACCAGCTATTTTGACCAAGTACTCACTGATCGAAAGTGTTTTGTGAAATAATAACATACGGATCTTCCGTCAACGGAATATTCGCAAGGAGCAAGTGATCTCGTGTACCAGTCGGGGCATCGGGATCATCAACAATAAGAGTTAAACTTTGGGTACCCTGAGGGATATCATCTATTCTTAAGGTAGGAAAACGCCCTTCCCCATCGCAGGTATACATCGAAGGGATAAGTTCATCATCAGTAAAATCAGTAAAATCAGTAAAAATTTTCATGTGATTATCCTGAAAAGATAAAAACCTGTGAATGAAACTAATATCGTCTAGATTGTACTAATTCAGCTTTTTTTTACAATCAGAATTACTATAGTCAAACCTAGTTACTCATCCCTTTACCCTCGTCCCTAAGTTAATGCTCTTAATCGGAGACATCCATATCAACACCCGTTATCAAGATAAAATTTTGACAGAGCTCAGAGGCATTTTTTCTACATATCCAGAAGAAAAGACTATTATATTTTTCTGAGACTATGTCTATCATTTCGCATATGATAGAAACGCGCTACTTGAACTGTACAAGCTTTTCCTTGACCTCTTTGAACAAGGAAAAAACGTATATGTTCTAGCAGGAAATCACGATCGACTAGGAAGTTCATTCGTTTTTGAAGAAGCACAAAAAGCGTTTGAAATAATTCAGAATGCAGAATTTAGAATGCAGAATTTAGAATGAGGAAAAATTAAATTCGTCACTAAACCCGTAGTAGAAACTATAGAAGGCGAAGAGATAGTATTACTACCATTTTTCTTGCCGGACGGAAATATAATGAATGCTTACACACCAAAGAACGAAAGACTAAAAGCTATAAGCGATTTTAGTACCTTACTCGAAAAGGCAAATCACAAGCACGAACAATTTTCATGATATATTAATAAATATCTTTCTGAACAGATCGATAGAAATCCGAATCTCACGATTTTTCATCACTACTACATCAACGGAACGGCTTTTCCATGACAGAAATCAAAGTTTTCTTACAAAGACATTGCGCTCAATGAATCATTTTTAAATATTCCAAACACCAAACTTATTTCTGGACATTTGCATCAACCCTTCACACATAATAACTATCTTTGTTTATGAAGTGTCTGGTCTACAAGCCCACTAGAAACGAATCAGAATAAATACGTCTTTCAATATACTCCAGCAAATAAAAAAGTAATAGCAATTCCTCTCATGATCAATCCACAAATTACTATCAGAAGCAAAGAAACATTGAACGAGACAGACCTGCTCACAGAGCTTCAAGCGATTAACGAAATGAATAAAAGTTATTTCAGTTCTCCCGCACGAAACATTACTTTTAAAGAAGACCTGAAACCAAATCTCACAAATATTTCACTGACTCTCAAGGTCGAACAGATTGACTACGACACCATGGATACCCTCATCGACCCCGAACTTCGCAAATCCTGCAAAGATATAAGGTTAAAAAAAGATATAGAAAACGTAGATAACTTACTCAAAACTTTCAAAGTCTCTTCTGACGACCTCAATGGATTCGCTGATCGAAAGAACATTTTACAACTCTATATGCAAAAAAAGTTTGGAAATGAGTATACTAAGTACGAGAAAGTATTGAAAGAATTGAAGTTATTATAAATACTTGACATTACATATAAAATATGTATATATAGAAAATAAACAAAAAAATTATGAAAGACAAAAACAAACTTTTAGGGCTTCTTTACTTTTTTTTAAAAGTAACGATAGGCTTTGTTGTAGGCGTTATAGTAGTTGGATTGCTAATTAGCAATACTGGAGACATTATAACTATAACTGTAGGATGCTTATTATTCAAAGGCATACAATCGTTAAGCAAAAAAAATAAGATTTCTGCATAAGCAGGAGAAACAAAGCAAAGAGGTTCCGGGTATTTACCGGAACTTTTTTTAATCGAAAAAAAACTGATGAGAAGACTCACCAGTAAAATCATTGTATTCTAACGTTTTAATACATTGCATCGACTACATCAGGATGTAGTTCAATTGGGCAATGAAGCTTCTTTGCCTCATGAAATTTTTTCGCTCTCACCTGGAACAAACCGCTAAAAAGACCAATCTCATTATAATCATCAATAAGATCGATTTGTGCCTTTACAGCAGCTTTAATCTTCTTGAGCACTGAAATTTCCTTGGCATCGTCAACATAGCATGTGATGCTCATATTGAGTGTTTGATAGAAGGCAATCAATTTGTAGCCTTGGTTTATACTGGAACTTCCAGTAATGGCATTGAACAATGTATTCATAGCCTCCTGTGCTTTTACGCTGTCTACAACACGCGTAGCAGCAAATAAATTTTCAAATGTATTCAATCTATTCATATCATGTAATTTTTATTAATTATTTTTTTTATTTTTGTTTCAAGACTATAGTGATTTAAAAGCAAATGGCAAGAGAATTCAAGAAAACAAAAAAAATCACCCCAAGATCTTGAGATGACAGATATTTGTTATTAGTTATTAGTAATTGGCAATTTAATATTATTCCTCGACATTCCTCTTTTCCTCCCCTTCTTTCCTCCCCTTCTTTCCTCCTCTTCTTTCCTCCTCTTCTTTCCTCCTCTTCTTTCCTCCCCTTCTTTCCTCCTCTTCTTTCCTCCTCTTCTTTCCTCCTCTTTCCTCCTCTTCTTTCCTCCTCTTCTTTCCTCCTCTTCTTTCCTCCTCTTCTTTCCTCCTCTTCTTTCCTCCTCTTCTTTCCTCCTCTTCTTTCCTCTCTTTTTAATACTCCTCTTCTTCCTCCTCCGTCTTCTTATCCATATACTCCTTAACCACCTCACTCAATGCTTCCGCAATAATAGCCATCTTGTCATCACCAAGAGAAATGCCTTTATCGTTGGGAACAAGTAATCAATGCTGATTTTTTAACTTCAAAATCTTATCGACTTGCCTCTGAGGGGAATCAATATTATCAAAGGGATATTCTATTTCATGTTCTAGTTTGATTACCAAATCACCTTTGGAAAAAAGCTTATCCCAAAAACTATTTTGATTGTGAGAAACCGTTTCTATTTTGCTTCGTTCGAAAAAGTCAGTCTTATATTCAAAAAGTCATTCTCGCATAAACATGGTAATACCATCCTTGGAAAGAATCAGTCCATCTAAATATATATTTAGAAAATCAATAATGTATCTTATGAAAAAACCTATCCCGAGGATGCCGAAACACCAAGGAAGATAAGGCCAAATGATATATCTATCTGCCACAAGGAAAAGAACATAAAGCACCAACAAAAAAAGTAGCATCCTCAAGGTTAGAAGAAGGAAGACGCTCGCATTATGTCAGATAACATGAAAAATATCTTCTACGTGTGCATATTTTTTCATGATCTGTTTTCTCAACATAGAAAACATTTTATTGTATAAAACATAGAAAAATTATTTCTTTTTCTTGCTCACAGGTTTTGAAATAACGTCCATTTTTTTCTGTTTTTCCAAGAATTTTTCCATTCTTCCTTTGATAACTTTTTTGATTACCTTATCTTTGTTGAATGCAGGATGACATTGGTAACACGTTTCCACTTTCATAGGACCAGGTATAGTTGCATTAACAGTAAATTTTGCACCACAGATGCAATTTACTTCTACGTCTTTAAAATAATTTCCATGTATTCAAGTTTTCATTTTACATAATATAACAAGTTAAAAAATACCAACATTTTTCATTATTCATTATTAATTATTCATTAAATTTAACGTGTAAACGCGTGATGTAATGGCGCATAATCAAATAATTCCTTTTCAGTAAACCAATGTTTGATTTCTTGTTCAGCTTCTTCAGCACTTCCTGAAGCGTGAACAAGATTTGGTATTCCTAATCAAGCTACATCAGCATATCCATAAGAAATATGGGCATAGTCTCCTCTGATAGTCCCTGGAGCAGCGCTCTTAGGTTCAGTTGGTCCTACCATTTTGCGAACATATTCTACAGCCTCTACTCCTTCCAACACAATAGCAATAATTGGAGATTTCATCATCAAAGCAAGCGTATCTTCAAATATTTTTTCGCTCTTTCTTGTAATCATCGTTCCAATAGTTTCGTAATGATGATGGAAAAATGCTTTATCAGGTCTAACCATTTTCATACCGGCGATATGTAGTCCCGCTCTTTCAAAACGAGAGATGATTTCTCATGAGATACTACGACCCACACTATCAGGCTTCAAAACTACTAAAGTTCTTTGTACATAAGTCATTTTTGTAAGAATAGAAAAAAATTAAAAACGTTGTTTTAGACAGTAGTGTTTTGCTAGTAATTTTCAAGCTATTTTCTATACCTCTATTCATAGATTATTTTTTAGTTATATCTTGTATCTTATGTCTAAATTTATATTGTAAAGTTGATTATATTCGTTATACTTTTTGAGTATATTTTATATTGTATGCGTGATTTCTTATGAACAAAAAACTACTCTGACTATTTTTGATTGTTACGGCTCTTCTTCTCACGTTTCCTATCAAAGCAGATACAACAGGAAATTTTCAAATTGTCATAGATCCGGTAACTAAAAAAATAACAATAGTGCTGAATACGTGATCAGCAAATACAGGAGCCGCAAACACAGGGATAATAACAAATACAGGAGCAACATGAAATACAATACTCCCAATTCAGCCGATATATACAGGGACAGAATTTCAACAAGCACTCGCATGGATGTATGCAAATGGGCTAACTAAATACAATAATGAAACTGACTATAGAACTAATGATGGACTTACAAGAGAAGAGGCCGCAAAAATTATCGGACAAGCAGTTGTTGTTCTAGGATACAATCAAGACATAAAAAACAACAATTGTGCATTCAGCGACAACAACGCAATAAATCCAACCCTTACATGATTTGTAAGCAATGTCTGCAAACGAGGGATATTTAAAGGGACAACAGACAATAAATTTCTTCCCACACAAAAACTTACGAGACCACAATCAATGGCGCTCTTAGTAAGAATATTTGAAGGGAAAGTATCAAATGAAAGCAGGACTCCTCGATGGGGAGATTACTATGTCAAAGGACAAGCACTTGGACTAACGACAATCAACAATCAAACAAGTTTCGATACAGAGATAACAAGAAAAGAGATAGCAATATATATGTGGAGATTCAATAGCATAGTCAACAATCCTGCGGTCAAACTTATGATGCAAAACAGATTGAATGAATTAGGAACGACAGGACAAAATTCAAATACCTGAATGTTAGATAATTTTGGAACATTGGCCGACTCTTTAAGTATAAATAATGATCCTGAACTTCTCGAAGCAATCAGATGGATGAACGACAATGGACTTACTAATTTCAAAACGATTCAAGAATACAAACCATTTGAGATACTCAATAGAGAACAAGCATCAAAAATCGTAAGTTTATTTGCAAATATCTATAATTTCGGACAAAATACAGGAGGGACATTACCCAGCGATTGTAACTTCAGCGATATCGCAAGTGCTGATACTTCATTGGCAATATACATAGAACAAGTATGTAGAATAGGCGTCATGAAATGAGCTAATGGTGCATTTATACCAAAAGGAACGATCAATAAATCACAATTTATTGCCGCGATAATAAGGCTCTTTGAAGGTAAAAAACTGGACGAAACAACGACTCCTCGATGGAAAAATTATTTTGAAAAAGCACAAGAAATAGGCATGATATGACCGGCTGATGCAGTAACCTTTGATAATCCAATTACAAGATACGAAGTAGCATTATTCTTATATAGATTTAAAGTAAAATATCAGATTTTACAAAACATGAACAACAACACTATTCAAAATCAAATCATAAGCACAGTTCCAGGATCAATAAAAACAGGGGCCAACAATATGCCCGAATCTAATGTATATGTAGATATGAATCTCTTACAAAATGGAAATTTTGATATCGGATACATAGAGATTTTTGGACAGAGATACAAGATTGTAAAGTCCAATGTAGAAAAATACTTTACCAACAATTTTGTACGATATGGAGACGCGTTCTCACTTGATAAGGAAGAGAACATATGAACAACAAGTTTCATTGTAAGTAGTTTATCACTGATAGAATGAACGATTAGAATAGCTGATTCTACATTTACGATTACCCCGATAGCAAATACTAACGCATACTATAAGATAAATAAAACTAAATAACTTTTATTTTTATTACCCGAAAAATCATGACACCAGAAGTAACAGGCATGCCAACAAACAACAAATCACGCGAACGAAGCGTTCTCAAAATTTATTTTCTTTTGACTACTCTTGCAGCAGTAATAGGAACATTAGTTTCCTTAGGATTTTTACTCTATGCGGTAGGAAAAAAAATGATCATCACCAATGATGAATATATTGTGGGAGAAAGATATTACGAACTAGATATGTGTAGTAATGGGATATCTAAACCGACAACTTCAAATCAAAACAACATGACGTATCCAACAGACGCAGAGATAGCAAAATGTAAAGCAGACAAAAAAGCGCAATTAATTTCAGCAAGAAATGCATTATTTAAAGAAGATATGCTCAGCGAATCAATTTGGACAATATTATTTTTTGTCTTATTGATGGCACATTATCCAAGATTTATGAAGCTTAACAAAAAAGAAGAATAAAAAAGCATATAAAGATTTTATCCTACAAGAATAGGAAGATGGAAATAAAGAAGATCAATACGGACAAATTACTGAATATCAACCACACGTGAAGACCGGATAATTTTAACGAATTCATCTGACAAGAGCACATCAAGGGTGTAGTAAAAACAGCAATAGAAAGCTGAAAAAAAAGAAAATGACATATGGGACACCTCTTATTTTCTGGTCCCAGCTGATTTGGAAAAACCACAATGGCGCACATCATTTCCAAACAAGGACAAGTAAATATCAAAGCAGTAACATGATATGCAATCACTAAGCCATCAGAGATCATAAGCATTTTAAATACACTCGAAAACTGAGATATCCTCTTCATCGATGAAATTCATAGATTAAAACCAAACATAGAAGAGGTACTTTACATAGCTATGGAAGACTTTGTTATCGATATGGTAATGCCAGAAGGGGGCAATGTGAGGATTCCCATAAATCCCTTTACGCTTATCGGTGCAACGACAAAATCTGAGGCATTAAGCCAACCAATAAAAAATAGATTTGTGTATCATTTCCACTTCATGGAATATACGCCAAGCGAAAAAGAAACAATCATAAAAAAATATCTCGACAAATATGAGATCAAAACCAGTAATGAAATTATTAAAAAAATTAGTGAAAAGGTAGATGCAGTGCCGAGAGAAATCCATAACCTTTGCATAAAGATTCGTGATTTTGTCATTACCGAATCTCAAGATAAAATATTAACGGAACATCTTCGAGATTTTTTTCTCACACACAGTAAAATTGAAGAAGGCGGAATGACGCCTCTTCACGCAAAATATTTAGAAATATTAGAAAAAGCAGATAGACCCATAGGAGTAAAAGCAATTGCGGTACAATTATGAATCAACGAAAAGGCAGTGGAAGAAGATGTAGAACCGCTATTGCTGAAACTTGGAAAAATTGAAAAATCATGAAGCGGAAGAATTATTGTAAGTTAATTTACCATCTTTTAGATTATAATCACAAAACAATGGAAGCCCAAACAGTACCTGTTTTCACTCAATGAACAGTTCTTTTGATTATTTTTCTCATGGCACGAGACATGGTTTGGAAAGCGATTGCTCTTTGGAAATCGTGAAATCAAAAACAATTAGCTCGATTTATTTTTATGTTTATTTTTAATACTGCAGGTATTTTACCTATAATCTATCTGGCCTTCTTTCATAAAAAAGGAAAAAAATAATAGGATAGCAATAGCGTAATAATATAAAAAAATCTGCCTATACAGCAGATTTTTTTCGTATCGTGAAAAAAAGTCCTCCAAAATTTGATTTATCAAATTTTCCTATCGTGAAAAAAAGTCCCGTAAAATTTGACCTCTCCTTTTTCAAAAATAAATTCTCTATTTTTGATTGAAGGATATGTGAAATTTTCATATCGTGAAAAAAGGTCCCGTAAAATTTGACCTTTCCTTCTTCAAAAATAATTTTCTATTTTTGATTGAAGGATATGTGAAATTTTTATGTTCCAAAAAACACCCTCCAAAAAAAAGTCCTCCAAAATTTGACAAATAAATAATTTGGTATATAATCAGTTATTATTTATTTATATTGCACAAAAATATGAAAAAAACCCTTAGCTATATCCATGAACATTTACTAAAGCATCAGCACAAATTTTTGGGCTTAGCAGTACTATGTAAGATTACATTACTGTTATTTTTGGCGATACCAATATTACAAACGATAGAAAATACATATGCATTATGACACACGATAACGGCTAGTACAGATACCAATGGGACAATAACTCCGGTATGACTAGTGGATGTAACCGATGGAGAGAACCAATCATTTGTTATCGCGACAAATCCATGATATCTATTATCAGACCTAATAGTAGATAGTGTATCACTAAACGGGAAATATTCTTATGATCTTAATGGAGATGTTGTTTATACGTTTCTCAGTGTCACAAAAGATCACACCATAACAGCATATTTTGCAGCGACAGAAGTCGCTCCAAGCATGATGGGCTATGAGGTAGTATGTCCTACAGCAACAAAACCATCAATGCTCCTAAACATTACTTTTTCTTCAAAAACAATCGATTCTATTTCTCCAGCAGCCAATATTTTTATAGACACGGATACATCACCTCTAGGAATATATACAGACGGAACAACAGCACAACTCGAAGTAACCCTTCCTCTGACATTAACAGATTGAGAACACACTATAAATATAAAGACAGGGACAGCGATCAATACAATAACAAGCACAGAAGAAATGATATTGCCGTTTAGTTTAAATTGTAGTGCGGCAACGAAATCTTTCACAATCATATCAAGCGCAGGAAAAAATGGAACAATAGATCCTACAGGACCAACTTCTGTAGAAGAAGCAGCAAGTCAAGCATACCTCATCAAACCAAATGATTGATATGATATAGATACCCTGACCATCGATGGGAAAGCAATAGAAAATACAACAAGCTATACATTTAGTAACGTAACAACAGAGCATACTATAGATGTAACATTTAAATTAGTAGATGCCACGAAGACGACATATTACGACATTCTTTCAAATGCAGGAGAAAACGGAACCATAAACCCCACAGGATTGACTTCGATAAAAGAAGCAGCAAATCAAGAATATCTCATCACTCCAGATGATTGATATGATATAGATACTCTAATCGTCGATGGAGAAACAATAAGAAGTACAACAATCTACCTATTTACTAAAGTGGCAAAAACTCACAGCATCCATGTCACATTTAAAGTACTACCAATAACAACAGAAACAGCAGCAGCATGAGGATGATGAAGTATACGATATATAGATAATTGCTCATTATGATCTAAATTACTAGGAGCCAATGCTAAATGAATCGATTATTCTCCAAGTAGTTATGATAAAGAATGTAGATCTTCCGAAGAAATAAAATGTATCAATGATTTTTGATGCTTCAACATACAATCAAAAGTAAATATGTTAAGCAAATTAAATGAATCATTCGTCCTACAATTAAAAAACATTTTTTGGAAAGATGTAACAACAGCAACAACTGCTACAACTAGTACTGCAGCGACCACAACTCCAACTGAAAGTGCCACAATCATCCCATTTCTCAATGGAATGGCAAACGGAATGATAAATAGCCTAAAAAGTATTAAAATTTTCAATCCCGTAACAAAAAAAACAGTCAAGCCAGCCACAAATGACGTTATAAAACCAGCAATTACACCAGCAACCAAGGCCGTCATTAAAAAATCAATTCCATAGCATACAAAAAAGTATCCCAAAATTTGATTTATCGAATTTCATATCTCATGAAAAAAAGTCCCGTAAAATTTGACAAATAAATAATTCTGTTTATAATATATATGTTACCAAAAAGACAACATAACAATCAATTAATAGCTTCCCCTTTTATTCTTTCATTACAATCAAATGTTGAAAACACTCCAACAACACACCCATGCTTTTTTATTTTTCTTATGAGGACTGTTTTTGATGCTCGTAGGACCATCACTTATCCTTTCAAGTAATGCAGCAAGTGACGTCTCAGCGACACAAGCAGATCAATTTATAACAAGTAATGGCGCATTATATATGTATGTACCAAACGGAAGTTCATACAAAACAATACTACCAATAAGTCCAAAAGTAAGTTCATTGGTTTTGTATCGAATTGATGATAAAAACAATGCTAACAAAACCGAATTGAAATATGATGGTTCATCAACATATGTGGTATATGTTGGAAAAGAAGGAATTATACCATACAATGCTATAGCTAGTTCTTATGCTATCTTACATTTAAATAGAAACGGAGATACTATAGCCAAGACACAATTTACTATATTTTGATCAGAAGGACTTAAAAAATACATTGCCCTAAAGGGAGATATCGTAACAGAAACTCAATCCGTAACCACAGCGGTAGATACAAAGCCAATCGTTACTACTACAACTCCTGTTACAACAGCAACAAATACCACTGCTGTGACTACAAAGACAACAGTTGCACCTGTAACAGTAACAGCACCTTCTCTAACAAAAGCAATCATTCCTGCAAATACTAGTACTACTAGTACTAGTACAAAAACAACAGCAACGACTACAACAACTGATACAGCGATAACAGCTCGTGCTATGGCAGCAGCTCCTAGTACTGAAGCCACAATCGTTGATCAAATTACAGCTAATTTTGTACCTATAGAAGATACTTTATCAACAATTCAAGCACCAGAATCTGCTTCAATCAATGACGTATTATCCTACTTTCAAAACATGTTCAGTTCACTCTTCGATGTAGTTAATACAAACCTACAAAGCCTACTCAACGGAATGGCTTTTCAGGCACAACAAAATGACATATTGGAACAAAGATTGAGCGCAATAGAAGACATAATCGGTAAAAACGTAACAATAAAATCAAGCATTAAAAAAGCATTTATTAATAACGCTCAAAACCTCAACCAAGAATATGACCAAAACATGGCAGATTTCCAACAAGGACTATCAGATCTTGGAGGAACATCAGCAGGTAAAGCAGCTTTGCATGGTGCTGCAACGAATAATGTTGGAAGATAAATCGTTACCTTAAATAATAAAAAAAATCATCTTTATTAATAAAGATGATTTTTTTTATTATATTGACATTTGACAGTAAATAATTATAAGTAAAAAATATTTTTAATGAAATTCATTTCATAAAATAAATATGAGAAATCGAATAAAAAATCTAAACACAGCAGAGAAGAATAGGGGAAATCCCAAAAGCACAATTATTCGTATTGGGATAACATTATTTTTGTTATTGTGAAATAATTCTTGCAATGAAGGAGCAAAGACAGAAAGAATCAAAAAAGACAATTGAATAGAAATTCAAAAGGAAAGCAGCTTCACAACAACAGAAAAATTACGAGAAAAATGAATGAATGAATTTGCTTCAAATAATTTTGGAGAAGCCTTAAAAATATTTTTTAAATTAGAATCATCTTATTTAAAAACTAAAAACGATAACGAACTACGAAATGTATACAGACTCATTTGAACAATTCTATTAAAGCAAAGACATACAACAGAAGCATTAATATACTTCGACAAATCACTAAAAATAGCAAAAAACTGCAACAATCAAAGAGGGATCATGCTGTTATATGCATGCATTTGAGAGACACATCAAGAATTATGAAATAATAATGTAGCACTTCCTTATTTTTTACAATGACGAAAGTTTGCAAATACAATACCTAATTTAAACGACAAAGAAGCAGAGACAAAGGTCATGTTGGCCACAGATATTGCACGACGATATCTTAAAATAGGAAACAACAAAAAATTAGCAAAACAATATCGAGACCAAGCAATACAGCTGAATAAAAATACAGATAACATTGGGAATACAATAACTCTTCTATACGACATGGGAGATTATGAATCAGAAACTTGAGAAAAAGAAAAAGCATTAGAAAAATATAAAGAATGAATTGAATTAATTAATAAAACAAGTGGAAAGGATCTTTTAAAAGAAATAGGATATAACAAGATATGAAATCGATATGAAGAAAACAACAACCGAAAAGAGGCACTTAAATATAAAAAAATGGGAGATTCTTTAAACGAAAAAATAGTAAGTGAAAATAGCACACAGCAAATCAATGAGCTGAATATACTCCATGAAACAGAGAAAAAAGAACAACAGATTACATTGCAACAAACAGAGATCGAAAAACAAGCAGTACAAAAGGAAAAAATGATTTGGATAATTGTAGCTTCACTAATAGCAGCACTTGGTGCTGGATCAGGAGGGATATCAGCATACAGAAAAAGGAAGCAAAAAGAAAAACAAAATGCTGAACTTGAGAAAAAGAATGAAGAAATTACAGCACAAAAGACCATTATCGAAAACAAGAATACCAACATTAGAGAAAGTATAGAAGCAGGAATAATGGTACAACAAGAGATAGTATTAAGTAGCCCAGAATATATTAAAGAATTATTTCCAGAGTCATTTGTCCTCTTTAAACCCAAAGATGGGGTAAGTGGTGATTTTTATCGATTCAAAGAGACCAAATCAGGGAAAAAACTTTTTGCTGCGGTAGATTGTACAGGACATGGCATACCATGAGCATTTATAAGTTTTTCTGGAAGCAAAATTTTAGACTGAGCAATCGAAAAATGATTCGAAAAGCCCAATAAGATTCTTTCTTATCTCGATCAAGAGATTATAAAAGTTCAGAATAAGGGAGTTGATAAAGACAAAGATGTATATGCAAAATATGGTATGGATATAGCATTATGTTCACGAGATGAAAAAACTAGAACACTAGAATACTCTGGAGCAGTAAATCCGATATTTATTGTAAAACAAGAAAATGGGAAAACAGAAACGACTATACTCAAAGCAAACAAAAAAAAGATTGGATACAGAATACAAGGACAAGAAAATGCCTACAAAAACGATAGCATAAAAATAACTGATCCCAACACTATTCTCTATCTTTTCAGTGATGGATACCAAGACCAATTTGGATGAGAAAGATGAAAAAAACTCAAGAGCAAAGAATTTCAAAACTACATAGAAGAAGCAACCCAAGAGTGAAAAACCATGGAAGAAATACAAAAAATCTTAGAAGAAAAATTTAAGAATCGAATAGGAGATGAAGAACAAATTGATGATGTTATGGTCATAGGAATCAAAGTATAATTATCTTAAATTTTACATGATAAACAAAAAAACTGTCCGTAGGGGCAGTTTTTTTTATTTCAAGTAATAATCAATAAGAAATAAATTAGTGCACTGTAGAATATTCTTCGTTGAGACAATCAAAAAGTTCAATCACAGTATTTTTACTTCTACACGAATGAAATACCTCATTTTGATCCAATCCAAGCACTACATGAGAGATGCGATCTTTAGATAATTTTCTCAGAAGAAGTATATCTCAGTTTTGTATATTATCAGTAGTTATTTTATTGTATTTATAAGAATGCACAAGTAAATTTGGTAAATTCCAAACATAGCACGGTGGTAATCGAATATCTAAGGTATCATAAAGGACCTTACGAAGAGCAATCACACAATTCATTTGAAGAGGATTCCCATTTTTTAACTGTTCTTTTGAATGAATTTGTATTGTTATATCGAATGGTATTTTTACCAACTTTTGACAATTTTCTCTATAGAGATTATTTTTATAATCATTATTCCTAAAAACTTGAAAGGGTTTAGATATTGTTGTGAAGGCACATACATAAAATGATAAAAAAATATCAGTCTGGGTGATACAGGACTGAACCCCGCAGTCCTGCGGGGCGGGCCTGTGGCTTCTTGCACGTCATATATTTAATTTGTTATTTATAAGTTTGGGTGATACAGGACTCGAACCTGTGGCCTCTTGCACGTCAAGCAAATGCTCTAGCCAACTGAGCTAATCACCCATAACACGCTTTGCGTGAATTTTAAATTTTGAATTTATAATTTACTTTTAATTGACCTCGCCCGGAGTCGAACCGGGATTACAACCTTCGCAGGGTTGTGTCCTATCCATTAAACGACGAGATCACAATTTTTCTTATTATTTTAGTAAATATTTTTACAAGCTATCCCGACCAGGCTTGCCCACCTTTGGCGGGAGTCGAACCAACCAGAGGTTGGTAAACCTGGGTTACAATCTTCGCAGGATTGTGTCCTATCCCTGCGTACCGCAGGCAGGCACTGAACGACCGGATCATCTTTACCACTTCGTGGAATTTTAAATTTTTAATGTTGAATTTTTAATGTTAAATGTTAAATAAAAAAATACCATCGTTTTTCACTGTTAGTTATTAGTTGTTAGTTGCTTTTCTAAATATTTACCAAAAGCAAAAAGCTTATCCTCAGATCGCTTTTGAGCCATAACTTGAATTCCAGTTGGCATCATTTCTCACTGATCTTCAACCATTCCCATAGGGAGAGACATCGCTGGCAAACCTGCAATATTAGCAGGTATAGTATACATGTCTGCCAAATACATTTTAATTGGATCATCATTTCTTGTCCCAACTTTCCATGCAACCTCTGGAACTGTTGGAGTAAGAATAATGTCATAATTAGCAAATGTCGCATCAAACTCAGCCTTTAATTCCTCTCTTGCTCTCTGCGCTTTGAGATAATATCATTCGTAATTTGCAGAACTCAAAACAAAACTACCCAAAAGTATTCTTCTTTTTACTTCATCCCCAAATCATTCTGATCTGATAGATTCATAATATTTCTGAAGAGTTTCTGCTTTCATACTATCAGATTGAAGACCAAATTTTATACCATCAAACCTTGCAAGATCAGTACTTATTTCTGCAGGCATGAGGGTATAGTACATAGGTACTGAATACTCAAGCATAGGCAAGCTAATATCTTCAACAACAATTCACGAAGAACGAAGTTTTTCTACAGTTTCCAAAAATAATTTTTTAATCTGAGGATCTAACCCCTCTCATAAAGCCTCTTTGGGGACACCTATTTTAAATTTCATTAATTCTGAATTCTGAATTCTAAATTCTGAATTAACAAAGTCATCAGCTCTAGGATCACTCTGAGAATCTTTAGGATCAAACCCCGCTATAGCTTTCAAAAGTATCTCCGCATCATCAACGGTTTGCGTTAAAACACCAACTTGATTTAAACTGGCTGCCATGGCTTGTACTCCATAACGAGAAACCATACCATAGGTAGGCTTCATTCCAACGATACCACAACAAGCAGCAGGTTGACGAACACTTCATCAGGTATCGGTTCCCAATGCAGCTATACATGCTCCTGAAGCAACTGCTGCGGCGGATCATCCAGAACTTCATCCAGGATTTCTATCTGTCCCATAAATATTTTTAGTTGTTCAAAAATATGAACTTTCTGTAGAAGTTCCCATAGCAAATTCATCCATATTAGTTTTCCCTATCATCAATCATCAATTTTTTTCTAAGTTAACAATACAAGTTGCGCTATAAGGACTAACATAATTCTCCATCATTTTAGACCCACACGAACTGATATAATCTTGAGTAAAAATAATATCTTTAATACCAATAGGAGCGGCTTTGAGATGTCTTTTAGAGAATTCAGAAATATTATTTTTTATATAGTCATCATGAAATCTTACAAAAGAAAAATATTCAGCATTAATCTTTTTTGCTGTATCAACGTAATGATTAACGACATCTTGTGCCTTTAACGTATCATTTGATATATAGTCTTTGAGAGTAATATGCATATATTTATGAAGGATATTATTGTCCAAATAAAGCTTTGATATCACGAGTTGCTTGGTTTATAGTTTGAGAAGTAGTGGTAGTGGTCGTTTTGGGAGGTGGTGGAGTTGGAGAGACAACCGAAGACGGTACATCAGATCATGTCGTAGTTTCAGAGATACTAGTATTTTGAGAATCTTGAGTATCATTAAGTAAAATTTCGTCTCCTGTAATTTCTTGCAGTCATCAGCTTGATGAAATAATAATTGCTGGTTCATCTATACTTCAGGTAATATCAGTCACCGCTCAAGTAGCAACAATATTTTGTGCCCCCGTAAGAGAGAAATGTGTACCCATCTTTTCATTTGAGAATGATTTGATATCATGCAAAAGCTGATTTGCTGCCTTTGGACTAATCAAACGATAGATAAAAAACGCTATCAAAAGAAGCAAAAGTATAAAAATAAACTTTTTGATAAATCTCATAAGCATACATACAAGATAAAGACCGAGATAATATATATATTTATCCAAAACTTGCAATCGAAAAAATCTATTGTGTCAACGATAATTTTCACTAAATAGAGTGCATGCTCAAATCGATACTCAAAAACTCTATTGATTATATGAAAAATGACCACAAAATCATAAGATTGACGTTGGCAACATCATTTTCTCATTCATTGGTTGCAAGCCTATTAATTATATTAAATATAAATACCCTCTTCGCAAGACACTATGAAAATGGACTTTATGTAGGAAAAGTTGCGGAATTTTTTGTTCAAGAAATAAACAACCACCACGTCATTAGTCGAGTAATAGGGATATCGCTAGTATTATTTTTGGTATATTCACTAGTATACCCTATAGGACAAGCAGCGATAATCCACTATCTCAATGACGGAAGCAAAAACATCAGAAGTGCAATGAAAAAATGAGAAAAAGTCTTTTTTCCTATGTTTGAATATGGAATTATTTCTTTAATAATTTCACCAACCGTATATTGGCTAGCAGCATTAAAAATAGCTGTATCAGGGGGGCTACATAGCGGATTTACAATTTTTATGCTTATTCTATGGCTCATTGCCATGAGTATCGTCAATGCACTAAAAACGTATACAAGATACATCATGACACTAGAAGGGAAATGACTCTATGATTCGATTGTCAGAAGTTGTGATCTAGCTATGATAGATATTAAGGAAAGCTTAAAATATATGAGGATACAAACGATTCTGATTATTAACTTTTCTATAAACCTCTTAATTATTGTCTTGATACCAATTCTCCTCATCTACCTCGCAATCATATTTAACATTATCCAATATCCTGCCGTAAAACGAACAGCCTATGGATTATTTCTTCTAAGTATTCTTTTTGGCTCGTATGCAAGCTCTATGGTAAGAGCATTTTCAGCATATTTTTGGCAAGAAATATACAATAATATAATCAAAAGCGAAAAATGACTCATTCTCCAAAGAGGGAAAGTGAAAAATTAAAGGTCCTTCAGGAGAAGTGAAGATATTTTCTTATCAAAAATTTCGAACACTGTTAGTTATTAACTGATAGTTCTTAGGCAATTTATGACATATTACATAACTTTTTATCAAAAATGGCTTAAAACAAGAAACAAAAGCCGTTTTTTTTTGTACAAAAGACCGTTTTGGGATATAATTAATCCTAGATACAAGAAGTATCTGGCAGGCATTTAATCCTTCAATAAAAATATGGAATTGTGATTATGTGAACAACTTATAAAAAACCAATATAACAAAAATCCAGCAGCATTGGACAATATTTCTCAATTAACAAACATAGCGCGGGGGAAAGATAAACCTACATGCGTCCAGATGATGTGATGAATCACTCAAATAAAAAATTTTTTATTAGGAAAAACATATACTCCAGCAAAGGTGAATGTATGATCGTGATTTAGCGTAATCCCTAGTCAAAAAGACCAACAAGCAAGCGCAGCTGCTGCCACAACAAGCACAACAACAACCCCGACAGGACGAAAAGCTGTAGCCAGCACCTATGGACAATATGCATTCAATGGAATACTCATCTTCGTAGTTGGAATACTATTTCTTATAGTCGTAAGAAACATTTTAAGATTTTTTTATGACGTATTCAACGCAAGAAGAATAATCTATCTAAAAGTTTTGCTTCCAAGAGGACAAAGCAAACTTGATCGTGAGCAAGAAAAAGAACTTGCAAAAGACATGAAAGAGAAGATAGGACGTATGTCCCAAGTATTTCACAATATGCACAAAATAGGATCACTAAGCATGAAGGATACCTTTATGAAAAACATTTTTGATAAACCAAAATTTACTCTAATTTACCATTACGAGGAGGGAATACTCGATTTTATAATAGGCGCATATCCCGAATATCAACAAATCTTGGAAGGAGCAATCTCGGCACAGTTTCCAAACTGTTCGATAGAAAAAACAACAAGACCACATTTTTTCAAAAGAAAACATTGGGATATTATGCCTCTAGAGCCAAAAAAAGATCCAATATTTAATATTAAAATATATAAACAACAACCCGATGATCCCATCAACAACATCGTGGATGCTATTGGGAAAATCTCAAGATACGATACCTTAAGTATAGTTATACCTATCAAACCCGTAGGACACAGTTTCAACTTAAAATCACAAAAAGCAGTTGATAGATTATATAAAAATCTTTCTGTCTATGAGCATAGAAATACATGGCGAAAATATATATTAATGCCACGAAAATTAATTGGCTTTCTCATCAGTGGACCAAGTAAAGAATTACTTACTTCAAAAAAAGAAGAAGAAAATGTCACTATGGTACGTATGGTTAAAGCAAAAGAAGACTATCTCAATTCTATGTGAGAAGAAGCGGCACTGCCTTTTTTTGACTCAGGAGTTCTCGTTGTAACCAGTTCTGATGAAAAAGAAAACCTAGAATGAAATATAGATAATATCGTAAGTGGAACTACCGTATACGGAGACGAATATGGAAACGAAATGGAAGATGCGCAAACAAAAGCTGACGCATTTTGATGGTTTTTCAAACCATTACGAAAAATGGCACTCAATAACTTTATTGTAGGATTTTTCTACAAGAAGTTTGATTTTGGAATAAATGAACTAAGTTCAATATTTCATTTTCCTGATGCAACCTACAACCGTACTCCTATTATCTCTTGGATGCAATACAAGGTTCTTCCCGCACCAGAAAATCTTCCTATACCAAAAGATTTTAATGGATATATCATGTGAGGAGTACTAGCAGAAACATATAGAGGATGAAAACTAGATACCATACTCGCTGACTACAAAAAACATCGAGCAGTAGCAGAGACAACGCACAATGAAGAAACTCTCGAACCCATAGAAAAATTTACTCCAAAGCAATGGGAAGGAAAAGAAGTCGTAGAAAAAACAGACGAAAAATGAATTACAAAAAAATTCGTAAAATCCATCGTACAAAAAAAATGATTCTGATATAAATTATATAAAGATGCCATTCTTCTAGGAACGAATATCTACAGAAATATACTATCTCCCGTCTATATGAAAAGAGACGATAGAATGAGACATCATTATTGTATAGGAAAATCAGGTACATGAAAATCAGTATTTTTACAAACCATAGCAAGACAAGATATCCGAAATGGCGATGGAATTTGTTT
Organism: candidate division SR1 bacterium; assembly: GCA_026397475.1. Lineage (GTDB taxonomy): Bacteria > Patescibacteriota > Gracilibacteria > Absconditabacterales > Absconditicoccaceae > CAJBLF01. The sequence continues at coordinate 169,424 of JAPLUT010000006.1, read as the reverse complement.
GATTGATCCGCATGGAGATCTTGCAGAAGATATGCTTGCATATATTCCAAAAGAAAGAGCAAAAGATGTTGTATATTTTGATGCGGGAGACGATGAGAGACCAATGGGATTAAACCTGTATGAGATCAACACCTTAGATGAAGCAGATAGAGTGGTAAATGACGCGACAGAAATCTTTATCAAGATGTTTGGTCCAGAAATTTTTGGTCCAAGATTACAAGAATACTTTAAATACGGAAGCTTATCGCTACTTGAAGACTTCGAGGACAGACCTACCCTCTTAGATATCGTGAGACTTTTCACCGACGAAGGATATAGAGAATACAAACTCAAAAAAGTTACAAATCCTACAGTAAAAAATCGATGGGAAAAAACATTTAACTCAATGGGACAAAGAGAAAAAGAAGAAATTATCCCATATTTCTCAGCAAAATTCGTATCCTTCAATACCAATAGATTGATCAGAAATATCATTGGACAAACAAAATCAGCATTTAAGTTTGAGGATATTATGGACAACAAAAAGATACTAATTATCAATTTAAGTAAGGGTAGAATAGGAGAATCAAACGCTAATCTTCTAGGTATGATCATCGTATCAAAAATATATACAGCTGCGATGGCAAGAGCAAAAATGAAAGAAGAAGATAGAAAAGACTTCTTCCTCTATGTCGATGAATTCCAAAACTTCGTATCAGGAACATTTGCAGATATCTTATCAGAAGCAAGAAAGTACAGACTTTCGCTTATAATGGCACATCAATATATCGCACAGCTCGAACCACCAAAAGGACTCGGTGACGTAGGAGGAGGAAAAAATGACGTAAAGGCTGCCGTATTTGGTAACGTGGGTACGATGCAATCATTCAAAGTCGGTGCCCCCGATGCAGAGTTTCTTGAAAAAGAATACGCGCCCGTATTATCAACAGAAGATATCGTAGGTATTGCCAACTACAAAGCCTATGTAAAACTCAATATAGATAACTCAACAACGCGTGCCTTTAGTATGAATATGATTTACACAAAAGATTATCAAAACAAAAAAATAGTCGCTATCCTCAAAGAATACTCAGGTAAAAAATATTGAAGAAAAAGAGAATTTGTAGATGCTGAAATGGAAGCAAGACTAGGAGTAAATACTGACGAAACAAAGCTCCCAGAGAAAACAGACGCAGAACTTGCATCGACAACAAAGCAAGAAACAACTCCAGCAGCAACAGCATAGTAGATTTATTTCCTTATAATGTAGTAATGATTAATAGTTTACTAGAATGAAACAGATTACGTGAAGGGTTAGACTTAGATACGGTTAATACAAGAATCAGCGAGATAAAGAGTACTATATATTATAGAGCTAGAGATTTGTATGTGCCTGCAAAAGACATCTGAGATATTTGACTAGAAGAAATCATAGAAGAAAGAAGAAAAGCACTTGAAGAGCAGAAACAGAATCAATTCTTTTTAAAAGACAAAAAAGAATATGAAGAACTACTAAAAATAAAGAAACAACTAGAACTAAGGAGAGACGATAAGAGAAAAGAGATTTTAGAGACATTAATTCAAAAGCCGAATATAAAAGAGATACCATTAAAATGATTAATCAACGGGAAAACATATAATGGGCTTAAAAATATAGATATCAATACCTTGTGAGATATGGTTGATTTCATCATAAAACATCGAGACAAGAAAGAGAGCAAACAAAAACGACAAGATATTCTTAGTGAGAAAGTACGTAAAGTCTGAAGAAAATGAATCAGAGAAATAGAAGAAGTTTTGAAACAATATAAATTATTAGAAGAATAGTTTTTTACTCTTTTATACCCACCAATGAACAACATTGTACCAGAAATTAATCCATCAAATGAATACGAAAAACTAGATCTTTTAGATGTTAATGCAAAACTGAAAGCAATAAGAAAAAAAATTTACAGCAGCACTAAAGCTATACTCCCAAAAGAAACTATAAAGGACGCTTCACCAGAAGAAATTTTAGAGCAAAGGAGAAGAGCAATAGACGAATACGAAAAAGATGGAGAATTCTCACTTCTTAAGATAGAATATGAATTTCTTATAGAACTAAAAAAGAAACTAGAAAAAAGAAGAGACGACAAAAGACAAGAAATTTTAGAAACATTACAAAAAAACCCAGAAATATTAGATATACCATTAAGATGATTGGTAAGCGTACATACAACAAACGTTCTTCGTGGTCCAGGAATACATACCTTAAAAGATCTAAAAAGCTTTATAGAAAAAGGAGATAAATTTATTGAAAACGGATTCACAGACAAAGAAACAAAACGACAGAACCACATATTACGTTACAGAAACATTTGACCAAAATGAATCAAAGAACTAGAGGATATTGTAAAAAAATATAATCTAGTGGTAGAGTAATTTAACCTATACAAAAAAACATGAAAAAACAGATTATTCACGATCACTTTATCTACAAGCAACATCCAAAAAAATATCCACAACAATGCGACTTAACGGGGTGTTGATTTTTTACGATTAAAGCAGTAATAGAATCCTATCATCCTGAATTAAATAAAAAGCCTGTAGAGTACTCCTGATCTCGACTTCAAAGAGTACTTGGACTCTCTACACCAAAACAACTCTCGAAGATATTAAACAGCTATGACATACCAAATACTATTCAAAAGTATCATAAAAAAAGCATGCTTTCAAAAATAGATTTTCTTAAAAAACACATAGAAAATGGCCCAGTAATAGTACTCATAGCACACGCATATACCAAAAAAAATATGTTTAATCTATTCAAAGCTATATTCTACCAGCATTATCTCAGTATACGATGATATGACGATGAAAAGGAGGTATTCTACTGCTATGATTCTCATACAGAAATAAGAGAAAATAATCTCCCTGTCTGAAACATACAACTCCACTATCAAGATCTCATTACCTATCGAGATTTCGCTGGACTAGGACTATTTAAGAAAAAATATATTGCAATAAGAAAAAAATAAAAAAATTGGTACGCTAGTAAACACTAGATACCAATTTTTTCTATATTTTAACAAAGATTTATTTAGCACCACAACATTTTTTATATTTCTTTCCAGATCAACAAGGACAAGGATCATTTGGTCTTACTTTTCATCCTGGTTGTGGGATAACAGCTTCATCAAAGACATTAGGAGTTCCCATAGGCTGATTTTTATCGTTCACCTCGAAGATTTCTACTCCATCACTATTTTCGTAGACCATTTTTTCTGGTTCTTTAGCTCTTGGTTTATCCTTCGTACCTCATGATGAATCAAACTTTATTTCCTTAACTTCTGAACTCACTTGTTGAAGCATCTTGAGGTATTCTGCCTCACTTTGTGAACTCGCCATAACTACTTGTTGCGCGTCTTGTTGCTGAACACTAGTAAAGTCGATACCAGCGATATATGCAGTTACGTCAAATTTGAGTCTGTACAATAAAGTTTGGAATTTTTCAAATGCTTCTGATTTGTAGATAACCAAAGGATCAAGTTGTGCATATCAAACAAGTCCAACCTTGTCTCTAAGATATTCCATATCATCAAGATGTTTCACTCGCAGTTTATCTAAGTGATATAAGTATACGTCTTTGAATATTTGATACAGTCTATTAGTGTCCATCATAGCAAACTTTGCTTTGAGTTGATCAAGCATAAAGAGAGAAAGATCAGGTTGAAGCTTTTCAAAAGTCATTTCCTCAAACATTTGAAATTGTTTATGATCAAGCTTGAGAGAGAATTCCTTGTCCATTACACGAAGAAATTGTGCGACAGACTGATCCAATACTTTAGCATTAGCTATTTGTTGACGAACGATATCGCTCATATTAGCCTCAATTTCAAGCTTAATAAGTTCAACTAAGTATGCTCTCAATTTTTCATCAGTTTCGCTTGCCAAGATATCATCTCTTTTTTTATAGATTGCTTGTCTCTGTTTGTTGATAACACTATCGTAATCAAACAAATGTTTTCTCGTACCAAAATGTCGGCCTTCCATTTGTTTTTGTGATCTCACGATAGAATTACTAAATTGTTTTTGGCTCAATTCTAGATTTTCTAAATCCGCCGCACCCAGCAACATTGAAGCTACTCACTGGATTCTTTCTCCACCCATCTTACGCATGATCAAATCATCAAGGGCAACAAAGAAAACAGAAACTCCAGGATCTCATTGTCTACCTGCACGTCCTCTCAACTGATTATCTATTCTTCTTGATTCATGTTTTTCAGTTCCGAGAATGAATAATCCATAATGAAAATCTTGTTCTATCGTTTCCGTAGAAGCAAAGTCAGCAGGCTTACAAAGCAATTCTGCAAAGGCATCAGTATTTACTTTTTTGCTACGATTAAATTTTACTTTCATCATAATACCCTGATGACTCACTCGGTCTTGTTCCGCTTGTCTAATAAGTTCATCACTGATTCAAAACTCACGCTTCATTCCCTCCATAGTAAGTTCATATTCTATTTGCGAATAGATATCAACAGATATTCCTTTTTTGTCAGAAAGTATTTGTTTTTTGATCCATTTTGCATAATTATCAGCAAGCTTATCGTTAAGTCCAGATTCAAGCTTGATATCTGTTCCTCTTCCTGCCATATTGGTAGCCACTACTACACTTTTATATTTTCCTGCTTGTGAAACGATATGCGCCTCTTGTTCATGAAATTTAGCATTCAAGACATAGTGAGTAATTGCATCCTTTTCTAATGTTCTAGAAACGTATTCTGACGTAGCAATATTAGCAGTACCGATAAGAATAGGTTGCCCAATATCATGAGCAAATTTTATATGTTGTTTCACAAATTTCCATTTAATAGCTTCATTATAATATACTTTATCATTTCTATCTACTCTAATCGTAGGCCTATTGGTTGGGATTTCGAGCACAGAAAGATCATAGATTTTTTCAAACTCTTCTCCTTCAGTCAATGCCGTACCCGTCATTCCACCAAGCTTAACATATTGTTTGAAGAAATTTTGATACGTAATCGTTGCAAGAGTTTTAGATTCTTTCTGGATTTTCACACCTTCTTTTGCCTCAATGGCTTGATGTAATCCTTCAGAAAATCTTCTTCCTGGCATCGTACGTCCCGTATGTTCATCGACAATAAGAACCTCGTTATCTTTTACGATATACTCTTTATCTTTCTCGTAGACCGCTTGTGCACGAAGCGCGTTTTCGATATGATGAATCTCTTCGTATCCAAGGTCCTTATAAAGATTTTCTACCTTGAGTATTCATTCCAATTTTGTAATTCATTTACCACTCAAAGCAGCAGTTTTTGTTTTTTCATCGATATAATAATCTCCATCATCTTCTTGATCTTTACCTGATTTTGCATCCGTAAGCAATTCTTGGAGCAATCATTTAGAAACCTTTTTTTTACTACTACAAGGAGTTAATCCTCTAGAAATTTGAGCATAATACAAATACTTTTCTGTCGCTTCAGCATTTGGTTCAGAAATAATAAGCGGAGTTCTTGCCTCATCAATTAAGATACTATCAATTTCATCGACGATCGCATAATTGAGCGGTCTTCGAAGAAGCGATCTTTCTTTCATAGACTTAACTAAATTATCTCTTAGATAATCAAATCCAAGTTCAGAATTTTCTATATAAGTAATATCCTTTGAGTATTCTTCTCTTCTTTTCTGAAGAGGAACAGTTTTAGTTACGCATCCAGAAGTAAGTCATAATCGAGCATACACGTGCCCCATCCACTGAGCATCACGAGAGGCAAGATAATCATTTACCGTAACAACATGTACTCACTTTCCTGCCAAAGCATTCAAATATACGGGCATCACAGCAACCAATGTCTTTCCTTCTCAAGTTTTCATTTCAGCAATAATTCCTTTATGCAGAATAATTCCTCCAAGCAATTGCATATCATAAGGCACCATATTCCAAGTCAACATCTCTCATTTCACCTCAACCTGAGCCCCTACCATTCTTTTACACGCCTGTTTGACGGTAGCAAAAGCTTCCGGCAAGATATCGTCCAAACTTTCACCCTTAGCGAGTCTTTCTTTGAAGTCCTGAGTCTTTGCTTTTATCTGATCATCAGAAAATGCATCAAACTGAGATGAATAATCGTTTATTTTTTTTATCAAGGGAAGATATTTATTAAGCTGTTTTTGATTGTAGTCCCCAACTATAAATTTCATAAGATTTGCAAACATATTTTTTAAAAAATTATTAAAAGATTTATATAGAACATATCCCCACGAACAGAATACTTTTTGATTACTTTTAGACATCCTTGGGTCGATAGACTATCATATAAAATTTGGAGAGTAAAACAATGGAAAAAAGGAAAAAAGTCTTAGGGATTCTAGGGGTATTTTTAAAATCATAGAGAGGGAGTATCATAATTTGTTTTAACTACAAAACGGAATGTCGATTGTATAATCTGATTCATAATAAATTCACAGAAAATAGTCCATATAAAAGCCATACATGGGTCCCACGATAATTAATCGTGGGTTGTATGGCGGGTCGAAAACAATTCACGAATAAAAATAATCAACAGAAAGAGTACAATCGACGAGGGCTTTTTTGGTTTCTTTTTTTGCCTGGAAGAAAAAAAGAAACGCCCTGCCGGCGAGGCAATAAATAAAAAATTATTTTTATATTTTTTTATCTTCTAAATAAACACAAAAACAATACATACAAAAATACCAGTTGCAAAGCCTCATTCCACAAGACAAAACAGGATAAAAAGCTTTTACACTTTCTCTTGCATTTCATAATACATATCATAATATATTGATGTTAAATCTCTTTTTATCTTTTATTATTACTCGCAAATGGCTAAGAAAGTTGCTAAAAAAGCTGCTAAAAAAGTAGCTAAGAAAGTTGCTAAAAAGGTTGCTAAAAAAAAGGCTCCTAAAAAAGTTACTAAAAAAAAAGTTGCTAAAAAAGCTAAAAAAGTAACTAAAAAGAAAGCTCCTAAAAAAGCTAAAAAAGTAGCTAAAAAGAAAGCTCCTAAAAAAGCTAAAAAAGCAAAAAAGGTTGCTAAAAAAAAGGCTCCTAAAAAATTAGTAGGACGAGCTGCAGCTAAAAGAAGATAGTCTGTATAAGGCAATTCCTCTATAGTTAATAAAAAAAATCTCTTTGCTTCAGCAGAGAGATTTTTTTTACTTATACTTTCTTAAACACAATGTCTATATTCTTACCTCTCTGCAACAATCGCACCAATCTTTTTTCTCTTTTCAATAACTCAACATGTCCGGTATAAGCTATAGTTATCGAATATTTACTCGTCACTTTTCACTTGTCACTCGTCACTGTTTGAAAAATTGTTTCCAATTTTTCAAGCCCATGAAAACGTATTTTTTTGAAATTTAAAAACTTAGTAATAGTCGTCTGATAATGGAAATACCCATAATTGAGAGGAATAACTGTATCCGTCATCGCATCCTTGAAATAGCTCAGATCAAATTTTATAATTTTGTTAACCAAAACATTAGAATAAGAAAGGCTGGAAAGATAATACTTCCAAAGTGGAGTTTCTTTAGTTCGATAAGCAAAGGGATAATGAAATTTCTTAATTTTTTTTTGATTTTCAGTAAGAATATATGTCGTTGCTAATTTTTTTACTAATGATTGTGCCTGCTCCACATCAGCAAAATCTCAGAAAAGACCAATCTTTCCGACAAGCGAATACTTGAAACAATATTCAAACAAGTAAGTTCTGAATAAAGGAAATATTTTTGAACCTTCTACTAAATAATGCAACTCATAAACAGGCGGCAATATGATAGCATCCACGCCTTGTTTGGTAAAATATTCAATCCCCTTTTCAACACATGCTAATCACTGTTCAAATGTTTTATCTCCATACGGCCAATGCAAAAAATCATAATACACAAGGTATTCATGATCATATTTTGAAAGAAATCTAAACAGAGTTAATGTCTCAGATCCCGAAGTTATTATTCAGATTTTCATTCTATTTCTTTTTTAAAATAAATATATGCATTAAGCGTATTTGTAAGTTCGGTTTGAGTAGTTACTTTGCTAAGTTTATCTATAGTAGCAACCTGTGATTTAAGAAGAAGCTCATAAGCATTAAGCTCTGGGGTAGCTACTCCGCTCAAAGTCTCTATTTTAACTAGAGATTTTTGAAGCCTGATTTTATAAGGAGTAATTTTGATAATAAAATATTGAATAGATTTTTGCAGGAGATTACCTTCAAAAGTTTTCATATTTGTAAGGATAGTAGTCCTAGAAAGAAGCAACTTATCTAACAATGCGTTTTTTTCTACTTTAACTGTTTTTCGATATTCGACATCACGACCGATATTAAGATAGGTCTGTATTTTGATGAGATCTTTTGCTGTTTCTACGATTAAGTGTTCCAAAGACAAGATGGTATCTTTACATTTATAATATCCTGTGGTTTGTTTGAGAGAAATAATTACTTCATCCTTTCTTATTAAACAAAATAATCAATCTGAGAGATCTGCACTCACGGTTCAGATACCCAACACAATAAAAATAAATATCAAGACAAGCTTCTTCATGGAATATTTCTAATTTAAAATTCAAATTTATTTTTTTACTACCCCATTAATCAATTTTTTTACTCCCAACCAAAAGTAGATATCAGGATATTTTCAAGACTTGATGCCAGCATCAAGTTCTATCAATCCCTTGTAAAAATTTTCTATATTTTTTTTGTTACTTTTCAATACTCAAATTTTCGCATATTCATTTTTAACTTGCCAAGGATTCATTTTAAGGAACGAAGCAATTTCTTTACTATCTGTAATTCCATACTCATCAAGATCTAGCATAAATATATAGAATTTCATAGCCCGATACAACATCCCAAGAAACTGATTTCGATCTGCACCCCCATTCTGAATTTTTTCTAGAATTTCTATTCCTCTGACCTTGTCAGCAAACAATGTTTTAAGTAAAGCAAAAGAATCTGTTTCCACCTGTCAAAAGACAACCAAATCGATCATGGCTTCATCTATTTTTTTTTGTTGTTTAATTTGAGTTCGTGTTTTTAGCTTATCACACTCAAACCAAATGCGATACAAGTCTGATCACACCTTAGTGAGAAAATACTGAATTGTGTCATGGTCAATGAGACACTCACTTAATTCTTTTTTTACAAATCATTCTAAATCATTATTTTTGAGTTGGGCAAATTCTTTGACAATGGCATTTTTTTCTAAAAACTTATAGAGCTTAAGCCTTTTATCTGGAGTAGAATTAATAAAAACAATAAGCGAATCTGCAGGAATTTTTCCTTCTGCCTTGATAAGGGCATCAATAAAAATCTGCAACTCCTCATTCTTTTCTTCTCCAAGTTTAGTAGACGCATCTAAGGGCAAACCATTGATAAGAATAAGTTTTTTGGTAGTAAATAATCCACTACTATAGATCGCTTGTTTTATCTGACTGATATCTAAATTATCTAAACTAAATGAGAATATACTGTCAGGACCAAATTTTTGGAGAAAATTCTCTTTTCGTCTCAAGAGCTCTTTATCTAGGAGATACGTCTCCTGTCCAGTGAATAAATATATATTTTGAATCATAGTAAGTATTTTGGACTATAAACACATCTACAACAATAGTAGTATTTTAGCTTGAATTTTCAACCAAGAATAACAAAAACAAAAACACATAGAAAAGATACTTCGACAGCTTTTTCATATCATTCCTTATTATAATGTTCAATAAACTCAACAAAATACTCTCCATTCCTGTAATACGAATGATAAGAATATATCAATATACGCTTTCACCAGACAAGGGATTGCCATCTTTTTGGCTAAAAGGAAGAATATGTTCTCATGAACCTCATTGCAGCAAATACAGCATTTCCGTACTCAAAAGATATGGATTTTGGCCTGGAATTTTTTATGCTAGTGATAGAATTTTACATTGTACAGCAAGTATGCATAAAACATATGACCCTGAACATTATCGTATAGTTTTTTTCTCTTCAGCGCCTATCGGCGTACCCTTTCTTGAAGGCCTAACAAAAGATAAAAGATTTGAAGTAGTTGGAGTGGTAACTCAGTGTGACAAGCCATCAGGAAGAGGGATGGAAATGAATGAAAATATCATAAAAAAAGAAGCAAAAAAAATATTTTCCTCATCCTCCAACTCCTTCTCCTTCAGAGAAGGAGAGTTGCAAAAGATAGTACACGAAATATACAAAAAACATCACATTTACTGAGAATCATGAGGACTTCAAGTACAGTTTGCAAGAGATATGAGAAAAAACCCAACAATAGCAGAAGATATCATACGAGATATTCTAAGAAATAGAAAAGTTCTATGAATGAAACGAAGAAGACAATTTCCTATCAATAAATATATAGCAGATTTTTATAATGAGGAGTATAAAATAATTTTAGAAATAGATTGAGGCATACACGACACTGAAGAACAGAAAATAATTGATAAGGAAAGAAACCAAACACTAGAACATTTAGGTTACAAAGTATTAAGATGTAAAAATGAAGATGTTTTTGATAATTTAGAAAAAATACTTACCGAGATAGCACATATAAAAAATAATGGAGAAAATCACCCCTCTCTGAAGGAGAGGGGGAAAGGGGGTGAGGAAATTTTTACTCCGACCAAATTACATCCGGAGAAATCAGAAGAAGGAAAAGAATTCGCAGAACGACTCAAAGAAAAAAACCCAGACTTCTTAGTTGTTATTGCTTATGGAAAAATCATCCCTCAAGCGATTTTAGATATCCCAAAGATCGCTCCTATCAACATCCATGGATCACTTCTTCCAAAGTATCGTGGTGCCTCACCTATTCAATCTACAGTACTTAATAATGATAAAGAAACTGGACTCACGATAATGAAAATGGATGCAACTATGGATACAGGAGATATGATTGATATTTTGAGATTTAGAATCCCCTTTCAGTGGACAACAAAAGAATTGATTGAAGAGATGACGGAAATCGGTCCAAAATTTTTGAATGACACCTTACGAAAATATGGAAAGAAACTTCTTGGAGAAGTAAAACAGAAAGAAGATAAAGCAACATATTGCGGAAAAATAGAAAAGGAATCTGGACTAATAAATCCACGGACGGATACTCTCGAAACAATCTATAACAAATACCGTGCATTCTTTCTTTGGCCGAAAATATATTTTATATTAAATGACAAAAGAGTCATCATAGAACGCCTAGAACTAAATGAATCGACATATAATAGTAATGATGAGCTTCCTTTGTTTAATGGGAAAGAATTACATCCTGCCGTACTTAATATCCAACTCAAACCCGAAGGAAAAAAAGCAATGGAATGGAAAGAATTCTTGAATTGATATCTGAAATAATAACTGAGTATATCCTGCCGAACTTTATATTGAATTATTAAATTATATCTATAAACTACTAACAAGACAAATGTAATTTTTACCATTTATATATTCAAAAATGCTATTCGATTTTCAAGCATTTGTAGAAGAACTTAGAGAAAAACCTGAAAAAAAACAAATCGTAGAAAAATACGAAACCTTATTTGGTCCTGTCCAATGAGATATAAAGGATCAGATTTGGTATACTGAATATCTTTCAAAATTTGAGCCATTAGCCTACGAAATACCCGAAGAACTCAAAAGCGATTTCGATCGAGATCTATTGGAACAATTAGTTGTAGGATCATTTAGTAGTGATTATGAACTCAAAAAAGAAGAAAAAAAAGAAAATAAGGAATTGTTCATAGCAGTAAAAAGCTGAGACCAAAGCGTAGTAAAAACAGTTTCAGAATTACGATCATTTCAAATTCTAAGATTATATGAAATATATATAGAAGAACAGATGAATCTTCATGCGCTCAAAGCAGAAGATGAAAATGAGAAGAACACTATCGACCAAGAAAGAGAAATGAGACTCAAAAGATGGAACGCAGTACTTCAAACTATAGATAAAGACGAGCTGTCTCAAAAAGCAAAAAAAGAACAAGCAGGAAAAATGGAAGACTTGATGTGAAAACTTTAATTAATAGAAACATATTTGTTCCAAAAAAAACCCGTAACATTACGGGTTTTTTTATTATTATTGAGAATAATTTGAATACGTAGTAAACAAGAAGCTGGGGATCGGCTGTGCATACGAAGCATCTAAAGCAACATTTTGATTCCCATATGAAGATTGGCTTTGTATAAAAAAACTATTTGTAGGAAGGACATATGTTGTCTCCAAAGAATTAGAAATAGTATGTAAACATAAAGATTGCTCGATTTGTGCAGTATTAGAAAGCATAAGATACATTCTAAATCCATTATTTACAAAAGTGTCCGATCCATAACTATTGGCCAATACACTATCGACTCACAACATATACGACTCAAATGCAATCTTAAATTCTGTTAATGAAGTAGTATTCATAGATCATGACCTAAAAAATACTCCATTATCATAAAGATCTTCCCCAGACAATATCAACAATCAAAAGGTAGCAGTATCAGGAGAAGAAATATTCTGTATTTCAATTTTATCATTTTTAAAAAGATCAGCAAGATTTTGATAATGAATTCATGTCATAAAAGTTCCTGCCACTGATCAAAGATAATTATCTCTAAAAAGAGGAACTACTAATGATTCACCACTAGCAAGAGAATAAGGATGATCACAACCACTGCCCTGCGAAAAAACCTTAGAAAGCAAAGAAGCACTTCCAGAAAGATGCGTAGATAAAGTATAATTAAATCAAGAAAAAAAGTTATCACGAAAAATCATATCTCAAGTAAGTAAAGTATATTCAAAACCGACACCACGATGTTTTAGCTGAGAAAGTCAAAGTTCAATTCATGCTTTTGAGAGGTAATATGCTTTATAATAAGAATTAACAACAGTAGACTGTTTCATCATCTGTTGTACAAAATTCATGGACAAAATACCTAATAGCGATGATGCCAAGAGGACGAAAATAACTAATATACTAATATTGCCACGTTTATGCATTCAGCGAGATGATAATTAAAAAAATTGTTGAAAGGGAACCGTAACATGAGTAGACCATTGTTTTCAATAATTTACACTATATGCGTTAAATAGCATTCGAAATCCAGGAGTATTGATACAATGAAGATAATTTCATTCTTGACACAAAGTAGAAGACGCAAGATACTGCTGTTCAGAAGCAAATGGAATAACCTTAAATATAACCTTACTGATAACAATTTTTTTAATATTAATAAGTCCTATAGAAGAACTCCCATTATACATATACAGAGAACATCAAGATCCAGCACCCGTAAAGGCATATTCAATAGCAGGATCAATACAATTTCCGCTAGCAAAAAAACTTATCTTACCATCTTGTCCACTTAAATAAAGCACATCAGTAATACCTTGTGCATCAACCAATCCCCCACTTGATTGTTCGAAATATTTTGGGTAATCAATAGTATTTCTATCAGAATAATTTTGGATAAGCTGAGATATTTGAAGCATTTCTTGGGTAACTTCTTTTTCCTGTTGGACACGAAAGACAACAGTCGCAATCCAGTTATACGTTTTCAAAAGCAATACGAAAAGGATACCGAGAATTGCCATCACGATGATTAACTCCAACAAAGTAAATCCTTTTTTTGATTTCATCTCTCAAATATTTTTAAATTCTAAATTTCAAATTAGTATTTATGTTTTTAAATTATTTGTTTCTAAATTCTGAATTCTAAATTCTAAATTCATTTAGTAATTTCCTATAAAACTTTCCAAGACCACTTCTCACGTTTTAGTTCACTTAATATAAGAGACATGAGATTCTACCTTTAGAATACTTTCACGTGGCAAAATCACATTTCATTCACGGACTCAAGTAAAAAGAATATAGCGTGAAAAAAAAGTTGGATTTTGTCCTTTTATCGGACGTGAAGAATACCAAAAAATAGTATGTCATCATATATCTCACCTTGTGTAATAGAGCCTATTCCCACTCCAAAGCTCTATGAAAGTATTTCCTGCAGCAACAGGAAGTGTATACGTGTATCCGTCAGGAGAAAAAGACATTTGAAGTATTTGATTTTTACTTCATGAAGAGAAATTCCAAACACACACCTGATCTGGATCAATAGTTCACCAATTTCCTGTAAGTAAATTAGGAACCAAAACACAGTCCCAAGGCAATCACTTATTGATATTTGAATCTCTCATATTATATACAAGTTCCATTCCTTCTTTAGCAAGAAAAGTAGCTGTTGTACGAGACTGAGTAGCATCCAATGTTGCTAAATTTTGAGTAATCAGACTCAAAACCGCAAGGACGCCTATAGCAAAAACAGTAATGGCTACCATCACTTCTATAAAAGTAAATGCAGATTTATTTTTCATATATAGACTTACAAACTAAATTATGATTTTTTAATTACACCTCACTTCAACGAGTTTACAAGTTTCCGACTTAATTTCAAAACAATATTGCTTTCCATTTTCAGGAACAATAAGATTGAAATATAAGACATTTCCACTGAAAGATGCATTAGTAATTTGGCATCAGAGATGATAGGGAACAAAGAGCATAGTAGCTGAAGGAAGTGAAGCACTACCAGAAGCAAAACGCAAATTATTGATACGTATACCAGAGATTTTACTATCTATCAATGAGAAACTATCTACTTTATAATAAACACCTGTAGTCAGAACAAGAGACAATTGTTGATATTTTTTTCCATCACGAAAACTTGAAGTCATATTTTGACTGTAAATATCGTTATAATAGGAGACAAATTGTTCTTTTATAGATTGTGCTTTAAGATCAACAATGCGATTAGATCAAAATCTCATGGTCGCTGCCATCAAGATTCAAATAATCAAAAGGACAATAACCATTTCTATAATGGTAAACCCTGATTTTATAAGGATGCGTGCCTTTTCCATGTGAACAAATGAATAAATACTTATTTGTATAGATTACACATAAGCTTTCAACAAAAAAAGTGCCAGACAATATAAGCCAAGCACTCAATTGGAAAATAAAATAAATAGGAAATTATTCAGAAATAACTTCGAATAAGGCTTCTCTAATTCCACCATGAATATTTCGCAACATAGCATTTGCTCACTTGGCTGTATGTTGCATAAAAGCAGTATCAGGAAAATCTTCTGCATTAGCTGTTCGAGGAACTATCTTCGAAGCTGAAACAAGATCAACCTTAGCCACCTTTCAAACTCCAGGAACCCTAGTATATCAATTTTTATTTCTATCAATAACATTTCAAGAAGCATCAATCTCTATATCTTTAGCGACCTCAATTATTTCAACTGTTTTAGTTACTGGATCTGTTTCAAAAATTTTGGTTATTCTTCCCTTCATGTGAAAAATGAAAAAATAAATAAAGAAAAATATCATAAAGAAATAAAGAAAAAAGTCAATAAAACATGATTGCATTTAATTTATTTTTCTATATACTATACCTGTACCCCAGGTACAAGAAATTTATTTTTATACCACAATAATGCATACCAACGAGCAGAAAAAAAAACAACTTATCGCGTTCAAAAAAGCCAGAAGTCTATTAGATAAGATAATAACTATGGCAGAAAAAGATGAATACTGTATAGACATAGTTCAACAGAATTTGGCCGTAATTGGGTTATTAAAAAACGCAAATTTACAACTTCTGGACTGACATCTTAATTGTTGTTTTGTAAATGCCGTCAAGGCGAATGATAAAAAAAAGCTCAATAGTATGATAGAAGAAGTATTAACAATAGTAAAAACAGCGCAAAACAAATAGAAATAGACTTTAGAACTTAGTGCTTAGTTAATGAAAAAGATTCTTTCAATACTAGCAATCATAGTATATATCTTCTCCATAAACACGCTTGTCCACGCAAGCACTATGGGAGCTTTTTCACATATAAATGAAAATAAGGAAACAGACCATTGTCATGCACACGAGAAATGATCACAGAAAAAGACACAAACTATGAATTGCTGTGAATTCGCAATTTCCAATGAATATTCAAATACACAAATACAATTAGAATATACACAATATACAACAAATGCCGTACCAACATTAAATTATTTCATTAAGGATACTTATTCACCAAGCACACATAAAAAATACATAGCCTGGAGTCCTTGACGAAACACGGATATCAAGTACAATAAATTTTCTGATCTTTTTGGTATTATAGTACAATTAAGTTAATAAGGGCTTGTATAGTATAATTTTCCTATATACATCATACTATGGATATAGTATTCAAATACGCCTTTATTTTTTTACATACATTATGAATAAAATAAAAAAAACTATTTACATCAAAGGGATGCACTGTGCATCCTGCGAAATGCTAGTAAAACAAGCATCTGAAGCCATTGATGGGATAAAAGTAGAATATATATCAGCGAATAAATGAGTGATGCAGATTGAAATGCTTGATGAAAAAAAACTTCCAGAGATTCATCAATGTATTTGTGATGCATGATATAAAGTATTAGATGAAGAAGAAAAAACCGCCAAAAAAATAGATCTAAAAAATATTTTATCGTCAGTTGTAATTGTCGGTATTTTGGCCTTCATTTTTTATAAGCTTGATGTCCTTCAATATCTGCCATCTGTGGGAGATAAACTTTCACTAGGAGTAGCATTGCTTATGGGAATCATCGCGTCAGTTTCTACCTGTCTCGCAATAGTAGGAAGCATCGTTATAGGGTTTTCAGAATATGGAGATCAAGAAAAGGGAACACAACAACATATCAAAATACAGCTCTCCTTCCATGCAGGAAGAATTGGATGATTTTTTCTTCTATGAGGAATACTAGGTCTCATATGAAAAGCAATGGCTATATCACTAACGACGACTACCATACTTACAATATTTGTAGGAATAGTGGTCCTCTGGATGGGGCTCCATTTACTGCATATCTTACCAAACATTACGTCCTTATGATTTCATCTCCCAAAAAGTTGGTCAGAAAAAACGCTCACTACCAAAAATCCAGTATTCGCCCCTTTGATAGGTGCGCTTACATTTTTCTTGCCCTGCGGATTTACGCTATCGATGCAATTGATAGCGATAAAAACAGGAAATTTTTGGCTAGGAGGACTAGCAATGGCAGTTTTCGCGTTATGAACAGCCCCGGTATTGTTCGCTGTAGGACTAGGATCATCATACATCAAAGAAAAGAAGTTTAAACTATTACACACTATCATAGGGACGCTCATTGTTTTTTTTGGGGTATTTATGATCATGAATTGACGACGCTTACTCTGATGATTATCAGCGTTTAACAATACAAATCAGAACATCACCTTTACAGGAGAATATCAGAAGATAAACATATGATTTGATGGATTAGCTCTTGTACCGGAAATTACCACGCTAAGCGTTGGAGGGAATTACGAGTTAACAGTAACTCCTAGCGACAACGGAAAGTGATGTATGACGACAGAAACCATTCCTGGACTCGATCGCAGAGTGAATACCATCATAAAAGAACATCCCATCATATATAAATTTACAAACATCAAAAAAGGCTCCTATAATGTAGTCTGTTGAACCATGGGGATGTATCAAGGAAAAATAATTGTTCAGTAAAATGTTTTAATCTTTTAATCTAAAAAATGTCTAAAAAAAATAATTCTAATTCTGGACGAATGATCGTCGCATGAATACTCATTTTAGGGGGAATATTTTATGCAGTTTCTTCTGGAAATCTTTTTTCACAAAGGAAAAATAACACAAGTGGATTTTGCCCTATGACAAATAATGGAAACGTTTGATGAGCCTGTGGCGGATGAAAAACAACTACAATCTCAACAAATACTACGTCGCCCGTAACTACCACATACGAAACCATACAAGTTGGAGAAAACGGAACCACTACAGTGCCTGAAACAATTAATCTAAGCGCTGGCAAAAGCTATAAAATCGTTATCACGCCAACATCAGATGGCTTATGATGTAGATATAGCCTTACCATCCCTAGCATAGACAACAACACATATCCTATCAAAAAAGGACAAGCCATTACTATTACCGTAAACAACATCCCAGCAGGAAATTATAATATTGTTTGCTGAGCGATGGGAATGCATATAGGATATATTGTCGTACAATAATTTTTTACCCTTATAGCAAAAAATATGAAGAAAATATATTTATCTATGCCCGACATTCATTGTCCTTCCTGTGAGAAATTAATTCACGCAAGCCTAAAATGAGAGACAGGAATTACAGCAGTAGTTGTCTCTTTGGCAAAGAAAGAAGCTGAAGTGGAGTATGACGAAGGAAAAATCAAAAAAAATACTATTATAAAGTTGATAAGTGAGGGGACAGGATATCCTGCAGTAGAAAAATGATGAAAAACTGAAGAACTAAAAGCACAACGCATTCCCTGAGACCTGATCGCTGAAACCTCCAACGAAGTTGGTAGCAAAATGGTATCCATCGATATTGAGGGCATGCATTGTAGCAGCTGTGCATTACTCATAGAAAAATCGCTAAAAAAAATGCCTGGAGTGCTTCAAGCAAGCGTTAATTTTTCTTCTGAACAAGCTATGATCAAAATAGATCCCATGACAGCGACAAAAGAAGAATTATTGAGAGCCGTAGAATCTGCTTGATATACAGGGAATATTGTAGACGAAAACCATACATCAAACGAGATGGAGAGAAGAATGAAAGAAACCAATCATTGGTCAAAAAAATTTATACGAGCAGCAATCTTGAGTATACCTATGATTGCATTTATGTTCTACGATTTTTTTCCAGCAAGATTGCCTCGAGAAAAAATAATCATGCCATGGACAGCAATTATTTCATTGCTCCTAACAACGCCTATATTATTTATTATAGGTGGCGATTTTTTTAAAGGAGCTTGGTCTGCACTCAAAATGAGAACATTTAATATGTTTAGTCTGATCGCGATAGGAACAGGCGTAGCATACCTTTATAGTATCTACAATCTATTTTTATTTATCTATCAGACCGGATCATTTATATGATTATACGGGATGAAAATTCCGAACATCTATTTCGAGGTAGCAGGACTTCTTATCATGTTCGTCTCTCTAGGAAAGTTTTTGGAAGCAAAAGCAAAATGATCTACTTCACAAACCATAGCTAAATTAATGGGGTTAGCGCCTAAGACAGCAAAAGTAAAAAGAGGAAACACGTATATAGATTTGCCGATTGAACAAGTAAAAAAATGAGACATCATTATTGTAAAGCCAGGCGAGAAAGTGCCTATCGATGGAATTCTGATTTCATGACATTCAAGCATTGATGAATCTATGCTCACTGGAGAAAGTATTCCGATTGAAAAAATGACAGGAGCAAAAGTATTTGGATGAACGATAAACAAATTATGAAGCTTTGAAATGGAAACAACTAAAATTGGGAACGAAACAGCTCTTGCACAAATTATCAGACTTATTCAAGAAGCACAATGATCCAAAGCCCCTATCCAATGATTCGCTGACAAAATCTCAGCAATATTTGTACCGACAGTAATCATTATTGCATTAATTGTATTTGTTGTGTGGTTCTTTGTCGTAGGAGCCGGACTGACTGCGTCACTATTATACTTTTCAGCAGTGATTGTTATCGCTTGTCCCTGTGCGCTGGGTCTAGCGACACCTACGGCCTTGATGGTAGGAACAGGAAAATGAGCACAAAATGGCATCCTCATAAAATGAGGAGAACCGCTGGAGATGCTCTGTAAAGTGAATAGTATTATCTTCGATAAAACAGGAACTATTACGGAAGGAAAACCAAAAGTAACCAACATCGTAGCGATGAACACGTACAATGAAAAACAAATCATAGAAATTGCAATCGCTCTAGAAGAGAAGTCTGAACACCCTTTAGCGGAAGCCATTATAAATTATTGAAAAGCGAATAACTTAGCAATGATAGGGGATGTAAGTAAATTTGAAGCGATTCCCGGAAAAGGAGTTCAGTGAGAAATAGAAGGTCAAGTATATATTTTAGGGACCAAAATGTTATTAGCAGAAAGAAATATTGATAGAGTAAATATGCATCAAATAGAGCAACTAGAATCAGAAGGAAAAACGGTAATGATTCTGGCAACAGAGAAAAGCATGATAGGTATGGTAGCAGTAGCAGATACAGTAAAAGCAAGTTCCGCAGAAGCTGTTGCGAGACTTAAAAACGCAGGTCTCATGGTATACATGATTACCGGAGACAATCAAAGAACTGCGGAAGCGATTGCACACCAAGTAGGAATTGATCATGTGCTAGCACAAGTATTGCCACAACACAAAGCGATGAAAATCAAAGAGCTCCAAGATCAGTGATATATCGTAGCGATGGTAGGAGATGGAATCAATGACTCCCCTGCATTGATGCAAGCCGATATCGGTATTGCGATGGGATCTGGCGCTGATGTAGCAATGGAATCATGAAGCGTAGTCATAATGAAAAATGATTTGAATGACGTACTTACTGCTATCCAACTTAGCAAAGCAACAATGAATAAAATCAAGCAGAATATGTTCTTCGCATTATTTTACAACATTTTATGAATACCTATCGCCGCAGGAGTACTTGCAAAACGATGACTGACCTTACAACCAGAATTCGCAGGACTAGCCATGGCGATGAGTTCAGTATCAGTAGTTTTGAATTCCCTACTCTTAAAGTTCTTTCATCCCAAAAAAAGAAACTGGATATCGCTCTTCGCACCAGTAATAATGACGATAGTATTTCTAACTTTCTTCTGGAACTTTGCAAAGATAGGAAACGGACAGAATAATATATTTGCAAATAGCATCAATAATCCATCAATAAAAAAAGGGATAACTGACTTCATTACTAACACTCCAAACAAAATCTGATTTACTCCTATTGGTATACCTAAACTCTTCTTGGGAAGCAATTCCATCACAAAAGATATTCCAATTATCGAAGGAACAGGAGCCATGAAGTGAGATGAGGCAGAAATGATTCTGGGGTACTCCGAAGCACAAATGATGAAGAAAGAAAGATTATTTACAAAAGTAGGAGACAGTCTTTCATGATTCTTTGGGCTATGAATAGTAAAAATCGTAGGAATAGCAGGAGCAACAAACACCTTATTAGACATGACGCACATTATGAATACTAACTGATTTGCACGTCTTTCCATAAACGATTCATTAGTAATGAAAGAGACAGAAAGTAGTGGAATAGATATGTTCTTCAACTACAATCAAAACAACATTCCTTTATTGTTTAAGAATAGCATCAATACAAAAAAAACAATGTACAACATAAACGGTAAAGAATACACGGCTATATATCTCTGATATGACGCTGCGATAGAAATGAGAAATGGAAAAGAATTTAAAAAAATATATGATACCATAGAAGAAAATGGAATAAATTATAGCATCGCAGGAGTAGCAAAAAAAACATATACTCTATTAGATATGATGCATTTTATACCAAAGGGGAAATAGTAATATGTATAGCGTAGGGGCGGATGATATCCGCCTTTTTTTATATAGAAATATATAGTTGACAAATAAGTCAATTTATGTATAGTATACATAACATTTTACTAATTTTACGAAAGTATCATGACACCACCACTCTCAAATTGAACGATCATCACGCAAGAAAACGCTGCAGAGATACTTGAAACCGATGAGTATAAAAATTTAACAGCAACAGAGCTAAAGCTATTGTTGACAGAAAAACTTATGAGAATATCAGTCTATACAAAGGGATATGAAGAAGTCTTAGAGTCTCTCAATGAGACAGAAAAAGAAATTTTCAAATGAACTTTTACTGCCACAGAAACAGGGATAGATGTCCCTATCATGAACAAAAGTTTTTCTTTCCTTAAAACCAGCGACACTATCGTAGCAAGCTTTAGAAAAGAATCTTGAATAGACCATTTTAGGGCTGCTGCGATCAAAGAAGCTCTTGAAAATGGCACACTCCAAGAAGATTCCTTTCTATCTCCCAAAGAATTAATGGGTCTGATAGAATTATTCCCAGGAGAGGTATGGGATACACAAGTAAAAAATTACGAAAAACTTTTTGGCCTGGAAGAAACAGGGATCCATGACCCAGAAATCGCAAATGCTTTAAAAATAGGACTATCACAATGAATAATTTGTGTTCCAAGCTTTACATTATTACATGGAATAAAATATAAACACTTTACTGTAGGTACAGCAGGAGTAAAACGAATAGTAGAAGAAGACTCGGTACCTGTGATTATCTCTAGAGATATATAGCATACTATTTTTAAAAGATTAAATCAGACAAAATGGGTATCTTTATTATATGAGATTGAGAAGAGCATGGATTCGAAAGTATTTCAAACATGGAAAATAACTTTCTCCAATTAAAGAAAAATTTACTACCCAAAATACAAAAAGACATATTAGCTTGTGAAGAAAAATTTAAAGATAGTCGAAAAGATTCAGGATATCAAATAGAAGGAGCATATTGAGGACGAGCATTTTACACAATAAAAGACAACAAAGTTCAAAAATATGAAAAAGTGATAAATAAAATAATTACAGAATTCTACGCTCATATAGAAAAAGAATTAGCTATTTGAGCAGAAGCCAAAGAACTTTGAGTAATGTTTGACACTATCAACCAGAGGAAAAAAATGGTTACAAAAGCCATATTAAGAAAAATACATGGACATCAAATGAATAAATTGATTAGGGAATATAATAATGGGAAAGACAAATACAAATCTACACCAATAGTAATAGGAAATATTTGTCGATGAGAAGAAACCTACATATCGCATATATTCAAACCAAGCCTAGACATGAACATCGTAGCTCGTGTCTGAGGCTGTTCTTGAAGATGAGAAAACATTCGAGACATATGCATCAGTAAAGACATTTTCTCTCCTGCTAATGAAGAGCTATTCGATACATTAAAAAACAATGATCAATAAAAAACAAAAAACTGTTCGCCTAGACGGACAGTTTTTATTTTAAAATCATAAATTTCAAATTATTTTGTTATTTATGAATTATAAATTATGAATTCTCTATTACATGCCTGATCATTGCATAATCTGCAAGATCAACCCAAAGATTCAAAGTGCAATAACGACAACAATTCACCCCACAAAGATCAACATAATAGGTTCAATAACCTTTGATGAACGGGTGATAATAGTATCAAGATCTTCTTCATACATTTTCAGAATATTATCCAAGGAATTAGGGACATTTGCTGTTTCTTCTCCTACCTTGATCATGATAGATACGTCGGAGGGAATCAGTTCAGTTTCATTTTTTAAAGTAGCATAAATAGTTTCTCACTTTCCTAAGCCTAACAACACACGATCAATCATATCCGTATATGCGGGGATACCAAGGATATCTCTAAGAAGCTGAAAGGTTTGAATATAATTCATTCCCGCAGCCATCATGAGCTTAGTATATCTACAAAATTTTACAATATAGAAATATTTGGTCATCTTGCCAATCATCGGTACATTGAGCAAGAAACTAAACCAGCTTTTTTTACCAAATTCAGTAGAAAAATATACACCACCGACAGCAGCTAATCCAGCAGTCACTCAGAGGATAGTTTTCCATTGGGTTTGAAAAAATACAGAGATACTTTGAAGTGCTCTGGTAATCCAGGGTAATTGAAGATTTTGGAATCCTTCTGCAATAGAAAATATATTTGGCAATACGAGCAGAAACAATGCAAAAACAGCAACGATAGCTACTACGATAAGGATAGCAGGATAAATCAATGCGCCGATATATTTGTTTTTCATATCTCTAATGTAAACATATTGCGTAGCAAGCGACTGAAGAATCATAGGAAGATTCCCAGACATTTCTCAGGCTTTGACGATAGTATAATCTCACTGATCAAAATAATCAGGCAACCTGTTTATCGCATAAGAAAAACTTTTTCATCTACGAATAAAAGACAAAACATTTCTTGATATTTCTTTAAGAGCATAATTATCTGAACTTTCACCTATGATATTCATCGCATTGACGAGGGAGATGCCTCCATTCAAAAGATAAGAAATTTCTTTGAAAAACAAAATTTTATCTTTGGATCAAAATCTTCATTTATCCATAGACTGCAAAGTAGATACGATCATACCATCAATCGGTCCTACCTTATTTGTATTTTCTAGCTGATTTTCCTCCTTTTCTAGCATAGTATTTTTAAATTATAAATTCTAAATTGTTTCTCTGAATTCTGAATTCTGAATTCTAAATTAATTTGTGTAATAGTATGCATTCAAATCTACATCCACATTTTGTTTCGTAGCATAATTAGCGATATCATAATTCACTTTGTCTATCTTGTATAACACACGATAATTAGAATCAGGAAGGACTCTTTTTTCTATGTTATCGATGAAAGAAATAAGTGCGTCTTTAGTATCAAATGTTATATTAAGTTGAAGGGGTACGTAAAATAAATTTCAGAAAAATTGTTTGGGTTCTCCAATAGAAATTTTATTGATAAGACCATTTTTTGTTTGAGCGACAGGATCTTTCAAAAGGTATTCATTGATATTCAAAAGAAGAATTTTCTCATTCACAAACATTTTAGGATCTGTAAGATTATTAAGTTGAATATAGGATCTAGCAAAAGAAAAGTTATTTCTCAATGCAGGATCTATAGAAGCACAATTTGTTCTCGTATTAAGACATGAAACAATATCGGATGCCTGATTTTCAATTTTTGTAATCAGTTTCTGATCAGCATCAGACTGTAATTTTTTAGTCTGAAAGCTAGAAATCTGAAGATTAATATCACTTACTGCCATTTGAGTAGACTGAAAAGTATCCCATGCAGGCAAAACGACATTGTTTCCCAAAAGCACAAGAACAAGCAATAAAACAATAAAATAAATTCTATATCTGATCCCAATAACTCTAGAAGTGGTAATCAAAACCTGATTATCTTCAGCAAGCACATCGACTTCAGCTGGATTTTGTTGTTGCTCTCAAAGCAATCTATCAATTATCTTGCTATTTTGTTGTGTTTCCTGTCCCTGCATTATTATTAATGTTAGCTTCTAAAACGAATTCGTAATAATTATTATCACCTACTCTATCATAAGTTTGAATACGAATATCTTTAACGAAATTCAAACTAGAAAATCTATCAATAAGCGAGCGAACTCATTGTCCGTCGTTAGAATAGTATAAAAGCGACAAATTAGAAACCTGTCCCTTAAGGGTAATCTTATCAAGACTAACATTAAAGTCAGAAAGTACAATCGTTCCTGTAGCACTCGTATCAATTTTTTTGATATCTTCCAACATTTGAATCACTTGAGTAATATGATCAGACCAAGGCATTGTAGACTGTTTCTCTTCAAGAATCTTTACTGCTTGCAATTTATTATACCCCGTAAGCAATTTGTATGACTCAAGTTCTTGAGTTTGTGTAGCAAGCAAGTTACGTTTATCGACGATAGTTTGATTCATCAAAAACATATCGACCTTGAGATAGACGAAAATAACGACAAACAGAGCAAGTATTCAAAGCAATATTTGAAAATATATTTTCCATTTAGAATATATTTTTTTGACAGCCATCACGGATTGACTAATAAATTAAAAGGAGTATACGACATTATTATATTCCCCATCAATGAATTTATCAAATAGAAGGACCATTTAGATACTTCTTTACTTCACAAGAGACAAAAAAAAGCTAATATAGTTGACTTTTTTGTTTAGATATGTAATGTTCTTGTATACAAACAAAAAAATAGATCATGGAAAAACCTTTAATTTTAAAAAAAACGGGGGATTATTTGATTCTCATAGCGCTTCTATGGACACTAATCCTATTTGGATACAACTTTCCATGGGAAAGAATAAATCTTTGGATATTGCTTCCTTTCCTTCTAGGCGAAGGAGGACTAGGCTTCATACTAAAAAAATATGAAATTCTCGACAACAAAATCCGAGGAATACTATTGATGACATGTGGAGCATTTGGAGCTATAACGGCCGCAGGAAACATATTCTTTTATGTCATAGATGAATGGCGAGCATTAATTTTTGCGCTTATTCTTCTATGCATAGGGATATACATAGCTAAAGTTATAAAATACAATAAACAATCAGATTAAATAATAAATGCTTCGGTTTCCCGAAGCTTTTTTTTATAATTGAGACGCAGAAAAAATTTGAGTGATAACGAAATTTTTTTCGACGTCGAAATTATATATTTTTAAAAAAAATATATTTGACATTTTAATTAGAATAAGTATGGTTCAGGACACACAAACAAAAAAAATAAAATTATGAATATACTAGCAAAGTTTCAAACATCAACTAACATGAGAGCGGCAATAACTAATGAAATTATCGCCATAAAAACGCGAAACTACATTATTGTAGAAACCAAAGACGGCCAAAGTGACTTTAGATTAGTCAATGTGGGAAGTCGGGCGTATAACTACAATATCCTCCTTTACCGGGAGAAAAATGGAGTAATCCCAGGCACCATAAGATTTCCAAAAAAAACGGAAGTCATCGGGACTTTGGAAGAATTAAAAGAAAAAATAAACAAATGGGGAGAAGAAATTCAAAAGAAAGGCATTCGATCTTCCCGAGGAGGAATCTACAATCTCCTTACCCACCAGCTTGAAGTAGAAATTCTTTCAAAAGGGAATTATTTATTCAAAAATTATGTATCAGGAGAAAAAGAATTTTCTGACCCCTACGAAAGTTTCGTTAGCTTGTTAAGGAAGCAGGGAGTGCTAGATTCTATTCCTGAATCAAGGATATTGATAATATCTGATTAAATCAGTACAGCATCAAAAAAGCAAGATCTTCCCGGTTTTCCGGGGAGTTTTTTTATATTCTCCTTCAAAAAAATAGACTTGACATTGTATACGAAATAGATATAAGTAAATCACAAAAAGAAACATAAAAAAAATATCATGCAAAAATTATTTATTATTGTAGTAGTGCTTATTAGCTCGATAACTACAAACGCACAAAAAACAACAAAAAGTGATTCACTTGGAAGAATAGAGAAACACAGATTAACACAAGCAGAAAAGCTTCTTAGCCATTGGCAAAATAGATTGAAAAGCAATTCTGATACATCTCTTTCAAGAGAAGATGAACTCATTACGTTAAAATCGTTTTTAAGCGTAGTAAAGGCAACGATTCCTTGTTATCAAAATAGTGTTTTTACCGAAATTACCGGTGATAAAGACATTGATGATGCAGCTGCCAGTATCTATGGATTAGAAATGATGGATGCGATAAAAAAGTTAAGTAAAATGCAAATCTTGATCACTTATCGTATAGATGACCTTCAAAATACCAAGGAAACATCTTCAAGAGAGCATCAGATGGACACTTTAGGCTGTTTCTTAGCAATAATTAAGGTAAGATTAAATTGTATTTAATACAATTAATTAACAACAAAAAAAAGTAACAAGACCTTCCCGGTTTCCCGGGAAGTTTTTTTTTGTTCATTTTAGTTACCTCACCCCTTTCCCTTTATCCACGAATGTGGGCTCTCCAATTCTTAGAGAGGGGCGTAGTTCCCTCTCCACGTAGTGGGGAGGGTTAGGGTGGGGTACCTACACCCCCACAATTTCGACCTCCGCATCATACAATTTCTTCATCTCATCGATAACCTCCCCTACCTTATATCTCGGGTCTTGCTGACTCGCATAATATCGCTTATGCGGATCGACAAAAATTATCTTTTTCAGATTATGAAAATCTTGAAATATCTCAGCATAAGTACAAATAATTACTGATTTTATTCACTTCTTGATTTCCCATCGATGCACATCCTTTTGATTCTGAGTATTACTTGAAAGCAATGTAACAAAATTATTATTTTCTATCGTTCCATCGTTCCATCATTCCATCGTTCCACTGTTAAACATCGTCCGTAAATCAGGGAAAACAATAAGCGTCTGCCCTTCTTGAGACAAAGAAAAGTTTCAAAGACTTTCGATTTTACGACTTTCGACTTTATGGACCTTCGACTTTACAGACTGTTTAAGTTTGCCTTCACGTTCCAAAAGTTTCTCAATACTATCAGCGAAAAAAAGTCTCACCACCGATTTGTATGTAGTATAATACGTTTCCACCATCCAGTGAAATAATTTCAATGCGGGAAGAGAAAGAAATGCTTTATATACCAGCTCCGCTTTTACCGGAGTAAGCTGTTGATATTGCTCAGCAAAAGCCAACTTGTCTCCCAATGCCAAAAAATATTGATTCCCAAAAATCAACAAATCCCCCGCCTTCACTTTTTTTTTGTCCGTAGTTTCAGCCAAGATACAGACCTTATCAAAGCCAAAAAAACGATCGAAACTGTAGAGATACACGGAAATAAATGAATAATTAAAAATTAATAATGAATAATTCCTAGAAACAAGTTTATGTAAAAGGCAGTTTTATTCAATACAAGCTAAGTAACTGATAGCAAGATATTCGTGTTGAGTTTCAAAACCTGCCTGCGGCAGGCAGGGCTGGAATACCCGCTCTGATTGTCTAGTCCGGAAAAATCAAATGGCGGATGATTTTTCCTAGACCTTTTTCGTCAGTTTTTGGGGCAATGCCAAAAAGTGACCCAGCGGAGCGTTAAAATCTTTATTAGAATTCAATCCCTGTGCGAGCTTATGACTCTATAAATACAAATAAACAACAATACCGAAAAACTTGCTTTTTACTATAAAATACATATAATATACAAGAACCAATAAATAGGTTTCAACTGTATTTCCTTTGAAACTTTAACCACTTACAAACAAAATGTTAAAACAAGCAGAAAGACTGGGAAGATTGCTCGCTTGAGCAGGATGAAAAAAAGAAAAAGTCGTAGAGACAAAAACAACTATAAACACACAACCTGTCGATCGTTCAACAAGTTACGTTTTTTTTCATATCAAACCTTTCAAAGATAATGACCGCGGAATTAATCATCGAGATACCGTGAGCAAAAATATCATAAGCTTAAGACAAAAGAAAATAATTTTCATGATCAGCGGAAACGCTACTGATATCAAGCTCTATGTAGGAGTACCAAAAGATTTCAAAAATTATTTTGAAAACACTTTTTACGCAAGCTACCCTACAACAGATCTTGTTGAATTAAAAAACGCAATTGCGCTTCCTCCTGACAGAGACTGGCTTCTTTTTTCCAAAGAAGGAACTTTGGTCAGCAAGGACGAATTTACAAGAGGCGGAACCTATATGGATCCGATGAATGGAATTTTTGCTTTATATAATCTTGTAGATGCCAATTCTAAACTAGATATATACTTTACCTATACGTTTGGACTTAAAAAAACATTTATACAATATATGAGCAAAATCTTTAGACGAATACGAGAAAAAAAGAAAAATCCCGATGGGACACCGATAGAAAAACCTACAGAGATGAAGCCCGATATTTTTTGATCTTTTAGTTATAAAATCACGACTAAAGACAATTACGTAAAAGAGTCACTGAAGAAAAACATTATCGCAGCATTTTCTCCCTTCATATCTAATGGAAATATAAATATAAAGAAATCTGAAAAATTCCACGGAATGACCTACGCACAATCACAGAATTTTTTCCATATCCCGACCGTAGAAAATTTCAATAAAGGATTAGAATATACTCCCTATAGGAAACTTCCTTACCCAACAAATCTTCCTACACCAACAAATAGTGATCCCAAGAAATTAACAGTTTTGGGAAACACCGATTACAGAGGAGATAAAATATTGTTTGGAATAAAAGAAGAAGATAAGTTTAGACATATGTATATCGTAGGAAAAACAGGAACAGGTAAATCTACCTTCATAGCAAATCTCATAAAAAACGATATGATTGCAGGCAATGGACTCGCACTATTGGATCCGCACGGTGAATTAGTTGATGATGTACTCGAACATATTCCTACCAATAGAATCAACGATGTAATATTGTTTGATGTATCAGACTCAGATTTTCCTATCGGATTTAATCTTCTCCAAGGAAATACGGAAGAAGAGAAAAACCTGATAGCATCTGGAGTTGTTTCTACATTTAAAAAACTTTTTGGAGATAGTCGAGGACCAAGATTGGAATACATACTCAGAAATGTTGCACTCTCTCTCGTAGATTATCCCAATGCAACCCTAATGCATATCTTGAGAGTACTTACAGATAAAAATTTCCGTGAAGAAGTTATTTCTTGCGTAAAAGATGCAGTGATATTAAAATTCCGAGTATCAGAATTCAACAAACGACCCGAGAAGCAAAGAGATGAAGCCATTTCTCCTATTACTAATAAAGTAGGACAATTTCTTTCATCTAAACTTGTGAGAAATATTTTTGGACAACCAAGAACGAAACTCAACCTCAGAAAGGCTATGGACGATTGAAAAATAATCCTGATCAACCTCAGTAAAGGAAAGATTGGAGAAGATAACGCAAATATGATTTGATCATTATTGGTAACTAAATTCCAAATTGATGCGATGTCGAGAGCTGACGTAGCGGCACATCAAAGAAGACCATTTTACCTCTACATTGATGAGTTTCAAAACTTTGCATCAGAATCATTCGTAACCATCCTTTCAGAAGCGAGAAAATATAAGCTCGCACTGATAGTAGCCAACCAATATACCTCACAGCTTATGGAAGAAATCAAAGATGCCATCTTTGGTAACGTAGGTACAACGATAGCATTTACGCTTGGAAAAGATGATGCGGATATGATTGCAGGCCAATTTAAAAATATGATAGGAACAAACGATTTGATTTCATTGCCAAAATATACTGCTTACGCAAGACTGATGATAGACGGTATTTCATCTGATCCTTTCAGTATGAAAACATTACCGATCACGACACCAGAAGGATCACTAGAATTGATCGACAAGATTAGAAAACAATCAAGACAAAGATACGCAATGGGAAGAGATCAACTCGAAAAACTCATGAGCGCTCGATCAAACAAAACGTTCTCGCTCCAAGAAAAAGTTATGGAAAAAGCGAAACTCGAAGCCATAGGAGTCAGTGAAATAGAAATGGATAATCTCCACGATCTCTTTGTCGAACAACATATTTCTTACTTCACAGAATTTGCTATCGACGGCGTAGAACCGGACGCAATTATTTTTGATAACGAATATTACGCGCACAAAGCAATCTGGTACACTAAGCCAAAAGGCATAGAAGATCAGGCAAATATCAAATATCAAGCAGGAGGAAAAATCACTTTGGATATAGATAAAGAAATTCCCATCCATGTAGATATTTATCAACATCAAACCATAACAATAGAAAATAACGGACCTCTGATGATTTGGATTGGCTCGAAAGAAAACGCACAAAGACAACTCGACGATATCTACGCACAGACAGGAATCAAAAAAGAAAAACAAACCTATCTCAAATTCTGTCCCAACATTGCTAAACTAGAAAAAGAACTTGGCATCACAAAAGAAAAAGAAGAGGCGCTTGCCAAACAACAAGCAGCAACAGCGGCAGCTACTTCTCCAGTAAAAGCAGCTCCCTCTTGAACAACAGAGATACCAAAAGTCTTCCCAGCAACGCCAGTTCATGAGCCAGAAGCGAGTACAGGAGCCTTTAGTATCAAAGACATTAAAATCGGACAAGAGTACGATGGATACATAAAACTCAGCTATAACTACGGAATGTTTGTCACCGTAAAATGAGTAGAATGACTTCTCCATAAAAACTTTATTGTCGCTCCCGCATGAGTCGAACGAAAAAAATACTACAACATCGGAGACAAAATTAAGGTGAAAGCTATGGAATTCAAAGACGTCAATGGCGAACAAAAGGTTGTTTGGAGCCAGAAGTAGAATAAGACGTGGAAAGTTCCATAAGCACTTTCCCGTCGTTTCTACCCCGCTTTAGCGGGGTAGATGCATTCCTGACACAAATCACAGAAATAGAGAAACAAGCCTAGTTTTACTACGGTTTTCACGCAAATGAAACTAAGAAAATCATGAAATAAGAATCTCAGTACCTGAGAAAATAAGAATAATCAAACGGCAAAAAAAGAGATTCTCAAGACTATTGAAGATGACAATAAGAATAAAGAAACATTACCAAGAATATATCCTGAGGGGAAACAAGAAGCCACTATAACGGGAATTTTTCAGCATTACTATAAAAATACTTCTACTATTGGATTTACATTTGGAGCATATAATGCTTTAGTAGATCAAGATAAAAATAAAGCTGAATCATATTTTAAAAAATGATTGGAAGATAAACCGCTTTCTCCTTGAGAATTACTTTTTATATGTGAAAGAGATCACGTCTTATCTCAAGATAAACTCAAAGTATTTAAAAGTCATCTTCAAGAATTAAACAAAGTATATGATGAATTTATACTTTTCAAAAAAGAACAAATAAACAAAATAGTAAGTAAATTTGAAACAAGTGGAATAACCGAGAGTCTAATAGATGATGTGGACAATTTAGCAGCAGATCTTAGCGTTAATTACCATAAGGTAATATTATATTTCGAAAAAATAGAATTCCCAGATCTTACAGAGGAAATGGATACAAAAAAATTTAAAGAGCTAACTCTGGAACTCATCAATGATCATAACAGAGAAAGCAAAAATAAAAAAGTAACTCCTATTCAATGATACGGAGACACCAATGGAAACGTAACATTATATCGAGCCTTATGGTCAGACGACCAGAAATCTACCCACAATATTGGATTTATGCACGACTGAAAAGAACTGCGTACTCTAGGATGAAAAGAACCTATTACGCTAAGAGCAGCGATTGAAAAACTCAAAAAGGACTTAAAAAATATAGTTTAAACGATTTCGTATTTTTTATACCTATAATTTAAAAAAATTATGAATACAAAAAATACCGTACTCCACAAAGCAGAATCAAGAGGGCATGCGAATCATTGATGGTTGGATACGCATCATACTTTTAGCTTTGGTGAATATTATGATCCAGAAAGGATGCATTTTGGTGCATTGAGAGTTTTGAATGATGATGCGATAGCAGCAGGAAAATGATTTGGCACCCATCCTCACGACAACATGGAAATCATTACCATCCCTTTGCAAGGCGATTTTGAGCATAAGGATAGTATGGGCAATACCGCTATAATAAAAGAAAATGACATACAGGTTATGAGCGCAGGGAAAGGAATATTACATAGCGAATATAATAGAAACACAGACAAAGAAGTTAAACTCTTACAAATTCGAATCCTCCCCAACAAAAAAGATGTAGAACCAAGATACGATCAAATCTCTCTTTGAGATATCGAAAAGACAAATTCTTTTTATCAGATTCTCTCACCAAGTAAGGATGATCAAGGCGTTTGGATTCACCAAGACGCACGATTTCATTTGGGAAATTTCGAAAGTGAAAAATCTGCAAATTATCAAATTAAAAAGAAATGAAATGGAATTTATGTATTCGTAATTGAATGAGAAATAGAAATTGAAGGACAAAAATTATCAAGAAGAGATGGATTCTGAATTTGGGATGTAGAGAAAATACAGATAAAGAGCATTAACGATAGTAAGGTCTTAATAATGGAAGTACCGATGACAGGATAAATTTAATTTTTATAAATCGCTTTGGACTTCCATCCAAAGCTAATAATACATCATCCCTTCGGGACTTGCAACGACATAAAAGAATGCCGGAGGTATGAAATATCTGTAGCTACGGACGGAAGTCCGTAGAAAAAATAAAAAAAATTAAATCTTCAACATATTTTCCTTCGCATAAATCAGCTTACCATACCTCTTCTTAATCACCCTTTCAGATTTTCTTATGATCTGATCAACATTTTCAAGATAGGTCATAATTTTGGCTTGATCTCTCCTAGTCTTGGCACCACTTGCATATTTCTTGCTCAAAACCACAGGCACTCACTTTTTATTTACTAATGCTTGTTGAGTAAGCGGATCTTTCAGCTTATACTTTTTTATAAGTTCCTCTTTATTTTCCAAAAGCTTTTGATCGCGCTCTTGCAGTAATGAATAACGTCTTTGGAAAACCTGTAAATTATGTTCTGAAGTCAAAACAGAAAAAATTGTAGGACTAAGATAAGGTTTGATAGCAGCAATATGTCTTTCTAAAAGACATTTTCTGATAAAAGTAGCGCTAATACTTTCGCTAGTTCACTCCATAGAAATAGTACCTATGTTGATAAAATTATATCCTGCAAAAACTTTGACTGCGTAAGCGTCTTTATTTTTGATAAATTTTGGATATTGAGTGAGAAGTTCATTGTAGGATCACTGTATGAATCCCTGAGGTAACCTCTCTTTTCCGAGTACCGCTCGACTTTGTTCAGGAATTATTTTAATTATTTTTCCTTGAGTATTTGTGATAAATTTAGGTGTACTTGAAGAAATAATCGGCAATGCATTCTTAAGTTCCAAGTTTATAATCGCAGTTCTTTCACTTTGTGTCAATCCAAGATCATACTTACCTCAAGAATTCTGTCCAATAATAACAAATGAAGTCAATCATTTTTCTTTGCCAAGAGACAATACTTTTTTGAGCTGATGTTCAATATGCACGATCTGCGCTGGCGTCCATTTACCGCTTGCAGTAACGACTCCCGCTTCTGTATATTTTTTCTTAGTACTAAGATTTTTTATCTGAATATCTTTTTTTTTATCTCGATTATTTACATCATTACTTTTGTACACGACGATACGAGCCTTCTCTTCATAATCAGTTTTTAGTCTAGAAACTAAAATAGAATCATCCGTACCCACTCTCGCAACACTCCCCGCTTGCCTTCCAAAAGCAGTCTTTGCTTCGCCTTCTGCAATATCACTATCTCTTTGTTTTCTTTGCAATCCCACTCTTTGAGCATTCGTATGGATCAAAGTAATTGCTCAAGCATTTTGAGCGATTTCGTCTTCTATATCGCAAGTAATAAAGACCATCTTATCAAAACTTAATGTCAGCAATGCATGAATATCTTCTTGAGTTTCTATAATCTGCGCTCACTTACAATCTACAGCAAAAGTAGTCTTTCCCGTTCCGGGCAGACCCACAATGTACTCTGCTCACTGCGATTTTTGCGCAATCAAGGTACGATAAAGATCAGTTAACGTCTTATAGCCATATTTTTGTAGTAATTCCTTACGTCTTCGACTACTAAAAACCTGCCTGAGATTATCCCTGTCAAAAAGAAATGGTTGTGTATTTTCCTGCATGTGATATTTACGATTAAATTACATATACTTATAAGAATTTGTCAATTATTTTCAATGGATGATTTGTCTTGATTGTTACCCCACCCCCTCTCTCCATCGTTTCAGCGTCATTCCCGCAAAAGCGGGAATCCATCTTGCTTATTAAGCCGGATTCTCTTTTTCAAGGGAACAATGTTCGGAGAGAGAGAATATAAAAACAATATATTTTTGAAATAAAAATATATAATTTCGACGTCGGAAAAACTTTCGTTATCACTCAACTTTTTCCTGCGTCTCAATTAAAAAAATCTCCCGGAAATACCGCGAGAGTTTTCAATTATATCTTAGGAAGACAGTCCTACGAATTAAGCATGAGCGTGTTCAAGCGAAACTACTTCTTCAAAAATCTGATCAATAGCTGCTTGAATCTCCATAATTGGCAATTGAAAGGTAGTATTGAAGAAATTATTTGAAAGTAAGAATCCGTTTAAAGTAGTAGAAGTTTCTTGTAATGAAGTAATAATAGCATTAACTGAGCTCATATCACTAATTACTTTTTTATTTAATGCCTTTTTAAGATCTCTAAGATGGTTTTTGATTTTATCAATATTGAGAACAATTCTATCTACAAATTCTGATTCTACCTTATTAGCAGTAGTTACGCTATATTTAGCTACAGAGTCAGAATTAAGCTCAAGACACATAGCAAGATTTTGTTCGATGTTTTTGCATACTCATTCAATCTTTTGAACAAGAGCATTTACATTGCGAAGTGATTCTGTTGATAATCCTGTAGACAAGTTATTCATGATACTATGCAGTAAAGAGGTAAATAATTTGAATATTGAGTCGTTTGTGTAATATAAGTATACCCCGAAAAGAAGGAGAAATCAAAATAGGAGATCAGATAGATATATTTTTATAAGTAAAAATAGAAAATATCTACTTTGATATTTACAATAAACACTTTTTATGTAGTTTTGCCAACTTTAGGTTATCAAATAACTATTTTATTTACCATATAGGAATTAAAAATTATTCCTATAGATAAAGATCGGCGTTAAACTTCTTTTAGAAGTTTCGGCGCCTATTTTATGAAAAACTTACGGAAAATACGAACCGTAATGTATCCTATAGCAACACATAGCAAAATAAAGAGCGGATAAGATACTCTCCAGTTAGCCGAACCCGTCATCATGCTTCGTTCGGACATTCATCCAATACCTGCAATCAAAGTTAAGGGCATGAAAATAGCATTTACAAAGGTCAATCTCGTAACATTATCATTATTTTTGATTCCTACAAAGGTATTATAAGCCTTCATCAAAGACTCATTTTTTTCTGATAACACCTTGATAGTACTAATAATTTTAGAAAGTTTAACTTTTAAACTATTATAATATACTTTGAGATGCTTGTCATGAAGGGTATCTATATGTTCTATAAGTTCAGAAAGCACATCTTCCTGAGACAAGAAATTATGTTTAATAAATATTTTATTAAGATTTTCCGTCATAAGATCCTCCACAACATTTTTTTCTACCTTTTTATCAGACATATCTTCTTGGATAGCGAAGAGGGTCTTTGCAGAAACCGCAAGTGATTTCATCGTCTTATCGTAAAAAGAATCTATAATTCTATAGAGAATATAGTACGGAGATGATTTGTACGACTCATGAGGAGCAAGAGTTTCTTTTTTCATAGTCTCCAGAAGACCCTTAAAGCTCAAAGATTCCAAAGGTATCGTTGTAACGATAAAATCATCACCAATGATAACATCTAATTCATTAAGCAAATATCTTTTTCCCGCCTCTACATATTTTGTAAACGTAAGTGCAAGAAAAAAATGATTACTATTTTTATCAATCTTGGACTGCGCATTAATTTCTAAAAGATCATCCACGATAACTTCGTGAAAATCATACTTCTTAGCAAGCTTATGAATGGCTTCTTTATTAGGTTCTTGTACATAGGTCCAAGTCGTAGTACCTAGTTTGAGTATTTCTTGCATACCATAAAACACAAAATAAAATGATACTAGATTATATATTTTTTTCAAAAAATTACAAAAAATCGCCCCTCCCAAGCGATTTCTATTTGACATTTCTTTTGTTTTTGTCCTCCTTTATTTCAAAGGAGGAGGTATCCGCATTTTGCGGATGGAGGATTTTTAAAAACAAATTAGTTTACAAATCCCTCTGCCTTTGGCATCTCCCTTTGCAAAGGGAGACAAAATAATTTTATTTAATTTTCAAATTACTTATTTTATTTCTGAATTCTGAATTATAATTTATACGCCTTCAACACCTCCTGATACTCCTGCAATACAAAAACATTATCAAACAAACACGCAACCGTAAGCGGTCCTATTCCTCCAGGAACCGGCGTATACGCAGCGACCTTATTTTTAATACTTTCAATATTCACATCACCGACAGGCTTTCATTCAATATGTCCGTACCCTACATCCACAACGATTTGTGTTGTATCATCACGGAAAAAACTTTGATCAACGAGATGAACTTTTCCCGTACAAGAAATAATATAATCTGATTGCTTAGTCATCGTTTTTATTTCTTCGAGAGCGTTCGTTTCATTAAATGACGCAACGGCTCCTCCCCTTTTGATACAGTCAAGGATTAATGGCTTCCCGACAACATTACTCTGTCCTATAATAGAAACCGTCTTTCATTTCATATCTCACAATCCATAATGATCAAGAAGATAAAAAACAGCTTTTGGTGTGGCAGGAGTAAAATCAATCAAATCTATTGAAGATAATCCCGTCAACACTCCACCCAATCCATCGATATCTTTTGTAGGAGTAATAGCAGACAGCATCTGGACTTTATACTCTGCAAACATTTCAGGCAAAGGAAGTTGAATCATAATTCAAACGCATTCACTATCCTGATTGAGATATCTAATCAGTTCCATTATTTTTCAGATACTATCATATTTTTGATTGATATAAATCCCGACATCGTCGAATTTCCCCGCTTGATTTCTATCGTATTCAGCATTATGATTCTGTCCAAAGACGATCACCGGCAGACCTATTTCTTCTCCATACGTTTTCTTATGTTTTACATAAGTAGCAGATGATGCGTTATCACCAAGAAAGATAATAGCCACATACACATTTCTCGTAGCAAAAAATTTAGCTCTTTTTTTGATAAGTTCTTGTTTGAGAGAAACAGACAATTCTTTTCAGGATAATAGCATTGCTGGAATAAGAAAGTAAATTATTGAAAGCTAATAGTGAAGATTTTATAATAAATTCCCTAAAAACAACAAGAACAAGTAAAGAAACAAAAGTAATATAAGTACTACTTTAGCACATAAGACATAATAAGTACTAGACATACTTACAATTGACTTAGTTAGAATAATAACTAAAATAAAATTATGATACAAGACATTAAAGAACAGATAGATACCTCTCTCGGACCCAAAGACAGTAGAGAATATAAGAGATGGGAAAGAGACAAATATAAACTGCAAATGGCAGTAGGTGTTTTTTCTTTATTACAATCAGGCTTTAAAGATTATAAAACATCACTCACCAAGCAAGGGAAGAAGAAAATCTGGACCTTGGAAAGCATACAAGCAGAAACAGAAAAGGAAGTAAGTCTTGTACTCGGTAATGGAAAGAAAATAGTATTTGACGTGCATAGCAATCATTACTTTATTTTAGAAGAAGACAAACGAGGACTTTTATCACAGGACTTAAAAGTAATATTTGAACCAAGTTTTGATGAAATAAAAATGTTTCAAGGATATTCATATATGGGAATCTGAGAGAACGAAAGGCTATTTCTCGTAACAAAATGAGGGAAACAATGATTGATAGACAGTCAAGGAAGTATTCTCGTTGATATAAAGTATGATAATGTAGAACAGTTTTATAAGAAAGAATCAAGCAATACCATAAGATTAAAAAATGATGAGAAAGAAGGGATCGTTATCATTCATAGAAAAAATAAGAATTTTAGCGTCTATTATATCAAAGAGCCCTTTTCAGAAAAAATATATGGTACTGATCAAGAAGGATACCTATTTTGGAAGAAAGATAATCATCAAATGGCTTCAAGATATGATGATAATTCTAAAGAATTTGCAATTTCAGATTCAGAGTGACAAGCCATGATAGATTGGAAAATAAATAAGATCTGCACGTATCTTGACAATAAACGGCAGTTAAAGAGCTTTGGTACTCGACGAGGAGATATTCTTGCCACAGAAGAATTAGGATGGGAAAAAGAAGTAGAATATATTGATGAAAGAAATGGGCCATTTATAAAGTATAAAAAAGAGGGGAAATTCGGTATCAGTAAACGTTGAATGAAAGAGATAGTTCCTCCAGAATATGATGAAATACTCTCTTGCGGTACCGGCTCTTCACTTGAATTCATTCATAGAAAAGGAAAGGTATGGGGAACAACTGAATTTACAGGAAGAGAATTGATATCTAGTAGCAAGTTAACTGATGAAATAAAAAATATTCCCTATATAAGTTTTGCCCACTACATACGCCAAGAAAATTTACGAAAATTACGAGTTCCAATATCTTGGCCTAATAAAGATAACTATACTACAGAAAAATATAATACAGAAACGGCCTATAATAATATTCAAACCTTAGTTGAAACAAGAGATGGAAACGAAATTCATTGCCCTCTCGTGATAGTAAATCGTGATGGAAAATATGGAGTAGCAAATCGTTGGCTTAAAGAAATAGTTCCTGCCCAATATGATAAGATTACATACAAAGGATTACAAGAAACATCACCAGATATAAGAGCATTTTCTGTATACACAGGAGAAACAGAAGCTTCCCTAATAGAAATTGGAATGTTGGATGGGAAAAAGTATGTTATTATTGATGAAATTAATAGAAAAAGTATTGATGATTGTTTGCCTTTTTAGAACACCACTAACAAAGACTCTCCCTGTAGTCATAAAGGAGAGTTTTTTTATAACTTTATCACCCAGAGTTTAGTTGCAAAATGGTTTGAAAAATTGGGTTGTAAATGACCTCTAGAAATTTGTTTACAAATTACCTTCAAAATTTGCAAAAAAATCAATTCTAGATATAATTACAACATATCATTTTTTATATGTTTTTCGCCAAGGAAATGACGCAATTAATTAATAAAAACACTAGTGACAAAAGAGACTATAAAAGAGCCGCAAGATTGTTCTTATCAAAACAACTCTGAAAAGAAATCTCAGACATTATAAATAATAACGACGAAAACCTAGTCGAATATGGTAAAAATATAATCAAAGCTGGGGAGGCTGAACGTATTATCAAAAGCATAATCAGACCCATAGAAAAAACTATCACTCACATTGATAACGTAATATCTTTTGTCGAACCTATATTAAAATTTGATTCTAACTACGCCGATAGTGAAGAGATGGTAAATGCCATAGGAAATAAAGTAGGAATAGCACTCACAAAAGACATCCTCAGCGACATTAAAAGTAAAGATAGCGCAGAAGAAGTCATTGATCTCTTAGACAAAAGTAAATTAGAAGAGAAGGAATACAGACTCGTAATAGATCTTTTAAACAGCAGCAAAAATAATCTGACCTTACGTCATGGCTTTGGATCTGATGAATTTGGAGATACTCCTTCGATTATATCTTTCCTCAAAAGCATAAAAGAAGAATTAAGAGAATACAAAGAAACCGTTGAACAGCTTGCTATTGAAGGAGATAGTTGAGCAATAAGCAAGGTAGAATTTGCTGATTGGCTCAAAGAGCAAAAGAAAAATGGATATATCAAGCTCCCTTATTACGAACATTTGCTAGTAGATATGATAAATAAAGGTCGTCCCGGAAAAGTAGGACAAGTAGTGCTTAAGGGACATCCAGGAACAGGGAAAACAAGTATCTTTTCATATAAGAGCGAAAAAGAATGAAGACCCCACAGAATCATCA
Organism: candidate division SR1 bacterium; assembly: GCA_026397475.1. GTDB lineage: Bacteria > Patescibacteriota > Gracilibacteria > Absconditabacterales > Absconditicoccaceae > CAJBLF01. The sequence goes on along the minus strand of JAPLUT010000006.1, from coordinate 128,334 downwards.
GTATGCATCAGTATATCAATTTTTATGAACTTATTGTACAAAACACTAACCTCTCCCCTACTAAGAATCAATTGGAATTTTTCAAAGAAGTGAGTACGGACTACGAATGATTAAAACCCAAGGAACTTATCGAAAGATTAGATGAGCTTTTTCGTATCAACAAATCAAATTTTCCAAATAATTATACGCTCATTGATTTTATCAACACGATATTCAACATCAGCAGATTCATCAAAGATAAAGCAAAGATATCTTGAGAAGTGTTAGAGGCAGGAGATTTAGAGAATCCTGAGAAGATAAAAAAGCATATTCTTAGAATGCTAAATTACCGAAAAGATGAGAAGATATACAAACTTCTCCTAACAAAAAAAGAATCAGTAAAATGAGAAATACTAGACGCGATGGAGAAAGGAGAAAATGTCGTGCTTGATGAAATAGACAAAGTACAAGAAAAAGAAATCGAATGATTACTTGCTTTTCTCGATTTAAATACAGGAAAATATCACCAAATCCAGGGAATGGAAGAAAAAATATATATTCCTGAATGGTTTGGCGTATATGCTACATCCAACGACAAATTCAAACCCGCGGGACCCTTAGGGAGAAGGTTTAATAACATTGAATTAAAATATTTAGATAAGGAGAACTTAGCACACTACATTGCAGCAAAAATATCAAATACTGATCTCACTACTCCTTTTTCAGAAGAAGAGATGAATCAGATAATCAAAACGATAGAATTAATAATAGAGAACCAAGACCAAGAAGACTATAATGCATTAGACTTTTCTGTTCGTATGATAGATACTTTTATAAATAATTTCATTTCTTATCGCAACCATATCGTAGAAAAGAAACATACCAACAAAAGAAAAGAGTACATAATCGATGCGCTCATAGAAGCTTTTGAATCTCAAACTCAAGATGTGTACTGAGGGAATAAAGGAGGAGATACTATCGATAATCAAAAAGAAAATCTTATTGAAAAGATAAAAAGTGCATGATTTAGTACAAATACAGACGAGAAAGATCCAAAATTGACAACAGGGAAAAGATTAAATACCTCTCTCCAATGAAAAATAAATACGCAAATAAAAAACTTTTGATACGATAATCCACTTCTTGACCTTATTATTGAGACAAAACAGAAAAACGATAAGACGATAGAAAAGAGACTCCTTCACTATCCTGAACAGTCTGGAGAACTTCTAAATAATTTTGATAAAAGTTTGTTAAAATTTAATAAATCAGAAATTCAGATACTAGATACTAATCCTTCTGGTCCTTTTGAAGTGGATGAGAAACACCACAGCATCACATACAAATCAGAAACAAAGGAGCTCACAATTATAACGCACAAACAATGACGTCAAAGCAAAACTGAAGTACTTATATGTGATTCACTCTACACGAATGAGAAAAAGGATATCTTAATAGCATTTTGATCAACAGGAGATAAGTACATACAAATAAACGACGTAAAAGACTCTATAATTTCAGATTTATCAGAAAGACTTCATGAAATGAATTCTTCATGCGATGTTAAAGCAAAGATAAATAAAATATTTTTCACAACAGAAAGTAGAATAATTTGGAGCATAAGATACCATAACGGACAAGATGTCCTCTATAGCAGCGACAACAATCAATTAGATATTCCTAGTATTGAAAATTTCAAGATCTACGATTGATGATTGTTTTTCATTTCTCACGATAAAACATCTTGAATGATAGGATGACTCAAAGCTCCAACCAAAGAAAACACAAGTTTCTTTAAGGAAACAATAGAGCCTATGAAAGCATTTTTAGAGTTCGATCTAGAAGATCTTTGATTTAAAGATCACGAAATTTCGGATATAGAATTCGACACAACAAAGAGATATGTATTAGTACATATAAGCAAAGACAATAAAAGCAGCATTTTACCTATCAAGTTATAAAAAGACATGAATGCAGTAGATTTTTCATTTTTAGATTCGCACTGACGAGATACCGAGACATGATTTTGATCATGAGGAAGATTTGGTAGTTTCGAAAGAAAATCTGAATTAGAAAAGACTTTAGAACAATCAGATATAAATAATGTTCTTTATAATATCATACGACAAGAAAGTAAAAAAGAAATTATTAGTAGTTATAAAAATGCAAAAAGAGAAACTCTCTACCTTAGCGTAGAAAAACAAGTTCCTATATTAAAGACAATATCCATAGAACACAAAAAAATAGACGAGTATGGCGCAATATTACCAGTCTTAGAAGAAAAACAAGTAAACAATCCTGATGATAAAAATATTAGAGTGCACCAGATTCCGGCGAAAAAAGATGTTATAAGATATAAGAGTATACGGGTAGATGAAGCGCAACCACCACTACCCCTATGAATGAAAATAAAAATTCCCTATGGAATATATGCAGTATGCAAATTAGAAGAAGAAGACAAATTTTATGATGTCAGTAGACACTTTCAACATATCAGATTATTGCTCAACAGCATCTGAGAGATACAAAAACAATTATGAGAACAAATCACTGTAGAAATATCATGTGAAGATAAAAAGGATTCAGAAGGAAAAAATCTTATGGAGGACAAAGATCTTTCAGATAAAGAAAAACAAGAACGATCAAAGTACATCTTTGAATGGATACAAAAGCACTATCAAGAAGAATATCCACTTTCTTTAGAATTTAATGAGAATCAGAACACAAAGGGAGAAAAGAATCGACCAGTATTTTGAATACAACTGACAGAAAATCAGGGAATTACGAGCATCTTTGATGAAAAGACATGAAGAGAATACAACAAATTAGTCAATATTCTTTGAAAAGATAGAGAATACTTTGATTTAAATAGCATACACGCTTGAATTAAAACAACAAGAGCACTGAATGAAAGCAAGGTAGAAATAAAAAACAGATGCAAGGAATATATAAAGACTTTATTTAAGAACGTCTACTAATGTTCGAGAAAGAGCTTATAAAGACATACTTATATCTCAATGATCGCGAATCTTCTTGAAGGAAAGAGTGATTTTTATGAACAGTAAAAAGTAGCATTAAGCATATTCTCCAACATCAACTCCATAACATCATACCCACTCTTGATATTTTAACAAAGGAAACTGTAAGCGAATTGGAAAGCACGCTTTACCATATAGAAGCAACATCAACAACAGATTTTTTTAAATTACGTCAAAAAGAGAAACAAAGATTCATTAGCGACATCAACAACAAACTCACAAAAATAAATACTCTTGAATCTCAAGAGGTATTAAAATGATGAGAAGAAGGAATAAAGAATCTAAAAGAAAATATCACAAATGAAGGGATTATTCTAGATTTTTTAGAAAAATCAAAAGAAGTTTTAAAAATATCTCTTGATCAAAACCTAGAAACAAGAAGAAAACTTGAATCTATAGTAACAAAAAAGAACCCCATACAGGGATTGTCTGAATGAAGCAAAGAAATAAAGTCAGAAAGCGATATATTCAATAAAATCTTACACTCTGAGGAAACAAGAAAAGAATCCTTTGAGATAATCAAAAATAGTTGTGATTTTTTGAATACCTTAGATCAAAACATTACAAGAAGTTACAATATGTTTATTGCAAAAGTGGAGTGAGACGATTTTCATCATGCAAAAGAAATATTAGAAATCTGGGCTCAAGAGCTTAAGGATAGCTGACTTCAACGGCTTTACTTCTCTATCAAGAATTATGTCCACTACCTCGATGACATTCCAGACGCACCAGATAAAGAGAAAATAAAAGCAGCAATCAAAAAAATAACAATGGAAGCCTACTCCAAAAAAGACGAGTATTTGTTCCGAGACAAGAATAACATTGCTATAAGACACCTCCATAACTCTCAAATACATAAATTTGATAGAATATGTTATATACTAGAAAATCTAGTAAGTTATCCAAAAATAGAAAGCATTCTCGCTTCGAATAAAAATAATTTACTAAATACTCTCTACGCAAGCCAAGCAATCGATAAAGACATATACAATATAATCGAAGAACATAAAGAGAATTTAACAATTGAAGAGATAGAAAAAATAGCAAAAAAACTCTTTGAACAGATCAAAGAAAAGAGTGAAAAAATATTTGAGAAAGAAGAGAAGAAGAGAAAAAAGCTAGAACTAAAAAGGAATAAGTGACCAGGAAAAATAAAAAGATTTTTAATAAAAGTAGTAGATATACTACTCTTGTGGAGTGATAAAATTCGATATACTATTAGAACATTAGCACCTAAATCAATAATAATCGCTGTAACAATAATTCTCCTAACAATCTTTAGAACCATACAAGAAACTAAAAGAAGAATTACAGACCTTATCGCACTTATCAAAGGTTGAAACTGAGAAAATAGAAATGAAAAAGATAATGAAGAATCATATGAAAAATGAGAAGAAAACGAAAATAATGATTGAGAATCGCGACTACAAGAAAATAAAACAATATGAAGATTACTAAGTAGAATGAGAGAGCAAAGCACACAAGAGCTATTAAATAATATGTTCAGCGGAAGTTTATTATGAATGAGTGGAAGAGAAAATGATCTCCGTCATGAAAGTGATCTGCTCAATCGTTGATCTGACAAGTTAAAAAATATAGAGATCAGAAATTATGGTAATTTACATTCAAACATATTAGTTTGAGAAGTATTTTTTCGTCTTGAAGGGACAAAACGGTTAAAAGAAAAAATCGATCATAAAAACAAACATATTCTAGAAAGAAACAACAAAGAGATGGTGATTCGAGATTACTCTTTTTTCCTTTCTCAAAATAATCGAGAACTTCGAAATTTACCTGATGAGAAATACTACCCTACGCTTATTCTCAGCAAATGATCACTAACCAAAGGGATAAACTCTATTGTGTGTCCAAGAGGATATGTTCCTGTACTGTCACAGAAAGCAAAAGAAATATTCCAAGAACAATGAATCAAATTTGAGCTCTATTGTATTAAAAACCTTGGATACTATTATCTAGCACTTGATAAAGTACCTAGCTGAGACATAGGAATACATTATGTACGTTATGGAGACAAGAATTATAATGGAATTTTTTTCAATACCCCAAAAAATCAATGAACACAATGATATAAAAACATCGAGAATCTTTTAACCGCAAAGATTGTAAATAAAGAAGAATTGCCTGAGAGTATACAAACAGTAATAGACGAACAGTGAGGACTAGAAAATCCTGAATCAGCAGGACGCCACTCTACTAATTTTCTCTCTAGTAAATTCTTGTACTCAAAATATAGAGACAACACTGTAGATCAATACAAAAAACATCCCTCATACCTAGCTTGAGTTGCTCATACCGGTATAGGAGATTGTAAAAACATAAATACCCTCAATATAGCACTCTTGAGACAACAAAATATACAAGCCCAAGAGTGTGCCTGATATGTAAAGTCAGGAGAAGGATATGAATGACATGGAGTAACAGAAGCAAATATAGAGGGAAAATGTTTACTTCTAGACGCCACTCCACATGAGGAAGCTCCAGACAAGAAAAAAATAGCAGAAGCCGAAGAGGTCAAAAGAAAGGAAGAAAGAAAACAAAAAATAAAAGACCAATTCAGCCTTGCTAAGTCATTTCTTGCAGAGAAATTGGAACACATAAGAGAATGGTACAAAAAGACACAGAAAACATGAGAAAAAATTGAAAAAATGAAAAAAGGAGATGAAACCCTCATCATAGAAAAAAATATTGCACGAGCAAAAGGTGATTTGATAAAATTATTAAAAATAGCCGAGCATTCAGATAACGATGAAAATAAAAGATTCGCCGAACTTTTAAAATTTCATATAGAGGGACTTATAAGTAAGGAAATATGGAAGGAGTTATGAAAGTTAGATCGCACGAAACACGTATATAAGGAATATATACTTGAGTATTATAAAAGATTAAAAAATCTATTGATAGTAATGAAGTTTGGTCGGGAATACGCGAACAAAAATCAGATTACTCCTATAACAAACACCATTACTTCAAACATATCAAAAAACTATGAACACGAACAGCAATTCTCCAACGAGCTCAACTATATCAATAAAAAAATAGGAACAGATATAACTATTTCATTTATCAATGAACGTATTGTGTATCATACCTATACACAAGTATCTGATCAAGTAATGAGTCATGAAATAGCAGAACTTATTGTCAGTGAAATACCAGAGATAGAAGAATCAGAAAATAATGAATACAAGAATATGCTTACAGCAGCAATAGTATTCTGGATCGCAGTTTGATACTCTGACAAAAGATTACCCTATGATGTAAATACTGTTGTCGAGAAGCAACTTATGAAGGACATTACAGACAGCTCCTATGGGATAGTTTTAGAAGTAGAAGAGAAAAAAAACATCGAGGGACATAAAAAAGATATAACACCAAACAAAGTAAAACAAACTATATTATCAGAATTACAATCAACAAGAGCGTCTCTAGAAGGAGAAATATACAAAAACTATAATAATGAGCTAAGAAGCGTACTACTTGCTCGATCAGATGAAATATTTACAAAATTTTATAAGCTAGATGATGCAGAACGAATTTGACGATCAAAAACAGATCTAGAAAGTATAAAAAAAGAATTTGCTACTCGAAAAAGTATGTTAACTAGAAGTTGGATTAAAACCTTTCCTACGAAAGCATCTTACGAGTTAGACCTTATAGTAAGTTTCGTAAGAAAAGAAGAACTAAACGAAAGTCTTACGAATGAAAAAATAAAAAGCGAAGATTCGTCCAACATAACATATGAACTCCTATCAATGATAACAAATAAAAATTACAAAAGCGAGATAAAGAAAGAGAATTTTTTTGAACTATTTGAAAGATATTTATTTCTTGGAAACAACAAGTTCGCAAATCTTTTATATTATACGATTAAAAGAGATCCACCACACTCTATTTTTGCAGGAGCAGAATATATATATAGAACACAAATAGAAACCGAGCTTTTACCGGCTTTAGAGAAGAAACTATTAGAGAAATATAAAGAAAATCCTACAGCAACAATAGACTTTGTTGCGTCAAAAGAAAAATTAGAAATCAGTGATTATGGTATCATAGAAGATAACTTAGATAAGATTTGTAAGATTGTTACGGAATCTTCGACAGAAAAGATGGCTATAGAAAAAGCTATATTTAGCGTAATAGAGACTATCTTAGCAAAAAAAAGTAGTAATGTAGAAAAAGGGAACCAAATATATAAGCGAAGGGTCGAATATACAGGTATAGGAAAACGTCATCTTGCAACTTTGTTGCATATGATAAAACCAGACCAAAAGCTAGATATTTGCAAAAAAGCATACAATATATTTTACGAAAAAGAAAAAGCATACAGAAAAATGAGAAAAAAAAGTAGTGAAGAACATGAGACAGAACGTGAAACTGAGTTTAGAAATACAAGCGAAGTTTTAGAAGGACTATTAGAAAGTTTACAAGAAGAAAAAATGGAGAATAAGTCCTCTTTCGGGACTAAACTCCTAGAATTTAGAATACATCAACTCAATAATAGAATGAGGGAATGGATATATTCATTCAACGAACATGAACGAAAACAAATAGTAAAATAATACTATATTTCTTTAAAACCATACTGGACAACATTTTTACAACTTTGGTTAATAAATAGGCAATTAAAGCCCAAAACAAAAAGACAAAATTGCATTTTCAATTATATTAGCTATAATTATATTAGAACCAGAAGCAGGTTTTAATAGAACTCTAGATGAATGAATAATCTGATTATTATCATCATTATAGCACTAGGATTACGACTGATAGGATCATTGACGATCAAGGCAATATTTTTTTCAATGCATAAAAAGCATAGAACAGAACAGGCAAGTAAATTAAGATACCTTCAAGTAAAAATTCCCAAAAGCGTAACTACAAAATGAGGAGACGAGGGAGGAGATTCTATCAGAGATATGAAACAGAATATCCAAATCATGAATCAGATATATAAAAATTTCTATTCCATCATCGATACGGAACGAAAGTATAAAAAACTTGGACATAATTATATCAGCATGGAAATGTTTATAGAAAAAGAAGTCATCAAGTTTATAATGGGAGTACCAGAAGAACACATAGAAAACATGGAAAAACTTATTTCTTCATTTTATATAGGCGCGGTAGTAGATACTATCGATGCACCAAAACTTCTTGAAGCATGAAAATATATGGCAGGAGGAGAATTTGTTTTGACGAAAGGAAATGCATATCCAATAAAGACCTATGAGTCTTTTGAAGCAGATCCTATGGATAGCGTATTGTCAGCATATTCAAAAGTATTTACTGACGAAAAGATGTGTTTACAAATACTCGTTTCTCCACTTGATGAAAAGGAGCTTAAGACACTTAGAAAAGAATCAAAAGGCATCAAAGAATGAAAGAGCAAATGATTTATGGATGGATTATTCAAAGACGTTCGAAAAGGGATAACAGGCGGAAGCATTGATTCAAAAGAAACACCTAAAAATGATGAGAAGAAAAATGATTTCTCACAACAACAATCCGGAGATATAGAAAAGAAAACAGAAGATGAGATTTTCTCGATCAAAATAAGGGCCTTGGTAACTTCTCCAGACGCAAACAGACCAGAAAGAATCATCGATGATCTTGCAAGATGATTTAGTCAGTACAGTTATATAGGACTCAATGCATTCAAATTTAAAAAATCAAAAAACATTCAATGATTTGCCAAAGAATTTATCAATAGAATATTCTACACAGACAATTGAATGATGGCAAATCTCAACAAACGAGAGAAGACAACAATTCTAAATATTAAAGAACTTTCGTCTATTATCCATATTCCTAATGCGAAATTTAATAGAAATCCTCGTATTAGTCGACAAAAATATAAAATAATTCCGGCACCCGACAACATTCCCACAGAAGGAATTTTATTGGGATACAACACCTACGCAGGGATCAAAAAAGAAGTGAAAATTAGAACCGACAACGACGATAGAATGAGACATATGTATGTTTTATGACAAACAGGTTCAGGTAAATCAACATTAATGCTTACTGCGATACTAGAAGACATCAAGATGGGGAATGGATTTTGTGTGATAGATCCTCATGGAGATTTAGTAGAATTTGCGATGAAATATTTTCCTAAAGAAAGAATAGACGATCTTATTTACTTTGATCTTTCAAATACAGACTATCCGATTGCCTTTAATCCATTGGATGGAGCAGAAACAGAAGACGAAAGAGACGTAATGACAAATGATTTAGTAGAAATGTTTGTCTCTATGTATGGAGAAGAAATTTTCGGCCCACGTATTCAAGATTACTTCCGTAACGCATGTTTCTTACTTATGGAACAACCAGAAGGAGGAACACTAATAGATATTATGAGACTCTTTACAGATGATGCATTCGCAGAATCAAAAATCAGAAACGTTAAAAATCCCATAATCGCAGCACGATGGAACAAGACGTATAAAAAAATGGGTGATAGAGAAAAAGCAGAAATTATTCCATTCATCCAAGCAAAATTTTGACCATTTACGACAGGTACCTATGTAAGAAACATAATCGGACAACCCAAGTCATCATTCAACTTCTTTGATGCGATGAATCAGAAAAAAGTAATTCTTGTAAATCTCTCAAAAGGACTCACCTGAGAAGAGCCAAGTAAAATCATAGGAAGAATGATAACCATGCAGCTTAAACTTTCTGCACTCAAAAGAGCGAGCCTTGAACCAAAAGACAGAGTACCTTTCTTTCTCTATATTGATGAATTCCAAAATTACGTTTCTAAATCTATTGAAAGTATTTTATCAGAAGCAAGAAAATACAAGCTTTGATTAGTCTTAGCTCATCAATATATCGCTCAGCTCAGTCAAAAATGACTGTGAGGAGATATTGATATGTCAAAGACTATCTTCGGTAACGTGGGAAATTTTTTCTTCCATAAAGTAGGACCAGAAGATGCAGAATTTTTGGAAAAAGAAATGGGACCAGAATTTTCAGCGACAGATTTAGTAAATGGAGACACATTTAGATCTGCAGCAAAAATAGTCGTAAACAACCAACCGACAAGACCATTTAGTTTCACTACAAGAATACCGTACAACGACACTATCTTAAACATTCCAGAAAAAGTAGAGATCATGAAACAAATCTCTGCACTTAAGCGAGGAACGAAAAGAGAATTGGTTGATAAAGAGATTTATTTCAGAGTTTGAGTATAAACATAAGTGAATTTCCTCACCCCTCCCGATAAACTTATCGGGAGACCCTCTCCTTCAGAGAGGGTATTTTTTTTTATTTATTTTTTTCTCTGAACAGTAAAGAACAGCTCCCCTCTCTGAAGGAGAGGGGGAAAGGGGGTGAGGAAAATTACAATCCATACACAGCTTTAAAATTCTTTTCCACCTGCAAAGCAAGTTCTTCAATATCCATCTTCAAATACTCAGCCACATACTGATAGATATATTTTACATTGGCAGGATGATTAGTTTCTCAACGAACAATTTGAGGCGCTAGATAAGGAGCGTCGGTTTCTAAAAGAATTTGATCACGAGCAATCATAGCGAGACTATCTCTAGATACTTGCGCATTTTTATACGTAACATTTCCACAAAACCCGAAAAACAATTTCCATCACAACCTGGAACCTTCGACCTGTAACCTATTAATTTGTTCCGTTCCGTATCCTCGACAATGAAAATAAATCGTAAGATCCGTATAATTTTTTATTATTTCAAATGTAGTTTCAAAGTCATCTCTAGAATGGATAACCAAAGGAAGATTAAATTCACGAGCCAGTTTACAGTGCTCAATGAATAATTGTTTTTGTATATCCAATGTTTCTAGACCCCTAGGATAATGGACATCAATACCTGTTTCACCAATACCAACAACACATTCCTTGTTGGCAAGATACCTATCTCTAATCCACTGCATCTTAGGCGCAATAGTAACCAGAGTGATATCTCATTCAAAACATTCCATAGGATGCCATCCCAAAGTAGCCTTGACTAGGATATTTTTATCTGACGATTGTTTAGAAATTTCAATCGCTTGAATATTATACTCCTCACTTGCTCAAGAATTTACAATTCCTACTCCTCCAGCATCGATAAACCTTTGAAGATAGGATTCCCATTCTTGAAGTAAGGGTTCAGCATTGAGATGGGTATGAGAATCGTAGAATTTCATAGCAGAACATGAATCAATTTAAAAAAAATGCGTTGCTTTAGTTATACAATTTCGTAAATAGTAATCAACAATTAAAATAATTAAGAGTGGATAATTAATAATGAAAAACGTAGGAAGTATATTTATTAATAAAAGGATATACCAACATTATTCATTTTTCACTTTTCATTATTCATTAATTTTAGTTTTTAATTAAAGTTATGTGATTAATAGTAGGGATTTTGATGTTTATGTGTCTTGTATTGATCCATGAATTAGGACATTTTATCAACGCAAAAAGAAGTGGAGTAAAAGTATTGGAGTTTGGTATCGGGATTCCACCAAAGGTATGTAGACTACGAACAGATAAGTCTGGAACCGAATATACGCTGAATCTTCTGCCTTTATGAGGATTCGTAAGACTCAAAGGAGAAGACCCAAAAGACGAAAAAGATTTTAACGCAAAAGATAGTTTCATCAAAGCTCCTATAGGGAAAAAAATATTAATTCTGGTTTCTGGAGTCGGTATGAATCTTATTTTCGCATGGGTCATATTCACAGCAATATTTACCATGGGGACGAAACCTATCTCAGTACTTCCAGAAAATGCATTAACCTCGCATCAAAATAGTTACTTGATGCCAACAATAAACTTTCTTAAAGACCAATGATTTATAAGCTGAACACTAGTATCTAGTCCAGCAAAGATAGAAAGAGTTTCTCCAAGTCTTTTGTGAGAGAAAATAGGATTACTTTCATGAGACACTATAACTTCTATCAACAACGAATCAGTAGATCTTTGGAATATCGGAACCGTACTCAAGAAAAATATTAATAAAGATATAGCAGTAGCTTTCACAAGGAACCATAAAAACATTATCGCAAAGACACAATGTCCTGCTGACAATTGCATTCTTTGATTGACGTTTGACGAAGGAGCATTGAATCTTAAGCCTATCAAATTCCCATTTTTTAAAGCAATGCGAATAGGAGCCAAAGAAATCAAAGCACAAACAGTACTAACATTTTCAGCACTAGGAACACTAGGAAAAGATCTCCTCTCTTTCAATAAAATAAGAATAACAACCTCGCTAAATAAGCTCACATGACCTGCAGGAGCAATAAAATTTTGAGAATCATTATTTAGTGTAGGAGGACGAAAACTTTATCTTGGATTTGCAGGGATGATCTCGCTTGCACTAGCGATATTCAATGTCCTTCCTATTCCCGCATTAGACTGATGAAGATTATTAGGAGTAGTAATACAACGAATCGGAAGACTCAAACCAGAAAAATACTTCAACGTAGAATGATACATCAATCTCGTATTCTTCGTTCTTCTTATGGCACTCTGAGTGTATATTTTACTAAAAGATCTTGTTCACTTCCGAAACATAAAAATACCTTTTCTAGGGTAGAAATAGTAACTGCTCCCTCTCTGAAGGAGAGGGTTGGGGTGAGGAAAATTACTTTATCACAAAAAAAACCTGCATACTCGCAGGTTTTTCTTATGTCTTAAGTAAATTTATTTACTACAATTATCAATCATATTTTTATATTTATTAGCATCACGCATATATCCAGGCAAATTTTGATCTAATGTCTTTAATCATTCATTCTTAAGATTACGATAGGTTTCATCAATTTGAGCAAGAACTCCTGAACCTACACATGGTTTATTTTCTGCCATATTAATAAGCTCTCCATAGGTTTTTTCATAATCATATTTTTTTTGAAATGCCTCAGAATTAGTATTAGTTATTTTATGCACATACACTACAGCTCTCTGCCAAAGAACTTGAAACCCAGAAAAAATTGAAGCTTTCTCAGCAGGATGATTGAGGATATACGAATAAGAAAATCACAACAATATCAATCCGATAACAAGTTTTACAAGATTAGTTTTTACAAACACCTTTTCTTCTCTATTCATTATGTAAAAAAAAGACATAAAATTGACTGCAAGATAACTGATTAATATGGTTTTCTGAATACTTTTCAAGCGCTTATATTAGCAAAACATTTTCCTTGCTTCAAGACAAACAATATATACAGTTTTAGTAATGGAAATATCTCATGAGTATGATTTTTTATCTGTTAGTAGTTAGTCGCAATGAAAGTCGCCTTCGTCCACTGCCGAATCAGACCATGATGAGCACTAAGCGTACTTGAAGATCTTATCGGTGAGCAAAAAGCCATAAAAGAAGCGAAGATATTTACGATCTTTTCTGATTTTAAAGAATTAAAAACACAACAGCATACCCTCAAAATAGTCACAGCTTTGCCCAGGCGAATGAATAAGCTTTTTCTCTGGTGTAGCACTCACAAAGTTCCATTCCTTTCACGATTGTTTGATTATCGTAATCTCATATTCTTTTATCCCATCTTGATGAGAATTCTCTCAAGAAAAATAAAAAGATATTTAAAGCGTGACAAAAAATCAATATTTTTGGGCCGTCTTCATAAAAGAGGCGCAATTCCCGGACAGATTTTTATCTCTTCTTTCGCGATAGCTAAAAACATCACTCCAATATCAGGGATACCAATGACGCTATATCTTCACTCACCTATGCAATACGTTTGGACACATTATAACGAATACAAAGAAAAGCTTACAGGGATAAAAAAAACAATATTCAATCGAATTGTACCAAGACTAAAAGAACGAGATCTTGATCATACCAAATTTGATAAAATTTATGCCAATAGCAAATACACCGCACAAGAAGCAAAAAAATTGTATGGCATGCAGGATATAATTATAAAATATCCACGCATTCCAAATAAATTTTTCATTCCCGCAGTTCAAGAGACATCACAAGAATATTATCTTTATGTAGGAAGATTAGTAAATTTTGTCAGAGAAACAGACAAGGTAATTAAATTATGCAATACTATGAAAGCCCCTCTGATCGTAATGGGGAACGGTCCAGATGAGGTCTATCTAAAATCCATCGCAGGTCCATCAATTATTTTTATCGGACGAGTAAAAGATGAAGACGAGAAAATAAAAATCATCAGCAAAGCAAAATGACTTATCAATCTGACCAAAGAAAGTTATGGAATCGGAACGGTAGAAGCACTTCTTCTCGGAGTTCCTATTTTTGGATACAATCAATGAGCGACTCCAGAACTCGTAGATAAAGATTGCGGAGTTTTAGTCGATCACAAAGACGCAGAAAGTTTAGAAGAATGATTCAAAAAATTTACAGAAACAAAACGAGATAGAAAAATGATAGCAAAAAGAATCAGAGAAAAATGGAAAGAGAAATAACAAAATAAAGGAATAACGACACAAAATCAAAGCAACATGTAAATGTTTTAATAGTGTAATCAGTTAGGTATGAACAAATTTACTGGCATGTTCGAACAAGCACTCGAATTCGCCTTAAAAAAGCACAAGGGACAGGTCAGAAAAGGCTCAAATATGCCGTATTATCGACACCCTATCCGTGTAGCCAAAAACATTGAAGAATTTAAAAAATCTAAAAATCTAGAGCTTCTCATGACAGCAGCTCTTTTGCATGATACCGTAGAAGATTGTAAATGAGTAACGCTCCAAGAAATTGCAAAAAAGTTTGGATATTATGTAGCAGCACTCGTAGACGAACTCACTTCTGATAAAAATGAAATAGCAAAAACAGGGAAAACAGAATATCTAAAAAATAAAATGGCAAAAATGTCTTCCTATGGACTAGTAATAAAGCTTTCTGATCGCTTAGATAATGTAAAAGACCTCAAAGATACGACACCAGCATTTCAAAAAAGATATACCAAAGAGACATTAGAAATAATGGATTACTTAGAATCCTGAGTCACGAAATTGACTTCGACACACGTTAAATTAATAGAGAAGATAAGAGATACGCTCAGCTAATTTTTAAAATACATATAAAAAAAATCTCTCCTGATTGGAGAGATTTTTTTATATACCTTAAGTACTAGTCATCTAAATCATTTCATCCTTTTTCTAACATCAAGCCTTTTGCTGTGTCAGTATTACATACCTTAAGCTCTATTCTATATGCGCCCCATGCTGCTTGTACTCCATCTTTCTTAATTTTTTGCGCAGCTTTCATAGCTTTTTCAGTATTTTTCCAAGCTAAATCCATAGCCTTTTTCATTTCTTTTTTATTGGTAAGAGAAAGCGCAGCAACAAACGCTGTTGTCCTAGCATTGAATGTAGATGTCCATGTAGCATGGTAAGCATCCATTCACAATGAAATAGCAGCATCTCTTTTAGTAACCGCAGTTGTTACACAAGCAATAGCATTGACAGATAATCAAGTAAATACTGATTTTGCATCCTTTTCTGCACGAAATTCCTGACGATTTCCACTTTCATTATTACTTCAAGTTCCATTATTATCTTCAGCAAAAACAAAGACACCTACTAAAAGCACAGGGACTAAAACAAATACTAATGATTTTCTCATAATCGATATGATAAAAAAAATAAAAAATACAACAGCTCTACAATTAAGCAAATGATTTAGCAAATCTTAAATCACCATTAGTAAAATATCTGATATCTTTGATTCCATAACGAACAGCAGCTAACCTACTAATACCCACACCAAATGCGAATCCTGATCGTTGTGTAGAATCTACTCCCGCTTCTTTGAGTACGTTGGGGTGTATCATTCCAGCTCCAAGGATTTCCATCCAGTTAGAAAGTTCTTTTTTTTCAGTTTCTTTATTATACACCTCATATCTTACGTCGATTTCAAATCCAGGTTCTACGAAGGGAAAGTATCCAGGTCTCATTCTAGTTTCTACGTTTTTGTGAAGCAAAGCAGAAAGAAGCTTTGTTATCATTTCTTTGAAATGAGCTACGCTAATATCCTTATCAATTACTATTCATTCCATCTGGTAAAACATGGTATCATGAGAAGCATCCATATTTTCAAATCTATAGGTTCTTCCAGGAACAACCGCCTTGAGAGGAAGTCCGTATTTTTTTATAAGAAAATTTTGCATAGATGATGTATGTGTTCTGAGGATCAAATTTTCTCCACTAGCATCTTTATCATTGAGATAGATGGTATCATGCATTTCAGTAGCAGGATGGGTAAGTGGAATATTTACAGATTCAAAATTTTCAAATTTAGTAACAACATCTGTTCCATATTCTATGATAAATCACATAGATTTACAGATATCTTCTGCGTCTCTTCTCACTTCAGCAAGAAGAGAATAAGATCATTCCTCACGAGCAATATCCAAACTAATATCGACAGGATCCTTTTCAAGTTGCTGATTGATTTGTCCCATCATAAAGTGATTTTGTTTCTGTTCGTATGCTGCAGTCAGTTGAGTTTTAAGATCAGAAAGTTTAGCTCCCTTATCTTTTTTATCTTCAGGACTAAGCGCTACGAGAAGCTTAAACTCCTCATTAAGAAGTCATTTTTTACCAAGATATATTTGGAAGAAATTTTCAAGTTGAGCGGCATCAGACACTTTTTCCAATTCTCATAAAGCATGTTTCAATTCTATCATACGAAGGAACTAACAAATTAAAAACAAAAAAGACTACAAATAAATAAATAATTCGGACAAAAATTCAACGCTTTCTATGATTCTTCCTCGATATTTCCCGATATTCGTGAAATTTCATCAGTTTTGGGCTTTTTGTCAATCCGAATAGCTAACGATAAATGGTTTATTTTGCAAAATAAACTTTTCAAGGATATACTTAATTAAACAGAGAGGTCGCAAGATACAAGATACAAGGCACAAGATTCGAAACAACTTGCGTCCTTAAACTTGTAATCTGCTCCCTCAAGGCACTTTATCGTTTAGACGCTTACACATGAACAAAATCCCATTGATAGAGGTAAAGAATTTAAGTCGAGGATATTGGGACAATCCAACGCCTCTTTTTGAAAACTTAAGTTTTACCGTCGATATGAACGAATTTTTTGTACTCACAGGAAAATCAGGTACAGGGAAAACAACCTTGGTAAATTTCATGATAGGAAAGCTTGCTCCTCCAGAAAAAACGATTTTCTTCAATAATCAAGACATCTCTACATTTACTTCTGAAGATATTCAGGTATTGAGAAAGTGATTAGGCATCGTTTTCCAAGATTATCAACTCTTAGAAGATTTAAGTGTCAGAGATAATGTGACATATCCCCTTCATTTGTATGAACTCGGAGAAAGCATTATAGAAGGAAAACTTAAGCAAGTATTAGAGAAAGTAAATATCAAACATTTGCTAGATACTCCCGTAAAATTATTAAGTGCCGGAGAAAAACAAAAAGTTTCATTAGCAAGAGCGCTTATTCATGATCCTGAATTCATCATCGCTGATGAACCGACAGGAAACCTTGACCGAGAAAATACACAAATAGTAGCTGACATTCTTATTGCAGCAAATAAAGCAGGTACTACAGTATTTTTGATTACTCATGATATTCACTTATTGAACTATCTCAAAGAAAAACATGCTATTAAGCTTCATGTCATTAGATAATGGCAGTAATAATTACTTTTATTTGTTCTAAGTGAAAGAATCCCTATGGCAGAAAGCAAAAGCGACATTATTAGCAAGAATATTGTCGATGAAATAGCAACATTAGACATTGCAGGGTATCTCAAGCAAGAGGTAAAAGATTTTTTGAAATACTTGCATTATTATAAGATCAAAAACATTCTTCAAAACATTGATGCACTGAAAGAATATCTCATATGCCTCGATCATCAAAACACCAACCAAATTCACGAATTAGAATACGAAACAAATCCTGAAATGGAGATAGGAGAGCATGATATTTTTTACTATGTTTCTGTTATAGGACTTGAAAAAGTAGGAAAGCATAAAATTCATCAAAAAATACGAGAAAATGACTTTAATCTCAGTTATATTATGCAGGGAATCAAGGGCTTTCTCGTCCTTACCGCTGACGAGTTTTGTAATGCCTCCCCTACCAGGATGTCGATAAACAGAATGCTTTGGCAGAAACAGTTGCAAAGCACCAAAAATACAGAAGCACAAGACAATTCAAATATAGAATAAAAAAAAATTCAACCAAGAAACTCGTTTAGCGAGTTTTTTAGTTTAAAATGAAAATTCCTTGAAAATTTCAGAGAAAACCATATATTCAAAGCAAGAACAACAAAAAGGATTTTACACGATAGACAGTGCAATTTCAGGATGGTAGATTTTGATCAAAAACTCTTAGCTCTGCTCGATGTGGTTATCGACAATTATATCAATAAGGGAGAACCTGTTGGTTCTAAGTTTTTGCATTCGCTGGAAGACGCTGAATATGCTCCATCCACATTAAGAAAATATCTTAATCAACTAGAAAAAGCAGGGATGGTGTATCAGCCTTACAATAGTTCAGGAAGAGTTCCTACTGTACAATGATTAACAACATATATACAAAATTATCTTGTTGTTCAAGAAGATGAAAAGCAAGATGAGGTTATTAAAGTTAGAAGCTGATTAAAAGAACTAGTGGAAAGTATAGGTGCCTTAGCAGACGGGGTTGTTGTAGGATTTCTAAGAAATGACGAATACTATTATCTCTGAATCAACAATCTTTTAAGAGACGATATGATGGACGAATACCAAACTACGAGAAAGATCATCTCTTTCATCGAAGAAAAAAGAATCGTAAAATTTATCGATAGTAAAATACTGAAAAAAAATCAGATATATTATACCTTTATAGAAGATCAAAAAACAATGATATCTTGTTTATATACAAAAATAAATATAGAAGATTATGACTGTATGCTCTGTATCATAGGGCCGACAAGAGTAAATTACAAAAAGAACTTAGCAATTTTTCAGAAAATACTACAATCTTTAGATATATAACCACAAGATATGTCAGATAAAATAGAGAAAAGAATAGACATTCCTGCTTGATGAAACGAATGAAAAGCAGATAGCTATAAAGACAACCTTAAAGGGAAAGAATTTGGAAAGATAGAAACGGAATCTGATCGCAAACAAGCGGCGGAATTGCTTGAAAAAATCCAATCTGAAGAAATCCAAAAAAACACAATACAAGAAAAAAATACGCCACTTTCTCATGACGTAAAAACAAGTATTAGCAAACTTAATCGTCCAGAAGCAGAAAAATGAATAACACAAGCATACACAAATATAGAATCTACTATAAAAAACAGTAAAAATGAAAAATGAATCGCAGGATTTCTTGGGAGAATCATGAACAGAATTCTTAATTAGTAGAAAGTAACAAGTATAAAATATAAAGTCCTTTCTCTTATATCTACAACCTGTAACCTGTAACTTTGTACCTTTTTTTTAGTTATTTAGCATTATTATGTCAATCATACAGAGCGCGTGATGAATTGTTTATTTTGTAGAAACAGATGGAGAACCAAGATACCTACTCATCAAAAGACATGCCCTGAGTGGGAAAATAGAACGAGTCGCGCCCAAAGGGAAAGTTCAGGGCAATGAAGATGTGCAAAAGGCGGCACTCAGAGAGGTAAGCGAAGAAACGGGCATACCCATTAATCAAATAAAAATCAAACAACAACTAGGGACGACACAATTAAGAAACACAGAGAACCAAAAAGGACAAATGAATAAAGATGTAACCTATTTTCTTGTACAATTTACATGAGAAGCTAGTGTTGTTAAAATAGAACGTGCTGAGGGATATATCGGAATACATAAACGATGTACGCTCAACGAAGTACTATCTCTTATTTATTATCAGGACATAAGAGAACTCATAAGAAAGAGTTATATCATGATCAAAGAAGGACAAAAAAATTCAGACATTAAAAAAGACTTTATCGATAAACTCGGATAATAGAGAAATACATACCATTACCATAGAAAATACAATTGAATTTTTGAGGAAATTATCTAATATAAACAAAAAACAGTAAAAGATACCCTTTTACCTCATAAACCAATATAAAAAATGGCAAAAAAACCAGTGATTTCGTATCAATTCGTTGATATGCCAGCTGACAAACAAGAAACGGTAAAAGATATCGTACAGAAAAATCTTGAATGAAAAATGGACTCATATTTCAAAAAAATTTATGCGAACAAAGATACGGCAGAAATCAGGATAGAATACAAAATTATTGAAAACAAACAGAAAAAATATGAATGATCATTCAACTTCAACTTCGATGGAAAAACATTCTTATACAACAACAAAATAGCATTTAAGTTCGTAGAAGACATAGTTAACCACGCATTCAAACACTGCAAAGAATTCTTATCTAAACAAGACGACTCTTAATAGCAGAACTTGGGACTTAGAACTTAGTTTTCTACCTTCCACTTGTAACTTTGTACCTGTAACCTTTGACCTTTATTTATATTATTTACTCCACCAATGAAAAAAAATTATCTTACCAAAGAGGGATATGAGCAATTAGTACAAGAACTCAATGAGCTCAAAAAAGTTAAACTTCCTGCCATATTAGAAAGACTTTGAGAAGCAAAAGCTATGGGAGATCTTTCAGAGAACTTTGAATATAAATCTGCACTTGAAGATAAAGACCTTACTAATTCAAGAATGTCTGAAATTGAGACATTGATTGAAGATGTAGAAATCATCAAAGAAGAAAAAAAAGGAAAATTAGATAAAGTAGTGGATTATGGGTCTAAAGTAACAGTAAAAATGGATGACAACGATATCTATACCGTAACAATTGTGGGTACAGGAGAAACGACTATGGGATTTGATAAGAACCTTAAAACAGAGAAAGATTCCATTAAAATATCTTTAGAATCGCCACTTGGATTAGCAATAAAATGAAAACAAGCATGAGACATTGCAAAAATGAGACTTAACAACGAAAGGAAAGAATTAAAAATATTAGACGTGAAATAATACATAAAAAAATGGAAAGATGCTTCTTTCCATTTTTTTATAATTCAATATTTTCAGCAAAGACAATCTAGTTAAATTGTGCATCAGTTACCATCCAGTTATTTCGAACATCAAAAGTAATCCTACAAGTAACAGGGTTACTTTTTTTATCAATACCCTGAAGCCCAAGACTAATAGTATAAGGATCATGATAAGTAAACGTTCATTCTGAATCTATAGAATGAAGCTGAGAAAATTTATTTTGACAATTTGACTGAATCAAATCCATCTTTTTTTCTACTACAAAGTCTCTATTGACGATCCTAAACATATTAGAGATGTCCAAAATCATTTCATCAGAAACATTTTTAAATAAGAAGCCAAACTGATTGTTATCGAATGTAGTCCAAAATCCAGTTCCATGCTTATAAAAGGTATATGCTCGATAAGATTCAAAATTATCTTTATTATTTTTAATATAATCAGCGACCAAATAGGTACAATCACGCGCCTTAAGGATTTTACTGCACACAAAACGTTCAATTGCGACTACAGGTTTATCATTAAATAATACTTGCACATCATTTCAAGATTTAGAAGCGCTCAACTGAGGCTGAGTAGAAAAATCCAAATACATAAGTTCTTTCACAAAGAAATATTTATTAGCATTGATAATAAGTCATTGATCGGGGATCTTGAGAGTATCTAACTCTAAAATAGGAGTCACTTTAAAATATTTTTTTACTCTTCCTATAAATTCTATTTTTTTGCCCACATAAGCATTAAGGTTGATGCTCGAGCTCTTAAGTCCAATTTTTTTTCATTCCTTAGTAATAAGAGAATGCGTATAATTAGGGAAGTTATTGTCAGCGACAATCCTACCAGAAAAAGTAAGGGTAGCTCATAAAGTATACATACCTTCAGATCCATTTTGACTAAATCTTTGGCTGACTCAAGAAACAAGTTTAATCAAAAAATATGTTCCTATACAGAGAGCAACAAACCAAAACACAACTTTTGTATTTAGTATTTTTTTTTGCTTCAAATTTCTTATAACCATTCGAAAAGGAATTATTTAAAATAACCCAAACGTGGTTACATACTATAATGATTTTAAGAAAGAAAGCAAGAGCATCAAAAGGGACAAAAATTTTAGTATTACGGCTTATCATCTATGGAAACCATACGAAAAGAGTTAATAGCGCAGTTTATGACGATAAACGCACACACCAACCTCTCAGCTATCAGAGATCCAGAGGGTATTCAGATCAAACACATTGATGACGCGCTAGAAATCAATAAAGCTATAATCCTAAAGCCAGGATCAACCCTTTGCGATATAGGAACATGAGGAGGATTTCCCCTTTTGCCGATAGCAATAAGCAATCCTAAAGTACAATGCACAGGAATTGATTCCACTAAAAAGAAGATAGATGCCGTAAATGAAATGATTGCTCATCTCAAAATACTTAACGCCAAAACAATACGAACAAGAGCTGAAGAGCTGAAGAAAGAAGCTACCCCATGAGGAGAAGGATTTGATTATGTCACAGCAAGAGGGGTCAGTTATATAGATAAGCTTCTTCCCCAAATACATCATCTCGTGAAAAAGAAAGGAAAATTAATTCTATACAAACTTTATACTTCAGAAGAAGCGCAAGCCATCTGAACCATTATCAAAAGATATCGTTTTGTTATACAGAAGAAACATACATATCAACTCTTTGAAGGAGATATTCAGAGGATTATCTATGTGTTGAAGAAGATATAACAGTAATTTACAATTTTAAATTTATAATTTTGAAATCAAGAAATTTAGAAGTTAGAAGTTGAACAAGGCAAATGTAAGCCGATAACGAGATACCCGTATTGAGGTTCAAAGGCTGAAAATACCGCTCTGATTGTCTAGTCCGGAAAAATGCCCAAAACTGGATTCCTTTCAGTCAAATGGCGGATCATTTTTCCTAGATCTTTTGGGATACTTTTTGGGGCAATGCCAAAAAGTATCTCTCCGAAGGAAAATTTTTAAGCAATAAGAGACGTCACCACAATAATCAGTCAAATCCCCAAAGCCATAGCTATCAACATTCCTTTAGAGGGATGTTTTTTTGTTTCTGGAAGAAGCGTAGATGCTCCGATATATAGAAATTCTCAAACAAAAATGGCTAGAATAATGGCAAGCGCCTTTTGAGGGACAAAAATAGCAGAAGTCGCTATAATTCCAACCACAGGCGCTAACGCATCCAGCAAAAGGAAAGTTAACGCTGTCTTTTTAGTATGTTTATTTTTTAGCATAATAATCACAGTATTGATTCCATCAGTAAAGTCGTGAGCGATAACTGCAAAAGCAACAATCAATCCAATCGCGAAGCTTACATGAAAGGCTGCACCAATAGCTACTCCATCGAAAAAACTGTGAAGAATCAAGCTTCCTGCTCCGATAGGTCCCATAACGTGACCATGCTCATCATGCGAATGTTCAAGCTCATGCGTAGCAAAAAATCTTTCTAAAAGACTATACAAAAAGAAAGCACAGACTACGATAATCATAAGATTTCTGATAGGGAAATTAATTTGTTTCGACAACTCGATACTCTCAGGAAGCAAATCTAGAAGCGAAACAGCAATCAAACTTCCCGCCGCAAAAGCGAAAAAGTAATGGAGATTTTTTCTAAATTTAAAGATAATCAATCCTCCCAAAAGTGTTGAGGCGAATGTTATCAATGCGAGGATTAAGATCGTAGAATTCATGTCAGAATATTTATAAAAAATAAAATTATGTATGTAAACACATTCCACAATTTGTTTGATGTTCTTTGCTTCGTTTTATAAGAGTTCTACTGGAAATTCAATAATGATTAAGAATTTCAACAACTTTCTGGTTCTTATGGCAATAATTTTCTACAACTCTCTTTTTAAATGCATCATCATAGGTTCATCTTATACCTCAAAGAGTATAGGTGTGAAAACATTCATTGCACTTATACCTTTGTCCTCATTTTTTTAGCACTCAATGCTTTTTAGTTCTGTTGCTAAAACAGAACAAACAATCAGATATAATAGAGTCAGTCATAGGTAAATATATCGTATATAAATATTTTACTTTTGTGTTTATAAATATTTGTATATCTCTTTGCAATAGAAAAAAAATCAACCAGAATAGGATGATCTTTTTATTATTGATAACATTACTTGTAAAGGAATCTTTTTATATTCTTACCACTCAATCTTTCGTTATTTTTGTAATCATCACGACTCAATCTTCAATAGTAGTCGTCTGGGTTACGTTTATAATTTCAAATGTTTCATCTGTTTTTGAAACGGCGAGTCATCATTGCATAACACTTGAAACACAGGCATCAGGTATAAAAACCACTACACATATTTTGTCATCAACCTGACAATTTTCAAAAATTTGAGTTTTTTGTTCCTTTAATAGAGTAAGCAAATGAAATATTTCTAAGGAACAAGAAGCTCGATCTTTTCATAAATTTTCAAAATACTCTTCATATCAAGGAGATTTATGTTGCTTTTTTCTACCAAATCAGTTGACCAATGCTCTTTCACTCAACATAAATTCGTTCCTTTTATCTAATCACTTCTTAAAAAGAACAGATACTATCTTCTTCAAATGTCCCTTTGTTCACTTAGCTCATCATAGATACTGTTCTAGAAACCTTCTGAACGTACTAGGTATTGTCTTATATCATGCTCTTAAATAATCTTTTGATATATTTCCATCAACATATTTGTCATCAACAGACAATAGGAATTGCTTATCAATACTTAGTTTTGAAAACAGTTCTAATCAAGCTTTCAAAGAAAAGAGGGAGAACTTAGTATTAAACTTTTTATCGTCCATCTTTTTACATATATTCAAATTATCCTGGCTTGTAACTTTTCAATCACGAAAGAATTCTTCGGGGATACAAGGGATACATTCATCTTTACTATTTATTCACAACAAGAAATTTCAACAAAAAACAATAACTCAGGAGTATCATCACTCACGTATAGCTACCAACAATTTTTGTATAAGTTCATCTTGTTTATCTTTATCGTTAATTACATCATCTACTATTTCTTTGTAATGTTTCATATGAAGTATATGAAGTTAAATGACTATATATTTAACTAATTTTAAATTATTCTCTGTTTCTGAATTCTGAATTCTGAATTATAAATTCTAAATTCTAAATTCTTATTACACCACCTCTCTTCTGATTCCTCTATCCAACTTTACTAAAGTTTCATATACTATAGTACCGCTCTGTTCAGCGAGATTCGTCAGTGAATTTTTTGCACGAGGATTGTCAGAGATTATTTCTACCTCATCACCAATAGAGAGAGAATTATCTACCGCATAAGTAGAAAGGTTCATACAAATAACTCCTACCTGACGAAAGAATGTCTTACGATGTTTGATAAACAATTTACCTGAGGCGCTTCTAGTAAGTCATTCCGCATAACCAAAAGGCAAGGTGGCGATATTTTGTTTATCGCTTGGCCTATAATCATGATGATAACTAACTCATTCTCCTGGCCAGACCGTTTGAAGACTGATCACTCTTGAGCTAATAGAAAGTACAGGCAAGAGATTATTTCAATGTTTATAAAGAGAATCTTGAGGATTAAGTGGATTATACCCATAAAGTGCTATTCCCGGCCTATAAGCATTAAAGAATTCATCTTTGATCTTAAACATCGCCGCACTATTTCCGATATGTCTTCGCTTAGGAGTAAATCAAGTATCGATAAGCTTATAGTACATGCGTTTAAAACGTTGGATTTGATCATTAATCATATGATCTGATATATTATCAGAATCAAAACAATGAGACAATACCCCTTCGACGATAAGATTAGGATGACTTTGAAGTTCTTTTAGAAACCCAGATAATTGATCTTCTTGGATACCTTCCCTATTCATGCCCGTATTGAAAAAAAGATGAATCTTCGTCTCCTTCCCCAATCTTCACAAATGTCTTATCGTTCAAATATTATAGACACAAAAAGTAGTTTTTTTATGATCAAATTTTGTATAATTTTCCAGCAAAGTCTCACCTAAAATTAAAATAGGAATATGGGAGTTTTTTTTGACAATAACATACTCAGGATAGCTATCTACAGCGATATAAGGAGCATCTGTTCTAGAAAGCATTTTAGCAATTTGTTTAAGTCCATGACCATAAGCGTTAGACTTAAGCACAGGAAAAATAGCGGCCTGAGGCTGGATGGATTGAAGATATTCCAGATTTTGGAGAAATATTTGTTTACGAAGCCGAATCATATTCATAGGCTTTATACGCGAGCCAAACAAGGCCCTCAAAAATCATAACATAGAAAATGACTAAACAATAAAATATTTTTACTCAATACTAATGTAATAATAAGCATAAAATAATCAAGAAAAGCTTTGTCTTGAATCTTGAATCTTGAATCATGTATCTAATTTAATTTTTGTGCTATTGAATTCTAATACGAAAAATATATTCTCAAAAAACCGATATTTTATCTTAAAGAGAAAAGTATGTTGTCACAGATAGAAACATTACTCACAAGTAATTCTAGCTCATGCATAACTCACGCAAATAAATTGGCCTTCAGTAACAGACAAAGAACAATCCGCGGAGAAGATATTTTCTGGGGAGTTTCTACATTTTTTAAACATCACGAGCTCAATACTATTTTTTGGAGACTTCTCGGGATCTGAGAAGAGCTTTTAGAAAGATATTTTGAAAATAAATACAATACGCTCACAATCGTAGAAAGTTTAAAACAAGGGAAAACAATGCCCCTCAGCAAAAAAATTTCTCTAGCACTTCACAAACATATTAATGAAAAAACCCAGAAATTAGACCTTGATGTCTTATTCTTCGTATCATTTCAGGATTTGTCAAATCAATTTATAGACCACCTGTATACCCACAATATCGACACAAAAAACATAGTTGAGAACTACAAAAAGCTCAGCAAAAACCCACTCATAATGAAGATGTGACTATTTGCTTTTTTACAAGTCTTGAGTAAAATATTCATAACGTTCAATTTAGATATTAACAAGATTAAACTTATGGATATCAAGAAAATGCACAAAATGAGCAATATCAATATGCTCTTAGATGCAGTAGAAAGTGAAATTGTTGAAAAAGAAAACACAACAACAACAGGAGATAAAAGCAAAAAAGAAGAAAAAAAGCTTACGATAGAATACTTCGGTACAGACTTAACAAAAGAAGTTAAGGACGGACTTATCGATCCTATCATCGGAAGACAAAATGAGATTAATCAGATCATCTATACGCTTTTGAGAAAAAACAAAAACAATCCTCTTCTTATAGGAGAAGCAGGAGTAGGTAAAACTGCAATCGTAGAAGGATTGGCACAAAAAATCGCTCAAAACGACGTACCCGAAAAACTTAGAAATAAGAGAATATTTTTACTTGATATGGGAACATTAGTTGCAGGGACTAAATATAGAGGAGAATTTGAAGCAAGAATGAAATCTATCTTAGAAGAAGCAATGGATCCTACGAATAACATCATTCTCTTTATCGACGAAATTCATACGATTATCGGTGCAGGAGGACAAGAAAATGGCGATGCAGCACAAATGCTAAAACCGCTTCTTTCTAGAGGAAAAATCAAGCTTATCGGATCGACTACATTTAACGAATATCAAAAATACATCGAAAAAGATGCTGCCCTCAAAAGAAGATTTCAAGAGGTAGTTATCAACGAACCTGATGTAGAAACAACTAAACAGATTCTTACAGGATTGAAACAAACCTATGAAGATTTCCACGGAGTAAAAATCGCAGATGACGCATTGGATGTAGCGATAAACCTCAGTAAAAGATTTATGATGAATAAGTTTTTGCCAGACAAGGCACTCGATATCATCGATGAAGCCTGCGCAAGAAAATCTACTATGAATCAAAAACTTGGGAACGATAAGGACTACAAAAAATTTGAAGATACTCTTGCTAAGATTCAGAAAAAAATAGAAGAAGCAATCGAAAAGCAAGATTACTTTGGAGCTGCAGAACTCAAAGCAAAAGAAGAAGAAGCAAAAGTAGAAATGAACAAGATTAGAACCAACAAAAACATTCCTACTCATCTTAGACAAACGATTAGCAAAGAAGACATTGGAAACGTATTAGCAGATAAAACAGGAATTCCAACAAATATTGTAAACGAATCTGAGATAGAAAAATTGAGAAGACTTTCTGACGAACTTAAAAAGAATATTATAGGACAAGATGAAGCCGTAGAAGCAGTTGTAAAAACACTTACAAGAAGTAGATTATCCGTGATTAAATATACAAAACCTATCGGATCATTTCTTTGCCTAGGACCAAGTGGTGTAGGTAAGACATTCTTAGCAAAATTAATTGCAAAAGAATACTTTGGTAACGCAGACGCTATGATTAGAATAGATATGTCAGAGTTTATGGAAAAATACTCTGTCTCTAAACTTATAGGTTCTCCTGCAGGATATGTAGGATATGAAGAAGGAGGTGGACTCACCGAAGCAGTCAGAAGAAAACCCTATTCAGTAATATTATTTGATGAAATAGAAAAAGCATCTAGCGATGTATTAAATATTTTATTGCAGATCTTAGACGAAGGACATTTGAAAGACGCGAAGGGAAGAATGATCGATTTCAAAAACACGATTATCATCATGACATCAAATATCGGTTCAGAAGAATTTGTAAAAAAACAAAGCACTATCGGATTCGCTACAGGAGAAAAGGGAGATATCAACGACAAAGCATTTGCAATCGTCAAAGAAAGAGTAATTGAAGAAATGAAAAATTTCCTTACTCCAGAATTGCTCAACAGAATTGATTACAAGATTGTCTTCAAGCATTTGAGCAAAGAAACACTTGCAGGCATCTTGAAAAACAAGATCGGAACCTTCTTGGCTGCACGAAAATTGAATTCAGAAATTGCATTACCAAAATATTCGGACAAACAGATCAAAGAAATTATCGAGAAGATCTATGAGCCACAATACGGAGCAAGACCTCTCGACAGATATATTCAAGACGAGATCGAGCCGCAATTAATTGCTAAGATCATGGCAAAAAAGAAATAAATAGTGATAAAATGTAGGGGCGCATACTATGCGCCTTTTTTTTATTGCATTTTTTACGTACTTGTATAAAAATACGAATAAGCAACAGCATTTGACTTTAATAATATTTTATATATAATATATACGTTTATCTTTTGCATGAATTAAATGCTCAATAAACAAAGAAGCAGCATACAAAAGCCAAGCGGCTTATTCAACAAAGCGTTCGTCACTACAGCGCTTCTTTTCGCATTAAATTCAGCGACTCACGCATTCGCACAATCTAGACCCACAGACAAAAGTAGAGCAAGCATAACATTAACCGCTAGCACCAGCGACGCCGCTAGTTTTGCAATGAATAATGTCGATACTTACTATCCTGACATGAAGGAACACTTAGATACACTTCTCAGTAATTTTTGGAATGAAGACCAAAGAAACGCAGTAGATTCATTGCTCAATGAGCATATCATGAAAAATATTTCAGATCCTAAGCAAAGAACGGCAGCAATCATTTACTGTATAGAAAAATATGCATATCTTGGAAGCGATAAAATTCAAAGAAGATTTTCACAGCTTCATGTAAAAGACATCGATAAAGATAACGCACAATTTATCTTTAGATTTTTCGGAAAAGCATATTTAGAACGATTTAATGGTTATTATTCAAACCTTCAAAAAATCCTTCAAGATCTTCAAGCAGAGAATGCAAAATATAGAGAAGAAAATATGCAAGATAAAAAAGAAATTGAGCAAGATAGACAAAAGATTGAAAATCTTAATAAACAAATTGATGGAATTATAAACCAGTTCACCGTAAGTGATGTAAAAACAAAGCCCGATATTAAAGAATTAGTATTGAAAACAGAAGCGAGTTATATCAAACACAAAGACCCTATATCATCTCATTTAGCAGAACTAATCAATGCAGCCAAACAATAATTTATTTTAGATAATCTCTATGGTAGAAAATATAGAACAGACAGACAAACAAGATGTAAAGAAAGATAATCAGCAAAAAGAAACGCTTGATCAAATTTTAGAGTCAAAAATTTCGGACAAAGATACCTTAAATAAGGTAAAACCAGTTTTAAACGAGATTCAAAATAGTTTTTCACAACCCATAAACAATTATATCAAAACACTTGATGAGTTAGAATTTAGCAATATCGCCGATGCAAACGAAGACGATAAAAAGGCACTACTAATAGCTGTAGATACCTTCTTAAATAAGAATTGAACTCAAGAAATAGTTAATGTAATACCTAGAGAAAAAAAAGTCTATGAAGAGAATAAAGAAGAAAATAAAGAAAATAAAAAAGAAAAAAAAGAAGAAAAAGATACAGTAACAGAAAAGGACACTCTTCTTGAAACACGAAAAGCAACTCAAGAATCATACAACAAATTAGATGCAAAATATAAAGCAAAAGATACAGAAAAAGACAAAATAGAAACAATAAAAAACAACATCTCTTCAATAAAGAAAAAGGCCTTAGAGGATGCAAAGGTAGACGTAAATACCTATGCTAATTTTATATTTACCAAAGAAGTTCATGGAGAAGAACTTAAAAAAGCATGAAACACAGAATTCTTGGATAATTTAGAAAAATTAGAAAAAATATTGCCAGGAGAAAGAACCTCGCTTGCAAACACAAAAAATCCAGAGCATACTGATGCTCTAGTAGCAACAAATTCAAGCCTTAACAACTTTGCAAACAATTCAGACAAGTTCGATAAGATAACAACGCCTCCCCTTCCAGAATCAAAAGACTTCGATAAAGAATTCGATCTTTACGTTAAATTTATTTCTGATAAAAATGTAAGAAATAGTATCCAAGCAAACAAAGATCTTATCAAAACATTTAGAACAAACACAGACAAAAAAAACATAGAAAATCCAGCAGGGAAAAAAGCGAATGAAGAATACGCAACTGCCATAGCAGAAGTAAAAGAAAATCTTCCTAGCAGAAGCCAAACAATCATCAAGCAAAGAGTTATGGGAAGTTGCATAAGCGGATTAGCAAAATATTTTGATAGCAGCACTATCAACAAAGATAATTTTTCAAAAGACTTTGATATCAGTGCTCAAGATGGATTTAGTATAAATAAATGAACAGATCAAAACGAAAAAAGTGATGATGTTTTGTATATCAATGGGAATATCAAGGGAAATAGCGTAGGATTCTATTATAATCTTACCAATCCCGACGCCCAATTGAAGTCAGATGATTTTCTTCATTTTGATGGAGTATCAGAAGCATTTGCCCTTGGAATACATTGATGATGAAAAAATAGTTTATGAGTAAAACTTCCTACACTTGGCTTGCTAACAGCGCAAGCGCAAAAAGTTTCAGAGAATAAATTCACAACACTACTAGAAAATTCATCAAGCAACGAAGATTTTGAGGCGTCATTCAAAGAAGAAATAAGCAAA
This sequence comes from candidate division SR1 bacterium, assembly GCA_026397475.1. Lineage (GTDB taxonomy): Bacteria > Patescibacteriota > Gracilibacteria > Absconditabacterales > Absconditicoccaceae > CAJBLF01. The sequence continues at coordinate 96,810 of JAPLUT010000006.1, read as the reverse complement.
GAATTGCTAAAAAACTACTGACAAGAAGCACTAGTAAAGACTCGTGTAGAAAGAGATGTAGAAAAAAATATCACAGCACAGACATTAAATACTACTTTTATACCTGAAGCCGTACTTGGAGAAATGAACAGAGACAAATCCATCAACAAAACAACAGAAAATAAAGCGCGAAAGCTTTTGAATATTCGAGACAAAAGCACAGAAAACATGAGGTCAGACGAATTAAGAAAATTCAGATCACTCATAGAAAGATCAGACAAACTCATAAGCAGAGAAGATCACGGAAATTTAGAACCCAAACGACAAAAAGCACTCAAAGGAATTGATGAAGAAAGATGAGCAGAAAATTACAGCGACCAACGATGATCAAAGACTTTGAAATTTTTCAAAAAATTTAGCAAAAACGACCAAGTAAATTTACAAGACCTAGATACCTTCGTCACCACACTAGAAAAAAAAGAAAACCTCGCAGGCAATATGCACAAATTTTCTCCTGATTTCCAAACCGCAGAAGAGCATGAAAATGCAGAGGGATTGCTACAACAAATAGTATAAAATAGATAGGTTTTTTGTTATTTATTTTTTTGGCACCATTACCAAATCAGCGTGAAAAGTAGGTCGAGCTGAAAACCACCAGCAACGTCTGGGGGAATTATCCTGATATGATCAAAATAAATCCATGATATTGCCCTAATGGTGCCGAGGGTTTTTTTGCTTACTTTTTTTTTATCCTCCGCGAAGTCGGAGGGCACCTGGAAGGAAAAAAGCCCACATTCGTGGACGAATAAGGCCCAGCCGGCAAGGCGATGAAAGAAATATTAAAAAAAAATGGAAGATATAAATCTCCCACCCTCACGGGTCCCCCCTCTTTCAAACAAAGAGGGAACAACAATAATATAACCTACTTCCCTAGTCGGTCGACAAATACCTCATAATCATGGGCCAAATCTTGGTCTTTTTTTATTTTTTTTTCCGTATTATTAATAGCATAAATAACTGCGGCATGTCATTTTCCACCGAAATGATCACCTATCCTTTCAAGCGTCCGGCTAAAATATTTTTTAGCCAATAACATCAAGAGCTGACGCGCATTGGTGATTTCTTTTTTTCTTGATTCAGATTTTAATTCTTGGACAGAGAGACCATAATACTGAGCGACCATATCTACAAGAAGATCGTAATTTTTAGTTCACTTGGTATTGGACTGAACAGCGATTTCTGTAGCTTCAGCGGTATGTTCTACCTTATATCCAAGTGTCTTGAGACACTCATATACATCTTTTTCTTCAACGTCTTTGTGGGAGATAGCCTTTCTACTAAGAAGAATATTGAGAGCTCATTCAAGCTCTCTAACGTTTTCTTTGATATATTTCGCTATAATTTCAAGCAAATGGAAGTCTAGATCTTCGCCTTTATTCATAAGCTTAGACTGGAGAATCGCAATCCTAGTTTCAAAATCTGGCGACTTAATATCAGCAACCAGTCCCAAAGCAAAACGAGATTTAAGTCTTGGTTCAATATGAACAAGCTCCTTTGGAGGACGATCAGAAGAGATGATAATTTGTTTTTGTCTAAGTTGAAAATCATTGAAAATATTATGAAATATTTCTTGAGTCTTGTCTTTGTCTGCAAGGAATTGCACATCATCTATAAGCAATACATCAACATCTTCAAACTTTTTAAGCACATTAGTAAGTTTATTTGCTTTGATTGCGGTAACGATTTCGTCGATTAATTTACTCGTAGGCAAATATACAACTACTTTATCAGGATATCTTTGCATGATATCGTTTCCTATGGCTTGCATCAAATGCGTCTTTCCCAGTCCTACACTTCCATACAAAAATAATGGATTATATGCTTGTCCTGGTTTAGCAGTAACTGCTTTAGCTGCTGAAAATGCAATATTATTTGTAGCTCAAACAACAAACGAATCAAAAGTAAATTTAGGATCAAAAAGAATACCAAAAAAATGAGACAACTCGGTTTTTATTGTCTTTTTTTCTGCACTGAATTCAGAAGCCTTAGTTTCTTTGATATGTAAGAGTTTTTTAAGATCAATAAGCAATTCACTCGTACCTGAAAATTTGGAATAGATAACAAACTTAACTGAGAAATGAGGATTGTATACCTCATTGATGGATTCTTTGAGCGCTTTAGAAAAAAACTTTCTTACCTGAGTGAGGATAAATTCATTAGGAACTCAGAAAATAACCATTTTATCCTTTTCATCCAAATCCAAAATTCCCACTCTACACAAAAAAGAAAGAATCTTTTTATGATCCTGTTGCTGTCCGAGATGCAAGAGCGTACTCTCCCAAACTCCACGGAACAAAGCTATTTTTTCCGCATCATATTGTTCTACAACATCAAGAAGCATACAGAACAAATTTAAAATTTAAAATTTTGAATTTGAAACGATTCTTTCATTTATTTTGTTTTCTAAATTAGTAGACAATTTCTCATCAGCATATAATACACGTTGGAGATCTTGAATATCTTGATGAGCAAATCATTGAATCGACAAAAGTCACCTTATATCCGTATAGGGTGTAGTTGTAGTAAACTTTTCCAAATATTCAATGAATAATATAAGCTTTGTCTTTCCTGATGTTTTATGAATCTTTTGACCAAGAACTTGTTTTGAAATATGCTGTGACTGTTCATCAAAATGATATAATTGCGCAACTAATGACTTATTACTACGATACTTACGCCAAAAATAAAGAACAAAAAACAATGATATTCCAAAAAGAGCAAGAATACAAAATATCTGAACATACCATCACAGACGCATACCTTCAACATTTGGAAGTGCTAAGAACGAAAAATCAGACATACGATGGATTATAAAAAAACGACTAAAATAACAAGAATTCACAATATAACATAAAGAAATATACGTTGAGAAAGAGGGATATTGAAATCATGAAATAACAAACCATGAAAAGACGCATGATCAATATGAGACAGTATAGTATAGGTCCTGTTAAGCGATTGAGCGAACTTATCATTACGAGCACTAAATACAGACTTTCCATTATCATAATAGACAACACCATTACTATATCTGACCTTGTCTCCAAGGGAGGATCATAATCCTAGCAAGCGTATTCACCTAGGCAAGAGAATATTAGAGGATACATCTTGAGTGTCAAAATCAGAAATCAGTAGATAAGAAGTATAGCCATCCTTCTGTAAAAATCAGCTCAATCCAGCAAATTTTTTTACTCAATCAGACAATAAATTGCTAGTTATACCACTTAGATACAAAAAGAAGCTTCAGCTATCAAAAGTAGGAGGAATAATATAATCAGCTCCGGCGTTGAAGATAATGAGTCCATAAGAAAATTGAGGATCAGAAATAATTTGTTGTTGAATAAGATATTTAGCAGCTTGAAGTCTAGAAAGATGACGAGCACCGGAAAGGATATCTTGCGTATTCATAGTCTTATTAACATCCAAAACAAAAACAATTTTTTGATCAGGAGTAGGAACCTTACTTGTAGTAAATAACAAAAAACTCGCCAAAAATAAAGCAAAGACAAGAAAAACCATTTTTACAAAAGAGAAAACTTTATGCCCCATAAGCAACATTACTTTACTAAAACAGCACAAATATTATTTTTTTCTTTTTCTCCAATATTTTTAAAATGACCCAGCACATAATCAATATATCAATTTACAAGTAGTGTTTGTGATTGTTTCTGTGTCAGTCCCCTGCTCATCATGTAAAAAAGTTTTTGTGCATCAAGTGTATCAATATTGGCACCATGAGCAGCACGGACATTATGAGAAGAGACATTAAGTTTAGGCAAGGTTTTAAGAGAAACATTTTTCCCTAAAATAATATTGTGTTCAATTAAACGTCCATGAACCTGATCAAGATGAGAAGTTATATCAATAGAACCGTCAATATTGACTTTAGCCCCATCATGAAGAAAAGAGAATAATTCCACATTAGCCGAAGTTCCTGAATGATCTAGGGCTATTTTTATAGATCCCCTGACAGAATGAGTAATATCAGAAGAAAACAAACCAAATATTTTACAAGTACAAGAAGATCATTTAGTTATCAACTGAATATCTATATTCATATCTGAACCAACGATGAGATACGTTAATGAACTATGGGAAGATAATTCGATAATTTTTTTTCATTGAACATCAAAAAGATCAATAATCTCCAAAGACTCATTTTGGGGCACAGATATGGTCTGAAATATATTAGTTTGAAATACGGTCATAAGAGCAAAATGATAATACAGAGACGGAAAAACCCGGCCCATAAAATAAAAATACCAGTATTGTTTTTGTTATGTATTTTTATTAATTATTTATTAAGTTCGCTTTTTTTGATAATATTGAGAAGCTGGGCTTTTGCATCAGCACCTGAAATTTCAACAGTAGAAGAAGTTTGTCCATCAGCAGTAAATCAGAAATCCTCATTAGTTCCAGAAACAGAACCATCAGCGATAGCATTAAGATCTTGTTCAAACGTAGCATCATAAACATTTAGTCAAGAATCCTCAGAGTTCAAGACATCAAGAGAGACAACGTCAGCAATACCACCAGAGTATTGTTTGTTGGGCCAAAAGGGATCTCCCCAAGTAGCGGGTTGCGACCAATGAAATACAGACCAGTTATTATTATTAAGAAAATCAACATAGGTAGAGGTATTTCGATTCATCTTTGCTAATCCCACAAACATAAGGAAAATAACAATAGAAAATATAGATCGTAAAAGGTATTTAATGCTTCTGCCAATAAAATACATGAGTAAAATTAGACGATTTAAAAGTCACAAATATATATACATTAGCCTACAAGTATCAATAAAAAAAAGTTGACAAAAGCAGTAAAAAAGAGTATAATAACAGTAATAAAAAAATAGGCATCTTTACCTACTTATCACAAAAACAATGAAAAAAATTTTTATAATCTTAAGTAGCATAGCAATACTATGAGGACTTACGGCTATAGCATCTGCAAATACGACAAGTTGCAAAAACGTATATTTTGCGAATAGCATTACTGCATGCGTAAACATAGAAAAAGTAGGAACAGACAGACGAAGCCTTTCAAGTACACTCAACGGATGATCAACATCAAATCTTAGATGTGATATGATATTACCAGACAACAATCTAAGAAGCATTTCTTCGTGTAATGGAGAATTTTTTTATGATGTACAACTTTTAGGAAGAATCAAACTTTGGATAAGATATAATGAATCAGCTCCGACTACTCGAGCAGGAAAGCCAAGTAGTAATAGCGAACGAACCTATCCTCAATGGATATATGATTTTCACAATGAGGGACGAAGCTCAGACAATTTACAGGATTCTACTAGCGCAAATACCAATCTAAATAACTTTTATCTAACAACAGATGATTCTACACCAAGCACTTCTCAATATGTCGATCTTACGGTAAAAGCAAGAGATAGCGATAATTATACACTGACAGATTATACGGATACCATCAATTTCAAAGTATATTATAGGCCTTCTGGAACGTCATCTTGGATACAGACAACCTCTTCTACCTACTACACTATGAATGCTGAATACACAAATGGATATGATTTCCTTTCATCTGATAACGGCATTGCCAGTTTAACAAATTTCATCAGATTCAACAGAAACAATTATGACTATAAAGTAAGAGCATACGACGCGAACAATACTTCTATCTACAAAGAGATAACATACAATGTAGGTTCAAGCAATTCTAGTTCAAATGGAGATCTAAATAATTTTTATGTAAGCACAGATGATGTGTCTCCCGCTACATATCAATATGTCGATCTCAACATCACAGCTCGTGATAGTAATAATTACACTATTACAGACTTTTCTGACAAAGTAAGATTCAATGTATATTATAAATTACCTAGTTCTTCAAACTGGACACAGACAACTTCTTCCAGTTATTATCTTATGAATTCTAGCTATATTAACGGATACGACTTTTGATCATACCCTACCAATGGTAGTGCAAATCTCAGCAATTTTATAGAATTTAAAAATAGTACCTACGATTATAAAGTAAGGGTATATGACGAAAATACCACGTCTATATATAGAGAGATAACGTTCAATGTTGCATCCACCAATTCTAATTCAAATGGGGACCTGAATAACTTTTACGTAAGTACAGACGACACCACTCCAAGTGTATTTCAATATGTGAATCTAAATATCGTAGCTCGTGACAGTAACAACTATACGATCACAGATTTCTTTGATAACGTTAACTTCAAAGTATACTACAAATTACCTAGCTCTTCATCATGGATACAAACAACTTCTTCTACTTATTATACCATGAATTCTAGCTATGTTAACGGGTATGACTTTCTAAGTGCTAACTATGGTAGCGCCAATTTAACAAGCTTCATAAAATTTAATAGAAATAACTATAATTATAAAGTAAGAGTATATGACGAGAACGACACCTCTATTTATAAAGAAATCACATTTACTGTAAGTTCTAGTAATTCCAATTGAAGCATAAACGGATTTACATCAAGCGAGATGATTACCGTATCAGGGATATATAATGGTCGAAATACTATGATAAACAACCTCAAAAGCAAATATTCTAGACTCAGAAACAATACAACACGAATAAACAGATCTAATGACTTTAAGGCTGCGACAAAAGAAATAATTGACAATGCGAGTATCAAGGTCTACGACAATTTCGGTGAGTTTTACACAGCATTCTTAGATTGGTACGATTATACCGTCAGTATAAGATAACTATTTATCAATGAAGATATGAAAAAAAGCGAGCACAATGTTCGCTTTTTTTATTTAAATAAAATATATTTTAGTAAAAAAATGCTAATTCCAAGGGATATCTTCATGTTGAAATAAAGGAGGTATAGAAAAGGGAAATCAGAATTATTTATTGCAAGTTACAAGAAAATTAGTACAGTAAAACCACCTTTAACCAAAAGACAAATAATGAAAAAAAAATGATTTACTCTCCTGGAAGTAATAATAGCGATAACAAGCTTTTTTTTGTTGTTAACAGTAATTATCAACATATATACCAGGATGATAAAATTAAAATACAATATCCAGGCAAGAACAAATGTAATCCAAGACTCTTATTTCGTTATAGAAAAAATAAATATACTTCTGAAAGACTACACGATTGACTACGAAGAATATTTCAATAGGAAAAACGTAGGATGTGACAGCTACAATAGCGATTTCATACGAGACGTAGGAACAAATGGATACTGTGATCTCTTTACTGCATATGGAAACAACAGCAACATAGATCAAACACCTTCTAGAGAACACAAAATATATTATTGTAGTTCTGCTACCGACGAAACCCCTCCGGCATATCCACAAAGAGTAATCCAAAACACCGACCTTAAATCGGGTTCAGGATGCAGCAACATCGGACAACAATCGTTTAGAGAATATCGTCAGCAGTTTCGAGACGTCAGAAAAAATGCAGATTTTGTGCCATGAGCTGCAAATGATGATGACGACGAAAACATTATGAAATGACCAAAAGCCATAGAAGACTCCACAGACACAAAAGAGATTTATCTTATCTCACAAGATGGGAAATCAAGGATATTCATTAGAAGAGCTTTGATAGAAAGCGGAGACTTCAACCAAGACGGAATAATTAGTGGCGATAGCGAAAAACGATACACCTTACAAATATTAAAACTTAGAGGACTTGATGCGGGAAGTAATCATGACTTTGATGTAAACAATTCTTCAGGAGTATATGATGGAAAGATTGATACACGAGTATGTGATTATGCACAATGATTTGTATGCAATGGAAGTTGAGTAGGATGATTATATCCAAATTACAAACTACCTCTGGATCAAAACGACGGCTGGGTTAATCTTTTCCAAAAGAATATTACCATCAGCGATCGAAATCTCGTGGTCTCTCCAAACAAAAATCCACAATACGCCTTAGCAGAAGATAGCGCACAAGTAAACCCCTACTTCACAATAAGTTTCACCAGCAAACTTTATGGAAAAATCCGAGAAAAAAGACTTGGAATAGGAAATATAAACAACTTCCAAATAAGCTTACAAACAACGTTTAACACGAAGAACTTTTACACAAAATAATATTTTAATTTTTTAGTATTTTAATTTTTTAATCCTAAATAATGAGAAGTAAAATTAATTCACTATATAAACTTCTTGTTTCTGCATATGGGATTTCAATGTTTTCTGAATGAGTACTTCTACCAATTTATGCGGTATTTGTACAAAAAATAGGAGGTGATGTATTAGATGCTTCATGAGCTATGGCAGTTTTTCTCATTTCACAATGAATATTTACTATCATCATCCAACGCTTAAAACGAACTTATAGACATCATATAACGATGATGATTATAGGTTGGGCAATATGGCTTATAGGTATTGCACTCTATCTAGCGGTATCAAGTACACGAATGTTGTTTCTAACACAGATACTTGTTGCTATGGGAAATGCTATAGCCGATCCAATTTTTGATAAAGAACTCTCAGAACATACCGACCAAAATAACAAACTTTTTGAACGAGGATTACGAGAAGGAATGCAGGACATTATAAGTTGAATTGCGGCAATTCTCTGAGGATTAATTGCAGTATTTTTGTGATTTAAAACACTTATTTTGTTTATGATACTCATGGCCACAATCTCGTTGATTATCATACTTGTTTATGTAAAAAAGTATAAACAATCAGCACAAAAAGCACAAATAAGTAATTAGTACTTTTAAATAGTTATTATATTAAAAAAAATGAACGAAGAAGTAAAAGTTACCGACCATCAAGGAGAACGCGATGTCCGTATCGCTAAAGTTCAAAAAATAAAAGCTATGGGAATCATTCCATATGCTCAATCTTTCGATAAAAAAAATATTATCTGAGATATTATAAAAAATTATGAAAACACAACACATCGTGACATCAACGATATCATTCCTAACCCTGAAATGCAAGTACAGACAGCAGGAAGAGTGATGTTATATCGTACTCATGGAAAGCTAGCATTCGCAAAACTATTGGACAGTACAGAAGAAATACAATTGATGTTTCATAGAGAAAACTGCAAAACACTCACAAATGAATGAATGACCAATGTAATAAAAGATTGAAGCGAAGAAGGAATGAGTGCTTATAAATTTATGGAAAAATTGGTCGATGTAGGAGATTTTATTGGTGTACGTGGAGAAATATTCAAAACGCACAAATGAGAACTCACTATATTTGTGTCAGAGTTTGTATTTTTATCTAAAGCTATCAGACCTCTACCAGAAAAATTTCACGGACTCCAAGACCAAGAAGAATTATACAGAAAAAGATACCTCGACATGACGATGAATCCAGCTACATACAAAAGATTTTTATTAAAATCAAAATTTTATCATACCCTAAGAGAATTTTACACAAAAGAAGGATTCATAGAAATACAAACGAATATCCTGTGAAATTCAGCTTCTGGAGCAGCCGCGAAACCATTTGAGACACACCACAACGATTACGATACTGACGTGTTTTTGAGGATATCGTTTGAAACGGCACTCAAAAAAGCAACAGTAGGAAGATTTGAAAAAGTTTTCGAACTCGGACAAGACTTTAGAAATGAATGATCAGATCCTAGTCATGTTCAAGAGTTTACGCAGATAGAACATTATGCAGTATATTGGAACTATGAAGACAATATGAAATTTACAGAGAAAATGTTTGATTATCTTTTCGAAAAACTGGAACTTCCTAAACACCTCAATGTAAAAGACAAAACAGGTACCATCAAAGAAGTAGATTTTACGACACCACGAAAAAGAATAGACTTCACAGAAGGTATCAAGGATGCAAGCTGAATAGATATTACAAAATACATTATGGACGATGCAGACAAACTCAGAGCAGAAATCAAATGAAAAAATATCGAATTTGAGTGAAGTCATAAAATGAGTACCACGACACTTATCGATCATTTATATAAAAAGGTATTGAGACCAAAGATAACAGGGCCTGCGTTCATCTACAATTACCCAGTTATTATGCAACCTCTCGCAAGAATCTCTGACGAAAACAATAACATTGTTGAACAATTCCAACTACTAGTTAACGGTCGAGAAATGTGTAAAGCATATTCAGAACTTGTTGACCCTATTTTACAACAAGAAAATTTTGAAAAACAAGCAGAAGCAGCAGCCAAAGGAGATGATGAAGCAACAGCAGGAGATGATGAATTTGTGACAGCAATGGAATATGGAATGCCACCACAATCATGATTTGGGATAGGACTTGAAAGACTTTTTGCTATACTTACGGAACAAGATAATTTAAGAGACGTAGTAATGTTTCCATTAATGAAACCAGAAGAGAAAAAATGAAGCGAAGTGGAATCCCGCAAGGCGGGAGAAGAAGAAAAAATCGAAGACGAAAAAGAAAAAAAATAAATATATATACCATGGAATATCTAATCCTTACAATCGGAGTAGGCCTGATAGTATATCTCTATCTCATCTACGAAAAAAACAAAAAAAAGAATCAGACTCCTTACACGGAAAGCCTGGAAACAAAAGTACACCTATTCAATTATGGAATGAATGGGAAAGACGATGTGGAAAGCATTACTTTCAAAAACCTTGAAACCATTAAACACGAAGGGAAAGTATATCCAATATCATTCCTCCTCTTTCCCAATGAACGAGCAAAAGTAAGACAAAAAAAGTTCGAACAATTAAGGTCGTTAAGAGACCTTTCATCATTTCCAAGGAAAATTCACAATGTCGATGCTAGTATCCAGGAAACGCTCCATAAATCTAACATATGGGCGATAACCGGAGAATTGAAATACGTGAATACTCATATCGTATTTTCAGGAGTCGCATTACGCGAAGAAAATAATGACGATGATGATGACGACAAAGGATGGAAAGGAGAATTCACTCCTGTTCAACCAGAACTAGAAGAAATATTTGCCTAAATCATTGCTGCTGGGTATCCTCAGCAGTTTTTTTTAAAGACAGAGAAAAAAAAGTAAAAAAAACAAATATTAGTATGTTTGCAATAACAAAACATATCGTATTGAGTTTCAAAACCTGGCTGCCACAAGCAGGGTTAGAATACATAGCTCGATAACTAGTAGCGTTAAAAAATAACTAGTTGTTTTTACTCACAATATTTTTATGCTTCAGTATATTTAGTAATGTAAACACTTATGTTCGTAGGAAATCAGGAGAACATCCAGACACTAACAAGATATCTTGATATGTTCTTTGCGGGAGACCCCAAAGCACCTCATTTTCTGATTATTGCAGGACCACAGCACATAGGAAAATCTAGCATCATAAAAGCATTACTTCAAGAAAAAATGGGGAATCATTTTATGACAGACACCCTTCAAATCAAAGATTTTTCAGAACAGCTAGAAAAAAAGCATAATTTAAAACTCAAGACGGTAATCACTTCGGAAACCTTCAAAACTCTTATAAAAGAACAGAATTATCAAGACGTAGGAATAAGAGATGTGAATAATCGACTTCAGCAATCATCAATCGGGAAATACAAAGTAGTTTTCTTAGAAAATATTGAAAGAATGATCATGGAAGCATCAAATGCTTTTCTCAAAACTTGTGAAGAACCCTTACCCAAGAGATTAATTATTGCAACAACATCAAATGCACCACAGCTTTTAGAAACCATTCTTTCCAGAGCATTAGTAATTAAGTTTGATCAATTATCAGAAAAAGAACTCTCTGAACGAATGGAAAGCAACAATATATTTGCCAACAACAAAGATCTCAAACAACTTATACTAAATATGGCTATGGGAAAGCCATGAATAGCTCAACGTATGTACGAACTAATGACCAAAGAACCAGAATTAGAAAAAATATTTACAGGACTCATTCACAACTTAACTACAGATACGAAACGTTTTTTTTCTCATGACGCACTCAAAAAACTCCACAGATATGGAATGTTGGAAGCGTTTATTGATGGGCGAATCGCCTACTGTGTAAACAACAACATGGAAAAAAAATGACAAAGACGATTAAGCACAAAGAGATTAATGAAAAGTAATGTAAACATAGAAAACATACTCCTCTACTGACTTATAGAATAATAAATATGTATAAACAATGAACCTATATCACAGATCCCATTTGAAATAACGAATTTTCTTACCAAGAAAGAATCGGTCTTTGATCTGTAGGTAAAATATTTGTGCCGAGTTTAATCAAATGAAATCTAGATAATCTCGAAATAGGATCAGAAATAGTTTTTGAAGAGGTAATGGATAATAAATTAATAAGTTGTACATGACTCAAACATCTTGTTGAAACAACATACGCATGAATTCCGGTATACATAATGGACAACCACAATCACGCACTATTTTTTCGATATCGACATACTAAGCAATTAATGTCCCCCTTGATAAAGGGGGATAAAGGGGGATTTAAAAAAGAAGATATGAAACCCTTTGCTGTGATTCACATCGATCAACATGCAGATACCAAAGAAAATATAAATAGTTTCAACGCCAAATACGCTTCACCTCAAGAAGTACTAAACTTCACAAACGTGGCTTGTAATGTCGGGAACTTCATTACTTCAGCAAAAGATGCAGGCATCATAGATGAAATAATTCAGATAAGAACTGACTACGCGCTCCATAACTTGAAAGACATAGATTTTCAAAAGTATAATTATATCTTAGATATTGACGTAGATTTTCGAGTAGGAAAAGAATTTAGCTCAAAAGATATTGAGCTTATTCACGCGCTGATAAAAAATTCCTGTCTCATCACGATAGCCACTTCGCCCTACTTCATAGACCAGAAGGAAGCAATTGCGATTATTAAGAAGATTTTATCATAAGATTGACATTTAATATAAAATAATTATAAACGAGTATAAATAAAAAAATATGATGACATATATTGAGTTTAAAAAAACCGCAACAGTAGAGTTAGCTATAAAATTAGCTCGACTTGCATTAGAAAATGCTCAGAACCATTATAAGATTGAGCACAAAACATTTCATTTCTCTGAGGAGGAAAAGGAGACTCTTCGCAGGAAGCAATTCAAAGTAAAAATCAGCGATGCTCAATCATGTTGGGCAGTTGTACTTGAGGTAAATATTAAGAAAGAAGTGATTAATCTTGGTGGCATAGCTACAGAATGCGTAAAAGGAATTATCTTACGCATAGATGATGATAGCCATGAAACAAAAGATGATCTTCATACAATGGAATATGTTGAGACGTACATTAAAACATACATTGCTGAAACACTACGGTAATAGTACTTCCACACTAAACAAGGGCTGCGTTTCCGCAGCTCCTTTTTTTATCAAGAAAATATATCAGACTAACTTGAAGCATTTCTTTGCTCTTTCAGAGCTCTATATTTTTGATTAAGTTTTTCACCGTCAATACCATAAAAACGATTAATCATATTTCTTATAATGATAAGATCTTGAAGGGTCAAAGCATCAACGATACTATCAATAATTTTAGTATGTTCTTCTGGCGTCCTCATCCATCATGCAACTTTTTTGTTCCACAAGTTTCGATACTGATAGTCTAATGGCCTATTTGCATCATCCTGTTCAAGTTTTTCAACTAATTTATTAAGATGGATATCTTGTTCGCGCATCTCAACAAAATCTACGCTAGCATTTTTAAGACTTTCTCTCAAATATTCAACATGATGGATAGGAAGCTGATTCTCAGGGATATATTTTAATTTTCTATCTATTTCATCTGGTTCCTTACGAACATACTTAAAAAACTCATTCAAATCATCTTCCTCCATCATATCTTTTGCATGAAGTAAAAGACTTGCCAGTTCGCTTCTAGTTTTCAGCAAGGTAGTTCTGACTTCAGATAAAGTTCATGGATTTAAAATGAGAGTATCGTTAAGTTTTCTCTGATACGCAGAGACAAGACTTTCTTTTTCTTTTTTTCAAAAAATTTGACTCTGAATGATTCACTCTCTCGTATCACAATCAAAATCTTTGCTATCATCTATTGATAAGGGTCTTTTTAATTGTGTAGGATAATCTTCTAAAAAAGATAAAGACAGTACTTCTTTTAAGTAGACAGCGCAAGAGGCTATCAATTGTTCTGTCGTGAAAAAACTTCCCTTTTGGAATTCCTCCAAAGGCAAAGAATTGAAATGCAGACGTTCTTGTTTCCAAACTAACATTTGATCGTAGTAGTACATCGTAGGGAGATCAGAAATTAAATATTTTTAAACTTTGCCTTAATATCATCATCAAAAGCATTTATATGCATTTTTTCTACTATAGATTCACGATCATCTTTAGTCAGAGTACTGACGATAGTATCAATAACTTGCTGATGTTCATCCTCAGTTCTCATCCATCAAGCAACTTTTTTATTCCACAAGTTTTGGTACTGACAATGAATATTTCCTTGTGATAATGTTATCGATGTAACCAGTTTATTGAAACGAGAATCTTGCTTACACATCTGATTAAAATCTATCGTAGCCTCTTTAAGTTTTTTTCGCAAATAAGAAATATCATCTGAAGATATTGTTATAGAGTTAGGTATATTAGAAAAAAATACATGCAAGGTATCTTCTCTCTTTTCTTCCTGAGCACGAAGCAAAATCCTCACTCTATCATCTAAATCAGTCAACAATTTAATCTTTACTTCAGACAAAGTTCATGGATTCATAATAAGGATCTTGTTTAGCATCCTTTCATAAGCAACAACAAGTTCTTCTTTTTTTCTAAAATTTTTTTCAAAAATATAATCAACAGACGATTTTGAATAAAAATCAAGTTCTTGAAACTCAGGAGCAAAAGGTAGTTTCGGCAAAAAGTTTTTCTTTGCTTTTCTATTTGAAGAATAAAAAGTTGGCAAAAATGGAAGAGATAAAACTTCCTGTAAGTAAACAGTACAAGACTTTTTGATTTCGTCTTTCGTGAAAAAATTTCCCTTTTAAAGTTCGTCCAAAGGCAAGGAATTGAAATGCTCACGTTTTTGTTTCCATACCGTCACATAATTATCAAACCACATAGCAGAATTATTTATAGAGTAAATGCTCACTTAGCTATACTCCTCAAAGGAGTCCTCTATCTCAGCATAAATCTTGTTTTCTGCTTTCAATAGAGCATGCAGCTCTAAATTCTCTTCAGAGCGAACAACAGAATCAAAGATTTTTTTCAAGGTAAATCCAGCATCCTTTGGAATATTTTTCTCTCCAAAAATCAAGATGATATTGCCTTTCAAATCGTGAACAGTGTATCCCTTAATATACCCCATAAGATCTTCATGTGGCATCATTAAAAGCATTTCTTCACGAACAGTTTCAATTATCCGCTTCATGTCACATTTTGACATCACATGTTTAGTGAAGTCAGGGTATTTCCCATGAATCACCGTTTTACTGATGTTGGTAGTCGCCTGGGTAGGCTTCCAAACCACTGTTTTTACAGCCACTTCAGCCAAAAAATTTAAATTACCAATTATAGTATCCATATACATTATGTTTTTGTTAGGTTGACATAATATGTTTTTTATGTCACTTTACAATACTATTTTTAATTATCATGACTTATGGCTATTTTTTAAGTTTACCATGAGGCGTTCCCTCAGTAAATCATGCCATCGTCTGCACGCCAACTATGGCCTTGTCAGAGAATTCTACAAGATTGTTGGCACCGACATAGGTCATAGCGGAACGAAGCCCTGCAACAAATTCATCAACAATATCTCAGACAGATTCCATGCCAGGTTTTATATATATTCTAGAGGTAGAGATTCATTCACGAAACATTTGCTTTCTCATTTGCTCAAACTTAGACAGTTGGAGATTCCTCTGTCCAACAGCCTTTTTAGATGCCATACCATAATTTTCTTTGTACATCAATCCATGCTCATCATATCTTATATCACCGACGGATTCAAATACTCATGAAAACAATGTCCCTATCATGACATGATTTGCACCAGCCGCCAAAGCAAGAATCATATCTCTTGGAGATTTTACTCCCCCATCAGCCCAGACAAATCATCAAAGTTTTTTTGCTTCTTGAGAACATTTATATACAGCAGTAAACTGTGGTCTTCCTACTCATGTTTTCATCCTTGTCGTACACATCGCTCATGGTCCGATGCCTACTTTCACGCCATTTGCTCATGCCTCAATCAATGCTCTCGTAGCTTCTGCAGTAATGACGTTTCCTGCAATTACTGTAGCGTCAGTACCAAATTGTTGTCTAAACTTTTTGATCATATCTATCATAGATTTTTGATATCCATGTGCAGTATCGAAAACAAAAGTTCTAATACCAAGCGCATAAAGAGCGGTTATTTTTTCATCAAAAGAATTTACTCAAATAGCGACAGCTAAATCAAGTTTTCCATTGCTATCTAAACTAGGAGAATAAATGCTATTTCTGATAGTATTTTTTTTGGTAAGGATTCATTTTAAAATTCCATGATCATCAACAATGGGCAAAGAAGAAATTCATTCTTGATCCATAAGAGTAAACGCTTCTTCATCAGAGATTCAGATATTTCATGTAATTAATTTTTCTTTTATGATATTGCCAAGAAGAGTAAATTGATCAAGTTTTTGAAGATCTTGAGGCTTAAAAAGACTAATCGCCTTACCTTGTTCATCAATCAAAATCACGCAGTTGTGTGCCCTTTTGGTGATGATACCTAAAGCATCTCTAATGGTATTGCTAGCCTTGACCGTAATAGGGCTATCATACTGAACGTTAGCGGCTTTGACGGAAGATATAATTCTTTTGAGCGTATCTAGATCCATATCCTGAGGCAAAACAGCCAATCAACCATAACGAGAAAGCGTCTCAGCCATTCTTCTTCCTGATATCGCGTTCATATTTGCGGAAACAATCGGAATATGTGTTCCAAAAGCTATGGAAGGAGTAACATCTATTTCCAATCTTGATTTTCCTTGAAAATAATTTTGAAACAAAAAGACATCTTCATAAGCGAGTTCTTCGTTTTCATAGAACGTATTATTAAATTTCATAGAGAAGAGATACGGAATAAATATTTTATAGCAGACCATTAATATCGTTTTATCTCGATTTTACAATAATATTATTTTAACAAAAAGACGTTTGACATACTACGATCAAAACAATATATATATATATATATATAATATATTACAGAGATTTTTTTACTTTTAATTAAATATATTATGGCTGAAGAAAGATATATTCGTCCTACACGAGACGAGTACTTCATGGAAGTAGCAAGAACCATAGCCAAGAGAGCAAGCTGCGACAGAGGCAGAAGCTGATGTGTGATCGCAAAAAATTCACAAATCTTATGTACAGGATACGTTTGATCACCTCCAGGATTACCCCACTGTGATGAATCAGGACATCAATTTAAACAGATGACTCATGAAGATGGGAGCGTAACCAACCATTGCGTAAGGACAGTTCACGCAGAACAAAATGCAATATGCCAAGCAGCTAAATTATGAGTAGCTTTAGACTGAGCGACTTTATATTGCAAAATGACTCCTTGCAGAACCTGCGCAATGCTTATCATAAGTTGCTGAATAAAAAAAGTCATCGCAGAAAAAAAATATCATGCAGGTTCAGAATCAGAAGCAATGTTTAAAGAGGTAGGAATTGAATTTTCTTACTTTGATGATTCTGTAGAAAAGTATGAGAAACAATAAGCAAAAAAAAACAAATAACTAATTATTTATATAAGAATCAACCTTATTACATCGCCAGATGCATGATCAGACTCTCCCCAAATTCGTAGCAATTAACCCTCAACGAACCGAAATGGGCCCCCGTTTTAGCGGGGTTGGAGGTGAGATATTAATTCATTCGTTGTGAAACGACCGCCTGTTGGATTTGCATCTGGATTGATCTTTTTCGTCAGTTTTTCTTTATCCCGCACAGCGGGGCATCAAGGGAAAAAGTGACCCCAGCGGAGCATTTATTTATGATGATACATTTAAAAAAACTTGAGAAATAATCAATAAAAAAAATATCCTTAACAAAAAAACATTCACTCATGTGAATGTTTTTTTTATAGCGTTAAATAAATTTAAGTACTCGGAGTTTGTGAAGCAGTATCTCAGTCATCTTCTTGCTGATTCATTCTAGCTCTGATAGCAAATATGATAACAAGAATGACAAAAGCTCAAACAATAATTCACAAAACAATAAGAACTATTCTCAACCGACTCGATGATCATCATGCGTTGACAGCTTTAATAGTATCGGAATTAGCAACAACCTTGACTGAGTCACTTGGACAAGCATCCGTAACAATAGTATAGAAACCTAGGATTTTACATATGTTTGGCATAATAGTGTTTTTCATATCCAAAGGATCTATCTGATTAGCCTCTACCTGTGCGCCAGCAGGAGCAAGATTTTTTGTAATAAGAGTAACAATATCTTGTAATACTTGTTTTCTTTTATCTTGCTGAGAAGAATTAGCTTGAGTACTATCAGAAACTACAGATTCAAACTCTTTAAATAATCACTCAACATCTACCGCAAGATTGGAAGGTAAGATAGAAAGTATTTCGGCCTTTGCTTGTTGATAAACACTTCCACCATCAGCAGCAGAGACAGATTTGTCAGTAAGCTTAGTGAAGATGTCCTGAAGAAGAATTTTCTGTTCTTCATTTAAAGAAATGGTATGAGTCTCATAATAATCCTTAAGAGAAACAACATTAGATTTTGTATCGATTTGATCGATCAATCAATCTCTAAGTCACATCACAAACACCCTAAAGTTAAGCATATCACCAGTTCCTGTATTTTGCAAACCATTTATTAGTGTATTTATTTCCCTATATACGATAGTCATTTCTGGGCTTAAATTTGCATCGAAATCCAAAAACGAAACCGTGAAATCTTTGGAAACTAAAGTACTATCTGGTTTGGTATAATATATTCTTCAGATCACAGATTCATATTTTGGTTCATATACCTTAAGATAGAGATCATTACACAAAAAATCTTTATCATTATCTTTTATACCATCACCATTCGTGTCAAAAGCAATATCAGTATCTACATAACAATTTCCTCTAGAATCATCATATTTGATATACAACAAGATACTATTATTTAAATTTTTTCCGACAAAGAAATCAATCGTTCCTGTAGTAATAGAAACTTTTGGAATAGAAAGAATGTGGAAGTCTCCTGCATTGGCTACACCTGTAGTCAAACTCAATGTCCATCTCTTATCAGCAATATTTGCATATTTATCTGTCACCTGCATAGAGATAAAATATTTTCCCAAATCAGGATAGATGAAAGAGAAGGCATCACCAGTAGAAACAACAAATCATGAATTAGTTTTACAATCTTTGATATTAAGACATATATCTTTATTAGAAATAATTCCCAAGCTTACGTCTCTAAATATAGCAAGTTTTTCAAAGGTATCTGAAAGAAGCATAGGCTTAAGACCGTTCTTTACAAAGATGGGAGTTCAAACACCAACTCACTTATATCCTCTATATAAGACAGCGGCTCTTGGTCTATATCCAAATTCATTAGGGTCCGTATATATATGTTTTACACGATCAGATTTTGTTGTTAGATCCCAAGTTCAATCGCCATCAAAATCATATTGAATAGTTCTCTCTCTAATAAAATCAGGTCTATCAGAAATAATTTTTGAAATCACATCAAAGGTTACTTCATCGCCAATTTCCACACTCGTCACATCAGATCTTAAAGTTACAAGAGGAATATCTGGTCTGCTTACATCAGGCGGAAAGAAGACTAATGGCCCGTTTCCGATAACATCTTGATTGGTTTGGCTACTATCATCATTATCATACATAGTAACACCAAACATAAACTCACCAGGTACTCTAGGAAGAGAGAAGAAGACATAAGGAATATTTCCGGGGGTAATTTTAGTTTCAAGGGTTCTAGTTGGATCGTCTTTGTAATAATAATACCATTTGAAGTAGGAAATAAATCAATCGGGATCTATAGCATTGGTAGCTGCTACCTTAACAATCAAGGGATCAAAAGTATCATTGAAAATATCTTTAGCATTATTTTCTTTGAATCCTACACCGACCTCATTTCCATATTGTGGGAAGAAAAGAACAACGTTATCAAGTTTAGGCAGAGCGTTCACAATCTTAAAATATATTCTAGTAGTGTCGCTCTTGGAGATAGTAGTATCTTCTGCAGTAAGATCTATATAATTACATCACAACTCATTAAACTTATATTTGAAGGTATCTTGTTTAAATATTTCATTATCTCTCGGTTGAAAGAAAAATTGGAGGCCAATCTTTTCTCATTTGGTATTTACAGACAAAGAAGGATCAATAGTAAAGTCCTGATATCTATCCATTCTATAGGCAGGGACCATATCTCCAGATCATTTAGTATCAGGGCATAGATCACTTTGTGTTTCGATATTTGACAATTTATTGAGGACAGAAAATCAGACAACAGGATAATTTTTTTCTCAAACAAAGACATTTTTACTGACCTCATTTTCCATACCATCAGCTCCGTTAACTTTGAGGACTACTTTATATACTCCTGATTTCTTATAAGCATGTGCTATCTTATCTGTTTGTATCGTTCTTGTATCTTTATCAGCGAAATCCCATTGATAATTAATAATCGGCTGATTAGATTTCACAATAAAATTCATAGGATTGCCCCATGGAGTAGCGATAGGAACAACGAATATCTCGGGCCTCAAAATAGACACTATTTCTATATCTTTTGAAATTTCTGCTAACTTTCCATAGTCATCTCTTACACTAAGTTTGACAGTTTGCTTTCCTACAGAATTAAATTGAACCGTGACCTTTTCATTATTATTTTCAGAATTTGTAATTTTTGTAGTTGTCGGATCAGAAAACGACAGTTCGTATGCTAGATTATCGTATCCATTAGTTTTATCTAAATCGAAACTTACAGAAGCATCTAAGACAAATTCAGAAGGATTTTTTCGAGCATTGGTAGGAGTAATCGTGAATTGTGGAATAGGATCTGTAGACTCCACATACACCGAAAGAGAATCAGAATTAGTTTGTGCAAGCTCATCTTCAACGGTTAATTTTACCGTATAGACTCATGGTTTTTTAAATTGTTGCTTAATAGATTTTCACTGAAAGGTATCTGTTTTATTCCCATTCTGATCAAAAATTTCTCGTGTAAAGAGTTTAAGACTAGAGACTATAGAATAGGAAGGACTAGAATCAAATGCGAATGTAATAGAAGTATTTCACTTTTCAGGCATTTGTTTGATAATAGCGACAGGATCAGAGACAATAAGATAAAAGTTATCTGTAATTTTGTTTGCTTCATTGTCGATAGTAGTCAAAGCAAGCTTATATTCTCATTGTCATGGGAGAACCAATCTCATGACACCAGGCTTACCATCGCCATTTTGAGTAAAATTAAATCAAGCCTGAGAAGTAATAGTCCAATTATGAGAAATAATTTGTCTTCATCACATAGGCAATGTTGGGGACCCATCAAATATAACACCTCTTTCAGCCTCTTGAATTCCTATTTTAATTTTACCATCTTTCACGAGTTTTTGTCCATTGGCATATACCACAATATTTGCTGTCTTGGGCAATACATCAATAGAAATAGTTTTCTCACCATCAAAAATTCCATCAGTAGCCTTATTGGAACTTCTAACAGTAAGGTGTACTTGATAATTTCCTGGAGTAGCAAAAGTAGTATTTACAACGGGTCATACGCCTATAGCAGTATCATTACCATTAGTATCTCTATAATATCGGAAATAATTTTTAGACGGAATAGTATCATTGGATGGGTCTATACTTCCTCTTCCATCGAAGGTAACCGTCAATGGAGCAGGACCTCCTTGAGGCGCAATTTTCGCATTAGCAATTATTGTATATTTTGCATTTACTTTTTTGACAATATCTCCAAACGGCTTATAACAATTGGTAACAAACGAAGCAAGTTTAGTCTGATAATCTGTACTCGTATACGTAATCAATGATTGAGATACATCTAAACATTGTTGATACGTAACTTTGAATGCATAATCTTGAGGAAATTTTGGGAAAACAGTTTGAAAACTAGCATTGAGGGTAGAAAAAGTTGCCTGAGGAATCTGAGTTCAGATTTTTGTCGCAGCGTCGATCTCCACAAAAAGTCAGAGAATTTTATCATAGTCAGCTTTAATTTCATAGTTTGCGATATAATCACTCGGAATCGTTGCATTGATCTTGCCAATAAAAAAAGCAACCGCAAGAACGAAAAACATTAATATAAATTTTGAAATGCTCCTTGAAAACAACGATTTCATGCAGATATATAAGAGTAAAATCTAAGAGAGTCAAAGGAAAATAAAGCCATGAAATGGCATATAAAAAAAGTATAGTGATTTTTGATGCATTTGCAAAAAAAAATGAGATAAAATAAGGATATAAAATAAGACGCCAAAAATCCCATAAAGGATTTTAACGTCGTTTGTATCTATAAGAATATTTCGAAATTCTTATTAGATAAAATAAGGATTTGAAAACAGAAACAAAATAACTACAGTAGTGCCACTTTTATCATTTTACTAAGAAAGGAAATGATGTATAAAAAAATTCTAAGTATTTCCATTTTATCATTATGTACTTTATGACTCATGTGATGTTCAACAAAAAAAAATCAACAAAGCACAACAACTGATACTAGCTCTTGTAAAGTAGCTATTGCTTCATATCTAGAACAAAGCAAAACTTCTAGCAACGGACAAATTGTGGCAAAATGAAATACAGTAACCGTAGATTATGTAGGAAGACTAGATACAGAAACAGTTTTTGATACAAGCGTAGAAAGCATAGCCCAAGCATGTGGGAAATATGCATCGGGAAGAAACTACAACGAAGGATTATCATTCAGCGTAGGTGCATGACAAATGATTGGTGGTTTCGACAAAGGAGTTGAAGGAATGAAAGTCGGAGAAACAAAGACAATAGAAATCGCTCCCAAAGACGCATACGGAGAACGAGACAAAAATAAATTACTTGTAGTAACAAAAGATAAAATTCCAGATGCAAATCAGTACAAAGTAGGAATGCAAGTAATGTCACAAAATGGACAAACATTTAAAGTATATAAAGTTGATGACAAAGAAATTACATTCGACGCAAATCACGAATTAGCAGGGAAGACGCTTATCTTCGACATTACTATCAAATCAGTAAAGTAAGCGATTACAAATAATAATTATTGTAGGGGCGGATATCATCCGCCTTTTTTTATTTCGATAAAATATTGATTTTCAAAGAAATATGAATACATAAGAGACATAAATAAAACAATAGCCATGAAAAAAATAAAAATAGAGGTTCGAGGATATCATCTTACGACCAACAACCAATCCACTACCTTAATAATTAAGGCAAATGGAGAAATTAAAGGAGAGGAAACAAAAATTATTCCCTATTTGGATGAAAACGGAAGACGAGCATTCAAAATCAATGTAGTTGATGTACTACAAGAAACAGAAAGCAAAAAAAAGGAATACACAATAACAATCTACAATGGAAAGGTAGATGAAACAAGTTCGATTCAAATAACAAATGGTATCTTCTACAAATGTTTTTGTGAGAACAACGAACAGGAAAAGATTCAAACACTTCAAGAATACCATATCAGTATTTCCGAAAGAAGTTAATGATGAGGTGGGTTTCCCCACCTCTTTTTTTTATTTCAACGGGACATAACACAAAGTTCTCAAAGCAGAAATAATACGCACCATCATTTCTTGATCGACATTTTCTTCATTAAGAAAACTAACAATAATTTTTTGATCTGCAGGAGATAATTTTTTTATCGCTTCTTGATAAAGCATATATTCTTCTTTTTCTATATAATCAGTTTCTACGGTTTTCTGAGAAGAAGCGTTGGCATACTTATAGCTATTACTTCCATAGGCACGATACTCAGGAGACTTTGATTTATGTTTAAGTCAATCCAAATATCTCCTCCCATCAAGTTCCTTTCTTCTTTCATGTCTAAATTTTTTGATTATTTCTGGATCCTTAAAAAACTTATATAAAATATATAATCGATCAATTTGACCTTGTTCTGTCCTAAAATGTTTTCTAAAATCTGAATCCAAAGCAACAGAATATTTCTTTATACTATAAGGAGAAAAATAAGTAAGTTGCCTTTCTTTCATATAGGATAGAAATTTTTCTATTCTTTCTCATCTCACTTCATTACATATCAGCAGTTTTTTAAACTTTTGAATAATTTCTGGATCTTTAAAAAATTTCTCTAAAATATAGGGCCAATTTACGGCATCTTCTTGCGTTCTAAAATTCCTTTCCAAGTCTAGAGTAAGCGCCTGAGAATATTTCTTTATAGTATGAGGAGAAAATGAGTTAATTTGATTTTCTTTCATATAAGATATAAATCCATCGATTCTTTTTTGTCTAACTTTATCGGTCATAATATCTATTTTTTTATATACAAATCATATTTTTTTAGCAGTATATCCAAAATCTTTGAAAAATTTATTTCGATTGCTTTTATAAAGGCTTGAAATAATGTTTTGGTAAAATCCAGCATCATGTTTTAATAGTGTTGCCTGACTCCGTTCGTCAATACCGATGCTTTTGATTTTTTTAAGAAATTCATCAAAATATATCTTTGTATTTTCTTCATTAAAAACTCTTCTATTGGCATAAAGAGAAGCATATTTTAAGCCATGCTTCTGAACAAAATATTCATGAAACAATTCTCGATCTCATTCTAAGGTATTGATTATAATATTCCCAACAAAGTTTTTTCACATAGCCTCAAACTGATACAGATGTGTTTTAGAATACGTATCCTTTCATTGTTTTTTCATATCTTCTGCGAATAAAGCAACTAATTGTTGTACAGTATTTAGAGTAAACTTTCTCCATTGCATATTACTAGAAAGCTTATCTTCTAATTCAAGAAATTTTCTTTCTCTATCATCTGAAACAGCAACTAAAGACTCCATTTTACAATATTGTAATATAAAAAAATACCGCCACTTGTCCCGAGGGATTATTCATTATTAATTATTCATTTTTCATTAATATATTGAACTATCCCCGCCACTCCAATCATCGCGGCATTGTCCGTGGAATAGACTTTTTTCATAGGCCTCAATTTTCTTCGTTTCCTCCCTTCCTCTCTTCTTTCCTTTCTTCCTCAATATTCATTAAGGTATTCTCGCAATCTATCATTACACGAAACTCCTCAAGCCAATCACAAAGTTTTTGCATCGAAAGCAATCCCAGCTTTCACAAGTTTTTTCGCCATCACCTCAACGACAGCTTCTTGAAACTCATAAGCAATATCACAAATTAATTGCTCCGGAATAACATATTCTCAACCTTCTACTAATTTCTTTAAAAGAAAAGATACCTGAGATTTCATTCACGAAAAACTAAATTCGAAACCCTCCTTAGAAAGGAAGATACGCTTGAATTCAACGTCGCTATTTGCATGTCATTGCAATGCTTTTTCTGCAATTCGTTGTCCTCCAGGATAAGGACCACCCAACATCCTAGAAACCTTATCGAAGCATTCTCCTGCCGCATCATCCAAAGTGTATCCAACTTTAGCAATCTTGTATCCTCCAAATTCTTTTCGTTCAATTCATTCTGAATTTTGAATTCTGAATTCTGAATTATTTATTATATATATATCGTTATGTCAGCCACTCGCGGTCAACACCGCAAGCGGAAATTGTATATCAGAAATATTTCTTTCCAATAAAAGAGAAAAAATATGTCAGTAAATATGATTTACATGAACTAAAGGTTTAGCAAAATAGCTCGAAAGCAAAGAAGCCACCGTTTTGCCTACGACAAGAGATCCAGGAAGTCATGGATGAGTGGTAACACTGATAAAGTCAACACCCTTGATCTTATCCAATCCTATACTCTGCAGTACTTCAATGATCTTATCAAAGTGAAGCCTGGAAGCTAATTCTGGGACCACGCCTCAGTATCTTTGATGATCGTCAATTTGAGAATACGCCAATAATGAATCAACCGAAAAAGACTGTCCATCAAAATCTATAATCCCCAGAGAAGTATCGTCACAACTTGTCTCTATTGCTAATGTTTTCATAAACAAGAATAAATAGCATAAAAGTGCTTAAAAATTTGTTTACAAATTTTCACCAAGAAAATTTGCTTTTTTTTGCATTTGTAAGTATAATTAGATTATAATATACATATCCCTTTTATAATGTAAAGAAAAATAGACAATGGTAGTAACAAAATTTAAAGACTTAGAACCTCTTCAAGAACGAGTAAGAGACTTATCTGAATCTGAAAGAAATACACAAGAAACTGCAAACGCAATCCAAAAAACACTTCTTGGGATCGTACAGGAAAAAAACAAAAAAGCTAATGCGTATGAAAAAGACGTTAATAATTTTGTAGAAAAACAAGTAATTAAAAGAGATAACAGGCAGGCAGAACAAGAAGCGATGAAAAAATATGGAACAACAAAAATGGATATGAAAAAAATCATAGAGCATAAAACACAATATACACAAGAAGAATACAAAAAACTTGAAAAACAGGTAAGATTAGAGCACAAAACAAAAGGAGATATAAAAAAAGATATCTTTGCTATTATCAAAAGAGCGTATAATAAAAACGTTACCCTCCACGAAGGATCAGACATAGACAAAGATGCATCGTTATTCTTACTAAAAATAACTGGCTTTTTCAAAAACAGTAAAGGCGAAAAACTTGAACTTAAAAACATCATAAAAGAAGTTCCTAACGAACATATCGGAGAAAAATGAGTAACTATAGATAATGGATGAACCGTTAGCGGAATCAAAATCAACAATATCCACAAAGGGAATAAACATAGATCACTTATATGATCACAGGCCATTATAAGCGAGCATTCTGATGGCTCTTTAGAAGCAGAAAAGACAGGAAGAACAACGTCAAGTGCACACATGTTGCACTATATTTTAGACAAGCTACAACAAATACCAGACCAATATAGACAACAAATGCAGAGGTTTATAAATTTCATAGATATAGTAGATAGCTTAGACTACCAAGCAAGTGGGATGGATTACACAAATAGCTACAGGACACTATTTGGATTGCATCGTAATCTCCAAATCGAAGAAATATATCAATATTTCGAGGACCCAAAACACACATGATTTGAAATATTGTCAGAAGATTTTTTAAATCAGCATAACGCTACAAAACATTATCGAAAAGGAGGAAAACCACTAACAGAAGAAGTTTCACTCAAAGAAATTTCTAACAAACAAAAAGAAAGAGTAGAAAGAAATATTAAGCAAATAACAGAAATGGATACAAAAGGACAATTCTGACTGTTTAAAGGAGATAAAGGTGGAGAAAGATTTTACATAGCACTAGGAGATGAAATAAGCGATGGAGCACAAGTAGCATCATACTATGAAGCTGGATTAATCAAAATATTTCCAAGTGGAGATTTCTATTTATTTAGTCAGGAAGAATTAGCAAATAAGGTATTAAATTTTACTACCGATGGGCACTTTTTGATCATTAAAAACATCAGCAAAGAAGATTTACAAAGGATATTAGACATATTTTATATTAATGAGAAGCATTCAGAAGAAATCAAAGCAAGAATTATGGCATATCGTGAAAAAATCACGCCAAGAGTAAAAGACATAGGAAATATCGAAGACTTAAAAGATATTGCATTAGACCAACTCAAGATAGGAGAAACTTATGAATGAGTGGTACATAATGTAAATGGAAAACATATTTATGTAAATATCACGCCAAATATTGTTTGACTTATCAAAGGAGAAAAAAAAGAGAAAGAACTCAGCGAACAAGAAAAAATCAAAGTTAGAATAACAAATATTTCAACAGGAGAAAACGGTAAAACAGCAATCAGTTTAGAAAAAGCTGCGTAATTTTATGCTACAGGAGGATACACATCAGCTTCTACAGTCAAACCACGACCCATTTTTTTGAGTAAAGGCAAAGAAATAAGTGCTACAGAACCATTGAGCACAATGGCTATAATAAAGAAAGAGAGATAATTCATGTGAACAACAGAGGTAATTCATCGTCCGACAAGAGCAAATCCCGCCATAATAAGAACAGTTTTCATCAAGATAGACGTCTTTAGAATAGGAGATACTTTCATACGGAATCCAGTAAAAATAGCTCAAGACATAAACAATATTTCCATAATCATTTGAGTAATTATTGCTCACAAAAGTCACCAACCAAGAGTAGAATGCCAAGTAGGTATCGTATAAAGTCCCACAAAAATACCTACAAGAACTCAGACACCATTTACCAAAAGGAGAACATTATGTTTTCAGGTGGCCACAAAAACGTAATTGTAGACCTGTTTAACAAAACTAAAGAGCAATATAATTCACAAGAAAGGCATCAACTGATTTGATCACCAATGCGCCAAAGAATCGAAACTTCACATAAAACTCTCATTAGAGGTCAGCCTGATAATCATATCCGCAAATATCGCGAAATTGACAGCAAAAAGACAGCCAAACCAAATCATAAGATTAAGTAAACTTCAAAGACTCTGACGTTTATGTTTTTCTGCATACGTAGAAATATTATGAAGCAGACTATTTCATAAAGCAGATGGGATAATAAGAAGGATTTCTATTAATCCCAACGAAAGTCATCGTAATCACGAATAATTATTTCCTGATACCGTAGGATAAAACCAAGTTAAGAAAAGTAAAGGCAATAAGGTATGGAAACTACTAAGATAATAAGAAACCCCGTAATTTCGATTAGTTTTTATAGTATTCCAAATAAACTTCCGATCAAAAATAATATTAAGTGGCAATATTTTCCTAGCCCTGAGTCAGATTTCAATATTTTGTCAGACTCAGCTTCCGACGACAGAAAACAATATCAAACAAAAAGCTATAATAGAAACCGTTGTCGGTCAAGACATAAAGTCTACGCGTTTAAAGAAGAGATATACCACGGGAAGAAGAATTACAAGTTGACTAAGTCTAGCAGTGATAAGCGTAATGCTTAGCTTTTTCATCTTCCAGAAAATTTGCAAAGGCAACTGTTGGATCCCCGCAAACATAAAACTCGCAGAAAACAAAAGTCCCAAAGGCAATCACCAAATATAATAAGGATTGGCTCTATAACTAGGAATCAAATATGCAATACCGATAGCAAGCGCATAAATAACAACCATAGTCACGATTCTCGTCGCTACAAATTTTCAATATTCTGATTTAAGTTCTGTATTTTCAGGATCATTTTTGCACTTTTCTTTGAGCTCACCAAGCCTTTTAACCGCTAAAACATATAAGCCAAGATCAGCCAACGCCGTCCAAAAAGCAAAATATTTAAGGATAGAGTTATAATCTCAATATCTCAAAGACCCGAGATAAGACGCCATAATTTTTGTCGTTGCAAAACCAAAAACAGCACTAATTACTCTAGAAAGTAATTGCCATGCTGCGTCTTTAATAACTAATTTATGTGAAGCTGCCATAATTTTTTAATTAATAATTAATAATTTGATCAATTATAATTGTATCTTTCTAGAAAATTTTTCAAGGGTAGTTTGATGGAAATCAGCAAGCATAGGAAGACGAGAATCCATCTGGGAAAGAAATCACCTGACCTGTTCTATCGAATCATCAAAACTATAAATAATATGTCATCTTGGGGTAAGCAAAACGATATTTTTTATCTGTTGAGTTTTGGGATATATCTCTACAACATACCCTATGAAAAAACTTCGTGGATATGTTTTGTTTCATACAAGAAGCTGAGTATCAGTTATAGTCATTTTAATAACCTGATTATTTATTGTAGAATAATAAAAGTATCATCACAACAAGAAGAAAATCAGAATCGCTCCGACAATATTATTATTGAGTAGAGAAAGCACAAAAACGCTGGCAAATACCACTGCAAAAATCAAGTACCATACTTTATTTCTGTGAAATTTTTCTCAATTATAGACCAATACACTCATCAAATAAATTAAAATATTAAAATATTTGGAAGATTAAGAATACTATCAAATTATATACTCAATATACGCTAATTTGCAAGACTTTGCAAATTCTTAGAAAGAATTAGGGTCAAGTCCGCCCAAGTCAATTCTTCCAATCTTTTGGAGGATAATGAAATCGGAATTTCAAAAGATATTTTATCTGATTTTTTTTTAATCATTTTAGAAATAGCTCCCAAGGTTTTTCTACTAAACGGCGCGAATAATTCCAAAAATTCTATAAATTTATTTCGATTGACTGAAGTGGCTTGGTTTTTAATCGTGAACTGAATAAGACAGCTTTTGACCTTAGGGATAGGTTTGAAACACTTAGCAGGGACACCCTTCAAGTACGTTACATCACACGCATAATTGAGCAACCATCGAAGATAAGATTTTTTCTTCGCATCACTTCTGATCTTCTGACCTACTTCATCTTGGACCATAAATATTCATCATACAAACTCCTGCTTTCAAGATCAAAAGAATTTTCTCAAAATCGGAGAAGTGATATAGTAAGGCAGATTTCCAACGACTAAAGTTTTTCATGGACTTAATTTTTTCTCTTCCAACATCTGCTCAACATCAAGTTCAAGAATGTCGCTTAGAATAAATTCTCACTTTTCAATTTTTAATTCTCAACTATCAAAAAATGTTGGATCTTTATCAATAAGAAAAAAGTTACCAGAAATAGCATGAATAAGCTTAGTTATCGAGCCCTTCCCAGGCCCTATCTCTATCAACACTTCGCATCAACAGTTTTTATACAAAGCAGAAATCTTATCAGCAATATAAGTTCTGACTTTAGCATCAATAAGAAAATTTTGTCCAAGATAGGTTCACATAAATTATATTAAAAAATTATGAAGGCTTTGAAGATTAAAAGATTAAATTCAAATAACTAAACTAAGCAACAATATTTTAATCTTTTAATCTTATTAATCTTTTAACTATTAAGTTCAATATAAACGAATTGACAAAAAAAACAAGATAACTACTATCTCCACACATTTATTCCATTAGACACATAATGAAATCAGCCAAGAAAAAGACACCTATCGGAAGACGAATACTCCTCATCTTGATTATTTTAGTAATTTTCCTCTTCACGAAAAAAATCTCCCTCAACGAAAAAATAACCATTGAATCAGGAGAAAGCGTTTCCAAGATTTTGAATCAACTCGGAACTATAGAAAAGTTTCGCATGAAAATATACATCAAAACGCACCATATAGATTTTTCTAAACTAGAACCAGGAAATTATCAATTTAATGGAAAATATAGCAAAGCATGATTTGTAGAAAAAATATTGAAATGATCAGAAAAAGATTATCTTCGTCTTACCCTTTTGGAAGGACGATCTATCTACGATATTGACGACGCATTAACAAAAAAGTGATACATCACGGGAGGCGAATATATTGCATTTGTTAGCGATCCCAATATCATAATTAAATATCAAGTGAGATACCCCTTTTTAAATAATTCTGAATTATGAATTATGAATTATAAATTGAAAACCCTAGAGGGTTTTCTTTACCCCGACACCTACCAAGTAGATAAAACAAAAAACATTATCGATCAACTCGTTTATGTACAACTAGAAACATTCAACACAAGAGTACGAAGCAAAGTCAGCTCTCCAAGCGATTGGTACAAAGACATCATTCTCGCAAGTATCCTAGAAAAAGAAGAAAGAAATATCAAAAACAAGCCAACCGTCGCAGGAATATTTTTGAAAAGGTTAGAAATCTGAATGGCCTTAGACGCAGACATCACCTTATGTTACGGATTGAAGACCTCATACACAAGTTGTACACCAGCCGTAATAGGACAAAATATCAGCGACAAAACAAACATCTACAACACCAGACAAGTTCGCTGACTCCCACCAACGCCGATCTCGAACCCAACACGAGAAAGCATCAACGCAGTATTGAATCCACAAACTTCTGACTACTTATATTATCTGCACGATATGCAGGGAAACATTCATTATGGAAGAACGCTTGATGAGCATAATGCAAATAAATCGAAGTATTTATAAGAGATAAATTTACATCAAACAATAAAAATCATGACACCTAACTACGCTCAACTTCTGAAAAAAATCAAAGAAATCGGAGACGCTATTCATAAGTTTTCCTGAAAAGCGCCTGACATTGGAGTAAGTAAAAAACGGCTCACCGAGCATGATATCAAAACAGAACGTGAACTCTGCACCTTTATTCAATCAATAGATAAAGACGCAATATTTTTCGCAGAAGAAGAACATGAGAAATCTAAAGAATCTAAAAATCTACGAATTATAGATCCGATTAGTAATACGTTTAATTTCATTCACGGACTCCCCCATTACTCTGTATGTATCTCGCATATGCTCGCAGGAGAAATGGTATTTGCTGTAGTATATGATCCTTCAATGCAAGAACTCTTTCATGCAGAAAAATGAAAATGAACATACCTGAACGGACAAAAAATTCACGTTTCAAACACTACGACAGATCTCTCTATCATCGTTTGACCACACCTCATGCCGATAAATCAAGAAAAAAACGAAAAAGTAATACAAATTATTAATAAATTTTGCAAACTATGAACGATTCGTATGTTATGATCCCTCGGCATCCACTACGCCTACGTTGCCTGTGGAAGAGCCGAATGCACAATATCTTTACCCAAAGACATCTTCCCTGAAATGACAGGCAAGTTGCTCGTAGAAGAAGCATGAGGAACGTTTACTGACTTTGCATGAAATCAAGTGGGGTTAGAAAGTACATCTATTATAGCTTCGAATAAACTAGTGCATGCAATGATTCTAGAGAAGTTGAAATAACCCCAAATTTGACATATATCTACTATCCAAATCATTTCAAAATATAGCAAGAAGAATTTGACAAAAAGCCTCTTTCTAAGTATACTTATATATAAACAAATAGACTTTATATAAGTAAGTATAAACGATGGCTAAAAGCACAAATCTCAACAAAAAAAATTGACCTGAAAGGTTTAATTTTCCTAAATCAAAAACAAAACAACATCAAAAAAAAACTAGAAAAGATATAGCAACAGTTATATTGCACAAAGAGAAATCGGTAGCGTTAAAAACGCTAATTAAAGATATATGCGAACTACAAAAGAAACCAGATAAGGATAATTATAGACTTGTTGTAGATGACATTAAAATAGCAAAAAAATTATGAAATAATGTAAATGAACGAGAAAAAAAACTCCCACGACTAGAAAAAAGAGCAACACTAGGAGAAATACGCAAACGAATAAAAATTTTTAAAGAAGAACCTATGAGCATTTCATACCGTATCATTGAAGAAGAAATAAAGGAAGCAAAACAGCTTTGATGTGATATAGCTATATATGAAAAAGAATTGTTAGAATTGGAAAAAGAAATACCAGAACCAGGAGGAATGAGTGAAAAACGAGAAAATATGCTAACTGATGAAATGGCAAAACACTAAAAAATATTGAAAAAAACTTTATATTATTCCTTATTCTACCATGAAATTAACCTTCTGTTGAGCCGCTAAAATCGTTACCTGATCATGTTATTATATTGAAACAGGCAAGACCAAATTCCTCGTAGATTGTGGAATGTTTCAGTGACCAAAAGATATTATGATGTTGAACTATAATCCCTTTCTTTTTGATCCGAAAGAAATTGATTTTGTTCTCCTCACCCATGCACATATTGATCACTGTGGATTGATTCCAAAATTATATAAAGGATGATTTAAATGAAAAATATATACTACCTCAGCGACACAAGATATTTGCGGAATCATACTAGAAGATAGCGCAGAAATTCAAGATAAAAATGTAAAACAAGAAAACAAAAGAAGAATGAGAATGAATCAGGAACCAAGAATCCCTTTGTATACTATTGATGACGTAAGAGCAGCAATGAAATTATTTAATCCAGTAGAATATAGAAAAATATATCCTATAACTGAAGGCATCGAAGCAAGATTCCAAGATGCAGGACATATCATGGGTTCTGCGAGCATTGAGGTATTCATCACAGAAGATGGAACAAAGAAAAAACTCGTATTTTCATGAGATATTGGACAACGAGATACCCCAATAGTACAAGATCCGACATTAATTGCAGAAGCAGATTATCTATTTATGGAATCGACTTATGGAGACAAAAGCCATGAAGATACTGCAGGAAAAAAAGAACTATTGATAAAATATGTGAACGAAACCTATAAAAAATGAGGAAAATTATTGATTCCTTCTTTTTCTGTAGAAAGGACTCAAGAACTCCTCTATTTCTTCAACATTATCATCAAAGAAGGAAACTTTCCAAATGAAAAAATATTCCTAGATAGTCCACTCTCTATCAAAGCAACAGAGATTTTCAAAAAACATACAGAAGATTTTGATGACGAAGCATTGCATAAATATCCCCATCCTTTTGATTTTCCAGAATTGGAATGCACAGAAAGCATAGAAGATTCAATAAAGTTAAACACCTATAACGATCCCTGTATTATTATAGCAGGAAACGGAATGTGTACTGCGGGAAGAATTACGCAACATCTCAAACACGGTCTTTGGAATAAAAAAAATACATTATTGTTTGTCTGATACCAAGCTGAAGGAACGCTAGGAAGACATATTCTAGAATGAGAAAAAAGAGTACAAATGATGGGAATGGAAGTTGCCGTAAACGCTGAAATCGTAAAGATAAATGGCTTCTCTGGACATGCAGACGCAGAGCAACTTATGAGACGAGCAAAGGGATTTACAAAAGCCCCTAAAAAAACATTTATCATCCATGGAGAAGG
The DNA here is from genome assembly GCA_026397475.1 of candidate division SR1 bacterium. GTDB lineage: Bacteria > Patescibacteriota > Gracilibacteria > Absconditabacterales > Absconditicoccaceae > CAJBLF01. The sequence goes on along the minus strand of JAPLUT010000006.1, from coordinate 61,948 downwards.
AAACGCACAAGTCGCGATGAAAACAAATCTCGAAGCGATTGGCTTCACCTGCGAAATTCCAACGATAAAAGAAGAGATAGAATTATAAAAACACATTATTATATATAAATATATAAATTTTAAAAAAAATGAAAACAAAAACAAAAAACACAGGAAAAGCTATATTAACGGTAGCACTAGTTCTAATATGCATTGGCGCTCTACCATTATTATGTGTAGGCGACAGTCCTCCATTCCTAACAGCACCAGAGCATTACTTTTTAAAGGCTTTGATAATAAAGTTATTAGGAATGTTAATTATAGGAGCGTGTGCAGGTTGTATTATATCAATGTGGAATAAAGCAAAGCAATTGATGTAAATTATAATAACATACTGAGGCGTGTTTCCACGCTTCTTTTTTTATACTTTACAAAAAAGATATATTTGACATTTACATACAAATAGTTATAGTAATAAAACAAACAAAATAAAAAAACAATATGAAAAACACAATCTTATTATTAGTAGCAGTTATGATATTCACTGCTTGCAACAACAATCATCACCGTAAGGATGATATGCAAAAAGAAATCACAAACGTCCCAACGCAAACTCCAACGGTAAAGGTGGACTCGATCATGCCTACAACAGTTTATGACTCCAGTATGGATGAGAAACTGTACGCTGAAATTTTCAACAAAAAAGCGTTGAAATTCTCATCATGGAAAGATTCTACGATAACGATATTTCAAGGTGAGGGAACAATAGGAATCACCTTATCCGCAAGGATCCAGCATGGACAAACCAAAAACTTCTTATTCGTAATCATTGCCACTAACATCTACTATGAAGGTGATGAAGAGGACAATGGAAACGAAGTGAGAAAGTGCGACATTAAGTTCAAACCACGAGCCCTTCCTATTACAGGAAAAACACTGGCTGAGGACAAAGCAAATCAGCAACTAGTTGAGTATCAATACCTCAACTATGGATTAACAAACAACATTATGGATAATTTACCGGAAGTAGTATACCCCAAAAGACATATTGTTAAGCCGGAAGACTAATCCAACTTAATTCTAATTCACAAATTACACCCGGCGTTTTCACTCGGGTTTTTTTTATTGTAGCAAATTCAATAATTATAAATTATAAAACATAAAATGTTACCCATAGCAAACCCCCCGTATTGAGTTTCAAAAGCTGGAATACAGACTCTGATGGTCTAGTCCGGAAAAATCAAATGGCGGATGATTTTTCCTAGACCTTTTTCGTCAGTTTTTGGGGCAATGCCAAAAAGTGACCCCAGCGGAGCGGTAAAAAAAAGTTATTTTAAAGCATTAACACATTAGTTTCCAAACAATTTCTTGTTGATTTTTATCACCAAAAAAATAGTTTATAGAGCTATAAGAGACAATCATACAATTATACAATTATACAATTATGAATACAAAAAAACCCAAAATAAAAAAATAAGTTTTAGCTTTTTTTAAGAAAAAATGGAGTTGATAATTGAAATACAAAAAATACCTGAAAATAAAGAGATAATAATAACACACAGGTATCAAAATCCAGTAGAAGTAATTTGGAATGCTTTTACAAAAACAGAAGTATTAGAGAAATGGTGGGCGCCAGAGCCATACAAAGCGATAATCGTAACTAATAATTTTGAAAAAGGCAAATGTTTATTTTATTATATGCTTTCTCCAGAATGACAAAAACATTACTGCATCACAGATTTTCTTGAAATAGACTATTTAAAATCGTATGAAGTGCTTGACGCTTTTTGTGATGAAAATAAAATTATCAATAAAGAGCTTCCAAGAGCGAAATGGGTAAACAGTTTCAACTTTAAAGACGGCATAACAACAGTAGTAAATACCATATCCTTTGAAAAAATAGAAGATATGACAAAAATACTAGAAATGGGTTTCGAAGAAGGTTATAAAATGTGATTAAATCAACTTTATAAGGTATTAAATAAAAAATAAAAATTATAAAAATAGCTGTTGGAAAAAGGCATTCAAAGTAAAATCTTTTAATTATTAAAAAACATAGTAATGAATAGAGTCGTACACTTTGAGATTCAAGCTTGAGATTTAGAAAGAGCTGCAAAATTTTACAGAGAAATATTTGGTTGGAAGATCGAAAAGCGAGATAGTCCAGAAATGGAATATTGGATGATAATGACAGCCGACAAAGATAGTAAAGAGCCAGGTATTAATTGATGACTACTTAAACGTCCAACAACAAATCTCCCACAATGATGTGGAACAAATGCATTTGTTTGTACAGTTGTTGTTAATGATTTTGATGCAACAGCAACTAAAATCATTGCTACGGGGTGAATGGAGGCTATGCCAAAGTTTAAAATTGCAGATATGGCTTGGCAATGATACTTTATTGACACAGAAGGAAATACATTTGGCATACACCAAGAGATCAAAAAATAAAGTTATTCTTAAGCTCCGATATATTGGGTTCCAAACAATTTCTTGTTGATTTTTATCACCAAAAAAATAGTTTATAGTAATGATTCTAAAGAAAACATTGCTCTTTATCCGTTTGAAGAAAAATATCTATGAGTAAGCTCTTCTGAAGCCGAAAACAAAACATAACAATTATTGTTGCTGGAGCTTTTGTAGCACTCGGATTATTTTATGTGACAAAAAATCCAGATTTTTTTATGGCAAGCGTACTTTCTTTACAAGAAAAAGCCTTTATCACAAATAAATGACGAGATATAGCATATAAGACAAGTAGCTGATATGTTGATATCTTTATGGCAAACGAATTAAAAACACCGATAAGCATACAATTCACAGTAAGCTTCAACAAAGATTCTGTGACAATAGATCCAGAACATCTTAGCGGACAAGGAACACGAACATATAGCAATCCTGTTGCCAATGATTTTATCATTGAATCAATACCAGGAAAAAACGTCGACAAGAGTCAGAGTATAATTTTATTGCCCTTTACAGGAGAGATTAGAGACATTTTATTGAGTGATGCGGTTGTAAAACTCAGTGATTGAACAGAGCAAAATCTTTCTATCTGATCACTTAATGAAATGACTTCACACGGTAAATAATAACTTTATCCCTATTTTCATAATATGAAATTTTCACGTAAAGCACTTATAGTAAGCATAGCATCTCTTTGCATGCTCGGTATAGGACAAATATCAAATACAGTACATGCAGCAAGTCCTGACGCATTTATAGTTGAAGTAGTCCCCAGTTCCTTTGATGTAAATCAAACGGTAGATATTACAATAAAAGCAGTAACAGCAAATGGAGATATCGTGAAAGACTACCAATGAGACGTATTCATTGAAATTGCTGGTATTGTAGATACCGCAGACTATACAGTTCCCAGCGATGGACTTTATACCTTTCTTCCCCAAGACCAATGAGTAAAATTATTTTCTAAGGGATTAACGATCAAAAAAGCATGAACATTTACTATCAAGGTTTCTGATATAATCAATGATACAATACTAGGACAGAAAACAATTATTGTAGGAGCAACAGTAGATACCACAGATAAAAGCTGAATATCATTGATTTCTCCAGCTCCTGGAGGGATAGAAAAGAATAGCATTGCCAATATACTGGCAACGGCACCATGATTACCAAATGCTCCTTATAACATATATATCAACAATAATTTAGTTTCCCAAGGAATGACAAATGCAAACGGAGATATCAGTGCTTATGTAAGCGGGATAACAGAATGAGACAATATTCTTCAAGTAAAAATCCTCAATGCCAACAATGAAATAATCGGAGAATCTGAAGTCATTACTTTTGGATTTCAACCCATAAAAGATGGGGTATTCAAAAGCATAAAAATTCTTCCTACAGGAAATATAAAACAATGAACGAAAGCAACATTTACAATAACCAGTAGTGATAGCGTAAGTTCTGCACAACTAAAATTAAGCGATGGAAAATCAATTCCTATGGATAAACAAACAGCATGAACATTTACCAAAGAAGTGCTTATAGACAATGCCTGAAACCTTCAGGTAGGGGTAGATCTTATTGTTTTAGGCCAAACAAAAAGCTATACGGGAGTCGCGACATTGATTGTAGAAACAGGAAACGCGATAGGAAAAATAAGAATTTATTCTGACAGTATCGATAAAACAAAATTAAACGTAACTCGAGAGACTATAGGGTCAGCAACACAATATCAAATAGAATATGGAACCAGCAGAAACAATCTCGATCTAAGTACTATGGTACTGACAAATGAAATTATAATACAAAATCTGAATATTGGTGACACGTACTACTTCCAAATAACCCCACTTGATAGCTCATCAAATCCTGATGGGACACCATCAGAAATAACTGAAGCAAAAGTAGGAAGCGATGTAAGCTGTGTTGTTGTGGGGATAACAGTTACAGGGCAACAAATAGGTGATAAATATTATCTTGTACGAGGACAAGTAAGTAATATTGATAAATATATCATATATAGATCAGATTTTGTAAGCACAGAAGCAAGCCAAATGCAAAAGGTTTGAGAAACAACAGGAACTATGTTTGAATATCCATTCAATAAACTTTCAAAAAACAATAAATATGCATATTATCTTATAGAGTGAGTATGCAAAGATGGAACAAGCATAAAAATAGATAATGTAAAAAAGATACAAACAGGACCAGCAGAGAACATCTTACTTGTGATACTCATAAGTTTGTTTGCGTATACCATCTATAAGCTTTATGGATATTCAAAAGCATAATCGATTAAAATAAATTTAAAAAATTTTAAAAAATATACAAAAAGATGGATATCAAAAAAAAATACAATCACTTTTCCATAGAATCAGAACTACTCAAAAAGAACTATTTTCAAAAACTATTCAACACAAAAAAGGACGGAAATAAATGATGAACGATAATAACACAATTGCCAATTATGATATCTAAGGAGACATCATTAAATTCTATGAGCGGAATCATCAGAGAAGACGTAATCGCAAAGTACCATATAATGAAATGAATAAAAACAACATTATTGCCTATTTTTGATACCGAGAATAAAAATATCAAAACAGAAAATTATGAAAACCTCCTTACCAAATCAGGAATATTTTTTGGAATTGATACCGACAACGTTGCTTACTCAGAAAGGAATACAAATTTCGTAAGAAATTTATTTGTAGAACTCGTACAAGAGGGACGTATTTATGAAGACTGCTCTATCAACTATCGAAGCTTAAAAGAACAAAAAACTCTTGGTACAGATGAGCTTGAATCAAAAAAGATGAAAGTAAAACAATATAACATCAGATATTTTGTAGACACAAAAAACATTTCTCTCATCGTACCTACATTATGGCCAGAAACAATTTTTGCTGATGTTGCACTAGCAGTACATCCAGACGATAAGAGATACAAGAAATTAATAAACAATAAAGTAATTATACCAATTATTAATAAAGCAATACCCATCATTGGGGATGAATCAGTGAATCCCACCAAAGGAACCGGGATCATTAGAATAACACCAACTCACGACAAACAGTCATTAGTAATTGCACAAAAAAAATGACTCAAAATAGACAATTTTGCTATCGAGAAAGATGGAGTTTTTAGCAAATCAGCAGGAGATTTCTGTGGTAAAAAAGTAGAAGAATTTGTAAAAAACATAATAAAAAACTTGGATGATATTCATAATTTAGAATCAACAAAACTAATAGAGAGCGATATTTTTGTTCACAGAAAAAGCTGAGAAAGAGCACGACCAATACTTTGTAATCAATTATTTATAAAAACAGATAAAGAATCAATAAGCATTAAAGCCGCTATTCAAGAAAAAAAAATAAGCATAGTCCCTGAAGAATATGAATGAAAAATCATAAACATGATTGATACTATAGAATATCGACCGGTAACCAAAGAAGACTCAAAATGATATTGTTTGCCTCTTTGGAAAAGCAAAACAGGAAAAAACTATTTTCTATCTGACAACGAAATACTTAATTTACCTACGAAAAAAACAAAAAACAAGTTCACCGTACTTTCCTTGATTATATTTAATCTTATTGTAGACAGACGTCTCAAGGAAAATTTTGACATAGAAGAATGTATAGATGTATTTTTAGGAAAGAGTCGTACAGGAGAAAAAAACACTCTTGAAACATATATAGAACTCTTTAGTGAGATCCTTCCAAGAGGATATACAAAAGAGCTCAATGAGTTAAAAAAAATAGTAGAATATACAGAAAAAGATCTTGATTATGGAAAAGGGAAAGGAGTGAATCATTTCGAAAAACTTTCGATAGCACTTACAGATTTCTTAGAAAAATCCATAGCCATTACAAATAAGAAAAAATGATTTTATTCATTTGATATGGATACCTTAGTAAATAACGATAGTTGACTCGTTCAACAAAAAGAAAAAATAGAAGAAACATTGGGACATGCAATGATTTTAATCAAAACCATGGAAGCATTCGGCGAAAGCAAAAAAGAAACAAAAAAGATATTTTGCGCACATGAAAATAAAATTTTTGAATTTCTTAAAACTATAATCATAGGATACAAGGTCCAAGAAAAAGCATTATTCGATACTTGTTATGTTCAAAATGAACAAAAGGACAAAAACAAAGAAACATTTAAAGAGCTTATCAAAAAATACGGAACAGATTGCACAAGACTTTATGCGATATCCCCTAATGAAGATATCCTTGAATATGAACAGTTTATAAGCAAACTCCGAAACGCATCAAGATTTATAGGACAGCATTTATATGACAAAAAAGGTACAAGAAAAATATCTGATTTTGAGCAATTGACCGAATTCCTAGAAAAAAGAAAGAACGCATTAAGTGACTTTGAGCTTTGGATTATATATAAAACAAGCGAACTTCAAAAAGACTATGAAGAAGAAATAACTAAAAACATGCTGCATAATGCTCAAGAAAAAATGATAAGCATACTAAAAAAAGATTTTTGTGATAAATATTTAGAAATACAGAAACATCAAGAGACCGAAAATGGAAGTAAGGTTACATTACGATGTTTGGGCAGCATATTGAAGCTTTTACATCCATTCATACCATTCATAAGCCAACAAATACGAGAGTTATTAGGGTTTGAATGACCGATACTGAAACAAGAAATAGGAATACATTTCACTAGCATCACGAAAAACTACAAAACACAACTTTTTATGGATATCATAGACAAGTTTTTGGAGATGAAGCTAAAGTACTCATATGCAAAACACGAAGAAATAGAAATCTGTTTCTTTGCTCCACTAGATTTTCTACAATATCTCAGAAAACAAGAAAGTATCATTTATAAACTAATTAATGCGTCATCAATAGAATATCTCGAAAATGAAAAAGAACTCAGCAAATATCACACAGAAAGCATAATAAATATTACAATAGGAATTAAAACAGAACGTAAAATTGCAGTCAGTACGAACAAAAAAGAAGATCTCCGTGAAAGTTTACGCGCAAAAGAACAAGAACTTCAATCAATAAGAAATATGATGCCGAGTCTTTCAGCAAGCGGTGTAGATGCTGAAGTTATTAGAGACAAAAAGAAAGAAATGCTTAAACTCAAAAAAGACATAGAGAATCTTCAGTATGAATTTCAAAAACAAAAAGTAAAATAAGATGAGGGAAATCCTTTATACTTGTAGTCAAAGGATAAAAAGATCTTCCCATCGTTTTCATATCATTCTTCAAAAATATTTTTTATTTTTGATTGAATGATATGTACATAACAACTCAATAATTCTTCAAATTATTTGGTTGTTAATTATATCTATAGGAATAAATTGGAAATTCCTATACGGCAAGCAAGTAAGACAGAAATCTCCACATCATCGTGGAGTTTTTTTGTTTAAAAAAAATCCCGCCTAAGCGAGATTTTTTAGAAAAGTATAGTATTAATTATTTACCTAATATTTTTGCAATTTCTGCTTCAAATGTTTCTATAGGATAAGCACCAGCGATTAATGTAAACGTACCTTTTTGGTTATCTACAACGAGATTACCAGGAGTTCCATTAACACCAAAGCCTTGTCCTTCTTGTACTTGAGCGGCAACTGTCGCAAGCGTTTCTGCGCTTGTAAGACAAGTAGCAAATTTAGATTTATTAAGACCTAGACCTACTGCTATATCAGTTACATTAGCCTCAGTAAATTCTTCAATTTTGAATGCCTTATCAATATAAGCATAGTATTTACTTTCTCCTCCAAGTTTACCAGCACAAACAGCGCCTTGAGCTCAAATGGGAGCACTAGGATGAAGCTGAGGTAGTGGCATATTTCTAAATTCCATATTTACATCATTTGGATATTTTGCTACAAGCTTCTCAAGAGTTTGTGCCTCATAATGTCTCTTACAAAAAGGACAAACTAAGTCAGAATACTCTATAAGTGTAATTCTAGCATTTTTATTTCCTTTGATGTATCAATCTTTCTCAATAGCAGCAAACTTCGTAGCATCTCCTTGTATAGGAGTAACAGTTGTATCAGCTGTTGTAGGAGCTTGTGCAGTAGGTTGTGTAGTAGTAGTATCCGTCTTACCCATAGAACCTAATATTTGTTCAAGAGTAGATTTTTGTTGTTGTTTATATGCATCAGCATTGTACAATTGTACTGCTAAATTCATATTTTCATCTCATCAAACTTTTAATGTTTCCAATCGATACGCATCCTTTTTGAAAAATGCGATATAAATTCCAAGTAAAACATTAAGTACCAAAAGCCCTATAAGAAACATTTTTATCTGATTATATTTTTTTTCTGTAGTCATAAGAACAAACAAATTAGCAAAATAAAATTATTGTGTTACTGTAGGTTGAGCTGTCGGTAAAGTAGCTTCTGGTTGAGCAGTCACTGCAGGAGCTTGTTGTCACGCCTGGTTCATGCTTCCTAAAATCTGATCCAATGTAGCTTTTTGTTGTTGTTGATATGCAGGTGATGCATAAAGTTGTCTTGCCATGCTCATATTTTGAGCACCTCCAGCTTTTAATGTTTCTAGCCAAAGAGCATCTTTTTTGAAAAATCCAATATATATTCCAAGTAATGCATTAATCACCAAAAGAATTACAATAAGCATTTTCATTTGATTATTGTTTGTTTCTGTAGTCATTATCAGATAATCATTAAAATAAAATTATTGTGTTACTGCAGGAACTTGTGCAGCTGGTTGTGCTTGTACTGCTTGCTTAGCAGCTCCTTGTTGATATTGTGACAAAGCTTGTTCAATTTGTTGTTTTTGTTGAGCTTTGAATGCATCTGATTTGTAGATTTGTTGAACCATTTTGTAATTATCTTTTCCTCCTACTCTATCAGATTCTAATCTTGTTTGATTAGAAAATACTGAAATAAGAAGAATAGTGTTTACGATAAGAAGAATAATAACAAAAAAATGTTTCATTTTAGGGCACATTCCCATACCACAATTATCTTTTGCTGTCATTTTTTTTGTTTCCACCATCACAGCAGGTGTTTTAGTAACTTTTTTTGCGAATACCATTTTTGAATACTATTAAGATTTAAAAAATCTGTCATAAGATACGTATTTGACAGAACAAAACAAGTTTTTAGATATACAAAAATAAATTTTGAATTGACAAAAATAGAAAATAATTGCTAATTGGCTAATTATATTTGTGAATAGTGTGTATGCCTATGCTGCGGCGGGTATTTCTAATTTTTGCTTTTGTCACTCCAACTCTAATTGATCTATTTTATTCAAAATTTTATCATCTTGATACAATCGAATTTTTACTGATCCCAAGACATCTAAATCCAAGACATCAACGGATTGAATAATCCCAATTTTTTTATCTTCCACAGAAAGAATATAATTTAACTTATTGTTTGCACCCAGGAAACATTCAATACCAATTCCTTGGATATCATATTCACCAGGATAGTCTACAAGAGGATATTCGAGCTTTTCATAACGCATATCAATACCTGGTTCCAAAGCCAAGTTAATATATTTAGCATCAGGAGTTTCAAAACCAAAAAGAAATTTTCCTTCAATCAAAAACCCATTTTTAAATTTAATGTTTACCATTTTTGCTATGTTACATAATAAAGAATTTATTTTATTTATTTGTACCCTCTTTATTTTAAAGAGGGAGGTATCCTTTAGGATGGGAGATTTTACTGATTAGCTAATAAATTTCTCCGTCCCGATACACCGGGACACCTCCTTTCAGCAAAGGAGGAACTCTATTTAGTTTCTGCTATCCAAAGAAGTTAGGATTGATCAAACGTAAGATAACTCAGGAAGCTCAAAGCAATGCAATACCTACAACTACTTTGATAATCATGCTCTTCCCTCCGCTTGGATTGCCGGTAGCAATCATAATACCTCACACTACAATCAAAACAAAAGACAAAATCAATATAACGGTTACCAATATCTTAGTCAAACTTCACATCAATACGGGGAAAGCACTTTCTCAAGTGACATTTGTTTCTCAGGCTCATACACTAGCAGTACTATCTTCGATACAATTCCCAATAAAAGGAACCGAAGTATTTAAAGACACTCAACAGCAAACTCATTTCTCACTACAAAGATGACACACTCAATCTATTTTTTTTTGTCATGCAGGACAAGAAGATCAAAGATAGGGATCAGGAGTTGTTATAGGTTGTCAGGTTGTCTGATCAGGAGACATCGTAGTGGTTTGGACTGTTGGAGCAGTTGGATCTGAACTTGATGATGGAGTAAAAAATGATCCCTGTCCCCTTGAATAATTCCCCAGTCACAAAAAGATAAAACTCAACAATGCTATGAGCAAGAAATATTTTCTCATGGAAAAAAATAAAGTATAAAACTAAGCAACAAGTTGATTAATGACTTCGTTTACCAATCCCCCATCAACCTGTCATTTATAATTAGCCATCAATTCTTTCATAAGTAATCCCCTCTGAGTTCTAAGGTCCGTAATATTGTGATCAGATATAAGTTTTTTTATAAGTTCTGTTGTTTGTTCTTTGCTCATGGTAGCAGGCAGATAGAAATCTAGCAAAAGTTTTTTTTGTTTCTCTATCTCTACTTCCTCAGTTTTGTTAGCCCTTTCTAAGAATCCCATAGTTTCAAGGATTTCTTTTACTTCTTTTTTGATGATAGCGAGGATATCAATATCTTCAAGATCTTTTTGGAGTTCTATTTTTTTATTTTTTATCTTGGCAAGTATAAGATTCAATACGCTTTTTTTGGTCTCATTCTTATTTTTCATAGCTTCTTTATAATCACTCGTTAGCTGTTCTAGTAAAGACATAACAAACAATTTACAATTTAAAATTTACAATTTTTAATTTTTAATTTTAAAACTGTAAATACAAACTTTAAAATTTCAAATTTATAATTTAAAATTTTAAATTATATTTTGAAGTATTTACTCAGGAGGGGATCTACCTCCGGTAGACAAGTCTACCTACCGTCAGGTAGGCTCGCCCCCAAGTTTACCAACCGAAGGTTGGCCTTACGGCATACGAGCTATTTTAGTTTTTACTTTTCTTTACCAACTCAAGATTTCCAATATTTTTCTTTTTCTCTTGCTTCGAATGATGTCGCACACTCCTCTGTATAAATCAATTCAAAAGGAGCAAATCATTTGGTTGATAAATTTTTTTAATTCTGATGATCATTAATTCTTCTAGATAAATTACTTGTCATTCATACATAGATAAAGTTTTTTACTTTGCTTTTTATGGCATATACAACAAACATTATAAATGTTGAATTTAAAAGTAACTTACTCAGGAGGGGACTCGAACCCCCAAGCCTTACGGCATACGAACCTCAATCGTACATGTATACCATTCCATCACCTGAGCATAGCCTGCGTGGACCAAGAGTAGCAATTCTCAGCCCAGATTCAAGCTTATTGTCAGACAATGACTTTAGATGCTATAATGACTCTCTTATCATCACCTTTGATATAAACAAATCCCCTTTCAAATTCTTTAATTATTTTTCATTTGAATTTTTCATCGGTAACAGGCTCAACACTTACGGGCTCGTGCAAAAAGGAATCAGGAGTCAATCACAAAGATTCAATGGACTTGATGTGCAAATGTTCAAGTGTCTTTAAAAATTTATTATATACCATCTGAACTCATTTGGTGAGCGGATCCTCCATATGTTCGTCAGTTAGATTTTCAAGGGACTTTCTAAGATCTTCGATAAATGGCAAAAACTTTTTTACAACAGACAAAAGAGAATCTACCTGCATAGAATCACTGGATTCTTTTACTTGCCTTTGATATCTATCAAAATCAGTTTTAAGATTTACATACTCATACTGAGATCTTTTAGTTATTTCTTCAAGCTCCTTTTTTTCTTTTTCAAGTTGGGCTATTCTATTTTCAAGTTCTTGATATTTTTTATCGTCTTGACCTTGTTGAGCTGCTTGAAGTTTTTCATCAAGTTCCTCTTCCATTCCTCCAGATACCTCTTTTTTCATTCGAATATAATTAAAAAATAAATTGCTTATTGGGTTATTTGGAAACCTCATTATGTATTGTATTATAATATTCTGCGAATGTTTGCTCTTTATCAGCCAATAGTGTCGCTAATGAAATTCACACATATCTCCAATGCCATCACTCTACAATTTTACCGTCAACATCAATCCCCTTTTGATAGGTATTATGAAAACCAAATGTAGCCGCATGAGATTTAAGCCAGTCATAATATTTATTTGGATTGCTAGTAATATCAAGTGAATGTGAAGTTCATCATCTAGTAATTATTTTGAGATCTACGGCCAACCCTGCTTGATGTTCACTAGTCCCCATCTGAGCACACTTTATAAGCTTGCATCATTGTTTGATAAGAAAATCCTGAAATCATGCACTTCTATATGCACTTGAGATATAAAGCCTATCGCCACTAAACGCATCTCGAAAATGCCATGCCATATCAGCAAAGGCTAATGCTGCCTCTTGTCTAAGCTTAAATGTTTTTGAAACATTAGCAGTAAAATTTGAATCAATAGGAACCAAATCACTGGGCACATAAGAAGAATCAAGGAAGGGATGATCAGCATTCAAATATTTTTGTAAAGACGCATCGTCATCAAAGTCAAATCCTGGAGTAGTATATTCTGATCAGAAAGTGGAAACAAGCTGATACGCTACAGTACCTGATGCATGGACATTATTTTGAAGCAATGCCAAAAATAACATAGCAAACGCAAAGGTAAAAAAAGCAGATAAAAGCACTATTTTCATACGTGATCCCAACATAAATCACCTGAACGATAAAAGTTGTCCATAGAGTGTATAGAGAATTACTTCCGTTTTTCAAATTAAGATACAAAAAAACGCCTCCCGAAAGAAGCGCAAATAATATATCAGATTAGAATCAATAACGATCATCAAATTCACTAGGATATTCAGGCACATTATCATCTTCCAGAGGCGGTTTACCCTCAAGAATTCTTTTAATTTGTTCTATGGTTTCAGGATTGTTAATTTTAGCTCAAGTCGCCTTAGGGATATATTTATCTTTTTTATATGCACGGACGTCTTTCTTAAAACGATTAGAAAATCATGAACACTTCATTGCAAGACGTTCAGCCAAGTCATAAAGGGGTTTATTAAGATAATTACTATTAGTATTACTCATAGTACGCTTCTTTTGCATTGCCATAGCCTTTTGCTCCTTACCAAGAGTAGTCAAATACAGCATACTTTCCTCTCTATCCAAAAGCGGAGTAGCAGTTTCCCAGGACTCCAACTGTGGAGTATATTTATCTAGATCAGTCTTAGCTTGAATACCAAACGCTGAAGTAAGGACGTCATCATTATGAATTATTGTATCAAGATTGTTTTTGAAAAAGTTCTTCCAAGCATCCAATGCTCACAAGAGTTCATGAGGAGGATTTGTATCACGAGAGGATAATGATTGAATGATTTCTCATACTATACTGTAATATAAAATATCATTAGCATCCTGTGTTCAGACATTGGCAGGATCATTACACCATTTCAATCTCTTTAAGAGTTCTATTTTTTTACTTCAAGAAAATCTTTCTCCAAACCAGTTAAAGAATTTTCCTAAGAAAAATTTAATTTGTTCAGAAGAACCAAGTTTTTTTTGTGGGATAACATTTTCCATTTCTTGTGAGAAGGCCTGCATATTTTGTTTTTCATCTCAGTCTTTTGCGGCAAATCATTCTTCATTGATTTTAATCATTTTATCGACCACACTCTGACTCTTTGTAAGAATAGATCAGGTCAAAGAAGATGTATTATCGCTCACCTCATGATCGAGAGTTTCATTTTGTTCGTTAGATTTTTTGATATATTCTTCAAGTAATATTTTATCTGAAGCAGAAGTTTTGGGATCAGAATGTAAATCCAGTAAAGTTTTCCCATCGACATTTTTTCCTGTCAAATCCAAGAAAGCACTCATTTCATTTCTGACTACTCACTCACGAGTATGTCCATCAGCCTTCATTTTAATATTAGCGCCAGTTCGATTTTTAAATGTTTCAATAAATTTTTTAGGTCATTTGTTATTTCTAAAAGAGTAATCAGCCGGATTATAGCTTGTTTTTTTACTAAACTCCCCACCGCTAAACAAATCCAAAAGTCTTTGCATCTTAGATTGTTGCTTGATGTCTTTTGCAAACAATCCCGGAACAAATCATCTCGTTCTGCATATTTTTTGAATGTAGGACTGCGTTGAAGAATAAGTCATATTAAGAAATACTCCAGAAAGAATACCTGCCAAAACTGCAGATTCGAAAACCTGCCATTGTGTATCATTAATAGCTTTGGTAGCCATAACTTTAAGAAAAGGAAGTGCTTGTTGTGGCCTATCTGAGAGTTGTCTAAAATACTCTACCGTAGCAAATTCAAAATTCGCATCTTGATTTTTACTAAATCATTCATTTACTCCATCTTGTTTAAAAAACGAAGTATATGCACCTTCTAACTCACCGACAAACTTCTGAGAATATTTAGATTGAAAATAATATTTATCTGGATCTCATGATCACATATGTCTTGCATCCATGACATGTACCATATATCTCATTTCCAATTCGACTAGTTCATTTTTAATTTGATCAGCCCAAGGACCCCCATAGATATGGGCGTTTTCCTCAAGTTCTCTGATTTTCTTTTCTCTAATAGCGAGATATCTTTGTTGATGAGACTTTCAAAGAATCATTCAGACTCGTTTGCCGTCAGTAGTAGAAAGATTTTTTGCATAGGGTCACTTTCCTTTCTTTAGATGAACCAATAAAATTGCGGCTATCTTGTAATGAGGATGTATTTTTATTTTTCCATCAAGCATAGGTCAAATAACCTCGTTATAGAGTTTAGTATAATCGTAATCTTCATAAAATTTAACCCAGGTATCAACCTTTTTCCATATTCTGCTATCTCTCGCGAGATAATAGTCCATTCCCATAGACTCAAAAGATGAGGCTACTCTATCAAAAGGACCGAACAATCATCAAATCTTACCCCAAAGCTGCCCTTGATTGGTCAAGATATCAGTAAGCTCTTCAGATCTTTCTTCATCATATTTTTTGATACCGTCATTTATTTTATTAAATGAACTTTTGAAAAAGTTCACGACATTGTTGATACTAAAACCACGAACGGTTGTAGGAACTTCTTTATCCTTAAGATCTTTAGGATTAATCGCGTCAAGCTGTTCCTTACATTTTGGTTGCAATCATTTCTCTTTTATAAAAATCATAAACGTAGTATAATCCATGTCACGAGCTGGATAATTTTTGGCAGAATTTCCGTCCATAGAATCTCCAGAGACAGTTACGGTACCATTTGGATTGTGTTTTATTTTATAAAGAATCAACTGTCCTGTCTGATTGGCAATATCTTCATCTACGGCTTTAGGCTGATACAAACCAAAATGAGTAATTTCTTTTCCTGCATAATTTCAGAGAGAATATACAAACTTAGATCAATCAAATTTTACTGATCAAAAATATTTTTCAGATCCATCAATACCGGATCATCAACCATTTAAAATATTCATTTGCTGATCAAAGGTGGTTTTAGAAGTATCTGGAATCTTATATATCGCCTCTCAAAAAATAGACTTTATGGTAGAGAGCGTCTGTCCATTCATAGAAAACTCTCTTTTCGCTCATTCATTTTTTCCTAAACGCAATTCACCTCAATGAATTTTTACAGTAAATGTTTCTTTATCTGAATTGATATCAACGATCTCCATTTGCAACCACGCCTTTCCCTGCATAGGAGGAACCTCACTATCTGCAAAAGGAGTAAATAACCTTGTTCACTTCACGAAACCAAAATTATCTTTATATTGTGGTTCAGGAAAACCATGTCATTTAAGTTGTTTTCGCTCATTCATAAACTTTTCTTTTTCTGACTTTTCTATTTTTGATCCATCATCCTCTTTCGTTTCCTCTCTTCCTTCCTCACTTTCCTCGATATCCTCTTTGTCTTTATATACATTAAGTTTACCTAGCTTTTCTGCTAAAGCTTCCTCTTTTTCAGGAGAGATTTTATCTGCAAGATCTTGTTGCCCAAGGACATATCCCAGTAATAATG
The DNA here is from genome assembly GCA_026397475.1 of candidate division SR1 bacterium. Lineage (GTDB taxonomy): Bacteria > Patescibacteriota > Gracilibacteria > Absconditabacterales > Absconditicoccaceae > CAJBLF01. The sequence continues at coordinate 45,396 of JAPLUT010000006.1, read as the reverse complement.
CACCAAAAGCGTCACCATTAATATTGAGCTTTTTATCCAATATTTCTATATCACATTCTTGTTGCTGATTAGGTCTAATCACGACAGGAATTTTTGTTGCTCTAGGATCAGAATCATTTCGAGAAACTATTTGTCTTTGTTGATTAGGAGAAGTAATAGGTTCTGAATATAAATACAATTCTTTTCCATCGCCCTCTCTTTGATGAGGATTTTCTTGATTTTGTTCATCAATCGGAGAATAGGCAGAAAGATATCCTTCAGCAGTCTTTCAATCCTTTTTAAGAAGTACCTTGTAAGAATCATTGATACGCACTACTTTGTTATTTCTTGGAACGAAATCAGTATATATCGAATCAAATATAGCACTTTCTTCAAAAAATGCCGCATTATTGTCTGTAAGTTGTGCCACAAAATTAAGTGGTAAATTTTTTATGTCTTCTAAATCATTAATCCCTATCAACTGTTTATGTGCGCTAGCAAAAAATTCTTTTTTGACAAAAGAAAGAGGCACAGGACCATCTTTGGTGGGAAGAGTGAGATCCATTTTTTTAAGATCAAAAAGATCTGTCATAAATTTTGTAATCGCCACTTCGTCCACAGCAAGCAGTTCTGGAACCTTGTTTTTTATAGTATCTTCAAGTTTATTTTTTACAAAAAAGCTAACAATAAACTGCTGTTGATCAGCAGACAATGATGCAAAATTAAATTTATTTTCTAATAAATGCGTAAACACAGTAGCCAATGAGGGATTCTTTGTTTCAAGAAAAGCTATATATGCATGCCATTTACGATTTTCTCTTTCCTGTTTTAAGTTTTTTATCTTTTTTCTAATCTCTTTTTTTTCTGACTCAGGAGCTGAATTATACTGATTTTGAAAATCAGCAAGCTGCAAATCAATAGTATTTAAATCAGAAACAAAAGAAGAATCTACCGAATCAATACGAGCAGCATCAAAAGGATAGAGAGTAAAAATATCATTAACGTAAGGAGGGAACTCTTTAAAAGTATTTCCTATAGATTCCAAATAATGATCAATAGTTTCTTGAGTTGTTTGGACCTCTTCAAACAACTGACGAGTTACAAACGAGTTAAAAATACTTCTAAAATACCTTTCTTGTTCAGAAAATCATTTGCTTGTATCAGTTTTTCTCAGAGAAGAAAAAAGTCATTGTTGAATATCTCAATTGGTCACAACGAGAGCATCAAGTTGCTTTGCCAAAGCTTCATCAATTTCAGAAGCATGATCAGCAATGAAGATTCTCCACTCATCTCTAAAACCAAGCAGATCTTGATAAGGGACAAAGATACTAATCGGCAAAGAAAATTTTGCATCAAATGCAGATCTCAAGGATCACGTAAATATTTTTTTTATCTTACTAAGAAGGACACTCACCATTATTCTTTCCGTTGGATTATAGTTCGGATTCAAAATATTTTCAATAGTCTCAGCTGAAGAATCAGAAATAGTAATAGCCTCTTTTTCAATAAATGCTTTCCAAAAAGGAGAGATATCATCTATATTTTTAAACTTTCCATCAGAGGAAATAAGTAAGCTGGCATAAGAAAATCACGCGGCATCAGCAAACTTTTTAAATGTTCCCTGAGGAATCTGATTATTTTCATTTTCACAAAAGTCTTGAAGTTGTTTTAAACTATGCTCCATAACGTGTTGTTCAGTGTCTTCAGACTTAAATTCAGCAGAAAGTTTTCCGGCATTCTTTTGGACAGTAGCAAGCGAGAATCATTGATCTTCAATAGCCTTGATATATCTTGGCAAATCTTTTTGATCTATTCTATCAAGCAAATTAGAATGCTCTTGCTTAAAATATTCCCAAAATTGTTCTAAGTATTTTTGATTACCATAAAGTTCCGCTCTTTCCTGTTCAGGAATTTTATTAAATCCCTCAAAAGCATCTTTTATCTGACTCAAAAAAATATCCGAAATATTATTTTTGGGAGAATGAGATTCACGATTTTTTTGCTGATCACGATCAGTAGGTTTAGGATATTTTCTTTTTTTATCTGCCATACATAAACTAACTAATAACTAAAAGTTAATAAGCAATAACTTTCACCTTTCTATTATAACCATTTTTCAAAAAAAAGCAAAAAAAGACGCAATAAATCTTTGAGAGATTTTCACGTCTTTTTTAGCTAGATACAGCCATTTTTCTACTTTCTACTTTGTACTTTCTACTTTGTACTCATTTTAAGGCTGGAAAAGCGTTTCAGGAGTAAAAACAACCTCCTTTACGCCAGGAAATTGCAATGCTGTCTTTTTAATAAGATTTGAAAGTAATAGTATACGAGCTGATCCTCCGTCTGTAAATCCAGGAACTTCTGAAAATTGAAGAGTTAATATCCCGTCAGAAGACAAGTCAGAAGAAAGTAATGTAAAGTCCTTATTAGGAAATTCTGTCATAAATCAGTTTTTTCTTTCATTTGCTGTAAGATTACCCTTGAGTAATTCATTGATGGCATCTACAAGAATATCTTTACTTGCAGGAAACATACGATACACAGGCAAAAGAGAAGAAATATTTATTTGTTGTGCGGGAGCTAATTTTTGGTCTTCTGTCTGATTAAAATAATACAAAGCGACTTTAGTTGGAATAGCAGTCTGAAATAAGGATACCTGCGAAGAAGGTGGGGGTGTCGTCTCAGGTTCAGATTGAAGTTTTTGATTTATGATATCAAGCTGCATTTTGATTGCATCAAACTGATCTGTAAGTCCCGTAGCTACGCCTCCCGTCAAACACACCTGTTGAGATACGCCAAACCATCAACCTATCTCTCTTCCAAGCGGCCTATCAAACAACCTCATGTACGATCGAAACAAAAAAATTACGACAAACCAAAAGATACTCGTCCAAAAGATTTTTTTCATAGAAGATAATAACATTATAAATGAGCAACTAAGCTCTAATATCTAAGTTTTAATATCTAATTCCCTGTTCCTGTAACTTTTGAAGGAGCAACAACAGTTGTATCAGGAGTCACGACAGGAGTTATAGTCGATCAAGCGATCAAAGCGTCAAGTTTAGTCTGCATATCAATAAGTCTTGTCTGAATAGCAGCGAATTCACCCATAGTATCCGTTCCCGTTGTTGTAGAAGATATTGCTTGTCCACTTGTAGTAACGGTAGTTGCTCCAAGCCAAGTACTTATACCAACGGCCATATTTGCATCAAACATTTTGATATACAATCCAAATCAGAAAAACACTACAAGCCAAAAAACAGTAGTCCAAAAAATCTTTTTCATGAGATATTCTATAAAAAAATAAATAAGTAGTAGAGAAACTTTAGTCTTTTTATTATTAAAATCAATTTATTATAAAAAAAAACTCCCCAAAATAGATTTTTTATGGAGAGCTATTTTATGTATTTAATAAACTATTTCTTGTGGAAAATATTCCTGTTCATCCAAAGATCACTCTTCCTTACGATAGAGTTCTTCATCAATAAAATTCTTTTCTTCTCGAGCGCAATACTTTTCAAATTCTACTTCATCAACCTCTACGGGTTCTCGTGAAGAATTATGACGAGGATCAACCTCGACAATTATTTTACAGATCACTCCTTTTTGATAAGGATCAGCATATTCTAAGAGATGATAATCGTTCCAAGACCCATATCCATTCTTAGAAAGTTTGACGTCAGTAGTATGTCGCAAATTATGAGAGGAATTGCCAAAATCCCTAGAACGTATTCTATGCGTACATCAATCAGCTCTCTCCGTATCGTATTTTTTTATTCTATATTCTCCATCAAAAAGCCTTCTTTTATCTCTAAGAACTTCTCGCTGCTCGCTTCGAGAACCGTCTGGATTTCTGGTAACTATTTTGTGAAGATATCCATCTCAATCTTCTTCAATACCCTTAACATCTTCACATTCCATTCTATATTGATTATTCAACAATCCGAGTCTTTCATGTTTTATTTCAAAGTAATAGTCTTGAGAAAACAAGGTTTCATAAGAGCCATCGACATTTTTTCTAACAAGTCCAACTGCTGCAAGATGATCTTGATTATTTCGATAATCAGCACGCAAAAAAGATTCATTTAAAAGCAATCCATATCTCCCAAAATCAAACTTTATTTTTTCATAAGAAGAAAATCCAGTTTCCTTAAATCATTTTTCTGTCCTACGTATAAGGATATAATAACCACCCTCTTTTTCTTGTACTCGTGCCTCATCAGGAGCAATTCAATCTTCTCCAAAAGGATGAATAACATAATACTTAGAAGGAAGAATTTCTTTAAATCAGTTTTTTGTTCTTTTAATGATTCAAAAATATCATTTATTTCTATTTCAGCTACGTCTTACGATAGCCTCATCGTCTTTCAATCCCGATTCTCAAAAAGCTCCAATGGCTTGATAACTAGGAAGAAGCTCCTTAATATTTCCTGATGCATCTCTCTTTATAATTCCCATTCCTCCTCATTTCTTTTTCGCCCATGCCTCACCCTCTTTCAAACCAAATTTTCCAAAATCTCTCATAATATAATCAGAAGGAACGACGACGTCCTCATTTTCATCTCTACGGATAAGTTTCAATTCTCATTTCTCACGGACAATGGATTCATTAGTTCATAAGCCTATTACAGCAAACTGTAAGATCTCATCATAAGTTTTGTGGAAAAATTTTTCTCGTTTTCCCTGAGCATTTTTTTTCACAACAGAATCACGCGTAATTGATATTTCAACTTTTTTATACTGATTAAACATTTCAACCTCTTCAAGTCTATCAAACTCTTCGACAATAACATAAGAAGAATTAGGTCAAACATGAATGATACGAAAATATTCAAAAGGCAGAATTTCCTCAACCGTATTGTCTTCATGTATTTTAATAATTCAATATTTTGATTCTCCATCAACAACCTTATCTGCAATAGCTTCTCTAGGTCACAATCAGTGAACTCAAAAGCGAGGAAGATTTAAATATACACAGGGCAAGATTTCCATAAAAGTTCAATTTCCAGTATCTCTAACAATTCAATAATTGTTTTCTTGTACCAAAATTTCATCACTACGCAATCACTTAGATTCGGGACTTGGTACATTGCCATAATACATGCGGTAATATTTTTTAAAGGATACCTCATCCCAAGTTCCATCATGATTCTGTTTCCAGACACAGGTCTCTCCATCACGTTTCATCTTAATTTGTTTTCCTATGCCGGTACCAAATTTAGGGAGTTTTTTTACAATACAATGATGTCATTCTTTCTGTAAGACATAAGTATCTTCTGCCAACAAGTCTTCTTCAAAAAGAGTCGTACTCTGGTACTCACAAGGCAATATTTCCGTACATATTCCATTTTCTTTTCTAATGATTCAATACAGCTTATTCTTCTGCACTCGTGCCTCGTTGTCAGCCAATCAAGGAGCTCAAAAAATAGATGCGACATCATATTCACAAGGCAAGATTTCTGTAAAAACACATCCCTCTCTCTTAAGGATTCCATAATGATCTCCAAATGGACGCAGAGAACCATCGTGTACCCGTGCCTCATTTTCTGCTAATCCTCATGTGGTATTAAGCCTTCCGTTTGTTCAAAAAGTTGGCAAACTTGTATATTTACAAGGCAAGATCTCAACTCAGACTCCCTCAATATTTTTTATAACTCAATATTTTCAATCCCTCTTTACTCGAGCTTCATGAAATGAATTTTCGTCTACAGCCTTCATTCAATTCATTCAGAGCAGCTCAGGAGTATCATACCTACAATCTAATACTGTTTTTAAAACATCTCAGTCTTTTTGGATGATTCCGTATCTTAAGTTGTTATCTTCTCATAACTCAACCCAAGCTTGATTTGCAGCTAATCATGGAGTTCAAAAAGCAGGAGCCTTATTGTATTCACAAGAAAATTTTTCTGTAAATTCATCTCCATTTCTTTGGATAAGGATAAATTTGTAGCCATTATGACTATAAAAAGGAAGCTTATCTATATGTTTAACTCGAGCTTCATTTGAAGCCAATCCAGATGTTCAAAAAACAGGAAAAGAATTATATTCACAAGGCAAAATCTCCTTCCACTCTCCATCAATCTTTTTTATGATTCCATAAGTTCAATATTTTTTTACTCAAACTTCACCTGCTCTTAGTCACTGAAGCTGAGGAATTTCATCATACTCACAAGACAATATTACCGTAAAAGAAGATTCGGTTAGCTTAATAACACCATATTTTTTATCTTGTATAACTACTGCCTCATCAGCTTCCAAACCAGCTAATCAAAATTGCGGAGCTTCATCATACTCACAAGGAAGTATTTCTTTGAAGGATTCTCCATCTCTTTCTACTACTCCATATTTTTTACCTTTTTGGACCAATCCCCTGTCATCTCAGAGTCCAGGCAATCAAAAAACAGGATAGTCATCATATGCATCAAAAAACGGATGCTTCTTCATAGTTAAAAGACATCAAGTAACGGGTCATATTTTTGTAAATACATCATTTCAGGACTCTAAAGACAAAGATAAATGATCTAAATCATTGAGATTAATATTTTCATCAACAAAAGTAGTTTCTACTTTATTATTTACAACACCATATTTGATCAGGAAAGATCAAACTTGAACGTCTATGAAGCCTATATTTCTTAAACTTAATTTTTCAAGAATATGAATATCTTCATAAGATAAATATATTCTAGCTCATTGAGTAAGCAAAGTAACAGAATAAAGCTTTCATTCATTAACAGCCTTTATAAAATCAGCAGAAGACAAAAATCACTTGTTTGTTAAGTTAAAACCAACGTTGCTCATATCATTTACAGCTTTGACAGGAAAATGAGCAATAAGATAATTTACTGCCTGTACAACCTGAACGTAATCAGGATCATCTCTTGTTAGTATAGCATTTTTTTTCTGATGGATATATCATTTTACTTGGTTGATAGTCTGACTCTGAGGAACATATCAAATGGTCCAGTGAGACTGCGTTCAGTGACGAAGCGAGAAAACTCTCAAAGTACCATTTTCAACACGATCTATAGATCCTGCTACACAGTTTCAACCCATCACTCCCGCCTCTCTTTTGAGTTGTTCAAGATTAGTAAGTTCATACAGTCATCGATTATCCTCTCGTTCTACAAGGCAATCCGGAATGACATCATCCAGAGTAATATATTTTTTTGTAAGCGTACTCAATGTTGTATTCATCGTGTCATGATCTTGAAGCCATTGCGAAATACTTCAGTTCTGAACAAGTTCAGCAACCTGATTATCAATATCTTCAAGCACTTGGGGATGAATATTTTTTTTAGCTTCTTCAAGGGCAGACAAAGGAAATCTCGGATGAATATAGATATTTTCTACATCATGCGTTCTCGTTCGTTTAGGAAATTTCTTTTGCTGTTCATGTACGATACTAAAAGCAGCTTGCTCTATTCTCGTAGTTTTGAATAAACTAATTGCATCTCAAAGTTCAATAACCCAAGTCTGATCTACAAAATCAGACAATTCAAACTTTTTTGTGTTTGCCATATAATGTTCAGCAATTTTTCTTCCAAGTTTTTTATCAGACAAGACATATCATTTATCTTTAAGCTTATATTGTACATCAGGCAATGCAGATTTGATATACATCTGAGCTTTTTTTCACAAAGCTAATTCACGAGTCAGCTGTTCCATAATCTTTTCTATGGTCAATTCCATTTTTGGCGAAGGAGTAGACGCGAGATATGCCTCATACTGAGTGTGCATACCATCTATTACTTTTGTAATCAATGCGATCGGACTTTCTCCTCACTGATCTTCTCTCAAAATATTTTCTATAAATTGCAAAAACTTTTCTGCTGGCATCTGCAAAATATGAGCAAGCACAGGAACAATATAATCAGCTGCGTTTTTAGAGTCCAGAAGTCACTTTTGGTCGCTATACTGCGCAACCGCTTCTTTGATAAGAAAAAATAATTGCTTATAAATCTGCGGTCCTATCAACATCATCCAGTGTTCAGACTGACGAGAATCGACAGAAAGAATAGACTTAGTGATTTTCGGATCTAATGAATTATACCTCGTATACGCCATATATTCGACGACTCCTTTTGCCATTTCATGCAAAAGAACAGGAAAAATATCTGCTTGAATTTTTATCTTCGTCTCTTTTTCTTCTGTAACTAATTTCATTGATCCTGTATTTCCTGACGAGTGATTAGCAGGCTTTGTCTCTCGCATATACTTAAGATTGGTATACACCATATCATAATAGGACTGATAGAGATCAGGACTGATTTTATTGATAGCTTTGGGATATTTATCATCTGATTCTACCTTATCAAATATCCTATGTCCCGCACCCATAATAAGCGCGTTCATAACAATTCTCGCCTGCTGTTCTTGTTCTACTAACTTTTTTTCTTCTTCAGAAAAACTCTCGGAAAGATCATCATGAGGATTATCAAACTCAGAAGAATCTATAGTTCATGTTCCCAAATCAGCCTTAATATGTTTAAGTATTTCATACACAGGAACGCCCATTTCACTCGCGATAATTTCTTTTGCAAGCCCTATAAGTTTAGAATAAATAGGCCTTCATTTTTCATCTTGAGATCATTCTATTTGGAGAATTTTGTTATACATTTCTGGATCAAAAACATTTTTGGGATTCTTTATCTTCAGGATTCTCATATCCAAATGCTCGATTTCTTTATCCCCGAGAGAGGAAAGAATAGAAATTATTTTTTCTTTATTTTCTTGAGTTATCGCAAATTTTTTTATAAATCAAGGAATACGAGAAAAAGGTGTCGCCGAAGAAACCTCAGACTGTAAGGATTGAATAATAAAAGAATTCGGATTAATTTTTTTGTCCATAAGAAAAAGAGAAAATAAATTACACTAGGCCTTGGGTGTTGGTTCTGTTCCAGGATTGATATTCGGCGTAGGAATAACAAAGGGATTCGGCACAAGAGTCGGTTTTTCTTTTATCTTTTCAGGAGTTGCTGGCTGAATAAGGGGTTCTGGAGTAAGAAGATTATAGGTCATGATAACTATATAATACAGTAAAAATAAAGAACTAAATTTATTCAGTCGTATAAGAAGTGCTTTGAATATTTTTGATTAAGGCCTCTGCTTGATTATAAAAATCTTTACTGACTTCTATTTCTCTTGCCGTAGATTTGCTTGTAAATACCTCTTCTATTGCTTGAGAAAAATTTTGGAGAGTGATTTCTAGCTGTGTAGCAGCATATATTTCTTTGATTTTTTTATCGTCAGGAGATTTCTTTTTCATGATTTTTCAAATCTTTTTATCTATCCCTATTATTGTCGTCTTATCCTGTTTAAGTATTTTATCATGGAAAAGTAAAAACGCTTTTTCAGTTATTCAAGCAATGATTTTGGGAGTAGCAATTTCTATTTTGTTAGCGAGTTCATTATCTTTGTACGACGAAGACTTTATTTCTCCTAAAAACTGCTCTAAATCATCCGACTTAGGGAATCTATTCAGTCTAGAATGAATAAGTTCTGCCTTTTCAGCGAGACTCAAAGGATCCATCATCAAAAGTGTCATCCTTCTCATAATATCCATAGGAATAAACTGAGGTTTGTTGGTCAATCCGACGATATGTACTTTGTCGTACGCATCTATTCCATCCATTCCTACTTGAAATGCAGTTTGTACTCACAAATTTGTTGCCTGTCTTGATGTTTGATGTGCAGCAAAAAATTTATCCATCTCGTCTATCAGTACAAAAACTTCTTTATTCTTTTCTTCTCAAAGTTGTTGTGCATAATTAAATATTGCTGTAGCATTTTTTTCTTCATGCCCGTAATAAGCAGTCGCGATATCGGCATAATTTGCTTGAAGCGTAACTATATTTGTATTTGATCAAAGTTCTCTAATCAAGGCAGTTTTCCCATATCCATAAGGACCCATCAGCAAGATATTCCCTTCTAACGAGTTATCAATACCAGGAAATGAGGAATATATATTGTTATAAGTATTTTTTCTTTCTATAATCATATCGATTTTTTTTGTAATAGTCTCTGCCGTCTTTCCTATTACTTTTGCAGGCTTTTTGAGCGTATGTGACTCATATCAACTTATCAATCAATGATCGCCAGTAGCATATACATAATGATTAGTACTTTTTCATCATTCTTCTACAGTTTTTCATAATGCTTTCTTGTTCTTTTCAAAATCAGTCTTTGTTTGAATCAAAGAGGAGACATTAAGCTTACCGTCTTTATCATCAAAATAGGTATCAAGGATTTTAAAGATTGCCACCTTGAGATTAACAAGCTTCATTTGACCTACTTGAGTCTTTGTTCATGTAAGATCCAAAGAAAATCCGTTATAAATAGAATCTATTTGAGTATGAAGCAATCTGTTTTTTTGTCAAAACCATTCTGTAAGTGAATCATATTTTTCTTCAATTTGACTTGGTCACGATCTAAATCTTTGTTCTAGAAGACGAGGATCTCTTTTTGAAAGTACTTGTTCCATTCACAACTCTACCTCTCTATGAACATGGAGCAATTGCTCATATAACTTAAACAAACGCTTAAATACTTGATAAGGAAGAGTTCCAAACATTTTTCATGAAACAATGTCTGAATAGATTCCACTATTTTTGATTTGTGCGATATCTGAAGCAAGAAGCTCTATTTTATTTTGAACTCAGGGAGTATCTTCTTTTTTTTCTTTGACCGGGATTTTATCAAAAATATCATTGTAAAGATGAGTAAGCAAAAAATTTCATTTGTGTTTTTGATTTACATTTCCTGTAGCAACTTTTCCAAAAAATGGATTAGCATACTCACCAACATAACTTTTTTTGATATCTTCTTCTATGGAAGATGCTATTTGTTCTAATTTTCAAGAACTATTAACCATTGTTATAATATTTTCAAATAGTCATCAAATCATATCTCTTAAATTATTAATATCTCTTTCCAGAATAAATAACGTATCTGAAGCATTACTAGTTTCGGCGTCAGCCATTTTCATAATCAAAGATAACATCTCACGACCTCGTTTATTTTCTCTTAAAAAAGAGTAAATTTTATTTATTTTTCTTAGATTAGAGAGAACAAGCTGAGAAAAAGACACAAAACTTTCTAAACTTTCAAACGAACCAGAAACAAAATTATCTAACTCTCTCATTTGGATTTCATCATTAATGAGAGTCTCCATCTCTCTTTCATTTTCTTTGAAAAAAGACGAATACTTACCTAAATGACCATGAAGTTCGGCTAAGGCTATGGTTTTTCGTTGAATATCAGCCTGATCCCTTTCCAAAAGACGCTGAATTTCTTGGACAGATGAATTATTTTTATTATCTGAATCGTGAATATTATCATTTTGAGGAGTATTTACCATAATACCTTATATTTATCCACATAAAACAATAAAATATTGATACATATTTGATAACTAAAGTCAAGATATAATATAGAACGTTAACATAAATTGGTTGCCCCACCAACATCATTTTTTTTTCTTGATTTCAATAAGGAAAAGAGTACATATATTCGCACATCAACGCATATGATATGGCGGCTGTAGCTCAGTTGGTTAGAGCACTTGACTGTGACTCAGGGGGTCGCGAGTTCGAATCTCGTCAGCCGCCCCATTAAAAATCACTAAAATAATCCAACAATAACAGAAAAATTAGGAACAAAAATCCTAGTTTTTTTTTATCCGAGCATTTACAAATAAGCATTTTTAGTAAAGATCGCAATAACCATTATTGAGCAAAGCCCATATAATTGATGTCTTAGCAAGACATAGCTAAAAAAACATAGAAGCTAACTGGCATATCTTGGATAGATGTATCGATGGCCCTCTATACTAGAGTTTTAAGATTTAGCTCTTCTTGCAAATAGACAGACTATAGGTACAATACTCCACAACAAAGTATTTTTTGTTTTTTGTGACAAACCCGATGGAGATAAAAATAGATAAAACAGCTTCTGACCAAAGATTTGACAGATTTTTGAGGAAATGGTTTAAGAAATACCCGCAAGTTCGTCTAGCGGATATTTATAGTGTAATCAGAAGATGATTAGTAAAAGTCAATAATAAAAAAGTTAAAGAACAATACAGATTAAAAGTCGGTGATAGCGTTCAAATTCACGAAACAGTTAAGTTGGGAGCTGAAGACTTATCAGCAATAACAAGTCAAAAAGACCGCAAACTAGAAAAAGTAGACATAAAAAAGGTAAAACAACAGGTTCTTTACGAAGATGGACATCGAATTGTATTTGATAAGCTTCCAGGGATTCCTATGCACCCCGGGAACAAACACCGAAATGATCTTTGTATGAATGATTATTTAGATAAATACGCTGAAGAGTATAAAACAAGCACATTCAAACCATCGTTTGGATACAGATTAGACAGAGATACCTCAGGAGTATTGATTGCTGCAAAAAGTTACGAAGCACTACAATATATCAACAGCATTATCAGAGAAAGAGACATTGATAAATATTATCTTGCTCTTGTTGTAGGAAAATTTCAGAAGCATCTCATCATCAAAAAACCACTAACTAAAACATACAACAAAGAATCTGACAGATCCCAAGTCAGAGTAGACTACGACGAAGGACTCGAAGCAACAACGGAATGTTGGTTGGAAAGATTCATTCAACATCCTCTCCTTGGACCTATTTCATTATTGAAAGTAAAAATACATACCGGAAGAATGCATCAAATCAGAGTGCATGTAAGTAGCGAAGGGTTTCCCGTACTAGGAGATGTCGTGTACGGTAATCCAGGGGCAAATAGAATCCTTTACAAGTCATTAGGGATCAATAGACAACTACTTCATTGTCGAAAATATAGTTTCTTAGATCCGTTTCAAAACGATCAAGTAACATTTGAAGCTCCCGTACCTGCAGACTTTAAAAAAGTCTTATCAGGAAAGGCGGAGACTACTCTTCTTACAAACGGAGACAAAAAAATAAAAAAAGTTGCAAGCCGCAAGTAAATGAATAAATATAGAGCAAATGTTTTACCTATTTATTTTTTATACCATGGCAACAAAACAAAAGGAAAAAAAAGTTGAAAACAACAAAGCAGCATTATTTATTCCTGCAGGATTAGTCTTGGGAATTGGATGTGGATTTATTTTTAATAATATAATGGCAGCCATGTTCGTGGGATTATGAGCAGGGATGATTGTTTATGCTGTTCTGACATTCATAAAAAAATAAGATACTCGCTATACTATAGGAAAAAGCATTAAAAAAATCGCTCAACATTGAGCGATTTTTTAATTAGAAATTATATAGTAGAATTATTGTTCACTAGTGACTGTACTAGCATCAATGCCCTGAAGAAGTGAAGTTCACTTACAAGTATTTGCCTCAGCCTTATAACTAGTCCATATATCTTTTCTAGATGTATTTAAATTAGACTTGAACGTAGTCATAGCACTTTTATATGTTTTCCATACCTCAGAGATAGCAGACTTTAGTTCTAACTTTGTGGTTTTATCCCACGCGGCAAGAAGTGCATTTTTTCTAGTCATCAAAGCAGCTAAATTGTTATTTTGATAGGTAGTATAGGCAGCAAGAATATTTGTCTCTCTTTTTTCCAAAGCGATTTTGATACAACCTACAACAGCACCAGAGAGTTGTTGCTTAGCAGGAAGGACATCAGTTGTTTTTATTTCTGTAGCAATAGCTACAGCACCAAGGATCAAACCAATAACAGGTAGTGCAAATAATTTTTTCATTTACGAAATAACGTAAAATAAAAGAAGCATCACGTGAAGCAAAACTATAAGGAAATCGAGACTTATTTCAAGGCTTGTGCATAATGGCTTACTAAATAGTATTTATTACCTACTAATACAACGCCTACTCCCAGATTTGAAAAATTTCAAACAATAGCTTTGTAGTGAGGTTTATAGCTTTTAAATTTTTCATTCATAAAGAATGTTCGAGTTTTTTTCATTGCTTTGATAAAATCATCCGTACAATCAGTTTTTTTACAAGAATAGATATTCCATCAAAGATTTTCAGTAAACAAGGGCTGCCCATTTGTTTCTTGAGTAGCGAAAGTAATTCATTGCTGTATAAACCAGTCCTTAATGCTCGTATAAGAATAATATCCATCACCAGCCTGCCTAAGATGTGTTGTGGTGCCGATATCAGCAAGGTGTTGCGCCCAAGTCATAGCGGTTCATTCAAGCGCAGAACTGTATACAAAAGGAGTCAGTCATTTTGTTATCCTTTCTGTATTATGAAGAGCCAACCAAGCATCTCTCACTTTTACAAGATCAACATTTGGGATACTCATACCCGAAGAAACAATCAATCCAATAGATTGTATTTGATCAGAAACATAAGATTTTAGAGATTCATAAAGCTTTGCTTGATCGACATCATTGCGATTTCTAATCGCAAGCAAAGTAAGAGAGTTAAGCACCTGTTTGTAATATATTTTCTTATCTATAGGAGAAAGTGTAGCTGCTTTAGATTGAAATTCCGAAATAAAACTATCTGCAGAAAATAAAGCAAATGATGCTCAGAAAGACAAAGAGACAGCAAAAAATAGAATCAACAAACGAAATAAGCGCATAGGGATATGCAAAGAATAAAAATATCCCTGAAATGAAGATCAAGGATATTCTTGTAGAGTATATTTTTTAACTGAAAGTTATATTTCACTTGGCCTCAAATTCACCGAAGTCCTCTTCATCATCAGACACATTAGCCAAACGCTTAGTACAAGCATCACAACGCTTTACAAAAGGATCATTGAGCAAGATAGATTGAACAACAATATCTTCGATATTGATAGTCTCAGCTTTTGAATCAATATAGAACAAGACCTCTTCAGATTCAGCCGTTTCTTTCTTTTTGACATCATCCTCAAATACAAATCTTCAAGCATATAAGGGAACTTCTACAGCCCTCATAAATGAAGCGCCACAGCTATCACAAGTTTCGTGGAAACAAGCAGAAACGTCAGTAAGCGTACCCAACAAAGAAGTGTTATCCAAAGATTGGATAGTGAAACTTCATGCAACACCAGTAGCATCTAAATTTGGCAATTGATCAGAAAACTTATGTTCAAACACTATTTGGTCTTCTCTTCCTGTTTCATTTAATAAATCAGCAATTTTAATTTTAAACACCTTATCCTTGATCTCTCAAGACTTATTTGGCGTTTTATAGATCTTATTGGGTTTAGTTGAAGGAACTGCGTCCTTAACTTTTTTTTCCTTTTTTCATAAGGATAAATCTTTCATTTGAAGTCAAAAAGTATATATATAAAAGATACTGACTTAAGTATAGTCTTTTACCAAAACAATTCAAATTGTTTTGATGCTCCTCTATAAGAGAGAAAATGTGAAAAAAACTACACAAAACAGACTCAATAAAAAACATCAAACTAAAATTTGCTCAAGAGCAAACATGTTTTGATGTACTTCAAAAAACCATATCTCCCGATGAAAATATTTTAGTAGCGATAAGTGGAGGTGCAGACAGTACATTGACGGCATGCATACTATATAATTTTTTTGTAAAACAAAAATATGATTTAAATCATCTCTTCTTTATCCACTGCAATCATCAGACAAGAAGAGGAAATGCAAGCGATGAAAAATTCATAAAAAAATTTCTTGAGTGAATACAAACCATCATCGTCAAAAGGGACACAAACAAAAAATCAAATGAAGGACAGCTTAGAACATGGAGATATCAAGAATTTAAATTACAAATAAAAAAACATAAAATACATAAATTAATTTTGGGACATAATCTGACAGACCGTATAGAAAGCACTTTTCTCAATCTTTTACGCTGATCGAACATCAACGGATTTATAGCTATGCAAATGCAAGAACAGCATCATTTGCTTCCCGACACACAAATCTTAAGGCCCATAGTACAACTTACAAAAGCAGAAATTCTAGATATTTGCAAGCATAACAAAATTCAATTTGTAAACGATCCCACAAACAACAATGACACAACAAGCCTGAGAAATAAGCTCAGAAATAGCGTATTGCCAGAACTGTACAAACTCGCGCACAAACAGACACCAACGACAAATTCATTTATTCAAAGCATACAACAAGTATATGCTCAAGTAGAAAAATCTTTTCAAGAACAAAATATAATTCTGAGCCCCGTCAAAGAATCACATCATCGAAAAACGAAATTTGCCTATCAACGGATAGTTGATCCCCAAGATATCAACAAAGAATGCGTGATGCAAGTGATGAAACAGCTCAATATCTCAAGCAACATCACGACACCGCTTCTCAAAGAACGAAGCGCATTTCTACAGAAAAATGAAAGTGGATACAAATATTTTAATAAAACATATCTCTTCAAATCACATGGGAAAATATATTTCATTTCTGGTCCCCGCTTATTCTGGGAAAAAACAATTGCTAGCTCTCAAAAAATAACTAAGCCTTGAACAATAAATCGAGAGAAACAAAATTATGAGATAGACAAAAAAGAATATATAGGAGGAAGCATTAGGTTCCCTAAAAAAGGAGATAGATATAAGAATAAAACACGAAATGAATGGTGTATCAACCAAAAAATCCCCATCTTTCAAAGAAATTTTATCCCCATCATCGTAAAGGAAAATCAGATTATAAAAATTTTTAATTAATCATAGATCTGTATGCAAATACGAAACACTCTTATACACAGCATAGCAGCAAAAAGCGGACTATGAGAAGGGCAATCAGAGGCGATAATAGTAGCTATTTTAGGATATATTGTAGCAATATTCCTGTTAACATGGATTCATCGTAAGGTTCTGAGAAAAAATAAAAAAATTCATGAGAATATCGTTTTAGTATATGACACGATACGATATCAGCTCGCCAAGGCACAATACTCAAATTCAAGAATCCAAGACAGCAAACGAATCCGTATAATAACAGAGACAGAACACAAAAACTATCTAGCAAATCAAAGAGAAATTAAAGAAAAAATAATTTTCATAGAACAGGCTTTATGACAAGAAATAGTAGGAGCAGATCAACGAACCAAGATAAACAAACTAATTCAGAAAAAGAAAAGACTTACTGTATGCACTGAAATAACCGGACGATTCATTACTACAATAACTGTAGGTAGTTATAAGTTGTTTTGGTAATTCCCCTTTTCTATTCAAAAAAAACCTGCATCATTGCAGGCTATTTTAAGCTATTTTTATATAATCTATTATTCTATCGTTCTATTATTCTATCGTTCTATTTTATCTCTTAGCTCTTACTTTTCTGTAAACGAAATAAGCAACAAGCGCTATTCATAAGACCACCAAAACGTTTTCTTTTGGTCCTGTTGCAGGAATTTTTCCTATAGTAGGATTCCCAGCAATAGGAGTAACACTAGAAGAAGTGATTCCGCTAGCTATAAAAGTATAACGATATTCAGTTCCTCAATTATTGGGAACGAATTTAATAATATATTCACCATTTCTTGTGAGCGTAAAGATATAACTTTCGTCACCCATATTTACTGTTGAAAGCCTTTCAAAAGCCTGACTCGTGGGATTCCAAAGAAAGATATCAACTTGGCTCGAACCGTCTACAGAAGTCCAACTTAATGTTGCCCTATTCGTTGTTATCGTATGTGTTATATGTGCTAAACTCATATTGGCACCAGGAGCAGTATGAAGAGATCCAGTTGCAGGAGTACCTTCTCACGATGTTTGATTTGAAAGTTTAAACCAGAGTTCGTTTGATATTTCTCAAAGAATTCCATTTTGATCTTTAGGGATCACAGAAAGATAATAGACAACACTTGGGCTGATAGCGTCTCAAGTAGCAGTCAGTTCCATAGTTACCGTAGAATCGACGGTAACGAAATCAAACGTTTTTTCTTTAGACTGATCAAGCAGCGCACTATTTTCAAGAATTTGAGACAAAGGATACTGAGAAAACATTACGGTATATTTTTTAATTTTATTTCAAAATTCATCTTGAATAACTGGAGATTTAATAATAATTTTGTTAATATTAATTTGATCAACAGTAATCTTTTGACTAACGGTATATCAAAAAGGAATTTCATTATTAAGATTATCCATCCAATCTCGCAAATCTCAGGTAGCGGCAGCGGTAATTCCCATCATTCCAGACAATAAAACAATAGCAACAGATATCCTTAAGAAGAATTTCATTAAATTGAAATTTAGAATTTAAAATTTTGAAGCAGAAATTAAGTAGTCGTGATATATATGAGGATTTCCTTTCCAAAAACAAAAAATAATAAGGAAATCAAAGGCACTTTCGGTGAATACAAAAGAGAATAACTTGACTTATACTATAAAATAAATATATATACTGAATAAAAAACACGGATTTATTTCTTTCGACGAATGACTACTCATCTCAAAAAACACGAAGCATGAGACACCAAAATACCTTTTTCTCAACTTGTAGGAAAAGCAGTAGATGATTTGTGATTAAGAGATCATTATAAATGAGCAGACGATGTTAAAATTGCAAAACACGTAAAAGCATTGATGCAGGTTTTACGAGAAACACATGAGATGAAGAAAGAAAAAACAGCATCGCCAAAGCAAGAAAAAATAAGCAATGCCATAGAAATTATAGACAATTGAACTCATGAAACTACAGCAATAAATACTTCATTACAAGTATTCACAGCAAACAATGGTCTTGATAAGTTCTATGCAGAACTCCCAAAAATCATGAGAAGCAATCCGAATATATCAGCTCGAGATAGATTATTATGTCTGACGATAATGGATCTCATGATAGAACTAAAGTTTAATGTAGAAGACGACGTTGCTTTGCAAGCAGACATGGTGACAGAAATGCTTACAACAACAAGAGTGCCTGATCGAAAAGAAGTCAGACATTACATAGATAAAAAACGAGAAGAATCTGTAGGATTTGCTGATCGCAACAAACAAAGCTGAAGATTGTGAGTTGAAAAAATATTCGAATCTGATGTGAAACACATTCCAGGAAATTTTGGTATCGATCCAAAGTTTAGAAATTACGATCTTAACAGAATTGTAATAGACAAAGAAAATAAACTCTCTCATACGCCTTTTGAATACTTTCATTCCTTTGAAGATGTAAGAACTAATAAAAAAGATAAACCAATTTATCTCCTTCGCACAAACACGCATTGGGATACAAGTAGAGAAAAGACATGATCTATCGTGACATTCTTGGATCAAGACTATAATTTTTTGAATCCGAGTTTCCCTGTGATAGACGACCCAGAAAATAATAATTTTATATTAAATAATGCTTTCTGTAATTACAACATCTGACGATATGCATGAGGATTATTTTTTAAATATAAGTATAAATTATTTTTAATAAAAAATGGGAAATATGTGAGACCGCCGTTTGCCCAACAAATAGACTGAGAAAAATTCTACTACATAAAAGACTACGAAAAGAAAGCAGGATACTATGAGGTACATACAAAAGACAATACCTACCTTACGGATAATTATTTCAGAGTTCTTGGAAAGAGCGTCGAAGAAGTGAAAAAACTTTTAGCAAAGCCTAAGAAATAATTTACTTATAAATATGTACGCATGAAATCGTTCGCCCTCAAAGAAAACTTTTTAAAACAAGAAAACAAAGAACTATTATCAAAGATAGAACATATTTTTGATAAACTTCCAGAAAGAACATTTAGCGGAAATCCATGAATAAAAGGCATCACCTGCCATCATCTTGCTCACGCACTAGCAGGAGTATTCCCAGAATTTAAAGCAGTAGATGGCCACTTTATCGACAAATGACGAGAACACTCACGATTAGAAGAAAAGCGTGATGAGAAAAGTAGAAAAGGATACGTGATTATCGATCCCTATCCTATTGGAGGCATCAAACCACAAATGTATTATACCACGTGGTACGGAAATTCATGGAAAAGTTTATATCTCCCTGCTACGTCAACGAAACGAATGCACGAAGGATTATTAGTCAGCCCTGAATTTAAAAAACAAGTGAAGTTAATACAAAAAGACATTTTAAAAATACTAAATGATAAATATGGTTTTATTTCTAAGTTCGGGAATAATTAGGGAATACCTTTGATTATATACCTTTATTGCCACGCCAGATGCATGACACGACGCTCTCTATCTTCGAAGCAATTAATCCCAACGAACCGAAATGGGCCCCGCAGTACTGCGGGGTTGGAGGTGAGATATTAAGTCTTTCGTTGTGAAACGACCGCCTGTTGTTTTTGCATCTGGATTGATCTTTTTCGTCAGTTTTTCCATCAAGGGAAAAAGTGACCCCAGCGGAGCGTTTCTTTTTTTGTTTATAAATTTTTCAAAGAAAATTATATTAATAATAAATATTTGTTTATAAATTTAATCTCAAAATTTTAGTCCATGAAATAAATTTGCAAAAAATTTAAAAACCTATATACTTAATACATACAAAACAAAAAAAACTTTTAACCTTTTCAAACAAAAACAATGGCAGAAACAAAAACAGCAGCTAAAGCAGATGCAAAAGCCGCTAAACCCGTAGCAGCAAAAGCTGCCCCTGCAAAAAGCGCAGCACCAAAAAAGGTGAACAAAGATGAAATAATGCAAAAACACCAACAGATGGTACAATTTGTACAAAATCTTTTGGGAAGCATGGAAAACGACATGAAAAGAATCAGACTTACTCTCAATCAATTAGCAAAATTTGATCCAGAAAATCCTGAAAGCGTAGAACACAAAGACTCTGAACAGACAATGGGCGCTGAAGAACTCAAAAGTTATTCAGAAGAAGATGCAGAAGTAGTAGAAGGAAAATTTGATGGATATTTTATGGTGGGGAATGATCAGAAAAAATATCCCGTGCCTATGAACTATTCAAGTAAAACTAAACTTGTACCTTGAGATTTCCTCAAGCTCAAAATACTAGAAGATGGAAAATTCATCTACAAATTGATTCAACCGGTAGAAAGAAAACATATTAGAGCAGTACTTTCAAAGACTGATGATAATAAGTTTGTAGCGATTACAGACGATGGAAAAAACTACTTCCTCAATCAAGCAGCTGTAACATTCTTTAAAGGAAAATCAGGTGATGAACTTTACATCTTGATCAACGACAAAGAAGAAATGAGTTTTGCTGCCATTGAAGCGATTATAAAAAAGTAATCAATGTAAATTGACATAGTGAAAAGACCAAGAAATTGGTCTTTTTTTTTATTTTGTTCAATTATCTGGCACTTGCGACAACACCATCATATAGGGTGGAAAACTACAAAGCAAATTTCGATCCTACATCAAAGTAAGTTTTTCCTGACTTTGTCAGTTTTTTTCTATTTTTGCATTAATAGAATCGAGCCATACAACTATTTTACATCGACTTTCGACTTGATGACTTTCAACTTGATAGACTACTTATTTCCAAGACAATGCATCAACTGCTGAATACCAGGAGCATATTTATGTATAAACTGCAAAAGAGAGCTTCAGCCTCATCCAGAAATCTGCCCGTATTGCCATAGAACATCTAAAGATTACCTAAGCTGTATTGAATGTAGAACAAATAAGAATAATTCTCTGGAAGGCATTATTATCCCCTTTGCTTACACGAAGCTCCTCAAAACACTCATTATCAAACTCAAATACTTTCACAAAAAAGACATCACAAGCTTCCTCATCGATAGACTCGCAATAGGCCTCCAAGCTAATGAATCATTGCAAAAAGAGCTTTATTTTTGTCCTCCTTTTTCAAAGGAGGGGTGGTGCGAAGCACCGGAGGATTTAAGTTACAAAATAAAATCCCTCTCCCCTGCGGGTTTCTCCCTTTACAAAGGGAGACAAAATAAAGGAAATTCAAAATTATTTATCAGTTTCGTTCCCAGTCATCGATACAGAAACTACTTTATAAAAGGCTACAATCAGTCAGAACTGTTAGCAAGAGAATTAAGTAAAAAACTAGGAGTTCCGATGATTTCACTAGCAAATAAATACAAACACACAAAAACACAAGCAAGTTTAGACAGGAATTGAAGACTCCATAATCTCAAAAATGCTTTTACATTAAAAAAAAATCTCCCCTTCAAGGGAGACGAAACACTATTCATCATAGACGACATTACAACAACCGGTTCAACGATTAATGAATTAGGAAAGCTGGTAAAACAAACATATCCCAAAATAAAAATCCGAGGAATGGTTTTGTGAAGACATATGAATTAAGTTATTCAATTATTTTATCTGTAAACACGACTAAACGATTAGGATAGGTTCTAGAAATAGGATCAAACACACAAGTAATCAAGTTAAGATGAGACATCCCATCACCTGAAGAAAACACCTCTAAAGTATTTGCATTCATAGCGTATATCTTACTTTGACGCACTACAAAAGAAATGGTTTCTCATTTATCATTTTCGACAGAGACAATATCTCCTGTATGTAAATTGCGTAAACGTTGAAATACGGATACATCTCAATTTTTCCATATTCCATAATGCCCAGCAATAACAGCACTACCTATTTCTCCAGGACGTGGACCAAGATCATACCAAGATACACCAATAGGTCACTTAAAAATATCCATTTTCCCCTCAGGAGTAAGCCCTACATAATTTATGGAAGAATCAACATGAATGGAGGGAATGGTAAGACGAAGGGGAAGCCCGAGTAAAAGAGGAATCTGAGTCTTTTGTATTTTAGAAAGTGGTGATTTATTTTTAATTTTTTTGTAAGAAGATAATAGAATTTGTGAAGAAGAACCAAGAACAGATGAGACAAAAATCAATAAAAAGACAGATACTGAGGAATAAATAACGACCACAATACCCATCATAAAAAACAATCATTTAAACGATGATCTTGATTCCATTTTTTCAAAATAGTTAACATAAAATTTCTACCTTCCTCCAATAACTGAGATCAAAATCATAACAAGAGCTACGACAAGGACAATGTGAATGAGTCCTTTTGTAATACGAAAAACAGTAAACCCAAGAAGTCGAAAAACAAAAAGTATAATTCAAATCGTGAAAAGCATATGATCAATGTTAAGAATAAAAAGAAACTACTTTATGGCAATCTGTTTTTTTAGAAGAACAATGCTTGAAATAGAAAGTGCAGTAAGAATACTAGCTAATAGAATAAGATTCCAAGGAATAATTGTTTCTTGAGATATAATTCCTGTTTTTGGAAATCCTGGAGTACCTAAAGGTGTCGAAGTCATACTATTTGAAACTACAATAGTCCCAGTAACGACAGAAGAAAAAAGAACAATAGGCGCAACATTTCCAGTAGTAATAGGGACTATTCCACACGTTCCATCATAGTATCCTGAAGAATAATCTCACTTTGGACAACTATCTTTAGAAGGAGACCATCATCAACCACCACCCGATGGAGGAGTAATATAGGTATTAGTAATGATACATGTCTTATCGTCACCAGAAAAAATCGTTACATTTGAACAATTCACACCCAAACTTTGGGTATAAGAAGAATTTGCATCTTCGCTTACCGTATACGTACCTCCGGTTATAATATATAAGGTACCGATTCCTCCAGTTCCAAGTCAACTTCCTACAATCGCTCCACCATAATTTACATACAAACGAAAATCTGAAGGAAGTGCAGAACCACCAACCACTGTCTTAATTACATGAAGCATACCTGTCCCTGCGGCACCTCAACAAGTATTAGTAATAGTAGAATTATTTGTGGTAACCGTAGTTGCATAATCCAAGGCTCTTCCCTCTCGTGTTACATTATTACCAACGGTAATACCCGCATCATCAATTACTGTTCCTTTAAACAGAGAGTCAGCTCCAAGCGTTGTCGCTGCAGTGAGTCCAAAATACATCACAAGCTGATGCTCCTCCCGTTAAAACAACAATTGAATTGGCAAGAGTAGTAAGCGCATTGCTAGGTGCAGACGTTCTAAAAATAAAAGTCCCTGCACCACTAAGAGTAATACCTGCTGCTCCTATAGACATAGCACCGGCAGCGGTTGTAGTACAATACACTCCTCCCGTATAAACACCAAGAGGGCCATGAGTAATATCAGTAGCAAGATCGATTGCTCCTGCAGCAAAAGAAAATGTACAAGGTTGACTATTAAGATCAGCCAAAGCAGTACCCTGATCTATTCCTGCTTGAGAAGGAGAAGGGACGAAAATTCAACCTCCAACGACAGTAAGTAAAGGATTAGATAAGGTAGTATATCCAACATCTCCATGTACAGTAGTAGCTGTTGTGATACTAAAAGTACTAGAAAGTACTCCGAATCTAGCCGCTATTCCAAGAGAAGGTGTGCTTGCAGCCAGAGTTGATCACAAGAAACCTAATACAGAAAAGGCAAGAAGTAAAAGTTTATTAATTTTTTTCATACTTCAATAGGTTATATGTTAAAAAATATTTATCAGAAAAATCGTACCCTTGTTTCTTAAATTTACAAGAACAACATCATATTCACAAATAAGAAAAAAAGCATAAATATGCTAAAAAATAAACACACAAAAAATATTTTCTGATCAAAAAAAAAGATATTTTCTGAATATTTTTTCTCATACCCATCTCCATCCGATGTACACCCGACAATCGACACACAAAAAATAAAAAACACAAACAGAACAAAAAAACATCAAAAAAATTATATCATCAAAAATAATATCGACAATAATGCCGATAATTATAGACAAAAATGTCAAGTGAATATTTTGCTAGATAAAGCTTTTCTTGGCAAAATAAAAAATTGCAAATATAATTGAAACGTAAACCCAATTATTGTAAATTGGAATACCATCAAACATACTAAGTACTTTAGTTTTTTATACGACAATAATGGCAGACACAGCTACACCCATAATTCCTCCAATGGATTTGCAGATCAATCTTGAAGATGCGCCAAAAGAAGAAAAAGTATATACACAAGCTGCTCCTTTGGACATCCAACCTGAAAGCTCTTTGGATTTGAGCATCAATTTACCTGAAGTTTCAAAAAATGACGATCGACTAAAAACCGAAGACAAGAAAAATAATGAAGCTATCATAGAAAAGATAGAAACAAAAGTTCAAACCGTTGAAACTCCAACGATCAACCCCATAATGGCAGAGATAAACAACACAATAGCCGTTGAAAAAGAAGCTGAACCAGCAAAAACAATAAAAGAAGTGAATACCTTCCCTGAAGTGACATCTATCGAAAAAAAAGAAAATATCGTTGAAAATATACCAGAATCATCTTCTTTAAAAAATGACATGAAAATGATTAATGTTATAGAAGGACACACAAGTGCAGGAGGACTAGCTCCAGAAGCGATACTGCTCCCTCAAGCACCGAAAAAAGAAGTACCAAAAACATTTGATCTCGATGCAATGCTTGGAAGTCCCACTCCTCCTACTGCTAAACCTGTAGAGATAACACAACCTATAATACAAGCAATGCCACCAGCAATGCCAACACCTATTCCTCCACCAGCATTTACAATACCCACAACAACATCACAGGTACCCGTACAAGGAATCAGTAACGTAACAATGTCTCACACCCAACATACAGGAGTAAAAGCATTATTTTTCGTCGTTATGTTCGTAGCATTAGGATTTACCACATTTTTTATTCTAAAAACAATGTATCCTATAGAAGTTTGAAACCTTTTTAACGGAGGACAAGTACAAATGCATGCAAGCGAAATCACAACAGGAACAGACACACTCAATAATCAAATACTAAGCGGAATTGATAGTAGTAACACCTGAACTGATGCTATAACAGGAATCGATCTTACAGGAACGACAATAGCTCCAGATCTAACAAGCGGAATAATAGATACCGGAACAGGAAGTCATGAAAGCGCAATAAGCACATGAGATGCAATATTTGGAGAACTTAATGGATTAACTACAACTCCTCCAGCGACAACAGAGACACCAGCACCGACTGATATCAGCAGATTGACAGATTACATTAGTCAAGGAAATGACTTTCTTGCACAAGGAAAAACAATAGGAAACAATACCGTTATCAAATACAGTCTTTATATCACAAAGAAAGCAACAACATTTCTTGAAAAGATTGCAAATGGAGAACAAATAAATAATCTCAATTGATACTTTGCACAATTCGATCAATATATAGCAGAGTTGACTACATTGTTAGGACAGACAGCTCCTGACCTATCAGCTTCAACCATTTCATCTGCAAATGACACATCAGGAACAACATCCGATACCGGCACTACGCCAGCACAATAAAAAATCTGAATCACCCCAGAAAAAAACTTTTTTCAAAAATAAAATTTCTAGTACCCTCATAAGTTCGCTTTTAGAAAAGTATATGTACTACCTTCAGTACGAAAAGAATGTCAGTCCAAAAACAATTGAGAACTACAGTTTGTGGCTCAACAGATTTTTGGAATTTTGTGGTGATATTGAAATCAACAAAGTAAATCGTATGCAATTATTAGATTACAGAATGGCTCTACATAAGAATAAATTAAATGTAAAAACCATTAACTATCATATCGTCGCCATCAGAGCATTTTTGAAATTCGTATTGAAAAACGATATCGATTGCATGAGTCCCGATAAATTAGAACTGGCAAAAACGCCCCCGAGAGAAGTAAATTATCTCGACGAAAAAGACATAGAAAAAATTCTTTCTGCTCCCAGCGAGTTTACCAAAAACGAACTCCAGCAAGCGAGAGATTTTGCTATATTGCAATTTTTATACGGAACAGGACTGAGAGTTACAGAACTCATTACCCTTCAAAAAAAAGATATTAAACTGGATTCTAACCAATTTTCGGTTGTCGGAAAATGATCTAAGCTTCGCTCGGTATTCGCGACTAAACACGCCATCAACGCATTGAAAACCTATTTAAAGCTCAGAACAGACACGAGCCCTTATCTTTTCATGACCCTTTCAAGAAACAAAATAGGACAACACTTGAGCAGAAACAGCATCGAAGACATCGTAAGAAAATACGCCTCATTAAGTTGAATCAACAAAAAAGTAACGCCTCACACGCTCAGACACAGTTTCGCCACTGCATTAATAAAAAAAGGCGCAGACATTAGAGCAGTCCAAACCTTGCTCGGTCACGCTTCGATTACTACGACGCAAATCTATACGCATGTGGATGATAAACATCTGCAGAAGGTGCATAATTTGCTGGATGAGTAATGTATAAGCGAAAGAGAACCACAAGAAGAATAGATTTACTCGATAAACCTTATTACATGAAATTTCATATTCACACAAAAGCAATAATCTTCAATCCAGAATGAAACATTCTTGTCCAAAAAAGATCTGATACAGGAAAATGGGATTTGATTTGATGAAAAACAGAACTCCCAGAAAAAATTGAAGATGCGATAATTCGTGAGATAAAAGAAGAAAGTTGAATTGAAGATATAAAAAATCTAAAAGTAATTCATGTAGAAAGTAGTTTTTCACAAGAAAGAAATGAATACTTCGTATTAGTTATTTTTACAGGAAAAACAAAATCTTCAATATCAACAATCAGTGACGAACATAATGATTATATGCGAACGACAAAAGATAAATTACTCTCAATTTGACTAACTGAATATCTTCAGAAAAGCTTAGAGAAAATCATAAACTTGTTTTAATTCAACGCCTTGAACGCACAGATATAAAGGTATAATCACATAAATGATACATATTTGCAAAAACATATAATTCATAAAAATAGACAGAATAACCATTGACTCTACATATAAAATAAATAAAAATTAAGTAAACCTACTTTATTAGTATAATTTTCAAAATATGATTACTATTCCAGAAACGATTGTTCCAAAGGCTTCCTATAACAACCTAATAAAGCATCCCTTAACAAAAGAGATATTTATGGGGACTTTATCGAAACTTTGAATACAAGGAGAAACCAAGGATCGTCTGATAAAAGAATTTACTAGTACAATAAAAGAATTTAAAGATTTTTCATATACCGGAGATGTTGATGAATTCAAACCAACTCTGTATACAACACTATCCGACACACCAAGAGAGCCCAACTTATTTGATGTTCTTTCAACAGAAGAATTCGTAAAAAATAGCACTTGAGCAATAGAAAATAATATTTCTATTTGATTAACAAATACCGACAAAAACGTCTCCTTAAAAAAATACATAAATATAACTAGAAAAAGAAAAGAAAGACAAAGACGTCGAAATATCATACATGCCTTGAGATGATTGTATAGTTTTGACGAGGAAAGAAAGATACATCGAGACACAGCAGAATTGATTGCTGCGCTAAAAAAACATCTTGTACTCCATACGACAAATGATTCTACGATAAAATTCTCAGCATTAGTTGAGAATAATAAGCAAACAGAAATTGCCAGAGAAAAAGATAGGGTACATTATGGGACGATTGAAAACTATACTTATTTCTTAGATCGCAAAAGAGGTCCTCGAGAAGATCATCATATTAAAAATATAGCTGAAGTAGAAGAAAGCTTGAAATATCTTATGAATAGCGATGGTTATGATAAAGAAAAATTAGATAAAGTAATGCATCATTTTATTGATAAATTAGTAAAATATTGATTATCAAAATACGCAATACAATACCATCGTACCGCATTAGACTTAATAAAGAAACTAGAAATAAATGATCTCAAAACTTTGTTAAATCACAATAACGAGCACAAGGAGCATTTTATGACGATGGTAAATAACGAAAAAATCAGACTCCAAAAAGACATAGTAGAATGAGAAATCAGAGTTAAGAATTTTTATCGACCTTCACGAGAAGAACGTTGTCGCAACGCACCTTTTCGATGAGCACCCATAAAATCAGACAATGAATATTCTAACCAATTAGACTACAAAAAACTTTATATTAATATGAACAAAAAAAATCTGGAGTTGATGGAATCTTATATAGTAACATTAAATGGCTAATTACAATGATGGAATCACGACCGATAGTTAAGCAAACTGTCGGTTTTTTTTATTTTTTGAAAACGGATAAACTAACACATCATCATAATATTTCCTCATGGCGAGTAAAAAACGTATTGAGTTTCAAAAGCTGAAATACATACCCTGATAACTAGTCCGGAAAAATATCCAAAATTGGATTCCTTTCAGTCAAATGACGGATCATTTTTCCTAGACTTTTTGGGATTTGTCCTTTGCGAAGTCAAAGGGTACTTTTTGGGTCAATGCCAAAAAGTATCTCTCCGAAGGAAAAATAGAAATTCTATGAGTAAGATAATAAAAAACAGCTACACCAAGAACAAAAAATAGAAAAAACAATTTTTCTTTTTTTTTCTCTTGCAATGGTCTATTTTTTTTCTATACCCTGAAACACAACATATAGTATTCAGTCTCAAATTTAAAACACCATATATAGTATTTTCAAGAAGGCAAGGATTTTTTTATTTTTTCGCATACGCACGCATGAATATAGAGCATATTAAAAAAAGAAATGGAGAAACTATGTCATTTGATCTCAATCGCATCCAGATAGCGATCACAAAAGCATACCAGGCAACACATGTGGAAACAACAGATATTCCTATCGTAATTGATGATATTTATCAACAATTAATGAAAAAGCAAGAATCACTCCAAGAAGGAAGTTATATCGATGTAGAGCATATTCAAGACACCGTAGAAAAAACATTGATGAAATATGAAAAATTCGAAACCGCAAAAGCATATATTATCTACAGACAAGAACGCAAACAACAAAGAGAAGAAGAACTTTTAAAAAAACATGAACAATTACAAAAACAATCATTCAAAGTAACAAAAAACAACTGAGAAGAAAGTGCTTTTGATCGGAAAAAAATAGAAACAACATATAATCATATAGCAAAAGAACTTGCAGAAGTATGTCCTTTCACAGAGATAAAAACCAATCTAGAAAAATATTTGATCAACAATATAGCAACAAAAGACATTACAAAACTTTTGATAAAAACAGTAATCAACTTAATCAGTATAGAAAATACAAAACGAGAATACATCGCAGGAAGACTAGCAAGTATCGAACTCTACAAACAAGTAGGAAAGACAAGAAACCTTACCCAAGAACAAATATATACCCCAGAAAGCTATCTTGCATTGGTAGAAGATTATGTTGCACAGGGATTATACTACAAAGACTTCTTCAAACATTATAGTAAAGAAGATATTTTGTACGTAGGAAAACACCTCAATAGAGAAACAGACATGAGCTACAACTATACAACAACATTGATGCTCAAAAAAAGATATTTACTGAATCCCAACAAAGTATACAAAGAACTTCCTCAGGAGATGTACATGTCGATAGCATTATTTCTCGCAATCCCCGAACCAAAAGAAAAAAGAATAGACGTAGTATTAAAAATCTATGAATACTGCTCTACTCAAAAAATATCGCTTCCCACACCGACATTGATGAACGCAAGGACAAACTTCCATCAGCTTTCAAGCTGTTTCAAGTTAAATGTAGATGACGATCTAAGATCCATCTATCATAATATCGAAAATATGGCTCAGATATCAAAATTTTGAGGAGGAATTGGAGTATATTTAGGAAATATAAGATCAAAGTGAGCAGATATTAGAGGTGTGCAAGGAGCATCAGGCGGAGTAATTCCATGGATAAAGGTTATTAATGACACCGCTACTGCAGTAAATCAATTATGAGCAAGAGCATGAGCAATCTCTATAACACTAGATGCTTGGCACAAAGATATTTTAGATTTTTTTGATCTCCAGACAGAAACCGGAGATATTAGAAAAAAATCATTTGATATTTTTCCAGCAATAAGCATCCCAGACATTTTTATGCAAAGAGTGGTAGAGAATAGGCATTGGACACTGTTCGATCCTAAAGAGATAGAAAGAAAAATAGGGAAGAAATTACAAGATATGTTTTGAGAAGAGTTTACAATAGAATACGAAAAACTCGAACAAAGAGACGATATTCGTTTGAAACAAACGATATCTGCAAAAGATTTATTCAAAAAATTTCTCAAATCAGTAGTAGAAACCGGTATGCCATACGTATTTTTCCGTGATACGGTAAACAGATCAAATCCAAATAGCCATAAATGAAGAATTTATTCTACTCAACTCTGTACAGAAATAGCACAAAATACTTCAGCTTCACAATTTATTGAAGAAGTAGAGGAAGACGGCACCGTAAGTATAAAATACAAAGCATGAGACACGGTAGTGTGTAATCTCGCGTCTATAAATGTTGCCAAAGTACATACCACAGAAGACATACAAAAAATAATTCCTATCGCCATGAGAATACTTGATAACGTAATAACGCTAAATTATTTCCCTATCAAAGAAGCTGAACTTACTGCAAAAAAATATAGAAGCGTAGGATTGTGATTCCTAGGATTAGCTGAATATTTGGCAACGCACAACATGATGTACGAATCAGCATTTGCTAGAGAACATGTAGATAAGCTCTTCGAGCAATATGCATATACAACCCTAGAAGCATCAGTAGAATTAGCACAAGAAAGATGAGCATATGAATACTTTCCAGGAAGCAAACGATCAGAATGAATTCTTTTTGGAAGAGACAAAGAACGATTAACACAGCATGGAAGCTTAAAAGATCAACGATGAACACTAATCGATAAAATACAAAATTTCTGACTTAGATTTTCATACCATCTTTCTCCCGCGCCCAACACTTCGACATCACTCGTGGTAGGAACTACAGCATGATTGCTTCCGATTTACAAAAAATACTTTGTAGAAACCAACAGCATAGCTCCTTCTGTAAACGTTGCGCCAAATTTGAATGCGCAAAATATACGATACTACAAAGAATACATCCACATGAAAATGACAGAAGTTATAAATATGATTACTGTCATCCAAAAATGGATTGATCAGTCAATAAGTTTTGAATGGATGATAAATCCTGCAGAAACATCACCGGCAGAACTGTATAATTACTTTATCCAAGCACGACAACAAGGTATAAAAACTACTTATTATGTCAGAAGTATGAGCTTAGAAGTAAAAGAATGTGTAAGTTGTAGTTGATAGAACAAACAATCATCCAATAGCTAATAGCTAGAAACTAAGTACGATTAACTAATACCATTTTATTTTTAAATTTAAACGTCCATGAACTCAATTATCAAGGCATTAGAAACACGTTATGCTACTAAAAAATTTGATACGAATAAAAAATTAAGTCCGGCAGATATGGATATTCTTCTTGAAGCATTGAGGCTAACTCCCTCATCTTTTGGTTTACAACCTTGGAAATTTATACAAGTAACTACACCAGAAGTAAGAACTGAATTGCAAGCAAATTCACGAGGACAAGCACAAATTACAGAAGCATCAGATCTCATAATTATCGCCGCAAAAACTAATCTTCAAGAAAATGATGTTGAAGAATATATCCAAGATATCATTACTACAAGAGCAATAGGTAATGCAGAAGGACTTGCAGGATACAAAAAAATGATGCTCGACACCATCGGAGCAAGAACGCCAGAACAAATCAAATGATGGAATCAGAAACAAGCATATATTGCTATGGGAGTATTACTTACCGTATGTGCAAGTATGGGAATAGACGCATGTCCTATGGAAGGATTTGATGCAAGCAAATACGATGAAATATTATGACTTGATAAATTAGAATTAACAGCAACATTAGTTATCCCCGTAGGATACAGATCTAGCGAAGACAAAGATGCATCAATGGCAAAAGTAAGATTCTCAGTAGAAAAGCTAGTTATAAAAAAATAATTTTATTATTTTAAAAACACTAATGGAAAACACATCACTCATCAAACTCGAAAGCAATATAGAAAATATGTCATTTACAATCTATGAACCAACATCAGATACAATTGTAAATAAAAACCTACAAGATTTTAAAGGGAAATGGTTAGTACTACTTTTCTATCCAGCAGACTTTACCTTTGTATGTCCGACAGAACTCAAAGATCTAAACAAAGCATATGAAGACATCAAAGCAAGCAATGCTGAAGTTTTGGTAGCAAGTACGGACACAGTCTTCTCACATAAAAGACGAATTGAAACAGAAAGATTATTAGAAAACTTCAAAATCCCTATGGTAAGTGATAGGACAGGAGAACTCAGCAGAAGATTTGGAGTTTTGAATGAAACAACAGGAAATAGCGCAAGAGGAACATTCATCATTTCTCCAGAATGAATAGTGAAATCTATAGAAATAGTAACCGAACCCATAGGAAGAAGTAGCAATGAGTTACTTAGAAAAGTAAGAGCACTTGAATTTGTAAGATCAAATCCAGGCCAAGCTTGTCCAGCAAATTGGAATGTAGGAGGAGAAACACTCACTCCTTCTATAAAAATAGCAGGTCACGTAGGGGAACAATTGCAACAAAAATAAAATAAACTTATCTTAACTAATCGCTTTGGACTTCCATCCAAAGCTAATAATACTACGTCCCGTTGGGACTTTTCAAAGAAAAAATATTTATTAAAAGAAGCCATTTTAAAAAAAATAAAAATATTTATTAAGTGCCGAAGGTACGATATATTTTAACTAGGGACGGAAGTCCGTAGAAAATAAAAAAAAATAATTTTTTATATCATCAGCACACCCTCATGTCCTTCATCCCAAATAAAATTTTCAATCCCACAGGAGACGACAGCGTCCAATCAAGAACGATAATCAAAGGCAACACAACAGGACTCTTCAATCTCAATAATACTAAATACACTCGAGCAAAATCTATGTACACAGTAATGATTTGAAATTTTCGAGTACCAGAAAAAGTATCCGGACTAAACGAAGATAGCATCCAATACAAACAAGAACTCACGGACGGAGAAAAAAGAGCCTATGATGGTATTTTATCATTTCTTATTTTTCTTGATAGTATCCAGACAGTAAATCTTCCTAATTTTGCTGATTACATCACGGCACCAGAAGTACAATTACTTATGTCTATTCAAGCATATCAAGAAGCGATACATTCACAAAGTTACGCTACCATTTTGGAAAGTATTGTAGATGCAAATAAGAGAGACGAAATTTATTATTTCCGAAGAGAGAATTCAATTTTATTGGAAAGGAACACCTACATAGGAAAAATTTATGAAGACTTTATAGAAAACCCAAATGATGAAAACTTCTTCAGAGGATTAATCGGAAACTTTTTATTGGAAGGATTATATTTCTATAATGGATTCGCATTCTTCGACACCCTTGCCGATCATCAAAAAATGAAAGCAACTGATAGGATGATTAGTTATATTCGTAGAGATGAACTCACTCATGTAACGATGTTCACAAACATACTACGTGAAATAAAAAAAGAGTTTCCTGCGATGTGGAACGAAAAATTAATTTACGATATGTTCACGATTGCAGTTGAACAAGAGATAAAACGAACAGAACATATTCTAGGAGACAACGTTATCGGCATCAACAAAAATACAACAGAAAAATACACTAAACGATTAGCTAACAATAGACTCTGACTCTTAGGGCTCGATCCTCTTTACCCTGAAGTAACAGAAAGTCCCTATCAACATCTAGAAAGATTACAAGATACCAACGGAGAAAAAACAAACTTCTTTGAATCAACTGTCATCAATTATAGTCAGTCTAATGGAATGAAATGAAGTCGAGAGTTCTAATTGTCATGTCGAATACCAATGAGAGATCCCAGATTAAAAAAGAGATTTCTCTCTATCGTTCGAAATGACAAAAAGATACTTTATTTATTAATTTATATCTATGCCAATCATAAACATTGAATATGATAATGAAAAACTTCAAGACAATGAAATTTTAACATTGTCCAACGTTATCCAAAAGATCGTTTCAGAAACGACAAAAATTGAAGATGTTTTTGTTTATGCAAACACTGCGCATATCAAAGTAAAAATAGCGCCTATCGAAATTTTTGTTCAAATGAGCGATCATAAGATAAGTGACGAAGATAAGTTGATTGGCGAGATTAAAGCAAAATTAATTGAACGAAAAAAGGAAACTTCTTTTCCACATCTGATTAATCTCACATTGATTCCTATGCACTGGAAAATTGAGATAGGAATATAGTTGAAGCTCTATTTAATATGTTAAGACTTTATACTATGGAAAAAACGCTCTTCGCGGTATACTTATGATGAAAGCACCATAACTGACTTCTTGAAGATCATGACCTAATATTTGTCGTAGCCACAAGCAAAGAAGAAGCAAAAAAATTAGCCCTTAAAAAAACTAAAATAAAGGACTGACTCCATGCAGACGGAGCAATAGCTATCCATAGCGTTGATGGATATTCGATAAAGCTTATTGAAGAATGAAAGAATGAAAATATTGGATAGGGTGATATTTCTAACAAAAAAAGAATATTTGACTTTAGATATAAAATATATATAGTAAATATATTATATATATTTTATACTATGATTTCTTATTATGGGCATCAGCACCAATTCACTCAAAACAATAAACGAGGAAAAATACAGTCCAAGCAATATAAACACAGGACGAAACCAAAAATATTATGGTGCAATTGAATATGATGGAAAACTAAATTTATTTATCGAAATTTTCAAGACAAATTGAAACAATTGGGAAATGGACAACAATACATTTGAAAATATTCTCAATAATGAAAAGAATAAATATAATAAACTCATGCCATGATATGAATATGTACACAAAAACGCATTAGAAATAATTAATGGAAAAGTTAAATTAAAGAGCTACACAATAGATCATTTAATAAAATGTAACAAATCTTTTTCTATCAAAAATACACTTAAACAAACAAAAAAAACGTTAGCTAACGCCTTAGACCGAGAAAATATACTACCTAGAAAATAACAGTAAAATCTCCGCCAACTGTTCACTGAACGGTTGGTTTTTTTAATACGATTTGAACATCATATTCTCCTACACGACCATGTCATTCAATGGTATAAAACCTATCAGCAATAGGCTGAGAAAAGGTAAATTGATATTCAAGATAAGGATAGATAGTCCCAGTAAAAGTACGGAAGAGATTAGCCGCACCAAATGATAAACGGAGTCCAGAAAAATCTGTAGAAGTAAGTATTTGATGGAAGGTCTGTCACTCTATATAATTAGCGTCTGGTCAAACAACCGTATGTTGAGTCAGATCAAAACCATTATCAACAGGAGAAAAACTATGTGGTGAAGAAACATCAAAAGCAATTATTCAAGTAGTATTGATAAGGGATTCTCTAATAGCATTATCCTTTCTTTCATCTACCTGCATTCAACTATAATAAAACACAGATAAACTTGGATATATTTTAAATCCATTTCACTGATATTTTCATTCCAAAGACCAAGACAATGCAATATCATTAAAGATGCCATCAGCATCAGGATCACAGTCATTCCCAACATAACTATCACACAATAAACCGGCAGTATCTCCAAACAAAGTATGTACCTTAGGAGGCAATCTAAAAACTCAAGTAATGTCATCACCAGAAAAGAAAGAAAGATTTGTTATTCAAGAATAGTATTCTTCAGGATTAGTGGTAACATCATAAGAAAGGAGTAATGTTTCTAGATTGGTATATCAAATCTGATTATAATCTTTACTATCCAGATTAGAAATCATCGGATCGGTATTTCCCATACCCAAAGCAGGAATAGATGTAGTTCTCGAGTTAATTTTCCACCGAAATCACTGATAATCACCAGAAAGAATTTCTGGGGTATAATCACTTATCGGACCATATCCTGTAGATCCCAAAAATCCTCCTGTTCCAACAAACCCAGGGGCCCTATATCTCAGTCCAAGTTCCGCTCTTTCTACAGAGGAAACTGCACCATAATAAGCCATATGATATTGAGTAACTGTTCACAAATTTTGCAAAAATGGAAAAAACACAGAATACACACTAACCAATATTCCTACAGCGACAACAAGTAATACAAGTGTGAAAACTAGAAACATACTTTACAGATGAATGATGAATGATGAATAATCCCTCGGGACAAGTGTTGGTTTTTTTTTATTAATATATTCCTTCATTATTAATTTTTCATTTTTAATTTTAAATTAGTTTTTTATACGTCAATGTTCGGTGCACCACAAATATTACAGTATGCGAATGAATGGGCATAACTATTTCAGCATTCTTTACATTTTATTTTAAGTCTCTCGCCACAAGCAATACAACAAACATATTCTTTAGGATTTAGAGTAGAACAATTATAACAAGGGACTAAATTAGAAGCGCATGCTTCTCTTCGAGGTATTCTATCTCTTTTATAAGAAAGTGGTCTAATAAGAAAATATAAGGGCAATCATACAAGCGGCGTCAAGAAGGTAACCAACAAGATACTAATAATTTGTAAACTAAAACTATTAGTTCTATTGATAATGTCTTTACTGGTCCAAATAATACTTATAGCTCGAAAAAATATTAGTAGAACGGCTACGATATTGATCCAAAAAGAAATTCATGTTGCCCCAAATAAAGAAGCAAGAGTCCAAGAAGAATTATCAAGTACCACACCAACTCATGTACCCATGACGACTTAATTAATAATTAAAAATTAACAATGAATAATGTTGGTATTTTTTTATTAATTGATAATTATTATTCCGACATTTTTCATTATGCATTATTCATTTTTCATTAGGTTAAGATATCTTTTTCTTGACTACTTTTAGAGAATCATCGTATTTTTTCAAGCTATTCAACAAAAATGCTATTTTGCCAGGATTAGAAAACTCAGTTTCAAAAGCTACCAAACTCATTCCATCATCAATATTTCTCATAGTAACTTGAAGAACAGGGATATGCAATTCTGTAAGTATCTTCATCATACCAATAAGATTTCATGGTTTACTAGAAATTTTTAATTCAATCCAAACGTTATAAACATTACCCTCTTCCCCCAGCCAATGAGCTTCCAACAACTTATCAAATGTTATGGCCTTTATTCCTCTACAACTTACATTATGTATCCTAATACCATCTCTTCATGTTCTAGCAATAATTTTTTCTCATAGTTTTGGCTTACAATCATGACAAAAATAATAATTGATTAAGCTATCACCATCTACAAGAACTCATAAGGTTTCTTTGAGATCCTTTAAATCTTTACCCACAATTTTAGGTCACGTATATTCATTTTCTTTTTTTGCAGCAATTTCTTTTGGATAAACAAACTTTATAAGCTGGAGATATGTTTCTTTTTTATCTAGAATCGCAATAAGTTTTTTTTCTATTTCCTCTTTAGAATATTGTTTGCTGATTTTATCACCAGACGAATACAACAAAGGCAATCCAAACATCTTAAGATATTTATTGAGTTCATGAAGCGCTTGAGTTACAAGTTGTTCTTTCTGTTGTCCCTTGAGAAATTTTGTCATATTGTTTTTTGCTCCAGCTGTATGGAGAAATTCTAACCAATGTTTATTAGCCGAAAATTTATTTTTAAAAGTATTTATTTTGATTACATCTCACGTTTCAGGGATATAACTAATAGGCTTAATATTTCCATTCACGATAGCATTTTTGAAAGACAATCCAATATTGCTATGTACAGCAAAAGCAAAATCTAATACAGTGCTTCATATAGGCAGCTCTATAACATCTCATTGAGGCGTATATAAAAACATATGTTTTTCAAGGATCTCAATATTGAGATCTTTTTTAAACTGCTCTTTATCATCAAGCGTTTTATAATTGGCAACGATATCTTGTAATTTTTTGATCCAATCACTTTGTTGCTGAGAAACCCTAACAGGAGTATTGTGCTCAGTATAAGCAAAATGCGCCGCTACTCAGTATTCTGCAACATCCTCCATTCCATAAGTTCTAATTTGTATCTCCGTAGGAAAACGAAACATTCCAAGTACGGTAGTATGGATACTTTGATACCCGTTAAATTTTGGAACAGCGATATAGTCTTTTATTTTTTTTATCAGAGGAGTATAATACTTATGTATAACTCACAACACCATATAACAGTCACTCACGGTATTTATAATAACCCTGTACGCGAGTAAATCCATAACGGTACTGATATCAGTAGTTTTATATCTGTTTTGAAGTTTCTCAAAAACCCTATATGGACTTTTAATCCTTCATTTAACTTCAAAATTTTCTATTCATTCTTTTTGAAGCATGCCGGTTAACATTTTTATTCCTCTTTCTGTATATTTTTCTCACTCACCAAAATATTTTTTCAAATAAGCAAATATACCGTTGAAAGCATCCTCTTCTAGAACCTTGAAAGAACCGTTTTCTAGATAAAGTTGGTAATGGTACAATCATAATCTTCTAGCAATAGGAACATATATTTTCATAGTTTCCTGTGCAATTTTTTGTCTTTTGGAAGGATTAGGATGATAATATAAGGTCTGAATATTATGAATACGATCGGCAAGCTTAACAAAGATTACCCTAAGATCACGTGCCATTGCTAAAAATGTTTTTTTAAGCGTTTCGAGATGCCTATCTTCTCCCTTATATTTAATTTTTGAAACTTTAACCATTCATTCGCAAAGTTCAGCAACCTCGGCACCAAACTCTTTTTCTATTTCTCTTTCAGGGACATCACAATCTTCCATCACGTCATGGAGGATACAAGTTTGAATCGTCTCCAAATCAGGCTTAATTTCCATCAAGAAAATTGTTGCTCTCAAAGGATGGACTATATAAAGCTCTCAAGAAAGTCTTACCTGTCATTTATGTTTTTCTGCAGCATAAGCATACGCTTTTTGAATCAAAGGGATCTGATCTTCTGGAAGATATTTTTTAGCTTTTTGAATAATCTTGTCCAAGATAATTTGCGGATCTTGATCAATAAACGGCTTATATCCAAAGAATTTTTCTAATTTTTTAACATCCATCTCAAATACAAATTTTAAATTTTAAATTTACAGTTTACAATTTTAAAACATCTTAAAGCAGCCATGTTTTTAAATTTAAAATTTCAAATTCTAAATTCCAAATTACTTTTTAAAGTTCGTTATCACGCCACAAATCTTTACTTCACCTGTACCATCACCTATATATGCAACCTTGCTACAAAAACGGAATTCTTTAGCCCTATCTCATCAACAAATACGATCTAATCCTCAGGTACATACAATAGCCGTTCATCAAGTAACCGAAACATCTTTAAGATACAATCACAATCACTGTATTTCTCTAAAATATTTTCATTCACTTGTTGTAGTTTGATTTCAGATACAAGAATCCCAATACCCACTTTGTTGACATAAAGAAAAGGTATAATCAGAACTATCAATACCGTCACTAAAATCAATTCACGACAACAAAACTCCGGTCAATGCAAAATACGTTTGATCTCCTGTCATCAAACGTTGAAGCACATAAGATCAAGAAGTAAATCGTAGATCATCATTACAACTATCAGAAGATTGATCATTTACCAAAGGATTAATTTTAAGCCGACACTGATCTTTGACTCAAGCCCACCTGGTTCGATTCGTATCTCTAATTTGATATACTGCTTCCATTCATTCTCTTGCCAAATTAATAGCAATCACTTTCTGTCTCGTCTTTTGAACATATTTCATTCCATTGGTAAGAACAACCACCACAGACAATAAACCAACCGAGATAACAACGACAACAACAAGCACCTCTCGTATGGTAAACCCCGAAAAACGGAGGGAGCGTCACCTTTTGGTTGAAAACATAATCAAATTGGATACATATATAAAGTTATGTACTGATAATGTAAAGATAACAATACTTTTTTCAATAAATAATCAGGGATTTATTCACGAAAAAATAGACAAAGATAAATACTTCTTATTCACGAAAGATAAACTACTCAAAAAAAATACAAAACTGTTACCTGTTAGTTTTTAGTTGTTAGTTAATTAAATCATGACTGAAAATCTTATCACCTACGCCATAGTCATCCTGATAGGAATATTAGTCATAGCTTCATTTCTGATGGGGATAGAAAAAATGATCAGAATAATTTTATGAAATTATATTTTGAGTAGCATCTGTTTAGCGGCATCACAATCAATTACGATTGCGGTTGAAGCAATGAAGAAAACCCCAGAACTTAAATTTATGGGATTTTGATACGAAAAGATAGCAAATTTCTTAAGCAATGGAAGTATGACAATTATTTTGATACTATACATTGTTTTATTGGTTGTAGTATATAAAACATCTAAAATAAGAATAAAACTTCCTGAAGATGAAGCGATAAAAAAAATGTTACAAGTAATTTTTGTACCACTAACGATAATTAGTATTGTGCTAACACTACAAATTGTTCTTTTATGAGTAAATGGAATTAATACGACAACACTATCAAACATAGCAACAGCAGTAAAAAACAATCCCTATATGTTTAAATTTATGGAACTAACGCCAGTACGAATGCTTCTTCATGGTATAATCACGATAATAATTACTTCAGAATTTAAGGTTCGTGTACAAACAGATTTATAAGATATAAAATATTAATGTTATGAAAACAATTACACTTAATAGGTTTCTCGAACAGAAAGATGTATACATCAATGAAATAAGAGACTTATCCATCAATCAGAAGAGGAAGATTTTTGTTTATCCAACAGATACCATCTATGGAATTTGAGCGATATATACGCTAGAAAATATAAAAAAAATATTTGAGATAAAAAAAAGAGATAGTAAAAAAATGTTTTCCATCATCGCACCAAGTTTTGAATGGATACAAAAAAATTATCCGCAAGCAGACATCAAAAAGTTGAAAGAGCATTTAAAGAAATATCATGGAGTAACTTACATTTTTGATTACTCAAAACCAGGAGTAAGAATAATCAAACATCCTATACAGGAATTTGTAAAAAAGCTCTGAGTTCCCTTTATTACAACCTCATGCAATATAAGCTGAGAACCTATTGTAGTGGATGTAAAAAAAATACCAAAAGAGATAGCAAATCAAGTGGATTACATCGTAGATGGATGAATATTATGAGGGAAACCATCAGTTCTGATAGATTTAGTTTCAGGTAAAATAATTGAAAGATAATGAAAAAAAGTTTCTACAAAACAGTCACTGAACACAGCGAATATAAAATTCCTAAGATTAAATGATCGATATTTATAGGAAACATTTTTTATATTGAAAGCAAAGAAGAAGGGGAAAGATATATCAAAACAATAGAAAAAAAATATCCTGACGCGAGTCATCACTGTTATGCATGGAGATACGAAGTACAAATGAATTATGATATCTTTGGTACCGCAATATACACGAGCAAGCACAATAAAGTCTCAGATGCATGAGAACCAACAAATACTGCTGGGAAACCGATCATGAATGCGATAGAAAAACAAGAACTCCACAATATCTTAGTTGTCGTTACCAGATATTTTTGAGGTACTCTGCTTGGCGTTGGAGGCTTAATTCAAGCCTACAGCGAGTCCGCTAAGCAAACACTCCAGCACGCCAAAATTACAGAAACAGAAATCACGAAGACAATAAAATTTAGCTATCCATTTGACCTAGTTTCTATCGTAAAAAAAACATTGAATAAATATCAAGCAAAAACAGCAAAAGAAAATTACGACAAAAATGTCGATACAGAAATTAGTATTAATAGCTGATATCTTGAGGAATTTAAAAAAGAAATTTTTGAGAACTCTCAAGGAAAAATTAAAATATAGTCCTCCTTTAGAAAAACCCCACTCTTTTTCACTTTATTCTATCTTCTGATTTCAATTCATTTATTTTTTCCAATACAAATTCTTTAGAGATAAGGGAAGTTTTATGATACCCAGCTTTTTTTTGAGAATACTCGTCAACACACATTTTGAGGAGAATATTAAATTTATCCTCCGTATAGGTCGAAGTAATTTCCATAATATACTGGATTAAATCAATTTTTTTTGAATCTTTGAGTTCACCAAAGATAAGCTCTTGCTTCATAGTATGTCTAGCAAGAAACGAAATAATTTTATTACGTTTTAAGCCATTTGGAAAAATAGTATCTTCAGAGGAAGATTTTTTTCTTATCTTCTGTATCTTTTTGGCAGCTGCTGATATAAAGGCAGAATCAAGAGAAAGAGATGATTTATTTTGAATATAATTATACGAATATTCTCTTACACAAGCATCCACAGTTTGTTTGATGTATTTTGCTGAGAAACCATCAGTTTGTTTTACCAATTCATCCAAAAAATCAGAAGCAAATAATTTTAATTTTGCATGTTTTTCTGCCTTTTGAATGTAGATCTCAAACAGTCTTTTTCTCTCCGCCGCTTCTGGTAAATTAAAGAAAAATTGACTATCAAACAAATCGTGCTTCAAGAAC
Source organism: candidate division SR1 bacterium (assembly GCA_026397475.1). Lineage (GTDB taxonomy): Bacteria > Patescibacteriota > Gracilibacteria > Absconditabacterales > Absconditicoccaceae > CAJBLF01. Next base: position 2,162 of record JAPLUT010000006.1, on the reverse strand, counting down.
CTTTCGTCTATTTTATTCTTTTGAGTCAGTGCAGCAATAATAGTAATATCTAGACCTGATTTTTGAATATTAACAATATTTTTGATAAGGGTATTGGAGATCATTTTCTCGGTAGCAGGAGAATATTCTCAGACACTCGAGATAATTTTTTCTATTTCATCCAAGAAAACTACACAAGGTTCTTTTGTTTTTTGTATATTATCAATGATACTATAAAAGATAACATAAAGCATCTCGTTAGGATCATCTACATTTTCGGAGAAAAGATCATGTGCTTTAATATGATACAACTTACGCTCAATTTCAGAAGCAAACACTTTTGCAGCAAGCGTTTTACCGGTTTCCGTATCTCCTACAAACAGAATGCCTTTAGGTAAAGATAATCAAAATTTAATCATTTCATGTTTATGCGTATACATAGTAATCAATTTTTTTAGTTGAGTTTCGATCTGAGGATGAGCAACAAAATCATCAATAGATACTTTGTTGTTAGAAACCTCATAAGATGCCAAGAGTCATGCATTATTGGTATCATAAAATTTTTGAGTTTCTTGCTGTAAACGTTTTTTATTTTCATCAAATTGTTTAGAAAGTTTAGCAGTTTGTTTATCAAGAGCGGTCATATCTTTTTGGATGCTATACAAAAGATCTTCTTGAACCGAAGCATTACGAAAAGAGACGTCTAATCAATGCAATTCTTGAAATGCTGCCGCCCTTTCTCCCTCAGAAGCTATTTTTTCTAAAAACTTATCACGTTTTGAAAGATTAGTAACCTGAACAAAAGTATATCCATAAAGATCAAGACTCTCCATAAAAGAACTAAACATTTCCTGATGTTTAAGACTTACTTCATAGTAATGGCTCTCTAAAATCAAATAGATACGATCATTTTCTTGGATTTTTTCAGTCAAACTAAGGGCAATACTTGCCAATTTTTCTATTTTTTTATTTATACTTTCAAGTTTCTGTTTCGTAACATCAAGCTTAAAAATATACCCAATATCTTTTTTGGAAACCGTGTTTGATTCTGCCAAAGGAGTATTTAAGGAACTGTTAGTGGCATTAGATGGGACAGTATTTGATGAAAGCGCCTCACTAGTAGGCTTAATTTCTCCATCTTTAACAGAATTACGCATATACATAATATATCACAATATAAATATTTGATATTTTTTATATACATAAGACAATTATTGTCAATACAAATATAAAAAAGTGCGCCAAATGCAAGCATTGACGCAACAAAGAAAATTTTTGATAGAAAGAGATAATAATTTTTAATCTACTCCCTTAGGAATTTTAGTAATAAGCTTAAATCTAAATATATGATCATTTATTTTCTCTATAATAGGAGTAAATATCTGTCAAATAACATCGCCTCTTTTTTTTATTTTTTTGGCTACATCGATAAATCACAGTCCGGCTCATTTTTTTCTTTGTTCCTCTCAAGTCATACCATATTTATGGTCATCTTGTGTATCTATAACTTTTTTATGTTCAACACTTAGATCATCATAAGACATATTTCAAATCTTTTTTATCTGATCAACAAAATTATTTATTATATTTTCATCTTGATTGAAAGAGGGATTTGAAGTAAGTTCTTTTTTTGTAACATAGTTTTCTGTTTCAAGATACAATTGATGGAGGGTAGATTTCAAGGACATTTTAGACACGGGCTGTTGAAGATCACCAATATCTTGAAGCCCATGTTTAGTTATATTCTGACCAAATTCTATCATGATATATTTAACAAGTTTTTCTATTTGTTTGTCCAACCCAAGATGAAAATCCAAAAACTGAGCAATGATATCATCATTAAGATTTTCTTGATGAAAAATTTCTTTAGCAGAATAAATTTCATCTAAAATATCTTTAGATAGAGCTGATCACAAAGAAGTAATGGGGGTAGTATCAGATTTCTTAGGAAGATCATCACTTATGATATCAATCATTACTAGTCATAAAAAAATAAACTCCTCTAAGTATATCCAAGAATGACAAAAAAAGCAAATTTCAATGGGTCTATTTCCAACTTCGGTAAAAAAGTAGGTGAAAATTTGCTTTTTTTGAGGTTTACAACTATAATTAGATAATTTTATCTGGTTATAGAAGAAAAAAAATGAAAAATTATAAAGAAATGATGCATGATATCCTCAAAT
>JAPLUT010000005.1 GCA_026397475.1 candidate division SR1 bacterium | reverse complement strand
GCCTACACAGAAAGTTTCAACAATCAATGTAAAGTTGCTAAGAGAGTTTCACATGGATTCAGAAATAGACAGAATTATTTAAGAAAATTATCAGCAAGATTTACTAACCCAAATTCCCGAACTTGGAAATAGACCCAATTTCTAAGGACTTTTTTCCTACTATAAAAATTTGATAGATGCTTAAATTTTTATTAGAAAAAAAATACCTAATTGCTTAGGTATTATATGTATGATTATTGATGATTACGAATTAGGATGGCAGGGGATCGAACCCTGGACCACTGGCTTAAAAGGCCATTGCTCTACCGACTGAGCTACCATCCCACGGTATGGATATGTGTTATCACTACACAATAAATCTTTCGATGTGTCATGATTTTTTAATTTTTCTTTCCAAAGACCTAGATTCTTCTTTAGTTTTGCAATCAATTACTTTTACTAACGTCCAATCTCATATTCTTTTAGTCGAATATCATTTAGCCTTATGCTCAGTTAATCTTCTATTAATATCATTTGTACTACCCACATAGAATCTGTCTCATTGCAAGATATATACACACCAATTCATATATGCTTTATTTTTATAAATGATTCGAACTTTGGACCATCCCGGCTTTAGCGGGGTTGCTCTACCGACTGAGCTACCATCCCACGAATTTAATGAATAATGAAAAGTGAAAAATTAATAATGTTGGTATATTTTTTTATTAATAAATATAATTCCTACATTGTTCATTATTCCTATATTGTTCATTATTCATTTAGATGAATCCTTTAAGTTTCTTGTATATCTTTGAACTAACTCTTACTTTGAGGAGAGAACCGTCTTCTAGTTTTACTTTTTTTTCAATTAAGTTTATTTTGAAGGTTCTTTTAGTTGATCTCATAGAGTGAGATCTCATATTTCCAGATTGTGTTCATCTTCCTGTAAAATCACATACTCTTGGCATGATAATCGAATGTAGAATGTAAAATGTAGAATTTAAAATAAATATTCTTTCTGAATTCTGAACTATGAATTCTGAATTATTACTATTTTTTCTTATCGTCTTTCTTTTTTTCATCTTTATCAGCAGCTGGAGTAGCTCATTCAGCTGGTACAGCACCAGCAGCTGGAGTAGTTTCAGCAGTAGCAACTGGAGTCGCTTCTACTTCTTCTTCAGCAAGAGAAAGAACAGTCACTAATGGTTGTTCAAGATCATCAAGTATTCTTACTTTGCTTGATAATTTCAAATCTTTAACGAATATTGTATGACCCATAGTTTCGATAATAGAGATGTCGATAGTAATGTCATGGGGTAAGTCCTGTGGAAATGCCTCAACCTCGATGAAATCTTTCAGAAGTTGTATTTTTCCTTGTCCCAATTTTTCAATCATAGATTCTCCGATCATCTTAACAGGTATTTCTGTTGTAACTTTTTCGTCTTTGTTTACCGCCAAGAAATCTATATGGAGAAGGATATCAGTTACAGGATCTAATTGAATATCTTGAATCAAAACAAGTTGATTAAGTTTCTCTTCGTCTGTAATAGTGAGTGGAGTAGAGTATCCAGCTTCTTTATATGCTTTGATAAGTGGATTTCTTTTACATGCTACAGCGATAGCTTCCTTAAGGTGTTTCCCATAGATGATACCAGGAATCAAACCTTCTTTTCTAAGGTCTTTAGCTGTTTTATTTTGGCGAGAGGTTACAATAAGTTCCATTTTTTTTAAATATAAATTAAATGATTACTTGATTACGGATTGCGCATTGCGAATTTTTTTTAATTCGTAATTCGAAATTCGTAATTATTTAATAAATTAATCATTGATAAAATGAATTATTTCTTTTTTTTCTTTCCTTTGTTCTCTTTTACTTTACCTGCATCTTTATCAAGAAGGTTAGTGTCTCTCTTTTCAGCAGTTATTTTAGACTTGAATCTAGCGTCCTTTCCTACCTTATCTCTAATGTAGTAAAGCTTAGCTCTTCTTGTTTGATATTCGTCCAAGAGAACGATCTTGTCAAATTGGTTGAATGATAGAGGGTAGATTTTTTCTACTTCCACTCAAGCAACTGTTCCTCTAACAGTAAATGTCCCATCGGCGTGATTAGGTTTTTTTGTCTTGATAACAAGACATTTGAATCTCCATATTCTGTTGGATTCTATATCTTTTTCATGGATTTCAATATGCATTCCTGATTTGATATCTAGGATTTTGCTTCCATTGTTATCGTAGAAATGTTTAAGTCTGTCAAAATTCATTTTGAATACTATTCAATAATCTAAAAAAACTACTTACTTTTTTTGTTCATAACTTTAGCTTTCCATTTCTTTTGTTGTTCGAGATTTCTTCTTACGTCCATGATAACTACCTTTTCAACTCTGAACAATGCTTTATTGAGCTTTCTTTTTGCGTTAGTTTTTAGTCTAGACATACGGGTATACTAATTTAGAATTTAAAATTTAGAATTTATAATTTTGAAACAATGCGACGTTTATTACTTAAGCAATCCTTTTTTAGTCAAAACAGCATCAACCATTTTTTCAGTGATACCCATTTTCTTAAGTCTTGCTTGAGCTCTTATTTTAGTCTTATATATCCACTTAGTTTCTCCTTGATCAGCTTCTTTTTTGATAAGATCAACATATCGTGCGAGAGCTTTTTCTAGTTTTTTACCAGATTTTTGGCTTGATCGAGACACGTTATACATCATATGCTTATATTTTGCACCACTTGTATTTCCCATTACTTGATAATTAACAGATTAAAACGTTATTAAGATTAAAACATTTTATGAATGCATTTACGAATTTTTTAATTTTCCAAGTTTTTTAATGTTTTAATTTACGTATTTAGCCATGTATGCAAATGCTTTATTTGCCTCAGCCATCTTATGTGTTTCTTCCTTTTTCTTGACTGCATATCCTTGGTTACCGTAAGCTGCCATTACTTCTTCAGCCAATTTTTTGTACATAGGTTTTCCAGTTTTGGAAGCAGTTCCAGCAAGTATCCATTTGAAAGCAAAAAACAATTTTTTATCTTGTTTTACTTCTACAGGAACTTGATAGATAGATCAACCCATTCTTTTTGATTTGATCATCAATGTAGGAGAAGCGTTTTCTATAGCAGTTTCCAAAACGATTTCTGGATTCATGTGCCCATTAGATTTTATCTCTGCGAGCATATTGCTGTAGATTTTTTTCGCTACACTTTTTTTTCAACTTTTCATAATATAGTTGATTATTTTTTCGATCTTTGGATTTCACATATTTCCAACAACTAATTTTGACATAATAACACTCAGGTACAAGGTAAAAGGAATTAGGTACAAGGTTGCAAGTAACAGGTTACAGGTTGTTTATTTTATTCCTGCTCCTTGTAACTTTCCTTGTTTTGTTTTATTTAGCAGCAACCTTTTTTGGTCTTTTTGCTCCATAGAGAGATCTAGATTGTCTTCTCTTATCTACAGGATTAGCATCGTATTTTCCTCTAACGATATGGTATCTTACTCCTGGAAGATCCTTTACTCTTCATCCTCTTACAAGAACCACACTGTGCTCTTGAAGGGTGTGAGATTCTCCTGGGATATATGCAAGTATTTCTGCTCCATTAGATAATCTTACTTTCGCAAATTTTCTTTGCGCTGAGTTTGGTTTTTTGGGTCCCATGACAGAAACCTTGAGACATACTCATCTTTTGAATGGCGCTGGTCTATCAACTCTTTTGTTGTTGTCGAGTTTGTTGATTCCAAACTGCAAAGCAGGCGCTTTTGATTTGTACGTTTTTTGCTTTCTTCACGTTTTAATCAATTGATTAATAGTTGGCATGTAATAATAATTTTAAATTTTAAATATATACTTATGGATTTGATTTGTTCGTAATTGGCTTTTGTAAAAATTTCGAGTAAACAAAAAATTTACGTGTCCACGACTATAGGGAAAATATATGCAAAATCAACACTAAATTGGGCGAAATGTATGATTGTTTCGAGCAGTAGACAAAATAGACGTTTTAATGTAAAAAATAGATCATTAATTTTCTTAAAGACATAGAAAAAAATTTATATCTGAATAATTTCCAAGAATAGATTTTTTTACATGCATGGATTTTTACATTCATGAAAATGTTTTTATTCACGAAAATTTTTAAATAAAAAAAAGTGGCAGTAAAAAACTGCCACCGTTAAGTTAATAAATTAATTTATATTATTCCGTTTTCATGAAATGTCTTCCTATGGAGATGCCATCGGTATTCATAAATGAAATAATATATGTGCCTGAAGAAAGTTCAGATACATTGATTGTTATTTGTTCTGCATTGATTGGGGTAGAGTAAACTACCTCACCAAGCATATTTATAACCTTCAATGACTTAATCTCCTTCGTGTTGATGCCGGTCAAATTCAAATTTGTACTCGTTGGATTTGGGAAGATATTCACAGCAGAAACTGCTGCGTTTACTTCATCAATTCCAACGCCTCCCACCGGGATGTACTGGATTTGACTTGCGTCACATCCGGTTAATGGATAAACATAGGTATACGTTACCATATGCACTCCCACTCCAGCAACTGATGGATTAAACATGCTGCCAACTACGCCCGGACCTGTAAAGGTTCCGAATATAGGTGAAACATAATTCATTAAATCGAATGCTGGCGTATTCACGTTGATCGTGTTCGTGATATTCACGAACGTAACCGCAGGCACAGGATTGATTGTCAATCCGTCAGTAGCTGTGTTCGTACAGCCATTTCCATCCGTGTATGTGTATGTTACATTCGTTGTTCCTACCCCAAATGCTGAGGGGTAGATATTTCCACCTGAACTAAACACCGCAGGACCTGACCAGGTCCCACCTGTAGGCACGCCACCTGACAAAGTTGCACTACTCACACTCGTGCAGTAGGCACTTTGTGTTAAGTTTAATGCCACATTAGGTAGCGGGTTCACGGTAACTACAATACTTCCCGTAGCTGTACAGCCATTTCCTCCTGTTGCCGTAACGGTATATGTAGTCGTAGCAGAAGGAGTAACTGTATTGCTTTGAGTAATTATATTGCTACCAGCCCAGGAGAATATTGTTCCTGTTCCGTTAGCAGTTAAAGTAGTACTGTTTCCAACACAAACACTTGTAAGTGTCGCTGTAACTGTCAGACTTGGAGACTGATTAACCGTCACAGGAAGAGAAACGTTTTGACCGCTGCCACAAGCATTCTGCCCGTAAACATCGATAGTACCGCTTATCGCTCCTGTGAAATCAATAGTCACGCTGTTTGTCCCCTGACCGGAGATAATAGTTGCTCCCGTAGGAATTGACCACATGTAACTGGTTGCATTCATTATACTATTTGTAAAATACGATGCTGTTGTATTCTGACAAACCGTAGTTGTTCCTGTGATAGCAGTGGCTGCTGAAGGCAGGGGATTCATGCTTACAAAAGCACTTCCATTCATCATGGATGTGCAGGTTGTTGCATTATCCGTTGCTTGCACTGAATACGTTCCAGCCGCAGCCTGATTAGCCCATTGAAGAGGGAAACCAGTTCCACCTACAGGACTGCCCGTTGGAGAACCATTCAACATAAGCTGATAGTTAACCCCCAATGATGACCCATTTTGATTTATTGTCGTTCCGGGTCCTCCCTGACAGAATGTTGACGAGCTTGCACTCACCAAAAACTGTGAAGGTAATGGATTGACAGTAACCATAGTGCTCGCATCGTTAATGCAGCCTGCAGTGTTGGTCACTACAACGGTAAACATTCCCGTTGTGTTCGCAACATATTGGTTAGATGTTGATCCAAATATGGTTACTCCATTGTGCTGCCATTGATACGAGTTTCCCGAAACAACATTTGCTGTAAGGGTTACTGTACCTGGGCCACAAAATGTGGTACTTCCACTTGGTGTAATGATAACGTTCGGTATTGCATTTACCTGAACTACCGCAGTGTTGCTCATTGCAATAGAGCATCCGCTAGTAGTGTTAGTTGCAAGAACTGAATAGTTCCCACCGTTCGCTTGTAAGCCGAAGCTCAGAGGAGCTCCGGTTCCTGGCAATATTACCAGAGGATTCATACTCGCTCCGTTAAGCTGAAGCTCGTAGTTAACGCCTACCTCCGATCCGGAAATGCTGACATTAACTCCTGTACCACCGGCACAGTATGATCCTCCGCCCATTACGCTGTACAGCGTAGGTGCGGGGTAAATAGTAATCTGCACTCCATTTTGGGAGTGACCCATTGTTGCTGCCATACATAGCACAGCAAAACAAAAAAGGATTTTTGTTATTGTTTTTTTCATCTGTTTTTTTTTATTTACTGTGTTAATTTAAGGTAATGCAGGTCCGCTTCCACAGCCTGAACCGCTGGTTACGATTACATGGAACCAAATACCACTCGTCAAAGACGGAGGTTGGTATGTAGTTCCTGTCGCTCCCGCGATAGAGGTCCATGGATTTAGTCCATTAAATGAACTTTCCCACATGTAGGTATAAGTGCCATCTCCACCTGAAGGTGGAGTAATAAAATTCAATTGGTTAGGCGTAGAGCCGTAACAAATCGCCTGATTTACGCCTATAACTCCGGTTGAAAATGGTGGATATACTGTAATGGTAATTGCGTTTGTGTATGCCGCACCACAAGTATTCACATCTTGACGATGGAACATTGTAGTTACTGAAAGAGCAGCAGGGTCATAACTTACTCCTGTTGCACCTGCAATAATAGTCCATGTTACGCCACCATTAATTGATTGTTCCCATTGATAAGTAGTGCTAGGTGCACCGCCAGTTGCTGGGTTTCCTACAAATGACCCGAAATCTGTATTATTGCAAACGGTTGTCCCGCCTACAGCAACGATAGATCCCTGAACAAATATAGGATATACTACCAAATTAGTTACATTGGAAGTAATTACCCCGCAAGTGTTTGTGTATACCAATCGGTACCACATCGTTTGAGTTAAATTACCTACAACATATGTTAAAGTTGTAGCTCCTGTGATAGAGGTATAAGTAATACCATCCGTAGATGATTCCCATTGTAATGTTGTTCCTGGGGCACCACCTGTTGGAGCAGTACTGGTAAGAATTCCTCCATTTGCATTGTTGCAAATGTTGCTATTGCCACCGGTAACCACGCCTTGAACGAATATTGCATACACAGTAATTGTTGTTGTGTTTCCATAAATGGTCCCACATGCATTGTTGAATCCTATTCTGAATTCTGTGGTTTGAGTAAGGGTTCCGATAGCGTACGAAGTAGTGGTTGCACCTGCAATAATAGTCCAGGTTAAACCACCGTCAATTGATTGTTCCCATTGATAGGTAGTGCCAGGGGCACCGCCAGTTTCAAGAGTACTTGTCAATATGCCGCCATTTCCATTATAGCAAAGAGGAGTGTTCCCACCGGTTGTTACGCCAGCAACGAATTGTCCATACACTAAAATAGAAATAGTATTCGTTGTTACTGTTCCGCAAGGATCAGCATCATTTCTACGGAAATCCGTACTCATTGTTAAGTTTCCAGGATTTAAATTAACGCCATTTGCTCCAATTATGTTAGTCCAAGTAAGTCCTCCATCGGTGGATTTTTGCCACTGATAAGAATAGGCCCCTTGTCCTCCTACAGGAACTGTTCCTGTCATAAGACCCGGTGAATTGTTGTAACATAATGGGCTGATTCCTCCAGAAAGAGAACCAGCAAACAATTGAGGGTATACGGTGATATGTATTCCCGTCTGACCAAACGTTGCAGTTATCATTCCGATAATCATGCAACTAAATAATAATAATTTTTTCATATAATTTTTTTTTTTTTTTTGTAATATTAATTAAAGTGAATTGTTTGTGCAGCCATTAGTATCGGTCACTCTGACACGATAGTTGCCGGTTACGTTTGAATTGATCGTTTGGTTGGTTTCTCCTGTGAGGTTTAACCAAGTAAGCCCTCCATCAGTTGATAATTGCCACTGAAAAAGATAGCCAGCCCCGGGATCAGCGGTAAGCGTGATAGGTGTTCCCCAGCAAGTTGTTAACGGGCCTGCTGGCGTTACGTGTGCCACCGGCAAAGGATTTGTAGTAACCACTACTGCAGTCGATAAACCTGAGCAAGGGTTAATAGTTACCAATACCTGATACGAACCCCCTAAGGTGTCCGTGTAGCTTACTGCAGTCGCTCCCGAGATGGGATTCCCATTTCTGTACCACTGATAAGCAGTAGCAAAAGGAATGGATGCGGTTAGTGTTACGCTGTTTCCAGCGCAAATACTTAAAGCGCTAGCGCTTACAGTAGGTGCTGGTGGTTGGTTTACAGACACTGTTGAAGTAGCAGTTGCAGTTACAGGCAAGCCTGCTGCAAAAGTTATCGTAACGGTGTACGTAGTTGTAGATGCGGGATTTACGCCAACGGTTGACGTTGTCATTCCTCCCGGATTCCATGAATAACTGATTGGAAACCCTCCTGCTGGCGTAGCCTGCAAGGTAACGGTGTTTCCTGAACCTGCGCACAATATCGCAGCATTCGGTGTAATAGTCACGCTGTTTTGAGCGTAACTCTTTTGCATGATCATCGAGGTGATGATACATACAAGCAATAAAATTGATCTTTTCATTGTTTCTAAATGTATTAGTTTACTATTAATTGATTTTTTTTGAATTTTTTTAGTCGTATTTGTTTACGCGCGACCTAGCAAAATTCATTGGCTATACGCTGATTATCAGTATACAATAAAATTGTATCATCCCGATAAAAATAAAGTTTATTCTGCATAAATCTTTTGGTGATGTATGAGAATTTTTTTATTTTTTGTCGTTGAGATATTTTTTATTTTATTTCTGACAATCAAAAAATTGTCTTTCATCTTTGTTTGTTTTTTTGATTAATATATTTGTTAATTACCTATCTAAAATTTCTCTGGAGCTAAGCACCCTCAGGAACATTTAGATCTTCGGCTGACGAGCAGTACTCGGTCAGTGTATAATGTATACACATTTGCTGATAATTGTCAAGTGAAAACAAAGATAAATAACGATAAAAACATATAGAGAAAAAATTTAATTTAACTGGCTTTTAGACTACGATTTCTATTGATTATTCGGTATGGATTTTTGATCAAGATGACTTTACATGTTTGTGAATTTAAAAGTAGAAAATAATTCTCTTAAATCCTCCACCCTAAAGGGTTCCCCCTCCTTTGAAGTAAAGGAGGACAAAAAAATAAAAAAAATAAAAAATAAAAACAAAAAAAGCAGACATCGCTGTCCGCTTTTTCGAATTCAGAATGTCATTTCGAATGAAATGAGAAATTTCCTTTTTTATATAAGATTTCTCACTATGTCTGCCTTTGGCAGACAGGTTCGAAATGACAAATAAAAAATAAAAAAAAGAGGCGATTACTAATCGCCCCTACAATATTTTAATTAATTTATTTTTAATAAATAGTTTCTATCGTTGTTCGTTATTCATTTATCCTCCGCGAGGTCGAAGGACTATTAGTTGTTAGTTATGTTGTAAGAATCCTCCTTCGTATGTTCTCTTCATCATAAGCATAACATATCCTCTAAGTTCTTTCATGTTTGGATTAGAAATATTGTTCATGATGCCGGCAAGTCTCAATGCGTTGAGATGTGAAGCATAATAATTTGTGCCTGTAGTGTTATATGTTGTTCCCCAGATTACTCTAGAAAGAATAGTTCAGAATTGCGCTCTTGTTACTTCTCCATTAGGATCAAAGTTAGTCATGTTGATCCCCATAAGTCCAAGCTGACAAGAAGTTCTTATATAAAAATTCATTTCAGTACTTTGATTTGCAGTATCTGCAAATGTACAAGAGAGGTTAGTATTTGGAACTGCACCTCCGAGTAATATAGCGAAGCTACTAATCATTTTTGCCATATGTGCTCTAAGAAGAGTTCATCACATGTTTGCTGATTGGATAGTGTTCATGGTAGTAATACTATGTGCATATGCCCAAAGATACGCGTTATTCAATTCAGTAGAATAAGGTGATCATGTGATATTTCCTATCGGAAGATTTCATGTTCATCCTACAGTACATGAGTGTGCGAGATTTCATCATTGGCATACTGATCAGGTGTTGAGCGTTCGTACTCCATTGGTACAAGTAAGATTGATAGCTGTACATACAGGTAAACCACCACCTCATACTCAACCACCACCTCATCCACCTCCTGCACCTCAACCTCCATTTGAACCTCCACCTGGAAGTGTAGCAAGGGTAAGAGATATAGAATCATATTGTTTATTTCCATTGTTGTAAGTTGCAAAAATATCTTTTGTCCCATTTGATGCTGTAAGTTCAATTGCAAGTATCTTTGTGGATCCTGTCATAGCATTAGCATATACTCAAGTCAATCCAGATCATGAAACGATATAGGTTGGAGTTGTTTGATTATTTTTTAGTGTAATAGTTACTCAAGTTGTTGTTGTAGAGGTCGCTGCAAATAATCCTCCCGTAATGATGTTATTAGAAGATCAATCGTAGATAAAAATGTTATTTTGTCCCAGTATTTGAGTATTTATAATGTTGTTAGAATTTGAATGATTGTCTACATAAATACCATTAGTATTGTTGAGAAGACTAAAGGTATTGTTTGAAGAGGTGGAGAGCTTAACTCCACTTGCATTATTTACTACATTTACTCAAGAAAAAGTGTTAAACGTAGAACCATCTATTTGTAGTCCGATCAAAGAAGATTGAATAGTTGTAGAGAGAAATTGGTTATGAGAAGCGTTGAAAAGATATACGTCAGTTCCTGTAGGTGAAGATATTGTAGTGTTTCCATTAAAAATATTTCCACTTGAAGTGTTTCCCATGGATACTCAGTACGTAGTGTTTGCGCTAATTGTATTGCTAGTAAATGTATTGCCATCAGTATCGTCTATTGCCAATCAGATAAGATTGTTGTTGATGATGTTGCTGACAAAAGTGTTGTTAGATCCTTGTTGTACATAGATTCATATAGTAGATGAAGTGCTTATCGTATTATTTGAAATACTAGAGTTTGTCGCGATGTTGAGATATATTCAATAATTGTTATTGTTTCAAATGTTACTAGTTACCGCACATCAAGAAACTCCATCAAGAAGAATTCCAAATTCTGAATTATTATTCATGGTATTATTAGAAACAGTGGTGTTGTGAGATCCTGCCTGTAACCAGATACCGTCTTTGTTATTAGAGAAAGTGTTGTTTGAAATAGTAGAGTTAGTAGTGTGATCAAATGCTATCCCTCACAATACCGTAAATCCAGACAACGCAGTTTGTGAAATAAGTACTCATGAATTATTTTGTAATAATATTCCTCATGGACTAGTTGTCGCATTATTTATTTCTAATTTATGCGATGCATCAAATCCTGCAATGATAATATTGCTGTATCCAACACTAGCAATATATGCTCATCATTTAAGATTCAATACCGTGTTTCCGATAGTATCACCATTTGCTACAAGAGAAACACAATTAGAATCAATTCTTAAGTTCGCAGTTACAAAGCTAGGCACGCTATCAATAACAAAAATAACTCCAGAGTATCCCAAAGGTACTGTTAGAGATCATCCCGCTGCGATGTCTCAGCTATTAAGGTGATAGACTAAGGTAGTAGCGCTATTACATCCATTAGGAGTAAAGTTGCTAATGTAATTCGCGTCTGTATACGCAAATGTTTTTGATCCGATTCCTCAAAGTACGAGCACAGCAAGTACTAATGTAGATACGCTCAAAAAAGATTTTAAAGATAGTTTCTGCATGTGAAAAATATATGAAAGGTAAAAAGTTGTATTGCGTATTATTTAATTTTATAACAATTTACTGAACAATGTCAAGTCAATTGTATATTTTTTTAATTCTTGGTTTTTTTTGGAAAATGGCGTATGTTTGGGGGAGAATGAAAATCGTCCTCATCCTCTAAAAAAATAAAATAAAAAAGGGGCGATCACTTATCGCCCCAATACTATTTTAATTAAATTATTTTTTTAAATTATTATTATTTTAAATAAATAGTAAATTCATTCATTGTTAATTATTAGTTATTCGTTGTTAGTTAATTTTCTATTGTTTGTAAATATCCAGTACTTTTGTAAATTCGCTTGCCCCTGGAGGGAGAGTATTCCAAAGACTTGGACTATATTCTATAAGCAATGCTGCTCCATTAAATATTTCATTTCTTCTCTCTGCTTTAATTGCAGTAGCAGAAGTTCCTCACACTTTAAACCAATGATTGAGTTGCGATCTTCTTGCTTCAACAATATTCTCAATATTGTCTCCAATCAAGATACCCTTGACGTCAAGCCCACCATAGCTACATCGTTCTTTAGTATTTGTTTGATTGCTCAATGGATTTCAACCAAGGAATCAGACGTCAGTAATGAATATTCCTTTAACTACTTGAGTAGTTGGACATCTATCACCACCAATAACTTCATCTGATTTTTCAAAAGTAATCGTTCCACCTTTTACTAAGAACATACCATTATAATCAACATTTCCCTTGATCACGAGATCAATATTTTTTGTAACGATAGTAAATGGCGTAGTGAATGATTTGATGTTTTTCATAGTAATTGTTCTTCTCGTAGCAGATTGTAAAATATATATTTTTTGTTTTGGGACAACTTTTACCGTGATATCTAATCATTCAAATGCCGTACCTTGTAAAGAGCTTTGAGGAAGCGTGATTGCAAGTTTTTCATATTTAGTAATAAATGTATTTATCATTGTCTGTATTTTATTTCCTCCATTATATACGGATCCATCGAGTACCATAATCTCTGCAAGATCAGTTCCATTTATAAGATCAGTTCCATCAAGATTTGTATATCCATCAAGTTTGATATTTGTAGCTCTTGGGGTAGTACCAAATGAACTCTTCTGCGCGAGATAAGGCTTTGTAACGGTGAAGTTTGCTTCACATACTCTTTGAAGAGGTGATCATGATACAAAGTTTGTGCCATTACAATAGTTGTAAGTAACGTTTTCTAGACTGATTTTATATTCTCCAAAAGTACCATTAGTTATGTTACTATCTATAAGTGTAGAATATTTCCCATAAGCATTAGTAAATGAAGATGCTCCGATACTATTGAAGTGATTAAATATAGGAGAATTGTTTGAATTTTTACATGGAGCTTCAAACGTGTCTACAAGTCCATTCGAATTGTAAATTTTGAAAGTACATTGTAAACTATTTGCTTGAATTTTATTTACTTTGTTTGAATCACAGCTTGTGACGGTATTTTTATCGCCATCAACATTTCGCCAAAATGGGAGAAGTTCATTTTCTTGAACGGAAATATTATTATTTCCAAGATTGAAACATCCTACAGGGAGGGAGTTTTTAATATCACATCCAAGAGTACAAGTAGAATTGGAAGTTCCATTCAGACCTCAATCATCACATTTTTCATATCATTGACGAACGCCATCTCAACATCTTCCAAATGTTCCTTCATCTACAATAAGATTTTGTTGACAAGCAGGAGCACTTATTCAATCTACTAAACATCTTACATTATATGTTTGGGGTGTGTTTACGTTTACATAGCTACATCCTGCTTCCAAAACAGAAGTGTTGTTTGCCGTATGTTGAGTTCAGTTTCCACAGTCTATAACTATAGATTGGGCAGTAACTCCATTAGTCGTTTCACATCTAAATGTGCTATCTGCGTCATTGCTACTATTTACCAAAGCAATACTTCCATCAAGTGGAGTGAGGGCACTACATTGTCCTGCGTTAGATGCAATAGGAAGTCTACATGCAGTATTGCTCGCATCATTAGCTACTTTACATTGTGCATTTCCGACAAAAGATGATGTATAATTACAAGTTCCATTAAAGCTTGATCCTAGTCATGAAAGAATTGTTCCGTTTCCACAATATATAGAGATAGGGGTAGTTGATGTGGTATTATTCCCTCTACAAGTAAGATTTACGTTGTATCATGTTCCGCTTGATACAGGAGCAGATCCTGTCATGCTATTACAATTTGTATTTACGAGAGGAGCAGTAACAGAGCTACATGTTTGTCATGTAGTAACTCCTCCAAGTGGATTGTTGTATTGATAATTTATACATGCATTATTCACAATGGATTGCGTAACGAGCATGCAAGATCATTGTTGATTTTGACAAACCTGTCCGCTATATAATACGCCAATATTCCCTTGAGTGTCACAAGGTTCGTTTCTAGTAACTAGTCCATCACCACAAACAAGTGGTTCTTGAATCATTACCGTATCAGTAATAAGTTGTCAGCTATTGTAAGACAAGCGAGCTGTTGGTGTAAGTGAAATATAATTTTTTGGACCAACAATTCATGTAACTATTAATGTTCATGTAGTGTTAAGAGGAAGTGTCCCTATGTTACTATTATATGATCAAAGGTTTAGAATTCATTGTGTTCATGAAATTCAGATAGTGGCATTTGTTCATGAGGTATTTCAAAAATTTGCATAGGTAAGTGTGAGTTGGATAAGATCTCCGCTCACTGCTTGGATGAATATGCTAGGTCAAGATCCATAAGGAGCGTTGTCCAATTGTGGTCTTGTGAGATTGTTAGCTATAATATTTACGTTAATATTTGCGATGGACACTATAGTCCCTGTTGCAAAAGCAATGTTATCTCAAGTTAGCGATTCTATACTTGTCGTGCTGATATTTGCTATGTTTACAAAAACATGTCCTGCAGCGAAAAAATTTGAAAGTGTTCACGTAATATAAAGAGTTCCTCCACTTCAAGCAGGAAGTGATCAGAGAGTAAATGTAGCTACTGGGATACCTATTCCAGCAGGAGCAGTATCTGTAACAACTACATTATTTGCTATTTTTCCTCAATTGTTTCCATAGGTAAGTACATAATGCACCTGATCACCAGCATTGAATCCTGTAAAAGGAAGAAGTGTCTTTGTGATTCGAACATTAGCAGGAGCCTGTACAATGGCTGATGCGGTAGCTACATTATTTCCTGTAGTATATTCATTACTTAGTGTTGTTGCTTTAGCGATTTGATTGAAACTTGTGCCTACAGCAAATGCTTGAGTCATACTAGCATTTAGAAGTATTGTTATACTTTGTCCTGGATTTAAATTGTTCAAATAGCTTCATGTCCATACAAAATCTTGTGGATAATTTATATGGTCATATGTATGAGTTATCCCATTAAAATTCGCAGTCGGAGTAAATAATGTTGGAATAGGAAACGTACTTAAAAAAGAAATTCCGGTCGCAGATGAAGATCAGATATTTTGTAGTGTTACAAAATAAGAGACGTTATCTCCAGAAAAACTTGGATTCGTTCCTGTCAAAATATTAGTTACTAAGAGATCAGCGATAGGTGTTATTTGTGCTACTGCTGAAGTAAGTAGCGTGTTGATTTGCATATCAGATGCGAAGATTGCATCTGTAGATAGTGTAGGAAATGTTCGAACATTAGTGATAACCTTAGCAGTAATAGTTACGGAAAAACTACTGTTTGCAGGGATGTAAAATACAGGATCGTGTTCAATACCTAGACTAAGTAAGGCATTATTCAATGGAGTGAGTGTCGCATTTTGAAATGCAATACTATGGTTTGCTGTGTTCGGCAAAACATATTTGAGATAAGCATCGCCTGTCGTATTATTTCCTGTAACCGTAAAGGCTACTAGAGAACCAGAAATAGCTGATTGCGTTACAGGAGTAACGTTGAGGCTATTGACGTCAGCTCGACTGAATCATACCAATCACAAGAGTCAGAAGACGATGATATAAAGTGATTTTCTCATTTCCGTAACGATAATAACTAAAAGAGATATAAGCTTTAGTAGAAGGGAGCAGGTTGTAACGAACTGTAACCTTCAACCTGTAACTTTATCTTTTTATCTTAGTGTCCCATTGATAATGATTTTTCCGCTTCCATTGGGTGCAAGGGGCGTATTAACTATCCAATGTAGTAGCGCCCATCATGATGTTGTTGTTTGTGTTGTTGGCATAGGTGTGGCAGAAACAAAGTTTAATGTCCCTGGCCAATAATCTACGATATCATAATTTGTTATAGTAGCAGATCAGTTGTTTTGGTAGACAAGCTCAAAAATCACAGGATCTCCTGTAACGCTTCCATATTGTACTATCTTTTTTTCAAAGGACATAGTAGAATTAGGTACGTTAGAAACTGAGAAATTTAATGGTGCCGTATTTCCTGTTTGTATTGATCCATTCATCGTATATCTTATTGATGAGTTGTTAATATAATTGCCTGCGCATGATGTAGGAGTGCCTATATGTCATGTAAGGTAAAGATAGATTGTTTGTCCTACAGACAATGACCCATTGTAGGTCCATGCAAAAGGATCCGTAGCGTTTGTCATAGTAAGAGGCATATTTGACGTCCATTGACTATCAAGAGTAACGCATGAACTATTCGGCCGATCATCAGTAATGACTACGGTATTAATCGCATCAGGTCAATTGTTTGTTACGGCTATTGTAAATCTTGCATCTTCACCAAGATAGTAAGATGATTTGTTCGATGTTTTAATAGCAGAAGCATTTCAACTAGGAATATACGCCGTAAACAATGCCGAAGAATATAATGTAGGAGAATTGTCTGCTTGTAAAAATGAATTATTGAGTGTCTGATTTGAATATTGATATCATTTAAATTTTCCTGTGATGATGATATATCATTGTTGTCCAGGCGTCAAACTAAATCAAGAATATTCTACAAACTGATTTCCTCGCAAAGCTCATGTACCAAAGGTATAAGGAGCTACTCCAAAAATTTGACTATTTACATATTCAAGACCGGCAGGAAGATAGTCTGAAAGGATTACGTGATTTACTGTGGATGCTCATAGATTAGAAAAATTTATTCTGAAGCTTACGAGGTCTCCTGAGTGATAAGCAATATTTGTTATGAGTGATTTATTAAGTGTTACTCATGTATTCATTACATTGATCGTTGTGGTACACGTTTGTCCTGAACCAAAATTTCCTAATGTCGTAAGTGTATAGGTTGTTGTTACTGTCGGAGTTACAGAAATATTTGTACTACTTCGATTAGGATATACAAAATTAACTCCTCCAACGTTTGGTGTAAATGTTGCTAGTGCTGCGTTAGCATAAGACGCACTAAGCGTAGCCGTTTGTCCTGGCAAAATAGTTGGCGTCGTCGTAGTAAGTGAACATGTAGAAGGAATATTGTCTCTTACATGAAGCACTCACGTACATGTAGATTGCTCCGTATTATTATTTACCATCATGGAAAAAGTATAGTCTCCTGTTTGTGTTGGCATGACAGAGCTTACGCCATTATACTGGTTAGCATTAATCCAATGTGGCCATGCTCATACAATACTAGGAGTAATATAGATATAGGTTCAGAAAAAATTTCCATTGGTAACGTTCCATCCTACTGCGACAATTTGATTTGGTTGTACAGGATTTGGACTAAGGGTCAATGTACATTGAAGATGCGGAACAGGTTGCACAACTTCTACTGAGGCTGTACATACGCTAGGAGTGCTTCATGCAGCTCCATTTACTGTTAAACTATATGTTGTAGTTGTTGTTGGTGTATCGATGATAGCATTATCGCTTCGGTTAGGATAAGTGAAGGTGATTCATGAAAGTGAGGGAGAAAATGTTGCACTCGTTCCACTTGTATATGATGCACTAAGAGTTACTGATTGTCCAGCTTGGATGCTAGTAGCACTAGCTGTTAATGTACATGAGTTTCATCAAGCAAGTCCTGTACAATCTGTTTTACAATGTCCTGGTGTTCCATTCAATGCTCAGTCATCACAGACTTCATTTGGTTTGATAGATCGTGTGTGCCATGGTAAAAATATTCATCCTTGGGTTTGCAGACCTCCATTTCCATCAGAAGTCCCTGTTGCTTTATCTGTAGTTCCATCTCCACATCTTGCGACATAGTAATTGGTACATGATATTTTTTGTGTAATGCTTGGATTGATGATAATGTTTAATGTTCAGTTATGACTAGAAAGATCACTTGACCATCTATAGTAATAATTGAGCAATGATCATCCTGCATTTTGGATGATAGATCTTTCATTATTTTTTGTTACCACTTGTCATGCAATTTGATTTCTTGGAGTTCCTGATTGTCATAAAAATGTTGCTCACGTAACATCTACAGTCAATACATTAGAACTATTGGTATCTATAGTAGTAGAAGGAACAAAGTTTGAGACATAAGGAAATCTTATGTTTCCAGCAAAAACAGGTCATCCATAAACTATTACATAGGTTGCTGTTTTATCAAAGACATAACTTACAGGTCCCTTAGGTTGTGCTATGCGGAGATAAACGGGTGATCATGTATAGAATGCGAGTTCTTGAGAGATATCACAACTGCTGGTATAGAGCGTTGTCGATGTTTGTATGGTTCTATTTTCGTTTGGACTACTAGGGACATCATTGATTGTATTATTAGAAACACCTGCAAAAGATACAGCTCGCATTGATGCTGTCATAGCAAGAGCTATAGCCCCTCTCGTGTAGATCTTTTTATGAAACTTCATGACAAATGATTAATAATAAAGACATATTATCCATTAACGAATTCTTCAGTAAATGCTTCAGTGAAGTTGGGTAGGCATATCGCACTACAAAATGATGTAGCGGGATCATTTCAGTTGATAACTCCATTTGTATCTCACGCTAAATCTCCATCATCACATTCTTCAAAACTCATAGTACTTGTATTTCCATTATAATAGCTACCAGCAGGTTGGAGTATTTCATCTCCACATCTTTCGTTAGTCGCTGGCGCACCACATCACATGGGGCAGTGTCCTGGAGTTCAGTTTAATACTCAGTCATCACATACTTCTCAAGTAAAGGTGTTTGTATATCCATTGCTATTCGTGTCTAGAGTTCCATCTCCACATCGATGAATAGTATAGTTTCTACAAATGGTGTCTATCGTTGCTATTGATTGTACGGCTGACCAAAGTCTCTTTCTGTTTCCTGCACTTCAAGGAAGCGTAGTGAAATAAGTTAGTCCTGTGTTTAGCATAAATCACATGCTAGGTACTTGGTTGTATCGATATGCAGAAGAGGTTGTTCCATCAAATCATTCGGCATATTTGTATCTATAATCGTAAACGATATTGATAGTATTCTTATTATGATCGTTGTCAGATGGCTCTTCAAATACCACTTTATTTGGGGTGGTCGCGATTCATCTCACAGGAGTATTATACGGAAATACTCGACTTGCTCTCCAAAATGTCGTGTCATCAAGAGGTCAAACGACATCATTAGCATCTTTTTTATAAATCATATTTGGTAATGGGGTATGATATTTTATTTTAGTATATTGAGTTCAAGCAGATTCTCTGAGAATTTGTCCAGCAGTATAACTGTTTGCGCCCCCATTTAATATAAAATTACTATTGAGATACAAATAAAAATCAGGAATACCATCAGAGTCATTATCCTGATTGAGGTAGATTTGGCTTACATTAGAACAGGATACAGATGTAGAAATTTGTTCTACCGGTAAGATGTTATCTAACCATGCGGCATGAGAAAAACTTCCTAGAGTCATACTCGTTGTTATCAGAAGTCATGCTGCTAAAATATTCTGTTTTCTCATTGTATTGTCCTAAAGAGATTAAAAGTGTCTGTTAGTATTATTCGTTTTCTCCAGTTCATGAGTTAGGGACTGAACCATCTGTTGTTGATCATCAAGTGGCGGTTTCTCCAGCCGTCCCATGTGCTCGTGGCATTGTTGTTTTGGAAACATGGTGTGTGAATCCGACCCTTTCCTCTTCACTAATAGGCTTGCTTGCGATAGAGTGACTTTTTGCATAGAGCTGTACTCCACTGACATATTCTTTGTCTGCGGTGCCTGTTGCGGTATATTTTCAAGGGATAGGAACTGTAGTTACTCACTCGTTTGTAGTGACGTTTGTAGTGTCTTTGAATGTAGAAATATTTATTTTTTTGATTTCTAGACCGATAGACTCATTACAACAGTCTCCGAGAAGATAAAATACAGGACTTATATCTATACTTATTTTCTTAGAAGAGTCAAGAGTACGTCAGTTTATTAAATTTGTTATATTTGCTAGTGTTTTGCTATAATCTTTATCATGTATGATGACTTCTGCGCCCAGTTTTTTACATTGTTTTTCTAAGCTTATTGCAAACTCTTCTACTTCATATTGGTTCTTTCCTAGGTTTTGTAAAAACCATTGTTTAGCCTCATCAGCATGTTCTGTAATAGTATGGGTCTCTAATTGATGGGTAGTATTGCCTAGCGAAGTCATTGAAAATTTAACGTTTTTATATTCTTCTCTAGCGCCATATCTATAAAATGCCGTGTATCAGATAATGTTTGAATTTGTTGTAGGTGTCTCACTATAGGTCTCTGTTCCTTTTGCTCGAATCGCTCTTTGTGCGCGAAGTTCTTTAATTAAAGCAGTAGGAATTTTTTCTTCTGAAGGGCCGGTAAGTCCTTCCCAAGCAGTAGCGGTGTGTCTGTTTAATATATATGATACTTGCTTTCATGTGTAGTCTGCATCTTTAGCGAAAATTTGTTTCAGCCTATCTATGATATATGATTTAGTATAGAAATCTTTAGATTCCAGATATCAGTGTAACTCAACAAACTCTGTGCTTGTATCGGGTAATAAAATTTCTAGATATCAAATGGCGTTTTTAATTTCTTCTTCATCAATAGTGTCGCCATGAAGGACATTACTTGCTGATGATAAAAATTTGTAATATTCTGGTTTATTCTTTTTGTCAGTATTTTTTTCTAAATCTTTGATGTTGTCTGATACCTTGTCGAGCATTTTTTGTGCTTTATACAGTTCGGACTCGTTATCAAAATCAAATAATTTATTTATAGTGTTTGTTGTTTTTTCTCGATTAGTAGAAATAGTTTCTGCCGTTTTACGTGCTTCATTATATGTCTTTTCGTCCATATAGCTGATCGTCAAGGTGTCCGTAGAAGAGGTATCTAATTTGATAGTATACGTTCAATCGCTTTTCTTTGTGATAGTCAGTATTCAATTTTTGAGTTTTTGTCCTTCAAGATTTTTTGTTTCAAAAGTTGTTGTAGTCCCTGTCGGTGAGACAAGTGCACCATTTTTGTCAAAGAAAGAATTTGTTTCCGTCTTGATAGTTTCTGTCGCTGCCATTTTATTTATAATGTCTGATTGTATTTTTGTGTTTGTTCGTTCTTTATTTCATTGCACGGTATCCGTGATGGAATTCACAGAAGCGTTTTCTGTGTTCTCTGTAACACGATAGGTGTCATCAAGTTTTTTTGTTCCCAAAGATAATATTCTACGAACGCCCTTCGCTTCTGTAACGGTATACGCTCAGATTTCGCCAACGTTTCCTATAGTAAGTACATTATCCTTTAATGAAAAATTATTTTCAGCGGCTGCAGTTGCATGAAGATTAAGAAAATCTTTTAGATATGTTGTAGATCCTTTTTCTGGAGAAAATGTAATGATAATCTTATTGTTGGCATTGTCTGGTCTGCAGTTTAATCTCTTATCATTATATAATGCTTGAAGATAATTTGCGTACCTATTCAAATTATGTTCTTTATTTTCAACATTGTTTTTAGTTATACCTTGTCCGATTTCATATTGGGTATAAAGATATTGTTCATCATTAGGAACATATATATTTCTCCATGTTGAAATTCTTGCTCAGATGTAGAGTCCAGCGATTCCAAATTTTTCTTGTCCAAGATCAGCTTCAGAATCTCATGTTCCAGAGTTTCCTCATGTTCAGAGATCTCCTGCTGAAGTCGTCTCTCCACTTGTTGCTCAAGCTGTTGGTGCGGCTTGTGCTTTTTCTTTATGTTTAAACGTAAGTGCATTAGTCGTTACTCCAAATGATAATTTAGTAAGTTCTATCTTCCCATGAAGCCCAGAAATAACATCGTTTCTTCGTGATGCGAGTTCTCCTGATTCCATAATATCGATGAGGGCGTTGATAGCAATTTTTTTATTGTTTGGAAGCTTGTCTATTTTTCAACCTGTTCCAAAAAATTTATTAGCATCCATATATTCTACAATAAAATTCAGGTTATCCGTCAAATGTTGTTTGTTTGTTTCTATAAATTTTTTGTATTTGCCTCCTGTATAGTTGTTTATTCTGTCTTCTATATATGAAGTAAATTCTAGCTTGTTGCTGATTTTGTCTTCATCCATTCCACCGATATCAAAAATTTCTTCAGAGACGGATTCATATTGTTTATTAAGTTGGTTGATTCAAATTTCTGGATCTCTTTGTCGGTTGATGCCGCCAAAAACTTCTATACCAATTCCGTTAGTGATGCTGATGCCAGCTCCTACTCATCATTCCAAACCCAAGTATTTTGCACTGCGAACTTGTGATAAATTTGCATTGATAACGTTTCCATGATTATATTGTTCTGCAATTTCTGCAGATACTCATACATACAACTCTGGTCAAGTAAATCATATTTTGACTCCTGTTTCTGCTCATCGATTTCGTTTTGTCTTTCCTGATTCGCTTACTCAATTTTTTCCAACTCCTACGGTAAGTCTCAATCAATTAATAGGATCGAAATGGATTCCACCTCCTATAAGCGCTCTTGTTGTTTCTTCCAATATTTCTTTTCTTGCTTTATGGAGCTCTCGTGATTTACTCACTCCTGCAGATTGAAAATTTGTCTTTGCGCCGGTACTAGTAGTAATCTGAACGTAATCCATAGCGCGCATGATATTTGTGAATATCGTTTCTCTTACGCGAACTATTCCTTCTGTCTTGATAATATTTCTTAGTTCTTTTTGTTCTTCCAGATCTAGTTCTTGTACCTTGTTCAATCGTTCGGCTATGCTAGCCTTTATTTGTGCTTTATCTTTATCTATATCAATAATTATTTCTGATTCATCTCCTACGAGGGTATCATACAAATCAGGTTGGACTTCTTCAATTCATCCATTTATTTTTTTGATGGAATCAAGGAAAAATATTTTCATTTCTGGTATTCCCGGAATGAAGGTATCCTCATCTTTTTTATATCCATTGATAAGTTTAGTAAGATTCGCTTTAGTACAGTTCTCTGAAGTATTCATGGCAGTAAAAAACTCTTGTTGTTCTGGACTGAGAATTCTGCTATCACTCATCTGCATATTTTTGATGATATTGCTTATTACCAATTGTTCTCCTTTTCATTTTCCAAGTTCTGCATCTTTTACGGCAATAGCTTGATCTATAGTAAACATTACTTGTTGTCAAAATAAGGTTCCTACATCACCTTGATTTTTTTGTTCTTTATTATTTTTTCTTTTATATTCTGCAGAAAGTGTTCCATCTCCATTGAAGTCACACAAAAAGTTTAAGACATTTTTTTCAGTGATAAGACTTGTTTGTTTGTCTTTTCAATATTCTCCATTTTGTCCTGTAATTTCCAAGGCATTATTCCATTCTTTCACGGCCATAGCAACGTCGCTTTTTGACTGGATAAGCGAAGCGAAGGTATCGAGATCTTTTCGTTGTGCTCTTTGGAAAATTTTAGCAATTTTATTTGCTTCCAAATCAAGTCATCATTCACGAGTATAGGTGATGAGTTTTTTGTCTCCGCGAATAAGAGTTTTAATATTTGTTTTTAGTACTGAGAGAGTAGCTAAATTGAATCAATCTTTATCTCAGATGATATCATATATTTCTTTGTATTTGTAATGAGGATCATTTTCGTCAGTTAGGTCTTTATACTTTTCAGATTCACGAATAGCGATGATAATCCCAGCAAGTCCATCTTCTTTATCAAGATTGATTTTAAACGTTCCCTTTCTAATTTCTTTCCCTTCTTCATCATCAAATATTCTTTCCATCGTTTTTCTAAGTCTATTGTCCGTATAGATATTTTCTATTTTTTGATTTTTATTTACAGCTGCAAAATCCCAGCTTGGATAAGCTTCTAGATGATCTAGAGTTGGATTGTACTTTTCTTTTTCTTCTTGTATGTTGCTAAGACTAGCAAGTTCTTTTGGATTGCTTCATGAAGAGGATCATTCTCCAGATCATTCAATTTGAGACCTTAAATCATTAAGTTCAAATCTTACACTATCTCCAGTTATTGTTTTTAATTCAGCTAATACGTCTTTCAGTGCTGGTGAATTAAAAATATAGTCTTCAAATTTTATTTCTAGATTTTTTAAAAGTTTTTTTGCTTCAACATTGTCTGGGGTGCTAATGATATTATTAAGTTCATCTTTATGATTTCCTGCAAATTTATCAAATAGATTATCAGCAGAGAGATCGATCATTGAAAACTGCTGATCAAGATTTTTATTAAACAAATCCTCATTATCTATAAGCTTTTTGCCCAAATAGTCATTATTTTTGTCTGAGTTTTTTACCTTATCAAAAATATTGGACTTAAGTTTATTTAAGCTTTCTTTTATATCTTTTACATTATCGGCGTTTTCAATCCATTTCCCTGGCAGGTCTTGCTCTCTGCTTTGTATATCCTCTAGGGGTCACTTGTTCGCTATGCCCATGTAATCGAGTTTTTCGTCAAATAAAAGTATTCAGTACAATAGTATTCAGAAATAAATTATTTACCCAATTTGAGGCTCTTTTCTTGTTATTTGATATACCGTTATGTTTTAAAATATGTATAGTATGTGTAGAATGTTATTTTGGAGATGAAAAAATTTAAAATAGAGAAAGATAAAAAAGAGCGATTTTTTTTATGTTCTTCTATTCTCACTTGAAAGTTTTTGCCCAATGAGTAAAAGTTCTCACGTTAATAAAATATGTATGCCGCGATAGCTCAGCCGGTAGAGCGCACCCATGGTAAGGGTGAGGTCACGGGTTCGATTCCCGTTCGTGGCTAGTTTGTTAAATTTTAAAATTCCAAATTGTAAATTTTAAATTTAAAATTCACTCATGACGTATATTCCCTCATATGAACTCCTTAAAAAATATGCAGACGTCTTAGTGAAATTCGCACTCCGAGGAGGTGAATGAGCAAAAATAGGAGAGACTGTTTTCGTCCAAATCCCTGAATGTGCAAAGGCATTTTATCTTCCTCTTCAAAAAGCGATTCTCGAAGTTTGAGCACATCCTATTATGGAATATACTCCCGATGGAGTTGCAAAACATTTTTTTGAACATGCAAATGATGATCAGATAACTTACTATCCAAGCCATTTCCTTCATGGTAAAGTTGAACAGATGACCCATGTTATTTCTGTTATTGCAGAAGCAGATAAGCACGAACTCAAAGATATTGATCCCAAAAAAATGGCAGCAAGAATCCATTCTCGCAAAGAATACAAAGAAAGGCGTGTCAAAAAAGAGATGGACGGAAAGATGACACGAACCTTAGGATTATTTGGTACACAAGCCATGGCTGATGAGGTAGGTATGTCACTCGAAGAGTATCGAAATCAGATAATAAAAGCTTGTTATCTAGACTACGATGATCCTATTGCAGAACGAAAAAAAACTTTCAAAAATACAGAAGAAATCAAAAATAAATTAAATGCATTGAAGATAGAATACGTGCATGTGGTATGAGAAGATGCAGATATAAAAATAAAAATCTGAAGCAATAGACAACGATTGGGATGATGATGACGCAATATTCCTTCTTTTGAAATTTTCACTTCTCCCGATCGAAGAGAGACTAACGGACGAATGAGATTTAATCAACCTCTTTATCATTTCGGGCAGATTATAAAAGATATTTATCTCAAATTTGAAAATGGTGTCATCGTAGATTTCGATGCATCAGAAAATAAAGAAGGATTAAAAGAAATGATTAATATCCCCAACGCGAATAAACTCTGAGAATTTTCTCTTACCGATGGAAGGTTTTCTCATATTACAAAATTTATGGGATCAACTTTGTATGATGAAAATGTTTGAGGTCCAGAATGAAATACTCATGTCGCTATTTGAAGTGCCTATAATGAAACATATACGGGTGATGCAAGCAAGCTGACAGAGCAAGAAGTGGCAGCGTTAGGATTTAATCAGAGCGCAGAACATACCGACATTATTTCTACAAAAAGAAGGACAGTAACAGCAACACTTGTAGATGGATCAGAAAAAATTATTTATCAGAATTGACAATTTACGGTATAGCTTGAAAATTGAAATATATTAAATATAAAAGGTACATACATTATTCATTTTTCATCATTCATTTGCGAAGCATTATGGCAAGAACGAACAAACAAGGAATAGCTAAAAAGAAATCTCAACAAGCAAGAGCTGCTAGTAGATTGAGAGGAAGTAAGAGATTTGAGTATCCCAAAAGAAAGCTTACCATGGAAGAAGCCAAAGAGCTTTGAGTAGTGGGTGTAGTAAAAAACCCTAAAGGTCATGATTATACCCGATTTTTGAGAGGAAGAAAAATTTGTCGAGAGACAAGATTGAGAACAGATCCAGATGGATTTAGATTTATCAGAACGCCTTCAGGTGGATCAGAAGTGGTAGACGCACCACAATCAGGATGGACAAGAGGAAAACTAAAAAAAATGATGAGCGTGAAGCGTTAATTATAAATATATTTTTTGTGAGGCGCAGAGTATGCGCTTTTTTTAAAAGGAGAATATATACGGACGACTTGTAGAAACTTTAAGTTCGAACAACGCAAAGAAATTTAATATTTATGAATCGGTCGTGCATATATCGAAGATTTTGACAAAAAAAGGTTTTTGAGTACACTATACTATATAGTATTTACTTGAGAAATAAAATATGCTGCAACAAAAACAAAAGAAACAAGAACACAATGGTATTATAAAAATCATAGAAAAAGAATTTTTTTCCATTCCCGTTTCTATCAGGATGGTGTCTTTTTCTTTGTTCTTATTCATATTGGGACGAGGACTTGGGGCTGATGCATTTTTTTCTATTTATGTAGAGAGTATCGTAAAAAATGTTTTTCGAGTATCAATAATTTGAGCGATATTGTCTCTAGGGAAAATGTTGCTGTCTATTCCTATCGGAGAAGTAGACGATCATGCAAACTTAAAATCAGTATTATTTTTAAGTAAATGAGCGTATGTAATTACCGGACTTTTATACTTTGCAGCAGGGATATTAAGGTCTCCTGTTGTCCTTGTATTAGCAGTTCTACTCAATGGTTTCGCAACAGCATCATTACTCACTACCTACCAAGCATTTATCCGCAAACATAGTAAAAAAAATACCAGAGGGACAGTATTTTGACTTTATTTTTCTAGTATGAACCTTGCATATGTTGTAGGCGCTCTGATAGCAGCTGTACTTATAAAGTACGTACAGTTACCTTACCTTTTTGTTTTTGTGTCGCTTTTTGCAATAATTTCATTTTTTACTGATCAGAAACTTCCTAGTTTAAGTAAGACAAAAATTAAAGAATTTCTAGGTAAAGATACATTTATTCATAGATTTTTTCTTGAGGTATTTTCATTTCATGCTATTAAGAACGTCCTCGGGACGATGAAAGACTATTCTCACAAATTATATTATGCACTTGGATTTGAATTCATGTTCAATCTCTTGAGTTACATAGGATTTATTTTCATTCCAATTATTTCCATAAAAAATAATTTGACGCTTTCAGAGATTGCAATATTATTCGCTGTTATGAGGGTTCCGTATTTGATAGATTTTTTTACAGGAAGTATCGCTGACAAAACCAGTAAAAGAAAGTTTGTATTTTTTGTTTTGCTTTTCATATCTTTCTTATATATGTTATTAGGATATAATGAATCGTTCCGAGGGATTATGACAATTACTTTTGCTATTTCATTAGGCCTTTCGATTATTCGTCCCGTAATTTCTGCATATACGTCTGATTGTACAGATCCAAAAGATGAGTGAGCTATTTCTGGTGTAGGGGAGTTTGTTTCTAAACTATGAGAAGTCGTATGAATATTGCTTTTTTGACTAAGCTCTGCGATTTTTGGCATCTCTACCTCATTTATTCTGGTAGGTATAACACTCTTTATTCTAGCAAATATTGGACTCGCAAGAAGGTTTCATATTTTTAGAAAACATCAGTAATATTATTTTTTTTCTACAACATTAAAAATACCAAATCATTCATATCCAAAATCTTCTTGAGCTTCTATGTTTTTTTGAAGTCCAAGATCATTAAGGCGAATGATTTTTCATTTGTTGTGAAGAACAAGGTCTATGTTGATGTCTTTTGCTAGAGCATGTATTATACCAAGTCAAACTCAGAAATTATGTTTTCCTTTTTTCTGCCAATTGTCATGGCTTTCGCCTGTAGTAAAAAAGTGTTTAATCTTATCTTCTTCATAAGGCAATCAAGATCATTTATCCTTCAAAGAAAATTTCAGATGAACTTTCTTTTTATCAATATCGCGATATAAATTAATGTTTATCTGTAATTCATTGCCATTATGGTCAGCACTGTTGAGCATAATTTCTTTCAATCATTTTGTTAAAACGTTTGCGCGCTCCAAACGTTCTCCAAATAAAAAAACAATCATTTCATCCAAAACATCTTCGACCTTATCTCTCCTTGTAGCATAGTCCAAATTAGCAAATTCTATTTTGCGAGAAAATATTTTAGACGATTCTTGAAGAACATTAAAAAGATTATCACCATGGGGAGTAGCTCATGTATTTTCTAGTTGATTATCCTGTTCTGGAATATTGATCATCGTATTTTATACATATAAAATTTCCCAACCTTCAATTTTTTTATCTGTCAGGATATATATATCTTTTGTGTTGCAATGAGCTTTTTCCAAGGAGTTCCCCTTAGAATCCAAGATGTCCAAAATCTCCAATTCTCCCATAGTTGTGGGAGTCAGGTATTTGAGTTTCATTCATGGGGTAAGAACTTCCTTAGGATCGATATGAAAATATTTTTTCTTGTTATGTTCGATATATTGGTCAGAGAACATTCCAAAGTAATTTCTATTGAAGAGGGGGCCAGCTGAATTTAGAGTTACTGAGCTTTTTCCTTTCAAAGAATCACCCTTCGTTTCCCTCTTTAGCAAAGAGGGTTCTTCGTTTTTACCAGCATCCGTTTCTCCTTCAGGAAATTCATTTAGATGATGAAATAAAAATCCGTCTCGATATTCTCTATGTGGAATTACATTCACGAGATTTGCTATCTTCGGATCTATTTTTTTCTTAGCGAGAATTGCATCGCGTACGTGCTTGTACGCTTTCACAATACCACCCACATAAAATTCTGACTTACTTCTTCATTCGATTTTTATTGCATCGACATAGGGGAGAATTTCTTTCAACCTATCTATAGTACAGAGATCTTTAGAAGACAGAATATAACTTCCATTTTCATCTCCCTCGACTTGGAATAATTTTCCCGGTCTGCGTTCTTCTTCGAGTCGTACTTTGTATTTAAATCTACAGGCATGCGAGCATTCGCCCTTATTTCCTGGTCTTCAAGACATGTAATCGCCGAGATGACAACGTCCAGAATAGGTCATACACATGGATCCATGGACGAACACTTCTATCTCCATTCAAGGAACTTTTTCTCTGATTTCTTTGATTTCGTCGATATGTAATTCTCTAGCAAAAACAATTCTTTTTACTCCCATATCTTTCCAAAATTGTACTGCCGCATAATTCATTGTCGATGCCTGAGTGCTCATATGAAGTGGAGTATCGGGCATATATTTTTTCAATATATGAAAGGTTCCTGGATCAGAAAAAATAATGGCATCAGCGCCACAATTAGCGATTTGTTGTACCGTAAGTTCAAAAACTTTTATATCAATATTTTTTGGAAAAATGTTCATTGTAAGCAGTGCTTTGCTTCCATTTTTGTGTAAATCATCAACGGTTTTCTTGAGACTATCAAAATTATAGATTTTATTTTGTCTCATCCTTAGTGAAGTAAAGGGTACTCCGACATATACCTCTTCAGCTCAATAATGGCTCGCGACCATCGCTTTATCATAAGATCCTCCAGGAGCAACTATTGCAGGTATTTTTTTCATGTTTTTAAAGTTTAAATTGTAAATTCTTTATATTCTTGTTCTGGTATTTTAATTATTGGTAGCTTCTCTCAATATTCTTCCAGTAATTTTAATCTTTCTTCATCAGTAGACAAAGACGAGTATTTAGATCACCAATGAACGATACACTTGATAGGTAGTAATCATAGACCGGTTTTTACGCGTTCTTCATTTTGGGAATAGAATATCTTACTCCATATAAGACTTCCTGCTGACACTCAAACAATAGTTTTGTCGGTTAATATATTTTTAATGTCCGGGATTTTCGAAAAAATATTTAAATATTTTTGATTATCCCCTGAAACAAGATATATAAGGGAAGAACTTTTAATTTGTTTCAATAGCGAATGAATATCTTCCGATGCGCTCTCAAAAGAAAGTTTCTTCTTGCTATTATAATAAAGAAAACGATCCTTTGTGGCTATAAATTTTTGTTCTTTATCGCGCTCTTTCCCGAATAAACAGATAAGTATCTTATCTCAATCATTACAAATGTTTTGAAAAAATATTTCATTTGTTTCGGAGTCGGCTGAGGCTATTCATCAATGTAAGAAGAAATGCGTCATATAATGATAAGAGAATAAATAGTATGATTATATATACGTTAATGCAAAAGATTTTCAATCCTATGGGTTTCTGTGATAAAAAAATGACCTAGAGATACCAGGCCAAATCATTTCAAAATACGTTTGACAATGCTCTTTGCTACTTCAAAGAGTATCCCTCCAATAATCGCAGCGACCACTAAAAGAATTACAATCATTTGTAGTCCCGAAGAAAATCGAAATCCCAAGATATCAATCGCTACCCATAAAAGGAAAAGGAACATAAGGGCGCTAATCAAAAAGGGAAGGACGATGTGCTCAAGGAACCTACGCAGAAGAACCCTTATTCGTTTAATTCTTATTATTTTTTTCATGTATTTCTGATTTTGTTTTTTATTATAATACATATTGTTCCGATAAAGTCAATTATTGTTACTCTAGGTCTTCCACTTCTTTTAATGCTGTTTTTATGTGATATGCTTTTGAGGCAAGCAGTACTTTAAAGAGTATAAATGCTATTCCCGTCATCACCCAAAATACGATTCTTACAAAGCCATAAAAGATCAAAAACATCAACAGAATAACAGATGTTTTAAATGATGGATTTTCATAAATTTGATTCATTTGTCAGAGAAGGTAATCGCAAATCCCCATGTTGACAGCAGTATTATCCTTGAGTGTCTGATCTATAATATTTTTTTTATACGTATTGAATTGTTGGATAAACATTGAATAGTTAGATTGTTTTGTCTGCAGTGAAATATTTTGTCCTATAGTCGCAATGTCTTTTATCTTGGTGTTGAAAACGGCATTAGTATTTGTTTTAATAGATTCTACGCTTGAGGTAACTGGATTTGTAAAGAGATGGATTACGCGACTAGATGCATCAGACAGCGTTTGACAGGTAAACGGAAATTTAGCATAGTATCCTAAGACAAAAAAGCTGTATCCGATAGTAATAAATACCGTAAAAATATATCCTCCGACATTAAAATACCCTAAAGAACTAAATCTGATTTTACCGCGAGATTCATCTTGAAGAAAGTAGGCAAGCATTACGATTCACGAATTGATACATAATAATGAAGTAATAAGAAGAATGTAGGAATATCAGATAAATAATCATTCAATACAACTTACAATCAGCATTAAAAATAACAAATATTTAATGGGCAATTTGCGTATTTCGAGATAGAAAAAATGGAAAAAAAGAAAAAACAATAAAACAAAAAGCATCGATGTAATCGCGACAAAATGCAAAAATAATGTAGAAAACAGCAGTGCGTATGCTAAAATACTCAATATGCCAAAGAATCGAAATTTTCGTGAGTATACTACTTTATTTTCTATCATGCGAGAGGGAAAAGAAGATGAAATGAAATGGAATCCCGCAAGGCGGGAGAAATAAAGAAACTAATCTTTCGTGCCATAAGTCGAAATGCGATAATCATAGCAGGAAAAAAAGGAATTATTTTACTAGATTTTTTGGTGATCAAATATTGTAATCAGGCTCGAATTAGCCCAATGATACTACTCAATAGTATAAATAAAATCAAGACATTTACTAGTATTGACCAAGAAAACGAGAGGTGGTGGAATGAGAGAATGAGAGGGAATAGCATTCATATACTTACAGCCAAAAAGACATCGCCTTGACCAAATCACTCTTCGTTTTTTTTAAATCTCATTTTTACATATCGTTTTGCAAACAAATAGATCACCAAAAAGGTCACTCCAAACATAATAGCACTCATCAAAAAATTTCAATCACTTCCTCCGGAAATATTTATATTCGCTACTATACTCAACGCTGTCAAAAGTACTCGTAGTGTCATATGTAATTCATACTTCTGCAAATCGTAGACCAAAAGGAGAATTAAAAGTCGATTCATCAAAAGTCAAAAAACCAATATCTCAATTCAAAAATCTTTTAATAAAAAATAGGTGATGAGAAAAATTCCCGCACATAAAATTTCTATGACAGGATATATTCGACTGATTGTTTTCTTACAATAGCGACACCTTCCTCATTGAACCACATAGCTGACTACGGGGATTAAATCTTTCGCTAGCAGTCTATGTTTGCATTCAGGGCATTGTGAATATCCGAAAAAAAATCCGCGAAGTTTGCTTCGAGTAATTCAATCAGAAAATCTCGCCAGTATAACTGTGCCGAGAGATCAGAAGATAAGTCACAAGAAGATGATAATTATTCGCATATTATAGTAGTAATTAAAAGTTTATTTATATACGTCGCCTCTCGGTCAGATAGTAATTATTTCTATAGTATTCCCCTTTCTTTTGAAAATTATTCTTATATCGCCTATTCTATATCTATACATTCACATCTGTCATTCTAATTTTTTTATATCAAGTCATTCTCGTTTTCACGAAAGAATTAAATCAATATCATGGATGATACGATCATAAAGCTTGCTTGGTAATGTTCTGATATATTTTATCCATTTTTTCATGATTTCTTATTTCTATATTTTTTTAAAGTTTTAAGAAATTCTTCTCCAGATACATTCACGTCTATATATTCAGGATTGTTCTCATAATACGATCGATGGGTATCATCTGTTTCTCCGATAGTGAGTTTTTTGATTTTGATGAAATTTCTCAGCTGGATATTGATCAGTGAACTGAGATTCAGTCCAAATGATTTAGCAAGTTCTTGAGCCTGTTGTTTTATCTTATTATCTATTTTTGCGACAATTACGGATTGAGTCATAGCTAGTGAATAAAAAATAAAATATATACGCTATATATACGACGTATATATTATATATAAGTTGATAAAAAATGCAAGAGAATTCCAATCAACAGCAGGAGGTTTGACAAATATTTTTTTTTGGTTATAATGTAATCATATTTTAGTAGTAATATGCTAGTATGTCGGTAAAAATATTGTGAATCTGAACTTGTCTTGGTAATAAGATGGTATCAGAAAAAGAAGTTTGTGAAACTGCAGGTAAAGAGGAGTGATTCTTGAAAGTAAGAACAGAATTGACAAATGTTTTCTATTTGGAAAAAAATCAATGAAATATCGAGGATGTTTTTGTAGATGCTATATTAAACGCATTGATTGATGCCAGACTAACCGTCGATAATATTGATTGAATATTTGTGTCAAATTCATGATCTCATTGAAACAAACTAATTAGTTTATCTGCAATATTGGCGACAAGATTATGATTAAACAAGAAAAAAAATATAATTGCCAAAGATGTAAATGCAGCCTGCGTGTGATTTGGTGATGCTCTGGATACGGCATTTCAACAAATAAAGAATGATGGAATGTTTAATTTTAAAAATTATATTGTAGTAGCTTGAGATGATTTATGAAGCTGACAAAGAGATGCTAGGGATATAAAAACTTGAATGTTTTCAGATTGAGTTTGATGTATGATTATATCAAATCATCCTGATGCTTCATCAAGCATGCAGATAAAAAAGACTGCCTCATGATTATCAAAAGGTGTAAATGCAAATAATATATATGCCATATCACAACCGGAATGAGAAAAGTTATGAATGAATGATGGTAAAGAATTAAGTTCTTCATTGCTTAATACTGCTGATGAAATATTCTCTTTGTTGGATATTAGAAGATTAGAAAATTGAACATTGATAATTCCACATCAACCGAATAATAAAATGATTCAAAAGCGAGAAAATAATTCAAAAATAATTTCAGAAGCAAAAAATAAATGATTGGAAATAGGGGTGCATAATGAGACATATAAAACCATCTGAAATGTATCATGAGCATCAGTTTTGTTTGGATTGCAAAAAGTCCTCAAAGAATGATTAATGCCTAAATGATGCAAGCATATTATCTTGGCTCCATTTTGAGCGTGATGACATCTTGCTTGAGCAGAGATACAATACAAAGATGATAATAAAAAGATTTTTGGAGTTTTTCCAAAAATATGGGCGGAAGAATATAAAAAATATTCAAAGATAGCATACGAAGCCAATGAAAAAGTTTTTTGAGTAAATGCCCCCATATCCTATAAAAAAAGTATAGCATGAAGATTAATACCAAACATAATGAGTGAATATAGTCTAGATTGGTTCTTACCACAAAAAATAACAATAAATAAATTAATCTCTTCAATCGATATATTTCATTGGCAAGTATTGAAATCAATACATACAGATAAAGAGTTTGTAACTAAAAACATTTATTACGAAGTACCAAAACCAGCAGAAAAAGATTCTCCAACAACTCCAACTTTCTATGCAAACAATGAAGAAGTTTGATGAGTTCTCAAAATAGACAATATAGTAAGGATCTGAACAACGAAATCTTGAAAAGATATTTATAGAATTGTAACGTTAAAAGATGGAGTGAAAATTATTTCTGAATTTTCTGAAATAGCTCCAGTTCATGTTAAATATATGGATAAATATAAAGACATTTCTGAAACTCAAAAAACAAATATCAGAACAATAGCATCAGATGATGTGAATGTACATTGATCGGTTTGATGATATATCTCATCTGCAATATTGCTTGAAGATAAAATACCACAATCGGCTATCATTGATTTCATCGGTTGAGCAAAATTTTGAGATAAGATATCTATAAAGAAATTGAGTGAAGTTGCTTCTGATATAAAAATACCATCAAAATATATGAAAGAAGACAATGAAAATATACTTTGTATCGTTAATGAAGACACTAAATCATTAGTGGCGACATTGACGTCAAATATAAAGTCCTACGAAGACATAAAAAAAGAAAATCCTAGAGTGTATTTACACGAGATAGGGATGCCTTAATATGGTTATTGCGGTATTTTATATATAAAGACATTCGTTCGTTGAATGTCTTTTTTGCCTTTAATCTTGTATTTTTTACTCAAAAAATTACTAATTGATTATTTATCACTTGCTTTAATTAATGGCCAACAAGTACAATCATCTAGAATCCGAAGCTAAACGAAGAGGGTATCGAGAAGAAAACGCTACCTACGCTTACGATGCAAACTCATCAAACCCCGTCTACTCTATAGATACTCCGCCTCCAACCGTCTCAGGAAAAATTCATATCGGACATATTTTTTCTTATACGCAGGCAGAGGTAATCGCAAGATATAAAAGAATGTCAGGATACAATGTATTCTATCCTTTTGGATTTGACGATAACGGGCTACCGACAGAAAGGCTTGTGGAAAAGGAAATCGGGAAAAAATGATCAGAAATGCCGAGAAAAGATTTCATCGCAGAATGTCTTCGCGTAACAAAATGATACAGAGAACAATTCAAAGATCTACGAAAGTCTGTAGGAGTAAGCGCTGACCGAAGCTTGGAATACTCAACGATTTCTCCTTTGGTACAACGTATTTCGCAAAGATCATTTCTTGATTTATTGAGTAAAAAAATGATTTACAAAAAAAACTTCCCTGCACTACGATGTACGGAATGTCAGACTTCAGTAGCACAAGCAGAAGTAGAAGATAAGGATTTTGATTCTACATTTTATGATCTCCAATTTAGTCTAGAAGATACAACACCTATCATCATTGCCACAACAAGACCGGAATTACTTCCTGCTTGTGTAGCTGTATTTGTAAACCCCGAAGATGAGAGATACAAAAAAATCGTTGGCAAAGATATTCTCACTCCGCTTGGAAAAAAAGTAAAAATTCTCGCTGATGAAAAGGTTGCTATCGATAAAGGAACAGGAGCAGTAATGTGTTGTACCTATGGAGATGAAACGGATATGTATCGAGTTCAAACCTATCACTTACCGGACTGCATGGTGATTGATATTACAGGTCACTTGATCAATACTGGCGATCCAGAATTAGACGGATTGACAACAAGACAAGGAAGAAAATTAATCGTAGAAAAACTTAAAGCAAAAGGATTAGTACTCAAAGAATTACCGATTAGTCATGCTGTGGGTTGTCACGAAAGATGTGGAACACCTATGGAAATCATCCCTACTGCACAGCGATTTATCAATGTCTTAGATCATAAAAAAAAATTTCTCGACAACGCAAATACTATCAAACGATATCCTGAATACATGAAAAAAAGATACGACGAACGAGTAGAAAACCTCAAATGGGACCGATGTATTTCCAGACAAAGATTTTACGGAATTCCTATTCCTGTACGATATTCCAAGAAGACGGGAGAAGTTATTTTGCCGGACGCATCTCAATTGCCGGTAGATCCTATCAATGACAAACCAAAAACATTACCTGAAGGACATACAATGGACGACATTATACCAGAAATGGATGTGCTCGATACACGGGCGACTTCTTCATTGACGCCGTTAATTAACGCAAAATGGGGCGAACCTGATGATCGTTCAGATAAAATATTCCCGATGAATCTCAGACCACAGGCACACGATATTCTTCGTACTCGAGCATTCTATACTATCGTAAAAGGACAGTATCACATGGATCAAATCCCTCGGACTGATGTAATGGTTTCTGGTCATGTACTCGCGAGCAAATGAGAAAAAATCAGTAAATCAAAAAATAATGCAGGAAAAGAACCGGCTGATCTTATCAAAGAACATTCCGCTGACGCCGTAAGATATCGATCATGTTCTGCGAGCTTAGGAAAAAATACTGCTTTCGAAGAATGAGAAATCCAAAATGGGAAAAAATTAGTAACCAAATTACGAAACGCTTCCAATTTTGTATTTATGAATCTTCAAGACTTTGACCCCGGCAAACCGAGGGCAGGTCAAAAGATCACTTTAACAGAAGACGCACTTTGTCCTATTGATCTTTGGATTTTTGCACAAGCAAACAAGACCTCACAAGAAATGGTTAAGCATTTAAATAACTACGAATTCTGACTCGCAAGGATAGAATTTGAAAAATTTTTCCGACACGATTTCTGTGACAACTATCTCGAAATTGTAAAAGACAAAATATATAAAGCTGAAAAATATCCCAACTGAACTGCCGAAAAACTCTCTGCACAATACACACTCTATCACACCTTATTTGCAATTATAAAAATGATTGCTCCTATCTTGCCCTTCATTACAGAAGAATTATATCAAACCTATTATTCACAGACACTAGGAGAAAAATCAGTACATACCTTGGCATATCCAAACAATGATATCTTCACCATGAAACAATCCATGGAGCCCATATACAAACGTATGGAGAGTATTTTTCAAATTATCGAGAAAGTGAGAGGATATAAAACAGAAAATAAATTATGACTTGGAACCGAACTTAAAGAACTTACTATTAGCTGAGAGAAGGAGCTTATAAACTGATTAAAATCATTTACCAATGATTTGAAATCAGTCACAAGAAGTAACGAAATTGTATTTCAAGAATCAGATGTATTCAATGTCGAGATAAAAATTTAAAGTATTTGTAGGGGCGGATATCATCCGCCTTAGGCGATTAATAATCGCCCCTACGCAATCAAATGATTTTTATTTGATAGAGGGTCATGTATAATCTTTACCAATCTCAATTGCGAAGAGATATCCAGCATGAGATCTACCGTAAACCTACGGTTACGGTTGAGCTTTTTGGTAAAGAATATTTTGGAACCATCAAAGAAAAAAAAATAGGTCCCTGGAAATTACGTCGATATCAAGTCATGGGAGTGGAGTTGCCAAGCGATAAAGAATATGTCCGTAGTGAAGTAGCAAAGCTTAAAAATAAATTCAGAAATAAATGTTTTTTTCTTCAATTGGGCATCATAAATGATATTGTTGTGTTTGAAAATAGTTCACAAAAATGTGATGAATTCAAGGATGATATCAAAGAAGTTAGGCTTGGATTAGAGCGTGTCTTATGCTCTGATTATGGTTTAGAAATTGCTTTTAGGGAGAATATGCCGACAGCAGGGATCATCTATGACACCACAAAATCTGATGAAGAATTGTTGAAAGATATGAATGAATCTTGCAGAAAACGTATTAAAAAATCTATTGCTGGAGGGATGGAATATCGTATTGTCGAGAAAAAAGACCATGAAGCATTTTTCGCTAAACGACAAAAAACTGCAGACAATAAAGGGTTTAACACGATATCAAAATCGCAATATGAATGATTACTTAAATATATTTCCACAGGAAAGTGAATGCTGATAGGTGCATTTCTCGAGAACGAAATGATTGCATGAACAATCTGTATATTCGGAGATAAATTTATTTACTGTCCTTATGGATTTTTTGATAGAAAGTTTAATAACTTATGAGTTCAGCATTTTTTGAAATTCAAATTATTCTCACGGGCGAGAGACAATGGATTTAGCGTAGTTGATACCTGAGGAGGATCTCCAACGGGATTCCCCAAACATCCACTTGCCGGCGTCAGCGCATTCAAGGAATCATTGGGGGGAACTAAGATAGAACAGTATGGAAGCTATGATATTGTTGTC
Organism: candidate division SR1 bacterium; assembly: GCA_026397475.1. Taxonomy (GTDB): domain Bacteria; phylum Patescibacteriota; class Gracilibacteria; order Absconditabacterales; family Absconditicoccaceae; genus CAJBLF01. The sequence goes on along the minus strand of JAPLUT010000005.1, from coordinate 179,652 downwards.
AACAAATTTCTTTATCGAGTATTTAAATGGTATCATAGATTGCTTCATAAATAATTTCGAGATCTGAGGGTACCTTGCTGCTAGAGTATTCACATTCATTTTTAGTAGAAATATATGAGCTACGATATATTGATTATCAAGAGAACGCCTATTATATGAGGCCTTTTTTTTTGTTTTTAATGTGTGATTGACATATAGTATCAAATATGTATAAATAATCTTATTTCAATTTTATCAGTCAACGTATCCATGGTAAATAAAGCAAAAAATATTTGGGAATTTATAGAGGATATAAAAGATAAGCTCTCTACAGCAGGAAAAGTTCCATGATCAATTACTTTTATTAAGTCTTACAAAATAGCTCTATTTAAGGCTATGATTATGGATGCTGAATATAAGAAACTTAAAAAAGAATATAAAGAACTTCCAAAATCAGAAAGAAAAAAGGAAAAAGCTTTTTATGAAGCATTTTTTCTTGCTAAAAAAACGAATCCAGAGCTAAAAGAAGAGGAGTTTAGAACCTCATTTACATGAGAGAAAGAAAGTAATGAAACATTAGACAAGCTACCAGAACTTGAAGATAGAAATTTTAGAGTAGAAGATACAAGTAATCGAATAGGAGCAATAGACCAAAATGGCATAAAAATAAAGGTAAATCCAGAGGGAGACGTCCAAGAGTATCTAGAGGGAGATTATGCGTGACAACAATTTTTTGATGAAAACTCTGCCGCAAGGGAAACAGAAAGAGTAAACAAGAAATTACCAGATTCTATACATTTTTATAAAGACATCATAGAGAAAAAATATTCATGAGACTATCAGTCTTTCTTGAAATGAGAACAAATACTATTCACGGGTTGGTATGGAAAAAACAGTGATAGTTTTGTATTTATAGGTGAAAATATATGCTTAAGATGTGCTGATGGCTCTTTGTTCAGCTGCACCAAAAAAGAATGAGTCCCTTTAGGAAATAATAGATTTTCTGCTTTTTCCGTCCGTTGTATCAAAAACTAGAGTGTATATGAGCTTCTCAGGGAATCTGGGAAGTTTTTTTTATAAAAAAAAGATCTAACATCAGGCGTAGAATATATTTTTATCGTTCTGTCAAGTAAAACTGGAAGAGAAGTTCAGATTTTTTGGTATTTTGAGCCTTTCTGAATATACTATAACTACGAGATTTTATTCAATCAATCTCTATGATAGAACAAAACGAAAATACAAACACTCTAAATACGAATAAGCAGGGTTCATGAGAACCAAATTTTTGATGAATGCAAAATCTTAAGCTCAATGACTTAGAAAATATATTGCCTTCTCAAAATATTATTTCTCAGCTCAATAGTGCAGAAGGAAATAAGCCACAAAAGGAAGATGTTAACTTTGAAAGCCTTGGAATGAAAATACAAGCGACAGAGGAAAAATGATCAAGAGTTGATCTTGGAGAGAGTGGTTTGATCATCGGGAATAAATCTAAATATCATAATCAGTATTGGAAATTATTCTTAATATCATTTTTTATTATCCTTGTAACGGGCCTAGCATCTATCATTTTGCGTTTATACAGTCGTTACATTTATTTCGCTTCACAGACATTGCCAGACACTACTTATCAAACATATATCGGTCTTTACAAACAAGGACAACAGTTTCTCGATAAGACACTAAATCTCAGTGACTATCAACAATACGTTTCGTTATCACTTGCCGGAAGCTGAGAAGATACTAATATCACTAAAGTAATACAAGATAAAACTCTTGGATATATTCAAAAAAAAGATGTGCTTCAACAAGCTCTCAATAGTTTTTCTTCGCTGTTCCTAAACAATACACAGAAACTCACTTCTCTCAAAGAAGATATTTCCAAATATGGATTTTTTTCTCAAGAGCTATATGATATGCTCCAGAGCCAAGACTATTCTACATCAATCAAAAAATATTTGCTCTCATTGGAAATTATAAAATTTAGTAGCGCGATTAAGGTGTTTTGATATTTAGATACCTTTATTTCTAGTCTAGCAAATGCCTTGCATATTCCAGCAGATCAAGCGCAAATAAATGTGCAGACCTTAGCAGATAGAGGAGAAAAGGATATTGTTATTTATCTCAATAATTGTTATCTTAATCCCTATGAGATAGATTATGACTGTAATCTCGTGGGAGATTTTGATAGGTATTATGCTCTTATAGACAAGGAGAAAACGCCACCTGATACAAACTTTTTCAAAAAAGTGATGTATTATGTCGACACAAAACTAGAACAAACCGATATCCCAAGTTTCTCAATTACTTTCAAAAAATATGATCCTACTCAAAAACAAATTAGTTTTACTGTCGATGTAAACACCTTTAAACAAGATGAAATAGCTCTGATTAAGAAATGAATAATAAATCCACATATTTTTATTCTTAGTAGTTTATTAAATCTTATCAAACAAAGTGCTTTTGTGATTTCAGAAAAGATTGATGCTAAATCCATAAAAATAACGCCAAAAATTATCAAGATAGGAAGTTCAGTATTCAATGTAAATAACTCTACGATGGACTTTGTTTTACCAATCCAGAAATCATCACAAAGAGAAATTAGTGACTATATAGATCCTATTTTTACTTCTTCGCCATAGCATGAACGCAATAGAACAACCACAGAAAAAAAAGATCATATCTATGGACCTAACTAAGCTCTCTTCTTTTCTTGATGAACTACAAAATTATTTGAGCAGAGCGTATAATTTTTTCAAAGATAATAAAAATAATAGTAAGATGATGCTTTTCCTTGCTATAATAACATCATGACTTGCTATCTATTTTGGTATCCAACTTTATGGCGATATCGCAGCGCTCAACGGTAAGTCCTCTCAACTCGCAAACATATCAAGTTATGATATGCGTATCCTAGAGAACAATCCCACTACGCAAAATGTTCTTAAAACCTCAGAGACCATAAAGGATCTTCTTCAGGAAAACATTACTACAGAAACAGAAATATCAAAATATACTGATTACTTACATTCACTTCAGATACCCTATACGTATTTACTCAAATACATTTATCTTCCTTCTCTTAACGTATGGAAAGAAAATTATACAGATAAGATAGATACAAATCTTATAGGAATAAATTTTCTCAAAAACAATCCATTTAACGATATCACCTTACTTCAAAAACGAGGAGATTTTTTCAAAAACGTAGGAGACAATAATGAGTCCAATGATGTGCTTGATATGAAGATAGGTGAATTTACAGAAGACGATAAGGGGTTTTTTACTATGCCGATTACGGTTTCGTTCATAGCAAATTCTAAGCGCGCGTTTCTGTTGCTCTCAGACAAACTTTCTATGACCTCCAACAAAGAAAATATTTCCCTCATCAACGAGTTCTTTTACTATCTTCGATCAGAGATTAGAAAAGATAAAGAAAAAGAAATAAAGTCCTTAGAATCTGAGTATATAACGAAATTTTGATCAGGAGATAGATGAAGCATAGATCAGGCTAAAATGATTTGATATTATCTCTATAATTGGATATTTAAAGATTGAAAGAATATACTTATTGATGATAACGTTATTGATAAAACAATAAAAAGTATCGTTTCATGTAACAATGAATCAAATGAGATTTGTTATTATAAATTTAGAGAAAGATATAGAGACGTGTCCACATTTGGATATCTGTTAGGTACAGATTTTGGTAGTAATGGTGCAGAAAATCTCAAGAAATTTATGCTTCAACTTCCTCCGATATTTTCTATACAAAATTTCGAATTTGATAAAATAAAATCACCAACGCTTTCTGATGCAAGCAATAGTAAGTATCAATGAAAAGTAACGATTCTTGTCTATGGAAGAAGTGCATCATCTCAAGAAGTAGATCAAATCGCCAACGCTCTTGGACTAAAATGTTTGGGAGAAAATAAAATGCTTACGACACAAGAAGGAAATGCAATGATACAGTCAGCGATAATGAAGCTTTCTGATGTTAATAAAATAGATAAAAGTTATGCAGATAATCTTCGGGAACTTCAAGGAATCGTTCAGCAGCTCGACAAAGATTTTCCAACTCTTGGAAATTATAAAAAAACTATAAAGCTTTTTGAGCTTTATAGAATGCTTTCAGATGCCGGATTATGTAAATAAATATTAATGAATAGTGCATAATTAATAATGAGAAATCTAGGTATTTCCTATTTTTTAATAAAAAGAAATCCACCATTATTTATTTTAAAGTTTTCATTAACTCCCCAAGTTATGCCAGACGTGATCTACGTCTTCATCGTCTTCCAACATATCAAGAAGGGTATAGAGTCTAGTTTTTGCATCTTCATTAAGTGTAATCATATTTTCTGGAATAAACTGAATATCTGCTTCGACCATATGATAATGAAATTTTTCTAGTGCATTTTGTACAATAGCAAAGTCTTTTTTGTCTGTATAGATGACTACGGTATTTTCATCGGCCTCAAAATCACTTATAGGAAGCTCCATTGCGCGTTCCTCAAGTTCTTCTTTATGTAAGGGTAAAACTCTTTCTATCGTTTTTCATTTGTCTTGAGCCGTTTCGCTAATCCCATCGATAACCAAGACTCATTGCTCTTTAAATTGCCAAGCCACAGAACCGATAGCTCAAAGAGTTCAGCCATATTTGTTCATAATCTGTTTTATGCTGGATGCACTTCTATTGGTATTTGGAGTTAATGCCTTGATAAGTAATGCTACTCCTTCGGGCCCATATCATTCATAAAATATTTCTTCAAGATTTTCTCCTTCAAGATTCCCTGATCATTTTAATATCGCCTTCTCAACAACTTCTCTTGGTAAGTTATATTGTTTTGCCTTACTAAGTGCGAGTTCTAGTGAGGGATTCATTTTTGGATCCGCTCATTTTCTTGCAGCGATTTGAATAATCTTTCCTACTTTTGCGTAGGCTTGTGATTTTTTTGCATCTCATGATGCTTTTCTTGCCGCGATACTATGCCATCTTCACATTGGAGTAATTTTAAATTTTAAAGGCGAAATTTACAATTTTAAAACTCACTAACAGTGTTTCAAAATTTCAAATTATAAATTTCAAATTTCAAATTGTTTTATTTGCTCTGTATGACTTTTTTAATATCATCTAATTTATATCACTTCCTCATTAATTTCTGGATAATATCAAACCCATCTACATCTCTTTTTTTGTATGCTGCGATTTCTTTTTTTATTTTTTCATGGATGCCTTCGCCCATATCTTCCTGATATTTTTTTAATATTTCTTTGATGATCTCCTGGGGAACTCCTTTTTGTTGTAATTTCAAAATAATGCGAATAGCAGGTCTCCCTTTATTGACGACTTCGCTTTTGATGTAACTATCTGCAAATAAAGTATCGTTTACATAGTTTTTTTTCTTAAGTTCTTCTATAGTCTGGTCTATATCTTTCGTCGAATGTCCTTTCGTATAAAGTTGAATTCTCAACTCTTTTTCGGTTTTAGGATAACGGTAGATATATTTAAGAGCGTAGTCGAGGCATTTCATGCTTTTAGATTAAAAGATTAAAACATTGAAAAATTAAAATATTCCGACTTTATTGCTTCACTACAAATCTTTTAATCTTAATAATCTTTTAATATTGTAATTATTTTCTCAGCGCAAAGTTTATAGTCGATTCACCGTTAGTAAATAATGCAATGATGTCTCCTTGGGGATTATCCATGGATTGTATCCCAGAAATTAATGCTTCATGTGTAAAGAAGTCTTTAAATTCACTCAAGATCCCAGAGAGATTCGCATTGTCTGTAGAATAGAGCATTACTACCTTGGTGTCTACGGTATAGTCCGCATCTTTTCTCATTTGGTTCAAAAATCTAGAAATTTCACGAGCAATTCCTTCTCTTTGAAGCTCAGGCGTAAGCTCTAAATCAAGTTTAGCTATAATGTTTTGGTCTATAGCCATATTGTTTCCATCGATTCCTTCATATGCTATTTCATATTCATTACTCTCAAGTGTTCGTTCGTTCCCGTCATTATCAAAGATAGTGACTTTCCCGTCACCAGCATCTTTGATATTCCCTTGTTTCCCAAACTGGATAATCTTTCCAGTATCTTTCCCAAATTTTGCAGAAAGTTGAGAACCGATAGGCTTAAAGGTTTTCTGTATTTTGATTGAGTCATCAAGGTCTTCAATGCTTTTAACATTCACTTCTTCCTTGATGATATCTTCATATTTTTTCAATAATGCTTCTGCAGATGTAGCCATAAGGTCTTTATAAAAAGCAAATAAACATGCGGACCAAGCATAGCGATGTGACCAAAAAAATCAATTCAAAAAAAACTATTATCCCTTTGAGAATCTAAGTTCTAAATTCTAAATTCTGTAGTATCTCCGTTTGAAATGTCTTTTTAAGTAACGCATACCTTTGTTGTATTCCTGGATTCTGTTCCAAGAGTACATTGAGTTGGTCTTTACCCAATAATCTTTCTTTTTGTCTTTCAAGTATTTCAAAATGAGTAAGCTGTTCTGCGCAAAAACGATAGTCTTCATCGTTTTCATTTTTATTGAAGTAGTGGTACAATGTTCTGCTGGCAAGGGTAAGTTTCTCTGCGTATACCGACAATCACAAAACCTCATTTGCAAGAAGAGCAGTTGCTAAGCATTGTCCACGCGAAGGATTTTTTTCAGATCGTTCTTCCGGCGCACCAGAAGTTTCTCTACTTCGACATTTTTTTATTGCATGCGAGAAAGTATCGACGGAAGGAGTACTCGTTTTTTGAGAGAATGCCACTATTTATTTTATATGATAAAGCACACATACATATGTATAGTTTTTTTTATAGAAAATGTCAAGTAAACTATATCTCTGCAAAAGGGATAATTTCTTCTCTTTCTTTATAGCTATTATGCAAATTTTTTCGATTTTTTATCGTATCCAAATTCCATTCACCGATACGCGTTCTTCTGAGTTGAATCAGGGTTCCTCCCATTCACAATTGTTGTCCGAGTCGGTAAGTGATAGATCTGATATAGGTACCTGAGCCAACATCTATTTTAATCTGAAGAATAGGAAATTCATATTTTAAAATTTCATAACTATGGACTTTCATCACTTTATTTTCTTCGATAATGTTTCCAGCTCTTGCTTCATCGTAGGATGTTTTCCCGGCTCTTTTTTTTGCGCTAAAGGCAGGGAGAGGGAGGTCGTAAGAGGGGATAAGTTTGTCTAATTTTTTTGTGATTTCAGCAAGTATAGGCGCCTCTACAGTGCCATTTTGCATTTCGACTCCTGTCGCTTTTCAGTTGGTGATCTGGAGTTCGTAATTTGTAATTTTCTCCCAATATTCCATATCTCGCGTGTCGGTGAGTTTGGAAAAATCAATGGTAGCGATATATGATTTATCTAATCCGATAAGTTCTGTGAGTTTTTTTGTATCTTTGTCGAATGCGAGAATCATCAGGCCTGTAGCCATAGGATCGAGCGTGCCACTATGTCCTATCTTTTGTTTGGGATAGTGGCGTTTGAATATACGAATCACATCAAAGCTTGTAATTCGTGCTGGTTTATCAACTGCTAGGAGCATAATAACGTAATTTTAAATTTTAAATTTTGAGTTTTGAATTTTAAATTCAGTGTATGTTTACTAAAAATATATATCTATACAACTGCTTTTATATTGTATCTTATGTCTCATATCATGAATCAGCTATTTCCATTTTTTATTTGATTTTTATTGGAAAACCACTACTATTCTGATGATTTTTAGAATATTTCACAATGCAAATGAAAAAATTATACATAATGTGAGTGTCGCTAATTACCATAATCTTAGCGGGGTGCTCCTTCAAGATTAGTCGAATACCAGCAACTACTACTCCACAAAAGGCTCCTTCAATAGTAAGAAGAATCCAGGTTCAAACCACAAATACCACTGACATCTGATCGATTGCAAATGCTACCGGAAATGAGGGCATGACATCGGAACAGGCTGCTGCAATAGAAAAAATAAATGCCGCAATCGAAAAAAGTAAAAATCAAACCAAATAAAACAAAATATGCTTAAATTATTTTAGATTTTAAACAAAAATAATGAAAAAATTATACATGCTAGGAGTAGTGATACTCATGTCTAGTGTCGCAGGATGTTCCCTAAAATCAATAGGAGTGTCTAATGATACTCAAGAACCAACAGGAGAGGCATTAACAGGAACGATATTGACAGGAGAAACTAGTCCAGCAATGGAAGAATTTACGGGGGCAGTAGATTCATGAACAGTTTCTGTGGTAACGGGTAGCGCAGAGGTGGCTACAGAACAAAGTGGGGTAACTGCTGATTTTCAAAAGCTTATAGATGAGAGAAACGCAGAGCCAAAAGATGAGACAAAACTTAATGAAGCAGATATTGGGCTCTTTGAAAAGATCATTAAAGCAGCACAAGATATATGAAAAAAATAATAATGAAGTTTTAGTTTTTAGCATACAGTATGAATACTTTCTTTGAAATTATTAAATGAATTTTCTTTTTTTTAACCGTAGGAGTCGGGATATTCCTTCTCAGAGGAAGCGTTATTTTCAGTCCAGAATACTATCTTTTGATTAAACAAATGATAATGCCAGGATATCTCGTATTTTGTTGAACTATGTTTGGGTATATAGCTGCTCGTATTCAGCTCGGCTATGAAGAAGACCATCCTCACAAAAACAAGATTTATATAAGATCTTTTGTCTTTTGAGTAATTTTAGGTAGTGTTTTGGCTATTGCGTATATGTTTATTTAATAATGTAATATGAAGAAATATTATCTGATGATCATATTTACCTTACTCATATTGACGGGATGCAAATCTCAGAGCTATTTTTCGGTGAATTTTGACGGATTCTCTATGAGGATGTATGATAATAATAAACAATATTCTTCTCTAGCCCCAGATACAAGTATTTTGGGGATGAAAGTGCTTCAAGAGATGAAACAAAATGTATGAACAGGATATACATGATTTATTAGCTCATTTGTTGTAGTAAAAACAGCTATTCTGTCATGAATGAATATAAAAGAGTTTGTCGATTCCAATACCAAGGAAAATCAAATAAAATTATTGCAATATAAATCCACAGATAATGCCAAAAAAAAGATTAAATGTAATGGTTTACAATATTCTTGATATATAACAGCTTTTTCCTATCAATTTGAGAAGAGCACTATGTATTGATGACAATACTTTTTCACGGATAGTGCATCATTATATGTGCTTTCACTAAGTAGTGATAAGAAAAAAGATATTGGTAGTTTTATCAATAGCATATCAACAATAACCTGTACACAGTAGCCGTGAGTAAAACAAAAGGCACTCTTTCTTTAAACTTTTTAATTCTTTAGTCCTATAGTCATGGTATCTAAATCAGATTTCTTTAATGAGCCAGCCAATCTTAGTGGATGGCAGTTGCTAGGAAAGGTTCTTATCGGTATCCTTATCTGAGGAATAATTGCTGCATTGCTATTTGTAATTCTTTCCTTTATGGGAGGAATGTTTACAGGAGCATTTAGTCAACAAGCAGGTTCTACGGTAAATCCTCTTTTGCCATTAGTGCTTTTGTTTATCTGATTCATAAGTACTTTCATAGGAAACATAGCTATAGGCTGAGTATATAATTTATTTTTCAATAGAAAATATTATAATACCAGCAAGATGTTTGGTCTGTTATTGTTGACAAATGGAATTCTTTTCTTTTTCTTCGCTCCTGTGTACGTCGTATTTGCAAATCAAATAGATGTACTCTTCCTTATTTTAGGATTTCATATTCTTTTCTCTGTATTTGCTTCTGCCGCTCAAATAGAGTTTTCTACAAATCCCAATTATAGCGCATCATCTTTCATGGGGAATGTTCTTTGATTTACACTGGCATTTCTTGCGTATGCTCTGATATACAAAATGTCAGGGGCCGCAGCGATACAGCAAAAAATTTATCTATTTATGCTTTTGCCTTCAGTTATCGGTTATGGATTGATTCCATTCTGAGCAGGTATCCGAGAAAAAATCTATTACAAATTTTATGAGCTCTGAAATAATTGATTCTATATCGCTTCCACAACAGAAACTGAGGATGATGTGGACGGAATCGATACTACGAACAGTGGTGATGAAGTGAACGTAGAAAACTAACAGTGAACAACTAACAACGAATAATGATGGAAAATATTTATTAAATAAAAAAATACAAACACTTGTCCCGAGAGATTATTCATTTTTCATTATTAATTATTCATTAAAATGTATTTGTATCATATAGCATCACTTATTAAATTCGTGCTTGGCCTCCTTATTTTGTTAGTAACCTATACATCAATCAATGTGTATGAGGATCCTATAATAGGGATATCTCTAGGTATGCTTTGACTTTTTATAGCTTCGCGAGGAGCAAGTTTCTATCTCTTTCTTGCTATCCAGAAATTCTTTCGTGAAGTAAGCCAAGAGCGTTTGATCAAAGATAGTTATAAGCTTTCTCTTCTGTTTGGAATTTATGTACTTATCAATGCCTTATTTTTACTCTTATGATATCGAAGTAAGTTCCTCTGACTTATTCTTCTCCTAGGGTTTATTATTCTTCAAGTGCTTTTATTCTCTGAACAAAGTAAAAAAAACAATGAATTCCCAAATATCTAAAACTATAAAACAGATTGAGGAAAAGCTCAAGACCGTTTATGATCCTGAGTTTCCTATGATTGATATCTATACCTTGTGACTGATTTATAATATCACATTTTCTCCCAAAGGCAAAATTGTAGATATCCTTATGACCTTCACAACGCCCTTTTGTCCTATGGCAGATATGCTTAAAGAGATGATAACAAACGCTATTCTCGAAGTAGTCCCTGGTGCAAAAGTTAATCTAGAAGTGACGTTTGAGCCTACGCGAACACAAGAGATGATCAAGGATCCTGACTTGCAGAGAATGTTTATGTAATCCCCATATATTAAAAAAACCTGGCATGTAGTCCAGGTTTTTTTAGTTCCACCGACGGGTGTCGGTGGAGTGTGCATCACCTAGTATATAGGTATAATTTTGACAGAGCAAAAGCATTCATTGCTTCACACTTTTGTTTCATCTCAATTATATTTTCCAGTGTTTAATCTGGTAAGATTAGTTATTGTTTCCCGTATACATTCAGAGTTTTCATCAGTTTCCAAGAGTTCATCTTGCAAATTTATTTTTCATCATTCCTCATTTCATAGGATTGTGGTTTCTCATTCCTTTGTCCATTCTCATTCCAAATTCAAATCATGTTTGTGGTCATTTTAGATTAAGGGTAGTAGCTATACTATCTACTTTTTCTTGATACGATTCCATTTCTTGTAATTGTTTAAATTTAGCTTCGGTATCGATTTTATTAAGCAAAGGGGTATCTTTATTTAATAATTTCCATGCAGCATAATCACCGCTCTTGAGTGCATCAGTAATCTTTTTGTGGAGGGTATCCATTTCAGATTTTACTGCAATCATTTCATTAAATTGACTCTCAGTGATATTCATCGGAATATTGTACTTTGCGTGTACTGTTTTAAATGCTGCAAAGTCTTTATTCGTCATTGCATTTTGTACTGCTGTTCTAAATGCTTCTGCGTCTCCAGTAGATGTGAATTTTTTACTCATCATGTTGTCATGCATTCTTGTCATCTTAGTTGCTGATCCTCGTCATCTCATGTTATTGCCAGTATTGTCAGCAAATGCTGTTGCTCACAATAACATACTTGTTACTCCAAGTAAACCAATACTACTTGCCACTATAAATTTTGTTTTCATGTGATTGTCTATAAAATATAAAAGGTCATTCATGGTAACGATCCCAGTATATCTAATCACCTTAAACCAAACTTAAATATCTTATTATGCTATTTTATTGGCTTGATATCTGATATCCGAAGCCCTTAATGGTTTCTATAATTGTCTTACCAAATTTTTTTCTGAGTGTGGAAATATAGACGTCTAATTTTGCATCTTCTTCGAAAATCTGATCGTTTCCTCGTATCTCTTCTATAATTTCAGTCCTAGAGATGCTTCTTCATTTGTGTTCCAAAAGATATTCTAATATCTGAAACTCTTTGAGGGTAGCTCTGATTTCTTTATTATTTTTAAATATTTTTTTTTGATTTCTATCAAGACGGATGTTTTTATGTTCCAAAATATCTCTTGTTGGTAATCTCTTTACAATGGCATTAATCCTTGCATCTAGCTCTTTTAGGTCGAAGGGTTTGACGATATAATCATCTGCTCCCGATGAGAATCATTCTAACTTATCATCAAGTTCTCCTTTTGCTGTTGTCATAATGATTGGGGTCGCGGAGGATTCTTTTCTTATCTTTTTACAAAGAGCTATTCCATCCATTCATGGAAGCATGAGATCCAATATAATTACATCAAAAGTCTGGTGCTTGATAACCTCAAAGGCATACAGTCCATTTTCAGCTCGTATAACCTCATTATGCTCAAGTTCGAGATATTTTTTTATATTGTTCCCGATAGTTTTATTATCTTCAACGAGAAGTATTTTCATAGAAACAAAATTTAAAATTTAAAATTCTAAATTTAAAATTAGAAGGCGATTGTAAACACACTTCCTTTATTAATCTTGCTGCTGATAGTTATGGTTCGTCCATGTTTTTCTACAAGCAATTTCGTTAGATACAAGCCTAGTCAAAAGCTTTTAGTATCAGTCTTGGAGCGGTCAGCCTGCCAAAATCTTTCTCGAATATGCTCTATATCACTATTTGAGATTCACTTTCCAGTATCCTTGATTACTAATTTTTTACTATCCAAACTAATATCTATCATTCATCATTCAGGAGTGAATTTATATGCGTTTTCCAAAATATTTTTTACTATAATATTCCGACTGTCCTTATTTATATTTTTAATAATATTTTTTTGTATCTTTGTATTTAGCTTAATATTTTTGTATTGATAAATCTTTTGGCTATCATGAAGAGTTGTTTCGGTAAGTGAAGTCATATCAGTTGTTCCCTTTTTTAATTTTTCCAAAGTTTCAAGTTTACTAATAGTAACCAATGTCTCTAGTAATGTATTCATTCCCTTAAGTTGTTGTTTAAGATTGTCGAGTCCCGTTTCATAGTTTTTAGTTTTGTTGGTATAGTCTATTTCTGTGCTCATGCTCATAAGGGGAGTTTTAAGTTCGTGTGATGCATTAGTAACAAAGTCTTTGAGGCTTATCGTTTGTTTATGTATTTTTTCCAATACCTCATTAAATTTTTGACTAACTCTATTGATCTCATCTTGAGGATGTCCAGAGATAACTATCTGTTGATCTAAGTTATCGATATGGAGTTGATCAAGAAATCAGAGTAATTCATTGAGTTTTCTGAGCGATGTTTTGACAAAGAAAAGTGAAGAAATATATGCTATTATGCCAAAAAATATCATCAAATATATGCTAATCCAGATGAGATTTCTTTGAACTATTATGTGAGGAGTGACGTTCGTTACCAATAACTTATTGCCAACCTGTCTATACATAAAATACATATCATCAATCTTTGCGATCGATTTTATTCGATGAGACTGTTCAAGAGTTTCTCCTTCTGGGCTATCGATATCGAATATTTCTGTTTCTGGCGCACGGTTTTTCCCTAGAATCATTTTTTGACTGAGAACGGGTCTTACTCATGGGGGGATTTGTCATTGTTGTCTGTTGTACCAGTTTTGAAAAAATATCCCATTAGCAAGTATACTAAAAAGTAAAACCTGAAGAACGGTAAATAGGGTAAACTTCAGGCTAATTTGCGTAGATGTTTTGAGTTGGGAGAAAAAATATTTTCTTTTTTGCATGAGAGAGCTGGAGTCTATAAAAAAGCATTGCTAATGCAGCAATATATAGTCATTTACCTTAAATAAACATTAAATTGACAATTACTAGAAGAAAAAAAACTGATCATTGATGATCAGTTTTTTTTTTGTATGATTCATAAGTAGAATTACAATGTCTTATCCGTAACGATTTTTCCTTTTTCACATCCATTCAAAGCATCTCTTTTGATGGCTTCAGCCCAGAAGTTAGCTAATACGGTGCTTGCTGTGTAAGGAACATTTCGCTTTCACAATAATCATTTCATAACGATGTAACTTTCACAGACGATATATTTTGTTGGGTTGGTAGCTTTTCCTATAAGTCTATTAGCATAAGCCGTTCTCCATTGATCGTAAAGTGGATTTTGAAATGTTACGTAGGTAAATGAAATATCGTGTTTGCTAATCAGAGGAATATTGTTCTTTTTAAGAAGATAGCTTACTGCATCAATAAGTGTTTGATTCCCTATCTTGTTGACAGGGACATCACTAACTGTCTCTATAGGCGTACTTTCTTCAGTAGATGCTGCTATAACCTTTCCTGTTTCTTCTTGAATAGGTATATTTGTATTTTCTCATGTGATAATATCAGTAGCAGTATCTTGTACCATTGCGGTGTTTGATAGCCCACTTCCTAATACAGAACCCTCTCCGGTGAATACATATCAATCAGTTGGAATTCTTTCTTGTCCAAGGAAGTTTTGTGCGATATAATCTTCAAAGCTTGCATTAAAATCTTGATGTACTTGGTAGTAATCATATGCTGTTAATGCTAGGCTACATATGAGAAGCACAAGATATAATTTAGTTCCAACTAATGCCCAAAAACTTTTGGTGATGCGATGTTTAAACATAAGCGTCAAAGAAAGAAACACAATGAATCCTAGAACAAATGCCAATAGAAGCATAACTTCTATAGCAGAACTACTATATTGAAGCATAAAGAAAATAGCAATTGCTATGATCAAGCTTATGATTGTAGGGAAAATTAATTCTGATTTCTTTTTACGTTCTTTTACTACGGCACGAAAATGATCATGAAAAGAGGCTCTTGCTTCTTTAACGGGTACGGATTTTCTCTCATGTTCTACGTTTGCTTCTTGTGGTTCTTTAGATTTGTCGTAAGCGCTGATTGCTATACCGATAGAAATAATTGCTATAAGATTAATCGCTCCCAATCGAAAAAAGTTTGCTTGATTCCACAATATTCCAATAATTAATGGCTGTAAGACAAAAAAATAGATACTAAACAAAAGAAAAAGGTTTTTTTTCATCGATCCAGATAACATTAAGTAAAAATGTCAATTTATTTTGCCTATATATTAGGATATATATACAATAGCGGGTATTTTTCAAGGTCAATATTTGCAATATATACTAAAACAAATACACTTAATTACAAGGAGAAAGTACAAAAAATAAGTATAAAGTACAAAGTATAAAGTATAAAGTAACAAATAAAAAAGTACAATTTTTACATCAAGCATTCCCGAGTATGAAAAAACTTATTCTTTGAAGTATACTTATGTATTGTAGTCTGTTAGTCGTTGGATACGCACAGATGATAGTTCCTGATTCACAAAATTATATTCTCAATGAAAACGATCAACAGGTACTTAATACGCAAAATATAAGTGATCCTTTGAGACAAGGAGCATACAATGTAATAAGTCCAGAGGGAAGTTGAGCATTAATCGGAGTAGTTGGTGTGGGAGAACAAATTTCTACTCATCAGAACGCACAAAACAAAGTCATGATAGTTGTCAAAAATATAATCAATTATGCATTATGAATGGTTACGTTGATTGCGCTTGTATATTTGATATATCATGGGTTCCTTATACTTACTGCAGCGTGAGATGATGCTCAGTATAAAAAATGATTGGCAGGAATAAAGTTTGCGGGTATTGCTATAGCGGGAATATGAGCAAGCTGGCTCCTCGTAAGCGCTATATTCCGGTTACTTGCTTTAGTTATTTGACCATAATCCTCTCATGAAAAAATATATTAAAACAACACTCCACAAAATCGTTAAAAATATATTCTATATGTTAGGATGATTTTTGGCTTTAGGAAGCATTATCCCAGCAGTTTCTTTGTGACAATGATTCTCCAATACGGATTCTGCATTTCCTTACGACATAAATGCTACACCTGCAAATGCGGACACAACCAATTTATCAACCATAGTTAAACAAGAATGAGTCGGAACCCCAGGATCAACAAATACAAATCCAACAATTATAAAAAGACTTACTGATTTTTTTAGACTCAGTGGGACTTCTTACAACAGCGGTAATTTTACTTCAACAGCGACCGACTATGTGAAACGAATACTCAATATATTACTTGGACTGGTAAGTTTCCTTTCACTGGTGATGATTATCTTCGCATTTTATCTCATTTTCTTCTCCAAAGGTGAAGAAGGTGTTACAAAAGCAAAGAAGATACTTATTGGTGTGGGGATCGCACTTGCGATCATGTGATTGTCCTGGTTTATCGCTAGCTTCTTCTTTGATATTTATACAACAGTAACCGCATAATTTTTACCTATTCCTGATAAGACATGTTCTTCAGTATGTGAGAAAAAAACAAAATTCAAAAACCAAAACATGAAAATCTCTTCAATACAGAGACTATGTTACCGATATCAGAAATTAGGAATGATACCATTATTATGAAGGACTGAGGATTAAGATGTATCCTCAAAATAAACGGAATAAATCTTGATCTTAAAAACGGTGATGAACAACAAATCGTTCTTGAACAATATAAAAAATTTCTTAACGGATTGGAATATCCTATTCAGATCGTAGTTCGCAACACTTTTCTCGATCTTTCAAATTATCTCAATTACATAAGAGGCAATATCGATCCTATAGAAAATCCTGTACTTAAAAAACAGGGTGAGGCATATTTCAGATTCCTTCAAAATATCGATATGCAACAATGATTGATCTTCAATAAAGAGTTTTATATTGTCGTGCCTTATTACGTAGATGAACAAGATAAGGGGCAGATACAAAAGTCTCGATGGAGTAAGCTACTTGATATTCTCAATGCTAAAGATACCGTAGAAAAAGTTGTTGCAAGATATAGACAATTTCTCAAAGGAAGAAGTTCTTTGGACACGAGAGTAAACCTGATCATTGAAGGTCTCAATGGTATGGGTATCGGTGCAGAAAAAATAGGAACGTCAGACACTATAAGTCTTATCTTCCGTTGTTATAATCCGTTGATCCATAGCTCACAGTCACCGTTTAAATAAAAAACTAATGAATAATGAAAAATGAATAATGAAAAATGTGTGAAAGGCTGATTTAATAAATAAATACCAACACTTGTCCCGAGGGATTATTCATTATTAATTATTAATTAAAAAATCTCCCTAAGGAGATTTTTTTTCTATAACTTCATTCCCATATCATATTTTTTATCTTCACAATACTTTTTTGCTTTTGCATAGAGCTCATCAGCTTTTTTAATCCATACTCATTCTTTATCTGATCATCTATCGATCTCTTGTTGATACCATACCTTTCTTCTTTCAATCTCTCTGAGCGAAGCGATACTTACTATTTCATCATTAGTGATCGCCATACCTGCACAGCTTATTCACATGTCGGTAGGGGACTGATATTTTACCATATAGTTTTTGTGATTAACAATTTTTTTTGCTATGCTCATCACGATTTCAAATGCCTCGACGTCTCTATTATAGTTCACAGCATCTTGTCCGTATGCTTTTTTGTGGTAGGCATCAAGCATATTATAATCGCCGATATCTATGGTAGCTGCCTCATAGGCGAGGTTAATAGGATGTTCAAGAGGAATATTCCAGATAGGAAATGTTTCATATTTTGCATATCCAGATTTGACTTCAATTTGATGGTCAAGATAAATCTGTCCCAAACAAGTAGACATTTTGCCACTGCTTGAAGCAGCCCCGGTAACCAATATTAAGTTCTTCGTCAAAGGAATATGATCGTCATACCCAAATCCATCTTCACTCAAAATAGTATCTACGTTGTGAGGATATCCGTTGATTTTATATCTTTCCCATACCCTATATTGTTTTCTTTGAAAATCTTTTTCGAAGGCAAGAATGACATCAAACATATTTCAGATATCAATATTGTTGATAACGATATGTGGCTTTATCCCGATGTTTTTTTCTATGTTTCTAATCATTTGATAAACATAATCTTTGTAATCAATGTTTTGATTACTCAGTTGTCTATTGTCCAAAATATCTACAGCATTCACACAAAACAAAATTTCAGCCTGATCTTTTAGAGATGAGAAAATATTTTTTTTCGATTCTGGATCAAATCACGGAAGGACTCTGCTTGCATGGGCATCAAACATGAATTTTCCACCAATCTCCAAATAGAGTCTTCAACCACCGAAATTAGCGATTCTATCGAGAATCTTTTCTTTTTGAAGTCTGATATATTTCGTTCCATCAAATCATTGTTTTTTGTAATTGATGGTGTCGTTGGAATTAATCATATGACAATGCAAAAATGTAAATTTACGTGTATAGCTAAGTATATTCGCACATCCACATATTTGCAAATTTTAGCTAGAGAAAAGACATATTCTCTTGCGTTTTTCTTAAAAAATTATGTTATTTCACTAATTTCCCATTTTCTAGTCTAATTACCTCATCTGCGAATTTCAAAATACTCTTGTCGTGTTCAATCATCAGAATAGTGTCGCCTTTATCCAAAAATTCTTTGATCACTTTCAATAATTTTACAATATCCTCAGAATGCAATCCCACGGTCGGCTCATCTAAAAAGTACATCGTGTGTCCCTTATACGACTTCAATAAATGTTTTACAAGTTTCAATCTCTGACTTTCTCAACCAGAAAGCGTATGCGCCGGTTGCCCCATTCTCAAATACCCAAGCCCGATTTTAACCATAAGTTCCAATTCTTCGCGGATATGGTCGATTTCAGAGAACAATTCTAAGGCGTCTTTCACATACATTCCAAGAATCTCAGAAATAGTTTTTCCTCTTCGTTTGATTCACAAAATTTCTGTCTTATATCTTTTCCCCTGACAAAGTTCGCAAGGGATGTAGGTGTCAGGAAGAAATTGTAATTCTATTTTTTTGTATCCATATCCATCACAAGCAGGGCAAGCTCACTTAGCAGAGTTGAAGCTGAAATAGCTTGAGTTGAATCATAAATATTTACTCTCCATGGTTCCTGCATACAACTGTCTGATATGATCAAAAGTTCCGATAAAGGTAGCAGGACAAGATCTTGGTGTTTTTCCGATGCTCGTTTGGTCGACATAAATAGTATTTTTAATCTCTTCATGCCCGATGATCGTTTCTACGCCTAAGTCTTTATGAAATTCTTGCAGCGCTAAGTTTTCATAATGTTCATATTTTTCTTTATTCATGACGGGTGCAGCAAGAATGTCTTGCCAGCTTCGTCATTTTTTCAAAAGTTCCAATCTGATAAAGCTCTGGATAAACTTTTGTTTGTCATTCAAAAATTTAAACAAGGTTGTATACATGAGCGTAGTTTTCCCAGCTCCTGACGGTCATGTGATGATGGTAAAGGTTCATAATTTAATCTGAACATCAATACCTTGGAGATTGAACTTCGAGGCTTTTTTTATTTTTATAACATTATTACTTGGTGTATGTTCAAAATTAATCGATACTTTTTTCTTGCCAAGAATGTATTGCGCAGTAAGCGTATCAGACTTTAGAAAATCATCATAGGTTCCGTTAAACATAAGGTTTCAACCAAAGTCTCCAGCGCCCGGTCAAATCTCTACCACTCGGTCAGAAGCTTTGATAAAGGTTTCATTATGTTCTACAACGACGATGGTATTTCCCATTTCTCTCAAATTTTTTATCGCCGTGATAGCTCTTTGAATCTCTTTATCATCGAGTCCAATCGTCGGTTCATCAAGTACGTAAATAATCCCCGTCAATTTATTTCATAGCTGTTTCGCTAGTCTCAATCTTTGAATTTCTCCTCCCGAAAGTGTATCTATTCCCCTATGCAGACTGAGATATCCTAGTCCTAGTTCTTGAATAGTTTTTGCTCTATCATTTAGCGGGTTGATTATTCTCTGAAGCAATGTTTCTGCTTTACTTGCATGTTCTTTATAGAGATCCACGAAGGTGATTAATTCATTAAGCGGTTGTCTTTGTAAGTCCGCGATATTAAACTTGGTTACAGGTTCCAGGTTTCAGGTTCCAAGTCTCAGTTTTCCTGCTCCCTGCTCCTTGCTCCCTGTTCCCAATTTAAATGTTAAGAATACATTCAAACTTTCTTTTTTTAATTTCGTTCCATGACATTCATTACAATCCCTCATATTCAACATCGCTTGGAAATCTACGGTCAAGAGTCATTTCGCATATTGGTCCTTGATGATTTCTTCGATTCACTTGTAGGTCATACTAATAAATTTTCCGCCATAGTTTACTCTAAGGAGCTCTTCATCTCAGAAGAGAACTACATGTTGAAACCATTCCGGCAAATCTTTCCAAAGTTTATCAGGATCGATACTGTATTTTTGTGATAATTTCAAAAGTAATGATTGCCCGAGATTCGAATCTCTCCATGGCAAAATCGCCTTCATATACGGGCTTACGGGGTCGAGCATCTTATCAAAATCTATCTGCAGAATTTCTCCGATACCGTGACATGTGCTACATGCTCATTCTTGTCTATTGGGAGAAAAATGTTGCGGAGTAAATTCAGGATACGTTATATTACAGTCAGGACAATACATCTTATCTGTAAACCGATGGATTTCATTTTTTACTTTAGCTTTTTTACTTGAGTTCTCAGTAATGTAGATTCCAAACTTTTTAAACTCTGCGAGTATCTTGATAATATCTTCTTTTAGTCTTCCCATTTTTTCATCTTCTACGGTCACACGATCATAAATACCATAGGCATTAAGCGGGAAATATTCGGCAGGGACATTAGGTGTTTCTAGATAGAAATACTCAATCGGATCTAATTTAGTCGAAGGTCCTTCAAGTCATCAGGTCGTAAGGTCGACACTTTTTTTGACTTTTGACTTTTGACTTTCGACTTTAGGGACTAAGTTGTCTGCGACAAGCA
Source organism: candidate division SR1 bacterium (assembly GCA_026397475.1). Taxonomy (GTDB): domain Bacteria; phylum Patescibacteriota; class Gracilibacteria; order Absconditabacterales; family Absconditicoccaceae; genus CAJBLF01. The sequence goes on along the minus strand of JAPLUT010000005.1, from coordinate 158,720 downwards.
AATAACGGGTAAATCATTTTCACTTTTCTACTTTATTTCTATTTTTTTTAACAAATTCAACAAGGTTTTCTTTCTTTTCAAACTTTCCAGATTCTTGTAAGAGATATATTTTTTGTTTCATATAGTGGTCTTGAATATCAGTCATAATCTGCTCAATCGTCTGTGGTTTAATTTCCTTTCCACAGTTATAACAATAACTATCGCCGAGCTTTGCGTATAATAACCTAAGATAGTCGTCTATCTCTGTAAGTGTCCCAACGGAGCTTCTTGAGTTTCCAGCTTTCTTGTTTTGCTCAATTGCTATGGCAGGCGAAAGTCCGCTACAATGATCAATTTCTGGTCTTTCTCATAAATTAAAAAACTGTCTTAGATATGAGCTAAGAGATTCGATATATCTATACTGTCCTTCTTTATAAATCGTATCGAAGGCTAGAGAGGACTTTCCAGAACCAGAAACTCAGGTGATGCTAATCAACTTATTTTTCGGGATCTCGATGTCTATATTTTTCAAATTGTGCGTCTTTACTCACTGGAAGGTGATTTTATTTTCCATATTTCCGACGTTTTGGATGATATGTTTATCAGCTGTTTTCTTTGCCATGGTTATAAATTCCAAATTTAAATTTGTAGTTTACCAATCAGATAAGTTCGATATGTAATGAGAAATTATTGGGTTGGTAAGTATATATTCTTCAATCAAAATTGAATATAATTTTGAAGGAGAATATATAAATTCCAAATTATTTTTTCAAAATATTTTTTATTCTTTCTATCGCCTTCGGCATGTTTCTCATTCACAAACCTACAGGATAGAAGGTAGGATAGACTTTATAGCTCTTCTTTCTTACTTGCAAAATTTCATGCTTATCTTTTATATATCAGGATACGGTAATTTTCTTGCTCAAAATAATAGAACTTACTTGATTCCCGAACGAGACAATATGCTCGGGTTGAGCTTCATTAATTTCTTCATAAATCAAATCAAGATACTCTTTAAAAACACTATCTTTAAGAGGTCTTGCATCTGTCTGGGTGCATTTCGCAAGATTACTAATGTATACATTACTTTCTGCTATTTCTTGATATATTTCGAGCGAGAATTTTTCTGTTCGTTCATTAGGTTTTAGTTTTTGAATATGCTCAAACGTCTTTTTGGAAATAGTTCAAATAGCAAAGAGTATTTTTCGGATATTCTTAGTCCCAAGTCGAGGAGCACGAATTCATTGCCGTCATTTTATGCAGGACACATTTCTTCAGGTGGGATTCATAAACAAAAGAAATAATTTTGGACGCTTTTTACATCCGGCTCCATACACCGACAAAAGTTTTTTATCTCCATGGGTGCTTTGTAGCTTATCAAATTCTTTAAATAGTTTAGTAACTTGGAGCTCTTTCATGCTTAATACTGATATGCTAAAATTTCAAATTAATAATTGGTTTTCAGCTCTCGATCAAGTACTTTTAAAAACTTAGGTAATATCCCATATTTTACTGCTCCACTATACTCTTGTCCGTATCCGTCAAAAGCATATCTGGGATTGATAGGTGTGGCAACATATCCGCTTGTAGTATTCCCAGTAATTATTCCTCCGTTATACAGTGCTGCGTGATAGATAAGTCCGGTCCAAGAATATCAGGTATATGTGAGAGAGATTCAGAGTTTGGTTTTGTATTGAAGATATTTCGCTTTAGAAAAGTCGATAAAGTCTTGCATAGTTTGAATAAATTTTGCTTCGCTAATTTGCCCAGTTCCATAGTCTTTGCTCAAAATTTGAAACGGGCCATCGCCATTATTTGGCATATAGAATCAACAGCTTGTTTCTCTATATCGTGTCGATATCATCAGTGCTGTAGGAAAGTTATTAGCAAAGCTTATGCTGTCCATGGTATTGTACCATCAAGTACAAGAATCTGCAACAGTTATTTCTTGACTAAATCAACCACTCCACTGATTAAAAAAATCTTGTTTTGCCGTTTTAGAAGTCGCTTTGCTTTTTACTTTTTCAGTATTTACTTGGGTGATCAAATTGATTCATAGTTCATTCAGATAGTAATTAAGCTGTTCATATCAGCTAAACTGTTCTTGCAAGGTTTTGAGCTGAGCGTAAAAGTCCCACTTGTCTTTCATATTTCATGTGGTAATAGTATCGAGTTGTGTTTTGAGGATTTTGACCTGAGCAATATCCTGGCTCGTCGGTTCATATGCAGAACTAAGTCCGAAAAATAGTCATATCAAAAAGAGCAGTGTAACAATCTTTTTCATTATCAAAAAAAATGAGATAAATCCATCCCCGCTAAAGCGGGATTTCCGATTTGGTCAACTTTTAATGTAGATTTATCTCATCGTGTTGCAAGGAGAAATATATTACTACTTATTTGTTTTATGATAAACGTTGTTGCTAAGTGTGTCATATGAAATATCTGTATTGTTTCATAATTTAACTCATCCTGGGGCTACAGACCCATCTCATCCCATAAGATTATGAAGTTTAACACGATTGTTCTTTGCATTAGGATTATCATTGTTTTTAAAGGTATTCTCAAACGTATCATTTCGCGTTATACCACTTGCAGTAGGATTATTTTTTAACCATCTTTCCAAAAGCGGTCTTCGTGAACTATCACCAAGATACAGTCATCATACTCTTTGTTCAGCTATTTGTGCAGATTCATTTATGAAGTTGCCTCAAAATCCAGTAAACTTATTAAGTTCTTGATAGTCTTTTGCTCACCAAGATTGTTGGATTCACATCTTAGCAGATACGAATTGATCAAATTTTTGTTCTGATTCGGTAAATTGTCCACTGGTATTCATACCAAATCACTCTGCAAGTTTATTTTTTTGTCCAGCAGAAAAATTTTGCATAGCGCCAACCGACATACCTCATCACATAGGAAGGACAGGAACGGTTTTTGCTGCTTTTTCTACCCAGTTTACCATAGGGGTCATAATGTCAGAGATAGGTGATCATTTCCCAGAAGTGACGGCCATCTTGATAAACTGTCGCATCAAAAATGTCGTAAGGAAAAAGAGAAGTAAATTAACAAAGATAGTTTGTCCAGTCTCGGTTATTTGTGCTCCTGCTGTGCTGAAAGGATCGCTTCCTAATATGTTGTTTTCTTGTATATTTATAGTACTTATACCTTCTATTGCTAAGCTGGATCAACTAGAATTAACGCCTATTGTTACTCCATTAAAGTCTTTTGGGAGGGTTCAGTTCATGATACTTTGAATGCTCACGACCAAGATAAGAATCATAGAAAATCCTGCCACAAAAATTAGAGGCTTGAAAATTAAATCAAGCATTACTGAAAATTTGAGATATTTTCCAACTCATCATCATGATTCCAACGCCTTGCTTTTGAAAACTTGTGCAAGCACCAACAACGGTGCAGCTATGATGAATATCCGTAGAAAGGCAACTCTGATGATGTTCGCAATAAATAATAATGCAAGTCCTAGGGTATAGAAGAGGATTAAGACGACCCTCAAAAGAAATGATATGGTGAGGCTTTCCGCGCCTGGACTTCATTGGACATTCATATAATTTTGAAATTTAAACACACTGAATCACAAATAGATAAGTGGGCCGCTTACAGAATTATAGGTCGGTAATATACTTTCTCGGCTTGGTGAAGATACTTTATCTCCGACAATCGGGGTGATGGCATTTCCACCAGAAAGATCTATGATATATTTCGTATATACGTTATTAGTAATCGAATTATTGATTTGCGTCTGAAGGTTGGGACTAGATTGTAGGAAACTTGTTGTAAACGCACCTATTGCTGTAGTTGCGATAGTAGAAACGTCTACGACGGCTGCCACGAGAAACCAACTTGCTTGGATAAGTATTCATGCAATCAATGTTTTGGTAATGATATCTTTGATGTTTATTTTTTCTTTACCAATAAGATTTTGTATGATATTTCGGAGAACAATAGCTACCAATCCAAAGTTTGCAAAATTTTTCATAATATTTCGGATCTTCCAAAGGTAGATATCCATATGAATAATAGATCCATAGACCCAATCGTTCGTCATGAGTTTTCCTGCTAGAACAGCTAGGATGATCCATCATCGTGAACACAAAGAAAGTAGACTATTCAATAACTTCTGAACTTCACTTAAACTTCCAGTCCCCGTACTTTGTGCATAGGTAGGGAGGATAAAGAAAAATCAAACAATAAAAATCATACTTACGATTTTGATTGTAGTCGGATGAAATAATGTTCTGGTGATTTTTCTTATGTTCATAAGTTTATTAGAATGGTAAAGATTATTTTATCTCTGTGACGGTATATCCAGTTATTTTTAGTGTGTCTTTAGGGTCTATTTGTGGCGTAATCGTAATTTTGTTTTTTCCGCCATCCAAAGTTTTTTCAAAAGGAAGGTTATTGTTGCTCTTGAAATATGCATCAGCGATATCTTTATTATTACTTAATAGCTTATTCACATCAGTATTCTTTATGATTTTATCAGCTATTTTTGAAGAAAAGTTTTTCTTTGTTTCTTCTTTAACCATTCTATCGTATCGTCATGCTCATGCGATGGTTTCTATCCCTTGTATCGCTTTATTTTTTTCTTGTGGATTGCTTATAGCTTCAATCGATCTAAAGAAGGTGTCATTATTGTTGGCTATACTTGTAGTAGCAATATTGTTTGCACTAAAGACTTTTTCTGTTTCCGTTTTGTTGGTTGGATTTGTTAATCCTCAAAGAGAATTTACGATTTTATTTGTAGATTCTGATGTTAATGTCGTATTGCTTCCCTTATCACTAGGTTCTAATAATTCTCTTACCTTTTCTTGATCATTATATTGTCGGTCTTCTACTTTTCTTTCTGGAACTTTGCTAAGCACATTATATGCACTGCCTATTCAGACTCATGCTCCGCCTGCACCCATAGGTAAAACAGGAAGGGTGCTGAAGACATTTGCTCCAAACTTTTGTATTCCGCCACCGATTTTCTCTCCGATCTTATTAGATTTAATCGCAGCAAAAACGATAGTTCGTAAAAGTCATATTGCAAAGAAGTTTACTACCAATCGAGAAAACCAATCAAGTGATCACCCTCGATCAAAATTTTTAAATTCTAATGAGGTAGAAGGACTTATTTGAAATGCTTGATTTCCTCCAGTTGTAGGAGTGATAGATTGTATTTGAAGATTTTCTGAAACTGCTGAAGAGATATGTTGAGTATCACCAGATTTAAATCCATTGACCAGTGCAGTCATAAATATCAGTGAAATGCTCAGAGCAGCTACTGTAACCACGGGAGCAAAAATAAGTTTGAAAACATTTGTAATATCAAGATTGCCTCATAAAAGATCTTTGGGAAGAAGCTTATCAAAGACTTTCGTGATCACCAAAAACGGTGATGCTGCGATATAGAGCCAGAGCATACCTATTCTCATAATCAACACTACTGCCAAGGCGAGAAGTGGGAAAAATAGTGCTATAGCTACTCCTGCTTTGATAAGAAATATTCCTGAGGTTTCTGAAATAGTTGTAACATTAGTATCTGTAAGTTGTGCAAAGTTTAACAGTGAAGAATACATCGTTACGAGAGGTCATACAAATCATTTAGATTTATTGATGAGCTCAGAGATGGTAATAGCTGAGGATCAGTTGAAAAAATCTTTACCTTTGGCAAATCAATCTACGCTGGCTAGCGCTGATCAGGATTTAACATTCACCATAAATGGGATAAATGTACTTGATGAGCTATCCCATCACGTTCGATTAAGCAATGCGCTCATAATGGTTTTGTATCACAAATTTGATCCTGTATTGTAAGTAGAATTAGTAACTGCGGATATTTCTGACAGAAGCGCTCCTTCTTTCCACATCACAAGTTGGTTCCCAAAGAGCGTACAGACTTCATATCATTCAAAATTTGTTCCTACAAATTTATCACTGTTGATAAAATCAGGATCCGCATTTTCCCTTCAGATGACATACGATTTTTCTATTCTACAAGGAGATATTTTAAACAATTTTCCGCTATAAGTCGTAGAATTCCATACCTGAAAATCTTCGCCTCACGCTGAGATCACGCTAAACTTATTCAAATCCAGAGAACTGTTTGTTGTTAATATTTTTTGATTTCCTATGTCGGTATTTTTTAAGACACTGAGAGGGAGTCCTCCTACGGCATATGTTGCAATTGTTGAGACATCTACCAATGCTGCCATCAAGAACCAACTTGCTTGGATAAGTATTCCTGCGATCAATGTTTTTTTAATGATTTCAATAGGTCATTTGTCTTCTTTGACTGAAAAGAGACTTTTTATAATTGCAAAGAGGACCATAAATCACAGGGCAAAATTTGCAAAGTTTTTTATCATATTCCAAAATTTCCAGAGTGGTGCATCAAGATGAAAGATAGATGCATAGACGAGGGTATTGTCCAAAGCAAGTCCTGCTACAACCAAGAGTGGCCAGAGAAGGAGATAGATAATTTTGAGAACCATATTGAGTATTGTCCAAAGGCTCATGGAGTCGATAGCGCTTCCGCTTCCCGTTGATCAGTTTCCTATCCCTTGTTGTTGGGCATGGACAGGTTCACCTATCCCTACGTATCCATTGAAGAAAATTCCTGAGCATCCTACGATGACAAGTATCCCCAATATTTTTCTTATTATTTTAGATTTTAATCGTTGCATGGTGATAAATTAATTATAAATTATTCCTCTGTCTTTATAGTAAAGTATATCCCTCAATGAGTAAAACGACAAATAAATAGGGGATTTCTATGGTGGTTAGCTTGCAAAAAGCGTGAAAATATATATAACATGTTATTACTCACTACGTTCGTGTAATTCGCTTCGTGTAATTAAATTACATTCCGAAGGAATAAATTACGCCCGAAGGGCAAATTACTATTTATTTCGTTTGTTTTGCTCTATGCTTTTTATGAATATTTCCAGTGATTGGGTGCATCTTCTGGATGATCAGGACGAATCATTTCTTGAGCGCAATGGGATAGAAAATACTCTGTGACCAACGCTTTTGACCTATAGTACAACTCATCCTATAGCAACGATTTATTTGCTCAATGGTCCCGGTGGTTTTACCAATCTGAGAGTAGGCACTTTGGCACTCAATACCCTCAATGCCTTACTTCAAAACGACACATGAACGTTTATTCCTATCGCATCTATCACCAAAATTGACTTTTATGCCTATCTTCACAAGCAATGATGGCTCCCAAGATACGGAGTTATTTACATTGGACAAAAACGTAATGTTCGAGAATGTGATTTCCAAGAACACACCCATAAACAAATTACATTAGACGAGGTACAATATTCGGATCAAACTTTCCTCGATTTTGTTCACGATCCTTACTGGCCGACTACCGACGCAATGATTTCATTCACGATGAGAAACAATACTCTCCATATGCATTACAAAGGAAATTCTCATGCGATAGAAATTAGGGATCTCTGTATCCCATTGATGCTGAGTGTCGAACCAGAGTATATGATCCAACCGACAATGAATTAATGAAAGATGAATAATGAAAAATGAATAATGTTGGTATATTTTTTAATACAAAGATATCCCATCATTATTAATTATTAATTTTTAATTGTTAATTGTTAATTATGTCTTTTATGCAAACAAATCACCGCAAAACTAAATCTATCCTCGGTATCGATCGATGAACGAGATATATAGGTTTAGCATACGCACTTCCAGGAAGCGACGTAATTTTTCCTGTAGGATACATCCTCAATGATCAGATGATGTATTTCAATGTCGCAGGTATTATCGAAAAACATAATGTCGGAAAAATCATGCTCTGACGACCCAGCAAGCAAAAAGATATCCAAGCAAAAATTCAAGGATTTATGAAAAGCCTCGGATACATTATTGAAAATAGAGAAATAGAAATCCAGCTCGTTGAGGAAGATTACACCAGTGTCCAATCCGGTGAAATTACTTCAAATTTCAAAAAAAATGCCGCTGAAGATACGGTAAGTGCGATGCTTATTTTGGAAAGAGGATTAAAAGATATACTCAACCGCCAAAAAAATGAGTGAAACGAAGTTTTTTTGGATGATTGAGTTATACCGACGATTTGAGAAACTGTAAGCATGAACTAAGTGAAATGATTACAGATTTCGAAAGCAGTCGTGTATAATAAGGGAGAAAAGACAAATGAGACAATAAGTATCACTAAAGAAGATTTAGAGAATTTGGATATTAAAGAAGCTATGGATAGAGCTTATGATAAAACAACAACAGATCTTGAATAAAAAATACATATTAGCTCTATTAGTCTATTTGCAACAATTCTATCTCGCCAGTATTTTTGTCTGATGAGATATTTTTTTTAAGAAAAAATCTGCTATAATTCTGTCCTTGCTCGTGATCGATAGGGAGCTGGAACAAGAAAAGGATGTGATGCGTTCTTAGGTAGTGAAGTAATTTCTTGGTCTCTTCGTCCGTCGATAGAAAATCAGAGAAAATTATTATTGCGCGCCTGTTTTTTTCTTTGATGGCGTTGTTCAAAAATGTATGCAGCAACGATTCATAACGTTTTTTTGTTTTCTTAACTTTCGCTAAAATTTCATGCAAAATATTTCTCGTTTCCTCGGTATTTCTCTTGATAACTTTTTCTACTAGTTTAGTTGAAGAGAATAACTTTTGTTGAGGATAGAAAAACCTCATGGTGATGTGTTGTTTCTGACAGTAAGAAATAATATCTTCTGCATACGCGCGAACCTGCTCTCCATTAGCAACTTTTCCGCCTCTTCGATTGTAGTTGATATCGAAAAAAATATCTAAATTCAGCGATTTTTCTTGCTGGAAAATGTTGGTATAGAGTTCTTGATATTTTGCAGAAAGTTTTCGATTGATTTGTGAAGCGCTATCGCCGCTAGAATATTTTCTCATATCTACTTTTTCGCTTCCTGCTCATTTCATAATATGCTGAAAAACACCAAATCGCTTGCCGACAATCGGTTTCGTAATTTTGATGCTAAACTTTTTTTGCATAGAAGACTAGAAAATTATTAAATAATGTTTGTCTCCCTTTGCAAAGGGAGAAGCCGAAGGCAGAGGGATTTGTAAACTAAATTGTTTTTTAAATCCTCCATCCGCAAAACGCGGATACCTCCTCCTTTGAAATAAAGGAGGACAAAATATTGTTTACTTCAAATTCTTTATCACCTCCTCCTTGTCGCTCCATTTTCTTTTTCAAAAATTCGTTAATTGCATCGTCTCGTGACCCTTTCCAGCGAACATAACATAGTCTCATTCTTGAGCTATTTCACAAGCAAATTTTATTGCAAGAGTTCTCTCGGGGATGATAAAAAGATTTTTTCCTTCTTGTTTGTTTTTGATGTCACTTGTAAGTTGTTCAAGAATTTCGAGTCTATTCTCGGTATCAGGATCGTCGTCCGTTGCAATCAGAATGTCGCTGTATTGGTCAGCTATGTTTCACATAATCGGTCTCTTACTTTTGTCTCTATTCCCCGGTGCTCAGAAGAGGGTAATGAGCCTTCCCTTTCATTTTATCTTGCTTAAATAATCCAAAGTCTTTTCCAATGCGTCGGGAGTGTGGGCAAAGTCTATAAAGTAACGTACTCAATTTTTTTCTATCTGTTCCATCCTTCCCGTAACGGTTTCAAATCATTCAATCGATTTGATGGCTTGGTCGATATTAACGCCCATTTGCAAGACGACACTTAAAGCAGCAAGGATGTTATATACATTAAATTCTCCGAGCAATTTTGTTTTTACATCGTAGGATTTTCATAGATAATTGAAAGAAAATGTAGTTCATGAGTTAGATATTTGAATATTGCTTGCTTTCAAACTTGATGAGGCAACGGTACTATAACTCAATTTTTGATCAAAAGGCATCTCTTCAAATCGTTGTTTTCCTATTTTGTCATCAGCAGGAAATCATGCATATTTATTTTGTTTTTTATTTGCTAATACATATCTAAACAATTTTTCTTTTGCTTTCGCGTAGCGCTCAAAAGTTCCATGAAAGTCTAAATGGTCATGAGTGATATTCGTCAATACTGCGAAATCAAACTCTACACCTTCAAATCTATACTGATTTAATCCATGAGAAGATGCTTCAAGTACGGCAATTTTACATCACGAATCTTTTGCGGTCGCGAGGATTGATTGTAAATCAAAAACATCAAGTGATGTCATTTTTTTGCTATTTTCCAAATCTTGATTCCCGATTTTTATATTCGCAGTACTGATCATGACCGTCTTGGAAACATGCTCATTAAGTATTTTGTGAATTAAATTCACCGTAGTAGTTTTCCCATTTGTCCCTGTTACGCCGATAACAAAAAAATTCTTAGATGGTGATCCATACACCATGTTTGCAACTTGTCCCATAAGCTTTTTTCGTAAGCCGTAGATGACGCTATCTTTTAAGAGAAAATATATTTTATCATAGAAAGTTATTTTTTTAATCAGTGATTTCAGCATAGCGATAGGCATAATTAAAAATCTTCCATCATTATTAATTATTCATTGGTTTATGTATATGATTTTCACGAATATTTACAATAAAACTTATCTCGAACTATTTAAGGCTCTTCCACAATTGTTCAAACAATATTTTTTGTGTTTGGTAGAAGATGGGATTGTTGATTTCGATACCGATAAGTTGATCTCCATATGCAATGTGAAAGTAAGATCCGTCTATCAAAATATTGTCAGATTGTAAATATTGTTTGTCGGTAGGAAGAAATTTTATGGTGAATGTATAGGATCATTTCTTCGCTAATTTTTTCTTCAGCTTCGCGTATTCACGGGCTCTTGAACTGTCAAGAAGTATCTCAAGAGAATATCAGGATTTGTGAATAAACGCTTTAGCCGCTTGCAGAGGAGTCCACTGCATGACGTCCATAATTGTATCCATATCGGAAATAAAATACCTCTCCTTAGCGTTATTTATTTTTTCATCAATAAGCGCAATTGTGCCTTCGCCCTCATAATATTGGACTTTAGGAATATATTTATTTTGGCTCGCAAGTTCTACGATAGCGGGCTTCATTGTTTCTACTTTTTTGATAACTTCGTCAAACTGTGATTTTTTATCTTTGATAAGTGCAATCAATTCATCAGGAGTAATGGCTCTATAATAGTTTCCCGCTTTGCCTTTTTCGGCAATGAGAAATTTATTTGCCGCCATTTTTTCTACGTATCCATAGAGCGTAGATCTTGGAAAATTAATAAATCTGGTCATCCCTCCGACAGAAAGTCTTCCATATTTTTGGCAGTTGATGAATATTTGGGATTCTATTTCACTCAGTCCAATATCGTGCAAAAGTTTTTCTAGAAGTTCCATTATTTTTTATAACAAATTAAATTGTTAAAATAAGTATACTGAAATTTGTTTTTAATGCAAAAAAAACTGACGAAAACTATGATAATAATATATATTTTATAGGCGGGAATATCATTGTAGTATAAGCTATCTCTAACGTCGGAAATAGTCGACACAAAATAAAAGATTGACTTGTTTAAAAAAGTATGTTCCGTATAACATAGACACAAATAAAAACTAAATAAAATAAAAATGAAAAATAAAAATTATATCTCACTTATTCAATTTATAGTGTTTGTCTGTTCTATTGTCTTACTGATAGTATTTGTGAACTACAGAGAACAGCAGGAAGAAAAAACAAAAAAACCTATCGTACCACAATCTATTACAAAAAAGTCTCAATCCTATCACGAAGATCCTTTTAGAATCAATACATCCAAAGAGGAGTTTGATAGCCTAGGGATAAAGATGGAGTTTCTTGCTACAATTCCCGATTTTAAAGGAGCTCAGGTCCAAGAAATCTTCTGGATTCCCAGGAACTTCTTTATCTATACTGATGGATACTTTGTATGGCAAGGAAACCGTATGGATGTATTCTTGAGTCAAAAACAAAAATATCCGGGAGCTAAATTTTTGCTCATCGGAGATCATTGTGGAAATTTCTTTGTTACTTGCCAGATGTATGTCGTTTGGTAAACTATTAATTATCTATTGCTTGCCCGGTTTCTCCGGGTAAGTTTTTTTTAAGAATTAAAATTGTTTTTTATCAATCGTCCTCCAATAATCGCTGCAGTCTCAGTTCTCAATACCGTTTCGCCAAGTTCATAAGTAGCATAATTTGTTCATTCAAAAATTTGATAGTCTTTTGAGGTAAGTCCTCCTTCGGGCCCGATCAATCAGATCTTAGAACTTAGATCTTGGATCTTAGATTCTGTCTTTGTTTTTTGTCCCTTATTACTCATTCCAGATTTGTCGAAAACGACAAGCTCTGTATCTTGTAAATATTTGGTAATATCCGTAGTAAATTTAAGATTAGGAATGTTTCGTCATCGAGATTGTTCAGTAGCTTCCTTGATAATCTTATGAAGTCTTTCTTCTTTTTTTGGATTCCATTCTTTGATAATAGATCTTTCAGAAGGCCAAAATATAATCTGATCCAAACCACATTCGGTGAGTTTTTGGACGATCATTTCAATTTTATCTCGTTTATTTGGCATAGCGATAATCATACTTTTTTGCTCATGAGAACCGGTATGATTTTGTTCAGAAACAATAGTTCATTCAATAATTTTATTATCCCAAACGTCTATAGAAAGCTCGTATCTTATTTTTGTCGACTCAATGTCTGGGCTTTGAATTCGTATAATATCTCCTATGCGTGCCCTGAGAACTTTTCTGAGTTGAGACAAAAGCTCATCATTGGTGATGATGATATTTTTATCTTTTTTTTGATATTCAGTGACGAAAAGTTGCATGGAAGAGACGACGAAACAGTAAAACGATGAAACGAATAAACGACAAAATGTGAAATACATTGCGATTCAATATTTTTTATCATTTTGATACATTAATGCAATAGAATAGTCTATTTTGCATTTGAATTTTGTTCTATTTTCACTACAAAAATAGGGATTTATCCGATACAAGATTTATCTATGGTACAATACGTAATCGACGGTTTCAAGATATTCTTTGCTCAAGGGTTCCACATGTACCCAATTTTTATCGTAATCATGGTTTGATGTATCATTCAAATTGTAAAAGTGATTATCGATATTATAAGATACAAGCGCATATACACGGGACATATATTTGCTTCTGGATGATTCCCATCGTTTCATAGCGGATTGGCAAGTAGTGTCACGATGCTCGTTTGGTTACAATATGGATTTGGAAGTGTTTTGTTCGCGACAAGCTTTGCTTTCAGCGTATTGTTTGCATATGACGCGATGAATCTTAGATACGAAACAGGGCAGCATGCATCATATATCAATGATTTGAGGCTAGAATTACAGGCCATCCTGCAAAAGAAAGAAAAGGGATTATTGAAAGAAAGGATTTGACATACTCCGCTTGAAGTAGCAGGAGGAATTATTTTTGGAACACTACTAACGTATGTATTTTACTATACGTTTTTCATAAAATAGTTTAGTTATATATAGTCAGTATGATAAAATTTGTAGTTCCCAGACCCGTAAAAAAAATACAAAGGACATATACTCCCATCGATTCAGGCAAGAAAAAAATCAAGGTCTGATTTCGTTTTTTTTCTGTAAAAATAATTCGGTTGATATTCATTATGTTTGCACTCATCTACGGAGGATTTTTTTTATTGAAAAGCTCGATATTCAACCATCAATATACCATCAAAAGAGTATTGTATGACTCATGAGATGTAGCTTGGTATGACGAACCTTATTTATATAGACGTATCAATACACGAGTTAAAGGCGAAAATTATTATGCCGTCAAGATATATAAGTCCAGGATAGTAAACGACATTAGATTGCTTTATCCTATGGTGTCAGATATAGGTGTGCAATATGTATCCTCCAATACGGTAGCTATAAAACTAACATTCAGGCCTATCGATATGGTTATTAAAAATCAGGAGGTTAGATTTGCACTTATAGGTAATTCAATTTTACAAATTTACTCATGAAATAAAATTTCCAACGGGATAAAAGTTCTCGATCTTCCTCCCTATCTTAGTGGGATGAATACTCTTTCCGGATTGTTTTATAGACAATCTGCGAGCGGATTGGTTCAACAGATAGAACTGTTATATCAATGATTTCCTGGCCTTGATCATATCGAATATTTGCCATGATGAGAGAGATCAATTGTTTTTCTAAATGGTAAGCAATTCTATATCAACAACTGATGAGATATCGGAAATCAGATTAGAAATTATCAATTACTCAAAAAGTATTATAAAGATTATAGTAAACTTCAGGAGATTGATCTTGGAAGCTTGGAAATAAATAAAGTAATCGTAAGAAAATAAAAAACTTTTATTGTGCTGTTGTATATCATGCAAAAAGAATTTATGAAAGAAGCTATCCTACTTTCCCTAGAAAATATACAGAAGAACTCTGGATGACCTTTTGCTGCTGTTATTGTAAAAGATGGAAAAATCGTAGGGAGAGGACAGAATGAGGTAACCTCTACTAATGATCCGACAGCGCATGGAGAAGTAGTCGCAATTCGCGACGCTTGCAGAAATTTATCTACATTCGACTTACATGACTGCGAAATATATACTTCATGTGAGCCTTGTCCGATGTGCTATTGAGCGATTTCGCGAGCAAGAATCAAGAAGATTTATTATGCAAATACAGAAAAAGATGCCGCTGATATAGGATTTGACGATAGTGCATTTCATGAAGATATCAAAAAACATTTTTCTCAAAGAAATATTCCTGTAGAACAATTGCTTCACGACGAGGCTTTAGAAGTATTCAAGCAGTGGAGTGAAAAAAAAGATAAAATTCAATATTAAACAGTCTATAAAGTCAAAGGTCCGTAAAGTCGAAAGTCGTTTTTATATCATTAATAATATATAATGAAAATAGAAACATTTGAAGACATTCAGGCATGGAAAAAGTGAAGAGAGTTAACAAATAGAATTTACGAAATAACTCGTTCAGATAACTTTAATAAAGATCGATGATTGAGGGACCAAATAAGAAGAGCATCTGTTTCTATAGTAAGTAATATTGCTGAGTGATTTGAAAGAAATACAGATAAGGAGTTTAAACAATTTTTATTTATCGCTAAATGATCTTGTTGAGAAGTTAGGTCTCAATTATATATAGCATATGATCAATGATATATACAAGAAAAAGATTTTACGGAAATAAGTGCTCTTTGTGTTGAGATTTCAAAAATGATATCTAAATTTATAACATACTTACACCAAACCACTTAAATACGACTTTCGACTTTTAGACCTTACAGACTTTCGACTATGTTTAAAAAAGACTTTCCCATATTCAAAAATAACCCCTGACTTGTCTTCCTAGACAATGCGGCCTCTACACAAAAACCTCAGTACGTCATTGACGGGGTTTCTGATTTTATTGCTTCATCATATGCGAATATTCATAGAGGATTGTATTCGCTTTCAGAAAAATCAGAGGCAGCATATCATCGCTCCAAAGAGCTTGTGGGCGAACTCCTCAACTGTAAAACCAGTGAAGTTATCTATACGTATAATTCTACCTATGCAATAAATCTCATCGCTCAATCTCTCGTTATTAGCGATGTTTTACAAGCATGAGATACAGTCTTACTAGGCATTCGAGAACATCATTCTAATGTGCTTCCTTGGCAAGTGTTAGCAGAGAGAAGGGGATTTAAAATAGAATTTTTCAATATTACCGAAGAATATGAAATCGATCGAAATGATTTTGATCAGAAATATAATGACAAGGTAAAGGTAGTTTCTGTGGCGCAAGTTTCTAATGTTACCGGAAAAATTTATGACGTCAAAAAAATAAAATCTAAACTTCGTGAGGATACTTTTTTTATGGTTGACGGTTCTCAGTCTGTAGCAAATTTTCCAGTCGATGTACAAGATATCGGATGTGATTGTTTGATATTCACAGGGCATAAAATGATGGCGTATACGGGAATCGGTGTCGCTTATCTCAAAAAAGAATGGCTTAAAAAACTCGTTCCCATGATCCGTTGAGGATGAACGATCGAAGATGTTGATATGCAATGACATACGTTAATCGGGAATTCCGACAAGTTCGAAGCGGGTACCCCAAACATTATTTGAGCAGTAAGTCTTTTGAAGGCATTGGAATATATTAAATCAATTTGAGGTATGAAAAAAATTCGAGAACATGAGCAGAAACTCGTAAAGTTATGTGTAGAAGGATTTTCAAAATTCAAAGATAAGGTAGAAATTCTCTGACCCTTAACTACCGAGAGAGTGGCGGTTTTTTCTTTCCTCCTTTCCAATACTTCGAATTTCAATTCCATCGGAGAAAGATTTTCTGAGGACAATATAGCAGTTCGTTGTGGTGGTCACTGTGCATATCCACTCCACAAACGTTTTAAAAAATCAGGCACCTGTAGGATGAGCGGATATATCTACAATGATGAGTCAGATATCGCAAAATTCTTTGAAACTTTAGCCAAAATAGCTTAGTCGTACAACTTTATAAAATATGTCAAGCCTTCCTGCTCATTAGGAAGGCTTTTTTTTGGATAAAAACACTATTCCGGATATACTATAGAGGTATTTTATTGACTACACTACATCGATGACAAACATAGAAAAATTACAACAAAAAGTTGAAACCATAAAAACTGATTTAGATAATCTAAAATCAGAAGTTTCTGTCGAAGTAAAAAAACAAAAAGAGAAAGAAACTTTTGATAAAATAAAAAATGCTAAAGAAGAAATAAATTTGAAAATAGATGAGCTTAAAAAACTTGGTGAAGAAAAAAATTCTAATGAAATACAAAAGCTGCAAGAGATGCTTATAAGCTTGGATGCTCAGTCTAAGTTAAAAATAGAGGTAATCACAGAACAATCTAAGTCTCCAAAAGAAAAATGAAGCGAAGTGGAGTTCGGCAAGGCGTGAGAAAAAACTCCTGATGAAATCAAAAAGAATTGGTTCAAAAGACAGCGAGATGGTTTTTCTGACTCTACAGAGGAAAATCATGTCCTTAAAAATACTGCTCGTATTGCTTGAGGAGTCGGTATTGCGGTACTAGCATACAAATGACTCAAACGACTTTTTGGTGGAGAAAAGAAAAAAGATGATGCAGAAAAAAAACCAGAAGATACAGAGAAAAAATCACGATGGAAGAAAGCACTTACTCGAGGAGGGATCTGAGTAGGTTGAGTATTGGCTTGGAAAAATCGAGATAAGATAAAGGATTGGTTTGGAAATTTATTCTGATCAGAAGATAAAAACTCGCCAGAGAAACAAGCTCGCGGAGACTTTGAATATCTCTCAGAAGACATGAAGAGTAAATATTACACTATTTCAAATGATATAGATGTTTCTTCGAAATCAGATATTCCTACTTTTGATTCTTCTCCTGAAGAAGATAAAAATAAAAAATCTGAAATTATTTTCGAGATAGACAAAAAAACAAAAAATCTTAGTGAATTTAACTCAGCGGCTACACTGGATTACATACAGTGAGAAACTACTGATGGATTTTTTGCTAAAATAAAAAACTGGGGGAAATGATTGTTATACGATACGCTATGATGATTCCTGTCCAAGATAGAATCATTTCATCCTCTCGGAACAAAATTTTTACAGAATCCTGCGGAAGCAGTAGAAGAATGGTTAAAGGGCGGAACTCCATGAGAACGTAGAAAACAGCTTTCTCTATTTTATAGGGAATACATGAATATCTTATCGTATGTGACGAACAAAAAAGAGATTATACTTGCAAAAAAAGCTAAAGAAAAAATAATGTGAACTGAAAATATTTCTAAAGAACCTACGGAAGATCAAAAAGATTTAATACATAATCTGATCAAAAACGATGCTTGGCGTGATGATCAATTACAACAAATCAGAATATCGGACATCCCGACTTTGATGAAAACTTATACTATTGAGGTGAACGATATTTCTGAAGACACAAAAATCATTAGAAAAAAATTACAGGAAGAAAAAAATGATATACTCAAAATAGATAATGATGGATCAGCTATTATAAGAGCAGAAATAAAGAATTTAGATTGAGGATTTGATAAAGAGACCAGAAATGAGCTCATTGATGTATGTGAGAGCTTGTGAGATGATTTGTTCGGTAAGGAGTGAAAGCTATGATTTATCGGAGCATATACACATTTGCTTACTGATATTTTTGCTTGAAATACGGAACTTGCAAAGGGCTATATGAAACAGATGCAACGAGATGGTTGGATAAGTGACCTTCAAGTTACGCTAGAATCCTACATTGCTAAACTAAAAAGTAATACCTTTACTAAACAAGACTTGCAAGATTTAAAGGTTCAAACGGATGTCTATTTTGAGAGAAAACAAAAATTCACAGAACATATTGCAGAGATAGAAAAAAGTAATACAGGGGCAGGTGTTGATATTTCAAAAATACTTAACAATATCTTTATAGAGCCATTTTTAGATATCGGAAAAGCGTTTGGAGTAGGAAAGACTAACTCATGGCGAGAAAGGGTTGGACGTGGATTGTGAGGTGCGGTAGTCGGATGATGAACTCTGTATATTTTTTGAAGTATCGCTAGAGGATTCGGGTCTAATATATGATGATCTCTTATACAATATACAGGAAAATCTTGCGTAAAAATAGGAATGCTTCCTGTTGAGATGATGAAAAAATGATTAAAACTTTCTCTTGGGAAATCGTTTCTAACGGGAGCCTGATGGTCAGAAAAAATACTAAGCTCGGAATTTACTGTGGCAGAGAAAGAAAGGCTTGTAAAGTATGCTTTCTTGCACTGAGAACTTTCTGAACACAAAGCCCTAGTGATTTATGAAAAAATGTGAAGTAAAACAATTAAAACGCTTGATGCTTTGCTTGCTGAATTTGGAATAAAAGATCCAATATATGTTAATATTTTCAAAAAATATTCTGATAACAAAAATATAAAACAGCTATTATTTGAACCAAAAACTTTTGAATATATAGGCTGGAGAGATAATGTTAAGCATATGATGTGGGATAGAATTTTGAGAAAAGACATTAATATTAATCTGGATAATTTTAAAAAATTATCTAATATAGACGATCACTTGTTAAAGTTCGCTCCCAAAGGAAGTAAGGAGGGTATTTTCCGACAAGAATTTTTGAAAAACACTAAAACCTTAGAAAGGGTTGAGGAGTTTATGAAGAACAAAAAAATGATGTGATCGCTTATAGAAGTGAGTAGTACAAGTAAGGATTATATCGAGCTTTCAAAAATTCTTGCAAAGAATTTTAGTCAATTCAAAACATTAGACGAAGTAGAGGGATACTTAAACTTTCTTAAAACTCAGAAAGGAAGTATTACCAATACCAATACCTTTATTCGCAATACGATAGGCAAACGAAACGAGATTAAACTTATGAGCACCACAGCACAAACGAAATATATTGAAACCGCGAAATTTAATACTTCTTTTTTAGAAAGACAACTCAATGCTATCAAAAATAATTTTAAAAAATCATCTGAAACGCTAAGAAGCTTGATAAAAAATAAAAAGACTCCCTATCCGCAGCAAGTAGAAACTGTTGCAAATAATCTTGAAGAGGTAGCTAAAGCGTCCAACGAAGACGTTTCGTTACTTGCAGAGACTGAACGTATGTGAAGTGGAAACTGGGTATTGTCTATGAGTAAAAATACAGGATTGGTAAAAGAACTTTCTCCCTTATTCAAAGATGATATTTTTCTCAAAGAACTCAGTAATGCAAAAACACAACAAGCAATAAAAGAGCTTTTTGCATCTAAATGAATAAACGGTGTGCCCGAAGAGTTTGCTACTGCATTATCAAAAACATCAAACACAACCAAGTTGGTCGATACCATGAAATATGTGGAAAGATATGAAACTTTAGGAAAACTTTCAAAAATATTACAGAATCCTAGTATGAAATATGCCGGTAGAATGTTGTGAAGAGCACTCTGAATAGGAACAGTGCTCTTATGATGAGCATTAGCTTACAATACGTATGAAGAATGATCAAAACTTAAACTTACTAATAAAGAAAGATGAGAATTAATGCAAGAAGAATCCTTTGTCGATATTTGACTTACGGCTGCTTGAGCGTGTGCATTTATCCCAGGAATTTGACGAGTTGCTGCCTGAGTTATTGTTTTGGCAACAGGTATCGCCTCATGAGTCAAAGAAGCGCTCTTTGATACTTTAGATAAATACAATAAAAATTATAAAGACTTTATAAATGCTACACCACTTCTAATCAAACAACATATTTTGACTACACAGCTTGGTTCATCAAAAGAAGATCGTAATTTTGGAGATTGGTTGGTGTGAAATATTTCAGGAAATGCTGTGATGAAATATCTGGCCATGAAAACGTGATCTGAGGCTATCAAAGCATTGCTGTATACAGAAGAATGGAAGAAAAATCAATTAGCTATGATGGACATCAATGATGCTGAATTGATGGATAAATTAGCAAAAGAAAATCCTCCTACCACTCGTGTGCAGATTGCAGAAGCAAAAGATCAGGTAGAAAAAAATGTTCAAACAAAATATGGATATCTTGAAAAGAAGTGCGGTGCATATGACTTGAATTGAAAACACTATATCAATGTACAGAAGTTTGTTTCTGTCGATAAAATAAAAAATGGCGAATGAATGAAGGCATTAGACCAGCTTCTTCTAGAAACTGAATATGCTCTCGCAAATCCCGAGTCCTTCTGAGATCCTGAAAAGATCGTCCAACATCAAAAAGAAGTAAAAGAAAAATTGGATCAGAATAAAAAAACTTTTGAATTGTTAGAATGATTGTTTACAAAAGATAGGCCATCATTGTTGTATATGTATCGTTATCTGCCTAATTATAAACAACATCTTGAGCAATTCGGAATTGACGCGGAGGGAAATTCTCTAGAACCACAACATGATACTATCCTTAGAAATATAGTCTACTTCGATGCGTATATGCAGTATAAAACATTAGAACAATGAACCGATGTCGCTTCAAATTCAGTAGGATTCGTCGAGCCAAACTTTATCCTTACGAGAGATTTCTTCGCTACATTCAATCTCAATAAGCCTATCGCCGAGAAGGAAATCTATAATTCACCATCAAAACTTCAGACGATTTTATACAGAATTGCTACAGAAGTTATTGGAGCAAAAACAAATAATACGATGGAAGATATTAAAGATACTTTCAATGAGAGTAATGAAAAGACATACGGATTATATTTCAACAAGAATAAGCTCGACGTCAACGGAAATTATTTCACAGACACAGAATATCTTTGAACCGATGTTGCAACGATCAAGAAGATAAGGGCCGATATTCAAGAACAAATAAAAGACGGTGATCTTATCAAAATATGAACGGGAACAAAATATTTGAACAATGAAATTGGTAATGCATATCTCAAGATTATCGATCAAGAACTTGCAAGGAATTAATATTTTCATTATCTTACTAGATAGGTTTTATGGCTGGAGAAGAGGAGGTGCTAGTGACAGAAACGAAACCTGAAGATCAGGCGACTGTTCAAGATACCAAAGAGCAACTTGCTGAAGCTTATCTCAATTTTCTGGATCAACAAAAAGGAGGAATCCTCGCTACCGGAGCAGGACTTGGGATCAATCTCAATCCTCTCAAAAAAAATGCAATAGAATTTTTGACTATGGAAGCGCTTCCTTCAAAGAAAAAAAATATTTTTTCAACGATAAAAGAGAACCTCAAAAAAAAGTTTCTAGAAAAAATGACCTGATGAACGATGCTCACATATGACGCAGCAAGTCTCAACAAAATGAAAGCATTGATCACACAAAACAAAGATGACCAGAAAAAACTTGAATCGCTTATGGCTCAAATTAAAGATGGAGTTGATCCTACTTTGCTAGCATGAACAGATACTAATCAGGCAAATAAAATAAAAAATAATCCAGAACATGACGACAAAAATAATAGGGAAAAGGTACTCGCTTCTTTGAATGCAGTGATAGAAGAAAATAAAAAATCTCCCATCAAATATCTCTTTGGATGAAGAAGTGATCCAGAAAAATGATTTGATTGTTCAGGTTTAATCTCCTATACCTTCAATCAAGCAGGATTGAATAGTCCCGGAAATTCTAGCGATATGTTTAAGCATTTTGACAGCAAGAAGTTAGAATTCAAAAAAGAAAATCATAATATCAGTACTGATGTTTCAGACATTAAAGAAGGAGATATCCTGTTTCGAAATAGTACAAATCCAAACTATCATCGAAGCACGTGAACGATCCCCTCACTAGAAAAAGACGGCATAAACTACCGTATTCACCATGTCGCCTTTATAAAAAAAATAGATATTGATGCTTGAATTGTCAGCATAGTAGAATCTAATGGAGTTGAATGAGTAACAGAAAACCAAATTAATATTGCAAAAGAGCTCACAGAAAAAGACCACAAATCCGAGCTTTATGTCGCACATATAAATTATGATAGTATAGAAAAAAAACAAGCAGCTGCCATGGCATAGACTGATTGTTTTCTGAATTCTAAATTATCTTACACATCCTTAATGATCTTCTTCACAACCCCGATAACTTTCGTCTCATCATACTTACTCACCTCGACATTATCAAAAAATCTATTCACAGATTCCAAATAGAGCTTTCCTTCTTTTTTGATGATTTTTTTTAATTTCGGGAGATCATTGTGAATCACGAAAACATAATCGTTCATATCGTAACTTGGCTGTTGTTTGATTAATACCAAATCGCCACTTTGTATTTTTGGTTCCATACTATTTCCTTTTGCTCTTACAAAGAAGCAAGTCGCAATGTCCTTAACTCAAAGCATTGCCATGGTGACAGGGATTTTTTCTTGTGAATATTCGTCGACAACTTTTTTTCATTTATTTCCACATTGGGCGAAACCATAGATAGGAAGCTGAACGATATCGTTCAAACTATCCGTGATACTTTCTCTGATCAATCTATATCCATGATCATCTTTTGCAAAATATCATTTGAGTACGAGTTGATTGAGTTTGTTGAGTACCGTTTGAGGATGTCCTGCTCAGATATTATTAGCTATTTCTCTGAGAGTAATTCATTCTTGGTTAGTATTCCTTTTGAAAAAGGCAATGAGCGCTTTTTGGATGTTGTCTAACTCTTTCATAATAGTATTGATTAAAAAATTAAAAGATTAATAATATTAAAAGATTTTGTTATTTTGTTTTGAAGTTTCATTGTTTCCTATTATTCTCGAGATACTTAATAAATCATGAGATTTGTTTGGATAGAGCGAGAGAGGAGTTTCTAAGAATTTCAAAGTTTGATTCGTTTACATGTCAGGCATTTAAAGCAATATATGTTTGGTTCCTGACCTCACCGCAACTTCATTTTGCTATTTTCAAGAATCTAATAAATTCATTATTATTTTGTCTTTCGAATCATTCTACAATATTGCTGCTAACAGAATTTGCAGCTCTTCTTATTTGATCTCTAAGTCAAAAATCTTTTTTAAATTCGCCTTGATTTGTAGTTTTGTAGATAATCATTGAAAGTTCTATAGCATTCTTCCAAATTTCCATGTCCTCAAATTGCGTAATTATCATTTTCACATATTGTTATCTACTAAATTTTCGCGTATTAATATTTTAATCTTAATATTTTTTTAATCTTCATAATGTTGATTATATTTTTCTCCTTGACGGTGTCAAGTAAATTTTGACAAAATCAATGCTATTTTTGACAAGTTTAGAAAACATAGTTCAGCATACGATAAAAATCTCTTGATTTTCCAAAAAAATTATGTAAAATTGATTTCGTTGGTGAAAATACTACTCGAAACATTACTTACTTCAGCTATCCGATTTTTATCGCGAACAAAGTCAGTACTCAGTATTTATTTCCATCGTCTTATTTTAAATCTTATTACTATTCATCGATGACAACAAAAAAACAAGAGTTACAGGAAGCGTTTAAAAGTATTGAAAAACAATTCGGAAAAGGTGCCATTATGAGAATGGGGGATAATGCAAATGTAGGTCTTGTAAGTACATTTCACAGCTGATCCTATGTACTTGATCTTATTTTAGGATGAGGATATCCTGAAGGAAGGGTCGTAGAAATTTATGGACCAGAATCATCAGGTAAAACTACTATTGCATTACATGCGATCGCAGAAATTCAAAAGAGAGGAGAGACTGCCGCATTCATAGATGCAGAACATGCGCTTGATCCTCAATATGCCAGAAAGCTTTGAGTAGATGTTGATAATCTTTTGCTTTCACAACCAGATTTTTGAGAACAAGCATTACAGATTGCTGAAGAATTAGCAAAATCTGGAGCAGTTAAACTTATCGTTATTGATTCAGTAGCTGCACTAGTGCCTAGAGCTGAAGTAGAAGGAGATATGGGAGATTCATATATGTGATTACAAGCGAGGATGATGTCCCAAGGATTGAGAAAATTATCAGGAGTGCTTGCAAAAACCGGTACGACTTGTGTATTTATCAATCAGATTCGTATGAAAATTTGAATCATGTTTGGTAATCCAGAAACGACTCCTGGAGGAAATGCACTCAAGTTCTTCGCATCTCAAAGAGTAGAGATTCGTAGAGGAGATAAATTACTTTTAGACAAAGAACAAATTTGATATCTTGCAAAAATAAAGATTGCAAAAAATAAAATCTCTGCTCCGTTCAAGACAGCAGAATTGCCAGTTAAGCGAGGTGTTTGATACGATAAAACCATGGATATTGTAGAAGCAGCAAGTGTACTCAAGTTAGTTGACAAGGCAGGAGCATTCTATACCTTCGGTAAGCAAAAATTCCAAGGTAAAGAAAAATTTGTGGCTGCGCTTGATAGTGATTCAAAAACAAGGGCGAGTCTAGAAAAAGATATTCAAAATAAGATCAAAGAAATGAGGATGTGAAAGAAAGTTCTTGACGACGAAGCACTTATAGCAGTAGAACATGATATAGAAGAAGACGCTGCTGAAGCACTCGCTGAAGCAGGAGAAATAGTATAGGTTTGTTTAGCAACTTTCCCTTAACTATCGATCACATAGATATCCCGTACTTGATACGGGATTTTCATTAAAGCGTGAATATCTGTTGAATTCGTAAGAAATTTGTATATAAATACGTCACTATATTTATATACTAAAATATATTTATGCTTAGCAATCAATGCATTTCTATAACCGACCTCAGGACAAAGACAAAAGAGTGTCTGGATGATTTATGAAAACAAGAAAAGTATATATTTGTAAACAATAAGCCTGTCGCAGTCTTGGTGGATGTTGCGATGTTTGAAAAGTGGAATACATTATTTGATTTTGAGAAAGAGAAAATTGATCAAAGTGAATTTGTAAAATATTTAACGGATTCGACAGCAAAATGACCAAAAAATGGCAAAAAAAGATAGATGCAATGCAGCCTAGATTGAGGCAAGAATTATTGATTTTGGTACAAGATATTATTGCTCTTCGTTTGTCTGAATATGATAGTATTCCATTACAAGGGGCTTCGTGAGTCTTTAGAGTAAGAAAGTGAAAAGTAAGAATTATTTTTAGTAAGAAAGGGAATCTTTGAGAAATCCAAAAAATTGATTTTAGGTGAGACGCGTACAAGTGATTGTAGAAAAACAAAAAAACCTCTGCAGCAACCAGAGGTTTTTTTCGTTCAAATATGTTATTTAACTTCTACATTAAATTCTCATATTTTTACGTCATCAATATTTATAACTACTGAAGCTTTTCCGATTTTTTGACCAAGGATGGAGATATCTACAGAGCCATTATTTATAAGTTGAATGTTTGAAATATCCGTTTGAATCGTATCGTTTGTAGATAGAAGGGTAAATGAGAAAGGAAGCAAACCGGAATAAAGTTCTCCCGTCTTTTTATCTTTTATCTCCAGTGTTAGAGTTGCTACTTCCCCAAGTCTAAGAGGGGATCTTGAGACGAGCGTGAAACTAAGATCATTTTGTGTCAGAAAATGTGCTGGCATATCTCCTATGCCATCAAAAGTTAATGCTAGTTTTTGATTGATGCTGTTTTGTGGAACAAGTACGGGTATAATGACAGGAGCTGTAGGGTGAACTATAGGTATTTCAACTGCCGGTGCTAGTATTGGTTCCGTAGAAGCATATTTAGGTTTTAGTAGGAGTGGCGATGTTGGCGTCACAAGTTTTGTTACTGTTGGATTGCTGTTAGTAGTGATGGTAGGAGTGTTTGTCGTAGGAGGAGGTGTTGTATCTAATATCGCTGGAGTGCTTGTCACGGGGACAAATACGGCATCACTTGTAGGAATATCTGTTTTGCTATTGTAAATATAACATTTTACATTGGCCGTAGTAATGTCTTCTCGGCGATCAGTCATTTGTCATTTTCATACTCGAGCCATATCTCTTACAATTATTTTTTTAAGTGAGGAATTATAATGCATAACTTTTCCTACGTGTCCATAAGATCAAAATTTTCCTCCTGCTTCATAAATAATCAATGCTCATTGGCTTGGAGTTAATCAAATTTTATATCAGGTATCTGATGCGTTTTTACATCGATCGACGGCATTTCCTCCCCATGTTCTTTGCTGGGTTTGCTCATCAATGAAAGGGAAGAATTCAGGAGAAACTCTCGCTGCTCCATAAGTACAATATCATTTAGCAAAACTATTCTCAATATCTAAACTCATGTTCCAAATAGAAATAATGTTCCCTTGTTTGAGCGATGCTACCGGGTTTTGCATGGCTGTAAGAAGATGCGCCGCAGTTTCAGTTGCATCGTTTCTATAGAGATCTTGATTGAGCCCCGTAAGATTTGCAAATCCAAATGACGTCAAAGCAACCATAGTTACAACGATAAGCTCTATGCTATGAAAAATGTGGTGATGCAAAAAAGCACTCACATGTAAAATTTTGTGAATATGTTCATGAATGTGTTTAACTACGTGGTGGCGAATCCTTTCATGAAGAGCCAGTTTTTTCTTCTTTCTCATCCAGTTTCCGGAGATAAAATAACATGTCTAATTATATTTTAACAGTAAATATAATTTCGATGGTATAAAAGCTCTTCAAAATATTCGAGTTTTTATTACATCTCAATTATACCCGGGAACTCGATTTTTGTCAAATATTCGACTACTTTTTTTGATGGACTGAACTATTCGATAAATCAAATTTTGCAAGACCTTTTTCTAGTCTAATGGGAGGGACTATTCTTATTAGGTTGCAATATTTTCCTGAAAGATTAAAATAATTTAGTATCCAAATTATTTTAACTAGCGCGACGTATGAATAAACACATATTATTTGTTCTAGATTATTACCTTCCCCATAAAGGCTGATCGGAAACGGTATTTGAAGCCTTTATTTCCCGTTTATTGATTAAATGATATATTATTTCGGTTTTAACAAGTCGTTCTGATTCGCATTTCCCTGCACAAGAAAATAAGGAGTGACTCCACATATATAGAGTTGGTAAAAGTAGACTCGCTTTTATGTTTTTGGCATTTTTTAAAGGAATCAAAATACTAAAAGCACACAAAGATATTTCGCTAATTCATACAAGTACCTATGGAGGAGCCATTCCTGCTTCTCTATTAGGAAAAATTTTCCATAAAAGAGTGCTTCTTACGGTCCATGAAATATTTTGAAAACTTCGAAGAAACTACAAATGAATATGGAGAGGCCGATTATATAGATTTTTTGAAAAAATTATTTTCTGGTTCTCTTACGACGTGTATCATTGTGTGTCCTTATACACCATGAATTCTCTACGTTTGGTCTACGGGATACCGGACAAAAAAATCACCATGATTCACAATGGGGTAGATACGCATTTCCGAAATCCAGAAGAGGTATCTCCCTTTGATGTCAAATCTTGGAAAAATAAATATGGACGAAGTAATCGCTTCGTGATTACTTATTATGGTCATGCAGGAAAGTCTAAGGGACTTGATTATTTAGTGAGTGCCTTGCCAGAACTTGTGACGGTTGACAGTAAATTACTTTTTGTTTTTAATCTGATTGAATCCAAAAGAACAGAACATATTAAAAGACAAATAAGAAAATATCATTTAGGTTCTTCAGTACAAATATTCGATGGATTCGAAAAAAATGAGCTCCGCACATTGATTGCTAGCTCCGACATGATTGTCGCTCCTTCATTATCAGAGTGATTTGGATCAGTTCATGCAGAAAGTGTTGCGATGAAAAAACCGCTTCTTACAACCTATATTGCTTCTATCCCTGAGGTGGTTCGAGGAAATGTGAAATTTATTCCTCCTTCATCTAAAAGAGAAATCATTCATGCGATCCTTGAACGTGATCAATGGATAGGAAGTCCTGAATATACGATTCCCTCAAAAGAGTTTTCATGGACTGCTACCGTCAAAGACATAATAAAAGAATATCACTAAAAAAACTCTGCTGATTAGCAGAGTTTTTTTAAATAATTATCTAAGGTTGTTGTTGTGAATATTTTCTTTAGCCAGTTCTAAAGTGTCAAAATATTTTTCTGTGGTGAATGTGTATGATGAGTATTTTCAACCGGTTGTCTTGAAGAAATAGAATACTTTATGATTAGGCGCGGTAAACGGTGATGTTTGTCGTGTACCATCAATAGAGATGCGTCCCCATCGTGCTCTAATAGTTTTGGCTGCAAGGTAGCTTGATCATGCAGGATTGCTAAGATCTATCGTGTATTTTAATACATCAAGAGTTGGAAAATACTTAGGTGTTATAAAGTTTGTTGAAGTAAATTGTGCTTTGGCAGAATTATAAGTGATCGTATAATGCTTACCATTAGGCGCAGTATAGACTCCGTTTATTATTCGTGAGGTTCATTCAATAGTAGTGTTTGATCATTGATTTGTGCGATATTGATCAGCAAGATCATACAAATATTGTAATACTTCTGATCTATGGATATCATCTGCGGTAGTTCCAAGGGCGTGTATTTTGCTGAGAAGCATTACCATAAGTGAATTAAGGAACTCATCTTGTTTAGTTCCAGCATACAAGTCTCTTAGTGTTTCAAATACTGCGATGATTTGAATTTTCTCTGTATTTGAAAGATTTGTTGTTATATCGCCATAAGATGCTCCAGTGCTAGCAGCGGTAGTAACACGGAAAAGGGTAGCAACTCCTCATATAGTGAGGGTGCTTGTTATCAAAGTATTATAGTCTACACTTGAAATAAGTTCAATTTTTATCGTCCATCCATTCTGTACGTATCCTGTTGTTCCTACTACATGTCCGCTGATATAAAGCACTCATCTATTGATGCTTGCAAGTACAGATGTATTTGGAGATAGTCATGTAAGTGTTACGGTATTAGATCCATAGACTCTGTTTATCGTAGCATTAGTTACGCTAGCAAACGTAAAGGTATCTGGGATGGTGTCTGCTATTCCACTATAGTAGAATGATTGAACTACTGATGATCATGAATTTCCTAACACATCAAGTGCTTTTACATACCAGTAAAATGTTCCTGTACTTCCTAGTCTATTATATGCGATACCTGTAGATGTTCCTGTGGTAGTGCCTGATAAAACTAAAGTAGCAAATGTTCACGTCGTAGATATAAAGTATTGATATCCAGAAAGTCAAACTGCGTCAGTTCAAGATGCTGCCCAAGCCAAGCTAAATGCTCCTGTAAGTGTTGCTCCTGTAAGTGTTGCTCCACTTGTAGGACTAGTAAGTGTTGGGCCATTTACTGTAGTATCCAAGTAGATCGTTATTGTGTTTGAAACAACCGCACCGCTTGCATTTGAGAAGCTTAAATAGATATGTTTTATTCCGTCGTTTCCTGTAAGATAAGGACTAATAGTTACTGCATTACTAGTAGATCAACTTATTGTTCCAAGAATTATATCACCTGTCATGCTATAATCACAAGGTTGATTAGGTTGAAACAAAAGTGAAACGTAATCTTTTGTATATGGGTTTGTATTGTATTTTATGTTTGTACCTGTTAGAGTAACTGTTCCTGAAAGTGGCGTAGTGATATTGAAAGACAATGTTTCACTTACTCAAGTATTTCCTGCACGATCTGTAGCAAGAACATACCAGCTATAATCTCAATTTATGAGCCAAACTCCAGAACTTGTTCCTGTTGTAATAACGGTATTTGATTGTGCGCCAGTTATGTAAAGCGTATATCCAGAGATGTTGGTATCGGTTCCCGATCGTAGGAAGTTTATAAGGTTTCCTCCAGAGATATTAAGTCCGCTCGTTGGGTAGTTTCCGGTCACTAATGGATTTGTAGTATCTATAGTAAATGTCATTCCTGTGGAATTGTTGAATATATCTGATACGAACAAAATGTATGCTCCGTTTCCGGTGATAAGTGTCGCTCATATATATCAGGTACCATTTAGTGTAGCTCATGAGAAGTGAATATCATCAAATGTTATAGTTACTCCTGTATTGTAATATCATCCACTGATTACATTAGTTCCTGATTGTGTCGTCCCTTCAAATGTAGGCGCTGTAGCATCTATAGTAAAGGTAATGCTGTCAGAATAATTTCCTGCCCTATCGTATCCTGTGATAGTTCGGATGCCATCTCCAGTTATTGTGATACTTGTTCCTGTATAGAAAGTTCCACTGAGATCAAATCCAGAAAATCCGACGGCATCAGTTCATACAATCGTTACATTGCCGGTATAGTACGTTTCAGAATTAGCTCATGTAATCGTTGGTGCTATAGTATCTATAGTAAAACTCATTCCCGTAGAACTATTGAAGGTATTTGTAACCAAGAATATATATGCTCCGTCTCCGGTGATAAGTGTTCCGCTTGTATATCAAGTGCCATTAAGTGTAGCTCATGAGATATTAGTACCCGTAAATGTTATCGTTATTCCTGTACTGTAATATCATCCACTGATTATATTTATATCTGATTGTGTGGTTCATGTAAATATAGGAAGTGTTCTATCTATAATGAAAGTAATCCCTGTAGAATAGTTTCACGCAAAATCATATCCTGTAATGGTTCGAGTCCCATTGCCCGTTACGGTCAAAGAAGATCCTGAATAGAAAGTTCCACTGAGAAGGAATCCAGAAAATAAAGTGTTATCGCTTCCTGAGATAGTTACGCCAGTGTTATAGGAGGTACCAGAAGTCGCTCCTGTAAGTGTAGGTGCTATGGTATCTATAATAAAGCTAATTCCTGTAGAATAGTTTCACGCAAAATCATATCCTGTAATGGTTCGAGTCCCATTGCCTGTTACGGTCAAAGAAGATCCCGCATGGAAAGTTCCACTGAGAAGGAATCCAGAGAATGCAAAATCATCTGATCAACTTATTGTTACGCCAGTATTATGATAGGTACCAGAAGTCACTCCTGTAAGTGTAGGACGAGTAGTATCTATAGTAAAGGTCATCCCTGTAGAATTATTTGCAAGATCGGTAACGGTAAATCTATATACCTGAGCACCGGTAAGAAGTGTTCCACTTGTATAAGCAGTATGGAATATCGCTGCTCAAGAAATGTTGGTATCGTAAAACGTTATTCTAATTCCTGTAGTATAATATCATCCCGTATGTACTATCGTTCATCATTGTGTCGTCCCTGTAAAGCTAGGAAGGGTTGTATCTATAGTAAAGATCATACTACTACTATTTCCTGCGGCATCATAAATCGTTCCTCGGTATGTTCCTTCTCCTGTTACGGTAACACTATTGGAGAAGCTAAGATTGTAGTAACTATTTCCATTGAGTCCACTCAATATAATCCCTGAAAAATCTACAGTCGCCGATGAAAAACTAACCCCTGTATTGTAATATCCACCACTACTTACATCATCTCCTGTTAAAGTGACCGCTGTAATTGTAGGAGGAGTAGTATCTATAGTAAAGCTTATTCAAGTAGAATTATTTGCAAGATCTCCTACTAAGAAGGTATAGTTTCCGTTTCCTGTGATGAGTGTCCCACTGGTATATGCTGATCCATTAAGCGTAGCACCAGAAATGTTTGTGTCGTAAAATGTTATTCTAATTCAGGTATTGTAGCGTCCGCCCGTATGTATTATCGTTCCTGATTGTGTGGTTCATGTAAATATAGGAAGTGTTCTATCTATAATGAAAGTAATCCCTGTAGAATAGTTTCACGCAAAATCGTATCCTGTAATCATTCGAGTCCCATTGCCCGTTACGGTCAAAGAAGATCCCGTATGGAAAGTTCCACTGAGAAGGAATCCAGAGAATGCAAAATCATCAGATCAGGTTATTGTTCTGCTAGTATTATAGTATACTCCCCTAACAACCCCTGTAAGGGTAGGAGGAGTGGTATCTATAGTAAATGTCATTCCTGTAAAATTGCTTGCAAGATCTTCTACTAAGAATACATATTCTCCATTGTCGCTAATAAGTGTTCCACTTGTATAGGGATTTCCATTAAGCGTAGCGCCAGAAATATTTGTGTCATAAAAAGTTATTGTTATTCAAGTAGTATATCGTCCACCTGTACTTACATGTCCACCTACTTGAGTTGTACCGGTAAAGGATGGAGCTATTCTATCGATAGTAAATACTATACTCCCAGAAAAACCATTATTGTCCATGACCATAAAGATATATGTTCATTGTCATGTTATCGTTGCGCCATTAGCAAAAGTTCCACTATAGTAAGTATTGTCGTTCAGTCATGAGAGATGTGAGTAGTTTAAGCTCGTATAATCAAAGGTGAGGGTAATGCCCGTTGTATTATAATATCCACCACTAACTATACTGCTTCCTGAGGCAACAGTTCAATTTACAACGGGAGCCCATGTTTGTGTACTATACCGGTTGGGGTCGTTGGTCTTGCTGTTTACAAAATTCAAAAGATCAGTATTCCAATATCCTGTGTAGATAGCATTGTAAGATATAAATAATCATACTCATGTAGTCAAATTTATAAGTCCTGTAATATTTTGTGGAAGAGAAGAAATTGAGTTGTTGTTAAGGTATAGCTGCGTCAGACTAGTGAGATTGTCAAATATTCCCACGGGAAGAGAAGAAAGCGAGTTAGTGCCAAGATCTAAAACATTTAAATTAGTGAGATTATCAAAGATTCCCACGGGAAGAGAAGAAATTGAGTTGGTTCTAAGGTATAGCTGCGTCAAGCCAGCAAGATTATTAAATATTCCCACGGGAAGAGAAGAGATTGAATTACTGTTAAGATATAGGTCCATTAAGCTAGTGAGATTATCAAAGATCCCCGTATGAAGAAAAGAAAGCGAATTATTGCTAAGATCTAAATGAGTCAAACCAGTGAGATTATTGAAAACACCAGAATTAAGAGAGGAGAGGGAGTTGTTGTTAAGATATAAGGAATGCAATCCAGTGAGATTATTGAAAACACCAGAATTAAGAGGAGAGAGGGAGTTGACTCCAAGGTTTAGCAAACTCAAACTAGTGAGATTGTCAAATATTCCCATAGGAAGAGAAGATAGTGAATCTCGATAAAGGTTTAGGATACTTAAACTAGTGAGATTATCAAAGATCCCCGTATGAAGTATGATTCATGAGTTGTTGTTAAGGTATAGCTGCGTCAGACTAGTGAGATTGTCAAATATTCCCACGGGAAGAGAAGAAAGCGAGTTAACGCTAAGATCTAAAACATTTAAATTAGTGAGATTATCAAAGATTCCCGTATGAAGTATAATTCATGAGTTGTTGCTAAGATATAAGGTATGCAAACCAGTGAGATTATTGAAAACACCAGAATTAAGAGAAGAAAGGGAGTCGCTTCCAAGATATAGGGTACTTAAACTAGTGAGATTATCAAAAATCCCCGTATGAAGTATAATTCATGGGTTTACCGCAATATCTAAGTTTTTCAAACCAGTAAGAGAATCAAAGATTCCCACGGGAAGAGAAGAGATTGAATTACTGTTAAGATATAGGTCGATTAAGCTAGTGAGATTATCAAAGATCCCCGTATGAAGTATAATTCATGAGTTGTTGCTAAGATATAAATGAGTCAAGCCAGTGAGATTATTGAAAACACCAGAATCAAGAGAAGAG
This sequence comes from candidate division SR1 bacterium, assembly GCA_026397475.1. Lineage (GTDB taxonomy): Bacteria > Patescibacteriota > Gracilibacteria > Absconditabacterales > Absconditicoccaceae > CAJBLF01. The sequence goes on along the minus strand of JAPLUT010000005.1, from coordinate 124,736 downwards.
AGAGAATTGTTGCTAAGATATAAGGAATCCAAATCAGTGTGATTTATAAATGTATCAGGAGCAATTCCTGTAAGTTGCAGATTAGACAAGTCACATATCGTGTCATTGGTAGCACATCCATATCCCACTATGTTCCCGCTATTGAGCTCTGCAGGAGATCGAGCAAAGGAATGTTTTATCTGACTAAGTCAAAAAAGTCAGAGAAAGACAATCACCATTTTGATAATCGCAAATGATCAAAATGTCCCAAGCAGATAATGGTGCTTGTGTGCTTTCACGTGATTGATTACATGAGAAATATTTTTGATTCCCTTGTCCATAGGCATATATTAACTTAATAAATAATTAAGATTGTGGTTGGAAATATTGAAAATATACGTATATCAAGTATAATCTGCTGAGATATCTTTTGCAAATATTGGGGGATATGGGAGATAATTGAGTTGCCATTTTACATTATTATGATATAATATAGTTAACGCATAGTAAACCTGAAATGGCCCTTAGTCTTGAAAAAATAAAAAAAATAACTAAAATACTGTGAAATTTATATCATTACGAGTATTGAAATGTTTGAAAATTATATCAGTTATGTATTTAAGAACCTCAAATATGAGGTAGATGAAAATGGTGTCATCATAGCAAAAGCACAGTGATATGATTGATATTACTCGCAGTGAGATACGTATGAGGAAGCAAGAAATAACTTGATGGACGCTATCCAGTGAATAATATTATTAAAGCTAGAATTATGAGATAAAAACATGATAAGCGAATTGAGGAAATTTAATATTCCTAAAGAGCATCACTATGCCTAAGATAGTCCCGTTAAAGTTCAAAGAAGTTTGCGATAAGCTTAAAAGATTTTGATATCAATGACCTTTGGCAGGATGAAAACACATGCATATGTATAAATGAACTCAAGTGGTTCCTGTCCCCAAGCATTGATGAAAAGATGTCTCAAAGTGAGTAATCGAAAGTATCATACATCAGATCTGAGTTAGCAAGGATGAGTGGATTAATTTATAAAATGTATTTGTATATTTCTATGTGATATTTTTTTAGTTGTTAGTCTATTCCTATGGTCGATCAAGGTATTCAAACGTCACCACAAGTGCCACAGATGTGAGCAACGATGCCAGGATTTCCTCCCCAGCCTCGTCCTCAGCAGACAGCAAACATTCAGAAACCTAGTTCCACTATCTCTATGAAGGGGGTAATTATCTGATGTGGAATTTTATTTATGTTTGTGATCGGAGGATTGTCTCTCGTATTTTTTAATCTGATGAATAATCCTACACAACTTTCTACGGTAGGATTGGATCCCACGACTACCAAGACATTGTTGCAGACCTTTTCTGTAATATTTTTTGGACTGATAACCTTCCTTGGAATTGGTCTTTTGGTGGCAAATCTTTACAGATTGATTACCGTCAAAAATAAACCAAAATTGGGATACGCACTGGGTTCGTTGTTTTGATTTCTGATTTTCATCTTTGCTATCGTTTTGTGAGCAAATGTGATAACAAAAATAAGAAATTTTTCTGTCGATAGTATTTTGGATAGCAATAGCCTCATTCTTCCATTTTTACAACTCAAAGATGGTGTAAAAAATGTACACAATACGCCTGATCTCAAGCTTATAGCTCCTGCGACGATGTATTACGAAATCAATGCAGCGTACAGCTCAAGATTGTTGTGATCATTGTGACAAGTGGCTGCTCAAGCAGTAACCCTCGATTGTGGAAATGGGCAAAATCTTACATTGAATCTTACTACAAATCAGTTTGATGGATCATGTATCTATTTCAAAAAAGGCCAATATGATCTCACCGTAGATATTAAATACATAAATATTCCTACATCAGAAAGATTAGAAAAAACATATTCGGGATGATCAGTTATTTTTGATTCTCAAATCGACGTGAGTCCTACAAAGACAAGTCTTACCTTCAATGACGCAAATACAGAGATGATTGTTGGAAAGGCTCCAAGCAAAGTAATGTTTGATGCGAGCGCAATTTTTAGAGATCTTGCACTTACAGATTATAAAATCGTTCGAGATTTCGACGGTGATGGAACACCAGACAAACAGGACAATACTGCCACTACATTTGTATACAATCAAGCAAAATTATACAACGTATATGTCAGATTCCCAGGCCTCAATAATTACATCTACACATTTCCTATCAGAGTAGAGCAGTCTGATGTACCGGTATGTGAAGTTATTCTTACACAGACGCAATGAAAAAATTACGATATCACGACAAATTTTTTCGATAAAACCGTAAAGATACTGAGCTATCAATTCGATGTGCTAGATAGAAACAATAATGATAAAATAATCGATACAATTAGAAACAATAATGGCGCATTTACATACCAGTTTCTTACTGCAGGAAATTATGCAATCCAAAGTACATTTCTCACAGAAAATGATAAACAAGGGCAATGTGAGAGCGATGATGTGCAGATTGGAGCAAGTGATTTTCAAGTAAAATATGACAGTTATTACAAATCTCCTCAGTCTCCTCAGTTTAAGAAAATGCTTGATGTCGGTAGCGTCTCTCTTGTCTCTGGAGCAATTATCGTGACAGAGCTCCCTTCTGTTATCAAGATTCAGTTGATCCAAATTTCTCCAAACATTTCTACAGCTAGCAAAAAGATTTTGTTGGATGGAAAGCAAATATTGTCTACTGATAAAAGCACTTTTGAATTTACTATTGATGACAATCAAAGTCATGAGGCAACCATTGTTATAGAAGATGTACCAAGTGGTGCGAAGACAGAAATAAGTATTCCTATCACAGTAAATAGAGCTGATATTATAGGAAAACTTGTGGTTTCTCCAGACACGGTAGGAACAGATCCTTTTACGGTAAAATTTGATGCATCTACAACGATAGTCAACGATACGGGTGATGAGCTAGTTTCCTTTACTTGGGATTTCTGAGACGGAACGGGATCGATAAAAAAAGATTTCTCTCAATCTATTATCAGTCATACCTATAGATACGATTCAGTAAATAATAACGGAAAATATCACCCCATCCTAACGATAAAAACTAAGAAGGGTCGCGAGATAACAATCTCTCCCGCAAATGATATCATCGTCAAAAGAGCAACTCAAAAATTAAATATTACGATTCCTGACTATCCTGCACAGATAGCAAATGTGGGCGATAGAGTATGATTTTCTATCGAGTTCAATGGTTTGCCTTCAGAAATTCGTCGAGAATTTGGTGATGGAAAAACGCTGACGTGTACTACAAGACAAGAATGTGGAACAACCACACATGTCTATGCTCAAGCTGGAACTTATCTTATCAGAGCGGCGATAGCATATACGGATCAACCTACAATTGATGGAACGATTACGCTTAAAATTAAATAATCTTTTAAAGTTCTATTTTTATATTCAAAGCATAATGACTGACTTTACTCAAGAAATTAAACGTCTTCAAAAACTTTCCTGTATTTCACTTTCTCCCGAAAAAGAAAAAAAATTCTGAGATCAGCTCACGGAGATTATCGGATTTCTTTGACAGCTTCCTGAGACGAAAAAGATCTGATGAACTAAGGATACAAAAAATAAGCTGACATTGAGAACGAATAAAGGAGAAAGAGGAGATGTAGACACTAAAAAATTATTAAGAAATGTAAAACACGAAATAGTAAATAATGCCATCGTGATAAAATCAGTATTAAATTAGGAAAAGTATAAAGTAAAAAGTAAAAAAAAATCCCAACATTGTTCATTGTTAGTTGTTCACTGTTAGTTAATCTTCCTAGTTCCCCTTGAAATAAAGGAGCAATTTCCTATACACAAGCCGAAAGAGATTTTTTTTATACATAAAAATTTCATTACATCATTTTAACATTTTAATATTTATTATGGCCGAGCAAAAATCCTTAGACAAAGTGAGAAACATTGGAATCATGGCTCACATTGATGCGGGTAAAACTACTACCACTGAAAGAGTGTTGTTTTATACAGGGAAAAAACATAAAATCTGAGAAGTGCATGATGGTGCTGCAGAAATGGACTGGATGGAACAAGAAAAAGAAAGAGGAATTACTATTACCTCTGCTGCAACTACTTGTTTCTGGAGAGAGTATCATATCAACATTATTGACACTCCTTGACACGTAGATTTTACGGTTGAAGTAGAAAGATCTCTAAGAGTTCTTGATGGAGCAGTAGCATTGCTTGATAGTTCTCAAGGAGTAGAACCACAGACCGAAACAGTTTGGAGACAAGCTGACAAATACGATGTACCAAGAATTATCTTCGCAAACAAGATGGATAAACTTGGAGCTGATTTCTATATGTCTATAGATTCTATTAAATCTAGAATCACTGATAAAGGAGTTGTTATCCAACTTCCTGTTGGACAAGCAGATGAATTCAAAGCAATCATAGACTTACTTAAAATGAAAATGTATACGTTTTCATGAGATAAAGGTATCGAAGTACATGAAGAAGAAATCCCAGCTGATATGCTAGAAAAAGCAAAAACATATAGAGAAGAAATGATCGATAAAGTATCTATGTTTGATGATGAATTAGCAGAAAAATTTCTTGCTGGAGAAGAACCGTCTATCGAGCTTATCAAAAAAGCAATCAGACACGGAACTATTCACAATAATTTGTATCCTATCCTTTGTGGATCTGCACTTGGAAACAAGTGAGTACAATTAGTACTTGATGCAGTACTCGATTACTTGCCATGTCCTCTAGATAGAGGAACAATGAAAGGAGTTGATCCAGATGATGAAACAAAAATCTTGGAAAGAAAACCTAACGATACAGAACCTGTATCAGCGATTGCATTCAAAATTGCAACTGATCCATTCGTAGGAACGCTTACCTTTGTAAGAATATATTCATGAGTAGTTAAGTCAGGAGATACTTTGTATAATCCACTGACAAGACAAAAGGAAAGAGTAGGAAGGTTATTGCTTATGCACGCAAACAAGAGAGAAGAAATATCAGAAATACATGCGGGGCATATCTGCGCATTCTTAGGTCTCAAAGACACAAGAACAGGACATACGCTTTGTGATATGAAAGACCAAATCATTCTTGAAAAAATGACATTCCCTATTCCAGTTATCGATATCGCTATCGAGCCAAAGACAAAATCTGATCAACAAAGAATGGGTATTGCTCTTGCTAAACTTGCATACGAAGATCCATCATTCAAATATTTTTCTGACCCAGAAAGCAATCAAACAATCATCGCAGGAATGGGAGAGTTGCATCTAGAAATTATCGTAGATAGACTCAAGAGAGAACATAAAGTAGAAGTAAATACTGGAAAACCTCAGGTTGCGTATAGAGAAACAATTACTCAAGACGCTAAAGGAGAAGGAGTATTCAAGAGACAAACAGGAGGTAGAGGACAGTTCGGACATGTATTGTTGAGACTTGAAAAAAATATGGAAAAAGAATATGAATTTAAAGATGAGGTATCTGGAGGATCAATTCCAAAAGAATTCATTCCAGCAATCGATAAGGGAGCAAAAGAAACTATCGCACAAGGAGTATTAGCATGATTCCCTATTATCAACGTAAGAGTAGTTCCTTATGATGGATCGTATCATGATGTGGATTCGTCAGAAATTGCCTTCAAAATCGCAACCTATAGAGCCTTTAAAGATGCCTTCATGAAAGCAGGTCCATGTATTTTGGAACCTATCATGGATGTAGAAGTAGTTACTCCAGAAGATTATGTAGGAGATGTAATGGGTGATCTTTCTTCTAGAAGAGGAATGATCCAAGGACAAGACAAGAGAGGAAACGCTGCAGTTATCAGAGCAAAAGTGCCTTTGTCTGAGATGTTTGGATATACTACCGACTTGAGATCAAATACTCAAGGAAGAGCATCTTCAGCGATGAGCTTTTCATCATACGAAAAAGTGCCAGACAATGTTGCAAAAAAAATCATCGACGAAAGAGTTGGTGCTGGAAAAATCAAAGCTATGGACGCAGAATAAAAATATTTTTATTATCTACACAAAAAAGCTCTCCTGGAAAGAAGGGCTTTTTTGCTTGCAAAAAAATATTCAACGAGTATATTTCGCTTATGAAAAAGAAAATAATCGTAAACGATAAGATGCAAAAAAATTATATATATTATCTGACCCAACCCATGGGAAAGAATTTTTCTCCAATATTTCATCCCCAATTGACGCCCCAAGAAATGCTCGAGATGGGCGTATTTTGAGGGAAATACATGACCGATTGTCAGAATGAATTTCCTTCTTCTTGGTTTAAAAATGCAAAACTTTCTTCGCAGAGAAAGGATCCAAAATTAAATTTTTTTAAAGTAAATGCGTCGCTTCCCTTAAGCTTTCGACACGGAAAATGATGGATGTATGAAGACGATCCAAGAGGCTGGTTTCAGCGATATTGTAGGTATTATATGGGCAGGAGATGTGCTGATGATGAACGTCAAATCAAACGTCGAAAGGCTATGATGAGACACGTCAAAGCAATCAGAAATAATTGTTATCCATTAGATCGAGAGTGTAGAAAGAGGCAAAGACAAGCCGTCTTGCATCGGGCGTACGATAGCAGAAAAATATAAAAAAAATGCTAGCTAGAGTATAGCCGCATTTTTTTTTAATTATGTGCTATTTTGACAGGTCTATAAGAGTTACTTTGTTTTCTTTTAGATTTTGGTCGGCAGCTGGACAATCTGCGAATAGCTTCCAAGCTGAATCTTTAGGAAGTACAATAATAAATTTTGATCATTCTTTTTTCATTTCTTTAAACCATTCTCCTTCTTCGTTTTTAAACCAATCATGTTCTTGAAACCAAACTTGATTCGGGTTTACTTTCAACGCTATTTTGCCTCAGTATGGAGAATTACTTTTTGTCGTTTGATTGGGGAATTCACTGCGCGCAAATTTAGTGATATCGCTGGGTCAATCTCTAGTATCCTTTATCCATTCAGACAAGACTTCTTTCATCAATTTAAGATCTGTATAGATGTCCACTCATAATTTTTTAGCATAAGAAATTGCTTCCCAGAGACCTACACGGAGACCATCAGGAGAAAGAGATATATTGATTAAAATTTCTTTTCACTTTCTATTCAATATTTCTTTATCTACAAGCAGTCAAACTCTCATCAGTTTTCACAAATTAATCGCTTCATCGATTTCTCCGTTGTTGATATACGCAGTCTGCATGTCTTTTGTTCATCGTAATCATGCAGGAAGAAGATCAAGTGTGTTATAAATTTCGCCTTGATACTTAACCTGAGTATCATCGATTCTACTTGCGATATCTTCTGGTAATTTATTTTCAATGGTGTTTGTTTCCTTTGTCTTTGTCATGGAATACTTTCTTGAATGGGGTAAAATAGTAAAATCACTATAATGAAAATGGAAAAGAAGTCAAGTAAAGGTGATTTTATAAAAAAACAATAAAATTTGCATTATATTTATTTCTGCATATACTATTTAAATCTATTTATGTTTAACTATCTGTCTATGCAATTACCAGAAAGTCATGAAAGTAAAAATACTATAGAAAATATGGAGGAGTATAGCTCATATTTTGTCGCTCCTCGAGCTATGCGAGTGGATAGGAGTGGTGTGTGTCATATGAATGAATCGTATACTTGTAGGTCTGGGGCATGATGAGCCACACAATTAAAAATAACAAAAGTCCCCGAGGGATATATTGCTCATATCCATGAAATGGAAAAAAAATATACATGGAAAAAAGAAAGTGAACCATGATTTATCGGGACATTGCTTGAAAAATGTTATGGTAAGGTCGTAGCTTTCTCTATCGATGAATATTGCAAAACATATAGTGTCCATCCAAGTAAGTTTCTCTGATATGTACAAGAAGTGAGTGAGGTCGAGAAGGAAGAAAGTGCCAAAGCTATTATAGAAAATTTCAAGAAAAATCTCAAAAAAGATTACAACAAAAATTAAAAAGAGATACTATCTAATGGAGCTGGTCTAAGAAAATAGACTAGACTTTTATATATAATTATATATAGTAAAAGAACAAACAAAAAAGATATGAACCCACAAATTGATTTAAAAAAGATACTCCAGGCAAAAAGTACTTTCTTGGCAAACATGCCTTTTCTTGTGTCGTGGTTAAAAAAAACCGTACATGAAAAAGAAATTAATGATTTCCTAGCTGAGTATGGGCATTTGCAAGGCATAGAATTTGCAAAAGCGGTTTTGGTATTTCTCAATGTAAAGCTAGAACTGATTGTAACCGTTCCTTTGGACCCACAGGGGCGATACATTTTTGTCGCCAATCATCCCTTGGGAGGATTGGATGGCAATGCTCTTATCGTTGCGATAAGTCGTATGTATCCAGAATTGAAATTTCCAGTCAATGACATTTTGTTGTCGATTGAGAATCTGTCAGATATTTTCATGCCAATAAATAAGCATGGAAGTCAGGGTCGTGATGCTGCGATACAGATGAATGAGGCTTATGCCTCAGACCAACAAATTCTTCTATTTCCTGCGGGATTAGTTTCTCGTAAGAGAGATGGAAAAATTATTGATCTGTCTTGGCAGAAGCATTTCATCAAAAAGGCCATTGAACATAAACGGGACATTGTTCCCGTGTATATTCAAGGACAGAATTCGGAAGGCTTCTATCGTCTCGCCAATTGGCGGAAACGTTTAGGCATTCCCTTCAATATCGAGATGCTCTTTTTACCAGACGAAATGTTCAAGCAAAAGGGCAATACGATAAAAATTATTATCGGAAAACCACTTTCTTACAAGATATTTGATAAGGAACATGCACAAGATTGGTGCAACCTTACGAAGGAACGGGTGTACGATATGGAAAGAAATTATTAAGATACGCTGGAGAGTCTTCTCTCCAGTTTTTTTTTATGTCATCATCCCTACAGCCTGCCCCGCAACAGCGGGGTCATTCCCGCGAAAGCGGGAATCTATCTTGCCTGCGGTATGCAAGTTGGATTCCCGATCAGATCCGGAATGACGTGTGAAGGGATGAGGTTCCAGTAATAATAAATTCGTAATTAATAATTCGTAATCCGTAATTTATTTTCCACACGCTTCGACCAATCCCAAAAATAAAGGATGGGGTCTATCTAGTCTTGAATTGAATTCTGGATGTGACTGAGTTGCCGTAAAATATTTATGATTGGGGAGTTCTATATATTCTACAAGTTTTCCGTCAGGAGAAACGCCGCTGATAATCATTCCATTTTTTTCAAGAATCTCTTTATATATAGGATTTACTTCATATCTATGACGATGCCTTTCCTCAATAGTGTCCTGCCCATATAATGTCTGTACCTTGCTTCATTTCTTCAATATCGCTTTATACGATCAGAGACGCATGGTTCATCACTTTTTAAAAATGTTTTTTTGATCTTCCATTATAGCTATGACAGGATGCTGAGTTTCCGGATTAAATTCAGTTGAATTTGCATCTGACAATCCACACATATTTCTCGCAAAAGAAATAACTGCGATTTGTAGTCCTAGACAAAGTCCGAGATAGGGCACATTATGCACTCTACAATAATTGGCTATATTTATTTTTCCTTCAGTACCTCTTGATCCAAAACCTCCCGGGACAACAAATCATTTTATCTGATTTTCTTCGATGTAGGTAGTCAGATTTTTTTCTCGATCTTTTCCTTCAAACGTTTCGGTATCCAACATATGTACTTGGATTTTCGCATCATATGTCACTCATGCGTGTTGTAATGCTTCGATAACGCTCATATAGCTATCGGCAAGGTGAGTATATTTTCCTGCCAATGCGATATGTAGAATCTTTTTGGGATGCATAATTTTGTTTACAAGATTTCCCCAGTTTTTCATTTCAGGATCTCTTTGTTCTCCAAAAAGTCTCTGTTGTATGAGGAGGTGAATATTTTGTTGCTGAAGCGCAAGAGGGACTTGATAAATTGATTTTTGATCAAGGCCTTCTATAATATGATCAGGATCTATATCAGTAAACATAGAAAGTTTGTTTTTTAGTTCTTTGCTTATAGATTCAGAAGTTCTGCATACCAGGATGCTAGGATGTATTCAGAGCTCTCTAAGTTTGATGACAGAATGTTGGATAGCCTTTGATTTCATCTCTCCTGAAGTAGAAACCGTAACCATAGGGGCCACATGGATAACCATAACGCTTTCTCTTCCGAGTTCATGACGAAGTTGTCTCACGGTTTCGATAAAGTGGAGTCCCTCAATGTCTCCTATTGTGCCTCAAATTTCTATGATGGTGACGTCAGTATCTGCGGCGAAAGATTTTATCCTTTCTTTGATTTCATTTGTGATATGTGGGATTACTTGTACTGTTCTTCCGAGATAATCACCCCTTCTTTCTTTTTCTATAACGGAGAGATATATTTGTCACGAAGTGATGCTACTTTTACTTGTCATACTTTGGTCGATAAATCTTTCATAGTGTCATAAGTCTAAATCTGTTTCAAATCAATCAGTAGTTACAAAGGTTTCTCCATGTTCAAAGGGGGACATTGTCCCTGCATCTATTTGGAGATAGGGATCCATTTTGGCAATACCCACAGTGTATCCACATGCTTTGAGGAGCTTTCCTACGGAAGCGGCAGTTATTCACTTCCCTAAACCAGAAATTACGCCCCCCGTGACAAAAATAAGTTTCATGGTTTTTTTAGAAAGAAAAATAAAAAAAAGACTAAATAAAACATTCTTCAAGTGCGGTACTACCTACTATCTTGCGGTAGTCTCGAAAATGAGCGGTTTTTTTTAGTCTAATGATATTCATCATATATCTATCCTTTTCGAATTTACAAATGATTTTTTATTTTTTAATTCTAATTGTGTCGATAATGTTTTGGATAGGTGTAATTATATCTTTTGTGACATTAAAATCTTTACACTCTTTTTCAAATTGGGTTTCGCAATATGCTCCGCAAGAATTATTTCCACATCAGGTATGTGATCTCATCTCGAAGTCTAGTACAGAGTAGTTTGTTTTTCATTCAATCACATAACAATATGAAGAATAAAGAGATCAGGCGCCGGCATCGCTTCAGGTATACAAAGAGTAGCTGACTCCATTTTTCGTTAACCCTTCAGTTTTAACCAATGGACGTCAGTTGTTTTTCAACATCGGACAAGCAAGGGCAATAGGGTCTTTATCTTTTGCAACAATTGTAATCGTAGGAGGTCGAGTAGTCGCTTTCCAAACATTTTTTCCAAGGGTTTTGGGATATTGAAATTCAATTTCATTCCCGGTGGAGTGTATCCAATTCTTGTGAACAGAATATGTTTGAATCATATTTTTGCTCATCAAAAAATATACAGCCAACAAGACAATACCACCCAAAACAATCATTAATGTTTTTTTCATAGCGATAATGTAATATAAAGGAAATACATATAATTAAGATATTAATATATTTACCCCATGCTTTTTTCCAGCAATCTCGTCTGATTTTCTAACACCAAAGCATTAATCATATCTTCAATTTCTCAGGTCAAAAATACAGGAAGATTAGACCAAGACTGATGAATGCGGTGGTCAGTAATTCTATCTTGAGGGTAATTATAAGTTCTAATCTTTTCTGATCTATCTCCGTTTCCAATCTGATCTCCTCTGAGTGATTTTGTTTCCGCGGTTTTTTTATCCATTTCTATTTGATATAATCTTGATTTTAGTACTGATCGTGCCTTATCTTTATTTTGGAGCTGAGATTTACTGTCTCAGATGTTAACGATCAATCCGCTCGGCAAGTGACGCAATCTTACTCCTGTTTGATTTTTATTTGCATTTTGTCCTCCACTACTTGAAGCAGCGTAGGTATCCATTTCTACATCTTTGGGATCGATCACAAAATCAACATCTTCGACTTCTGGCATGATAGCTACGGTTACCGTCGACGTATGCACTCTTCCTTGTGATTCTGTAGCAGGAATTCTTTGTACTCTATGGACTCAACTTTCAAATTTCATAATAGAATACACTTTATTTCAACTGATTTTAACCATCGCAAATTTAATTCCACCGATATCGGAAAGCTGTTCTTCGGTGATTTCCGTTTTCCATCATTTTTTTGCAGCATAGCCGAGATACATTTTTAACAGTTCAGCAGCGAACAATCCGGCTTCATTTCCCCCAGCAGCAGGCCTAATTTCTAGATAGATATTTTTTTCATCATTAGGGTCTTTGGGAAGAAGAGCAATTTTTATTTTTGCTTCCAGATCTTGAATGCGATATTCAGAATCTTTCAATTGTTCTTTTGCCATTTCTTGCATTTCAGAATCCTGCTCCGTATCTATCATCTCTTGGGCATCTTTTTTCTGTTGATGTGCTTTTTTGTAGTCTTGATAAAGATCATAGATTTCTTGCATTCACGAAACATCTCTACTGAGTTGGATTGATTTTTTGTTATCAGAAATAATGTCAGGATCCATCATCTGATCTCTGAGTTCTAGGTATTTGGTTTCTATGTTGGCTAATTTTTCAAGCATTGTGTTTGTTGTAAAATATAAAACTGATTCGTAAGGTACGGTCGCGACCGTACCCTACAACAAAGCACAATACCCGCTAATAAAAAGCTTGTCCAATCATTGTAAACAACACATTAAATACAAAGGTAATAATATTCGTAAATATTCCTCCTCCTAGAAAAACCAAGAGAACGATAAATATAAGTCAGAAACGTGAGTATTTTTCCATAAATTCTGCTCATTTTTGTCGCCAAATTTTAATTAGTCTATATCCATCAAGGGGAGCAATCGGGATGAGATTGAAGATTGCGAGTGTGATGTTGAGAATACTGAAATTTATCCAAAAACTAATCATGGGATCGACATTGACGAAAATATCATTCGGAGTTCCTCCCATTATTTTTGTATAAATCAACAAGACGAGAATTCAGATAATAGCTAATACCATATTAGTAGCTGGTCCAGCGAGTGCAACCATGAGTTCTCCCTTGCGAGGATTTTTATAATAGAGAGGATTGATTTGCACGGGTTTGCCTCGTCAAAAGTGTATCAAGAATATCATAAGAAATCCTATGGGATCAAGATGTTTGAGCGGGTTGGGTGTTAGTCTTCATTGTAATTTTGGTGTAGGATCTCAGAGACGATAGGAAACATATGCGTGAGCGTATTCATGCATTCCTATAGATATCGCCAGTATTACGGCAAGCTGAATAATCTCAAATATTCACATAGAATACAACTAGATATTAAAGACTAATTTCGTTCCCACCCATGTATCAACGTCATTCCCGGCCTGATCGGGAATCCATACCATTAAGCTTGGATTCCCGCTTTCGCGGGAATGACGTCTAAGGGTGGAGTTTATTTGATTGCATTCGTCAAAAAATTTGAAAAGTTATCAAAGTTCCACATTTTTTTGCCGTCGATATGGATATTGTTTACGAGCTTAAGGTCAGTATAAATGTAGTGTCTTCGATTGTATTCATCGAGATCAAACACATCTCCACTTGATAAAAATCTTTCTATAATATTTGGTTTGAAATTGATGGTAAGGTATTCTTTGCCAAGAATTACAAACGGCATATCTTTAGAATAGATGCTATTTATTTCTATGAGAGGCCTTCTTTTCCCTTTATCATCTGCAGTAGTGTATTGTGTAAGAAGGCTTGTGAGTTTTTGATTTTGGTATTGGGATGGATTAACTTCTCACTTATCGGTACTAAAAAGTTTCGTAAGATCTTTTTTGAGTCCCATATCTACGGTATTAACCAAGAGATCATAATCTCATACCACAAGTCTTCATTGAAGCTCCTGAGGCGTTTCTATTTTTTCAAAAACAAAATTTTCACCAATATTGGCATTATTAAATATACGTTGCAATCTAGCGACAACAAAGTCATTGATGAAGTTGCTATAGTAGATTACCGTAAATTTAACAGGTTCCGATGCTATTATTTCTGTTTGTGCTTCGGGGATAACATTATATATGTCGAGAGAACTGATAAGTATTTTTTTGCTTTTATCATATCCATAGATACTATATTTATTGATCCCAGTTCCGAAATTTTTTTCTGATGTTCCAAAGGTATACCATCATGAGTGTCCTCACTTTGTAAAATGTTTTGGAGTAAACGTTTTTCCTTTGTATTCTAAAATAATGCTGTCATATGCTTTATCAAAAGTAAGCTCGGTGGAAAAAGATGCTCAGCTATCTATAAAATATACCAACTTCTGGTTTTCTCATTTGAGCACAATAGACTTGGGTAGGAGTTGTACATTAATATCGAGCAAGTCGTTTTTTGTGATAAGATTGTCACTATATTCGCGGTTGAGTAAGTCTTTGACCTCAGCTCAAGTGGATTGGAAAGCATCGAACAATCCATCTGTGTTTTTTTTAAAATAGTCTTCATATCATGTACTATAGAAGTTATGTTTTATAAGGCCTCAAAGAACTCTTCTTCCTCTTACGCGAAGTTTATCAGAATGCGTATTAAAAAACACGGTGATAAGCTGGTTTGTTAAAAGTCTCTTGGCTACATATCCATCTAATGTAGCATCTCCGATATAGGCGTCTATGATTGATTGTCATCAGTTTTCAATCGATTTTTTGAATGATTCAAATGAATTATTATTTTTTATTTGATAGAAATTTAAATTAGTTTGATTGCAATTTACAAGATTAATCACGAGGCTGTATGCATCATTAGACTGAGAAACAAGATTCGCACAATTAGTATAGACGGGCTTGAGTGCAAATAATGATTTATAGTCAGCAAATTCAGTATTGACTAGTATGTGCTTAGGAAGAACGTAGTTTGTAAAAAACAAGATATTGTCGGAAGATTTATTATTGAAAGTAATTTTAAGTGTGTTGTTAACATCCTTTATGATAGTGATGTCTTTGTATTGGTCCAATAAGGGAACTTCTCGCATATTGTTGCGTAGAATGTCATTATAAGTGAAATAAATGTCTTCAAGAGAAACAGGTGTCCCATCAGACCGAATAAATCATTTATTCAGGCTTATGCTATAATTCTTATTGTCTTGTGTGGTCACTGTACAGAGGTCGGGAACATATGCGCTAACGTTTTTATCATAAGATGGTTTTAGACAAGCATTAAATAATAATCCTTGGTAAAAATTACTTTGAATATCATTGCGTAGATATGGCAAATATGAGGTATTTCAAAAAATACCTTCCACGAAGGTTCATCATTTCGTATTTATTTGAGCAGAAGATATCCAAACATATTGATATCATACATAGATACTAATCAATACCCAGAAAAATAATGATAAGAAAAATATATATCTGAGAAGATCTCTTATGAATTTGCTTTTAATTGTTATCATTGCCTACTTAGTATACGGTAAAATAAGCGATGCAAGAAGGAAAATGATTCCAGAAACTAGAGCAACTTTTTTTAGTTTATTTTCAAGAGTTTTTTTGCTTCCGTATTCATTCCCTCAAGCCATTCAACCAATTCATAGTCCTAATCCTCCTTTTGGAGACATCAGCAAAACAGATCCGATAAACGCTATTCAAGCAAGGATAAGGAGGATAATCAAGAGAGTACGCATTTTTTATAATAACAAAAATAAATGTGTGCTTATGTATACAAATTTGCTTTCGGAATTCAACTATAAGACGATTGATGAACAATAGATCAAGGGGAGAGTAAAAATAGACGAAAATAGACAAAAAGTTGCTGTATGTACAGCAACCTTTGGACGTGAGACGTTCGTCTATTATTTGTAGGTCCGGTAGAAACACCGGACCATTAAGCTTTTTAGTTAATAATTGCAAAGTTTACAATCAGATATCAAGCTCAGAGAACCAAGATTCCTATAAACATATAGAGGAGGCTATTCTTTATGCTTTTTATCTGTGCGGGATCATCAGGTTTGGTCAAGAGTTTTACGGTCTGGATGATGATAATAATCAATATAACGAGCGAGGCAATTCCAAGAGCATAATTGATAAATTGATAAAGAATCGGAATATTCTTGTTTGCTAAAACTCAAGATCCAACTTCTCATAGATTAGTGATGTCTTTGACTACGGAATCTTTTGCTCCATAGACCGCTTCGACAATTTGTTTCGCTCCGATAATAATGATCATAGAGATAACGTTCCATCCAATCAGCGTTCATGCTTTTTTCTGAGCATCAGCATCTGTGCCAAAGAGGAAGGTAATAACGCGAGATACTAATATTACAAACATAACTCCGAGAGTCAGATAGATTGCAAGTTTAAGAAACGGATATATTATGTTGTTGTAGAGTCCGCTTGCCAATTCAAATCATTTAAGTTGGCCACCTGATGGATTGAGCAAATCAAATACATTTTGTCCTATAAATCTTGCACTCATAATAACGATGATTCCGACTACTCCATAGATAATGTAATTCGTTCATTCTTTCGTAGCAGCGTCGTCACTAGAGAACATAAGTTTATAGAATCAAAGAATTGCAGAAAGGATCCCAATGATGATGACCAATGGGAGAAGGATATTCATTACAGAATTAAATACGAAATTCTGCGCGCCCTGTACTCCCTTAGCTCCTTCTGCAGCATTCAAGTTCTTGCTTATTGATTGGATACTTGTATTTAAAGCAAGATCAAATCTATCTGCTTTTACAACTTCAAAAGTTCCTGACCATTCATTATTTCCAGCTCTGACATCGCTATATCCTGCGAGGCTAGGCGTGATAGTACAAACAACTGTTTTAGCTCCTAAAGCTTGGGTAAAGAGTGAGTTCATTGTAATGTTTACTCCTACTTTTGTTCAAGGATTGACTACAAAACTTGTGATAGGATTGGAATCATATATTTTAAAATTTTGTTCTTTTCGTTTGCAGGAAAGAAATCCCGGTGAGCTAACTACTGAGTTGAGAAGAGTGTCTCCTTTATTTTTAAAGAGAATATTAATCTGGGGGCTTGATCCTTGTGCGATAAGATATCCATTACGAATCGGTGATTCATCGATGGAAATATCGATACCAGGGATGAGTGCATTGAGGTCAGTACAAGTATTGTATTTATAGGTTTGCCAGTTCCCGTTTATAGTTCAGCTTGAACAAGTAAGCGTAGTTGAAAAGTCGTTGTTACAGTTTTTAGGAAATTCTGCTCAGGTTGTTGAATACGCAAACACCGTTTGATTATCGTTGATAATGCC
Organism: candidate division SR1 bacterium; assembly: GCA_026397475.1. GTDB lineage: Bacteria > Patescibacteriota > Gracilibacteria > Absconditabacterales > Absconditicoccaceae > CAJBLF01. The sequence continues at coordinate 107,583 of JAPLUT010000005.1, read as the reverse complement.
TCCTGACCATTGGCTACAGTTCTGTCCATACGCAACAGCTACCAGAGAAAGTGCTATTGTCATAAATGATCCAATAGTTTTTGTCAACCCTGTAGTGAATGTGTTTCTCTTGTTCATTGTATCTATTTGTTGATTGTAAAAGATTTCTTTGCAAATAATGACCCAATTCCTTTTAAGAGCAGCATAATTTCTCTCGCAATCGGAAGATGGGGAAGATGCTTCAGTTGTACTGCCATGATCAGATATCTTGTAATAAGAAGTAAGAATCCGACGTAATATGTTCGTACAGTGAAGTCAGGTTGGATAAGATATACAAGTCAAGATACCAAGATAATTCAGAGAATATATTCTATAATAATATTTTTATTTTCTGGGATATCTATAATACGACTATATACTTCTTTTTCTTTTGCTATTTCATTTTGTAGGCTGTAGGACTCTATTTTTGAGAAGAGGTGAATGAATGCTTTCCAAAGATATACAAATAATCCTGTGACATATCCAAAGATTTCCTCAGGATTTTTTAGAAACAATATATTTATATGCTGTTTGATAGTTGTATTAACGAAATCGATGTCAGACATAATGGCAGCGATTCTAGTGATGACAAGAATCAATAAGATGGTATCAATCATATTATTCCCTATCATGCTTATACCAGTAAATACTGCCCACAATAAAATTGATTCCTTGATTCGCCAGTTCGGCTTGTCGAAAGAATGCTCTTTGTATCGCAAATAAATATTGTATCCCGGCAAGTATTTTAATATGATGTCTTTTTTGCTTCACTCAATAGCATAGTTCTCAACAAGGGCATCGTCTCATTTTAAAAGTCTAATGTCAGAGAGAATGCTGACGATACTAATAAATAATAAGAAGATCAAAATAAATATACTGATGGTATAGATGACGTTTAGGAATTTCAAAACGAAGAAATAATTCATAATTCACGTTACGATCGTAATGAGTCAAAACAGTATCGTGATGTAGCCAAACTTAATGTATCCATGGATAAATTCTCTATCTTTTTCAGTAATATCTCGTGTATTTTCTTTAAGCATATTTTGCACCAATGGAGAAAAAAACAGCGCCGCCGCTAGTGAAAGCTGCGTCTTGGTATTCGTATCAGCTGTTTTCAACTCTTCTGACATTGACTAAATGACTATTAATTAAAAGGGTGACAGGATGCAAGTTACAAGTTACAAGTTGTTTCAACCTGCAACTTGCTCCCTGCTCCTATATTGTTATTTCACGTCCGTAGTAATAAATTCTTTTTCTTCTGGTGAAGCTAATATTTTTACTCCTACGTGTTGATTGCCTGCGAAGATAAGCCCTTCTCCTACGCTTGATGAGACCAACCTTCTCTGCTCAGCTTCTGAGAGTCACAACAATTCATTCAGTGCTTTGATCGAAGTAGTAGATTGTTTCAATAATATTTGTAATGCACAGTTGGAGATAATCGGTTTACCGTATTTACTTCTTACGAAGTCTTCAATATCTTGAGAAATCACAGTTATTCATAGTCCATACTTTCTAGCTCTTTTTGTAAGTCCAAAAAGAAATTCTGCTGAAGTTTCATGTTGGAACATAATCCATGCTTCATCACAGGCAAGCATTCTTTTTTTCTTGTGTGATCTTACCTTCGTCCAAATCCAGTTAAGAACGTTATACATCGCAGGAGTCTTTAATGCATCTTCCAAATCTCTAATGCTGATGACAGTAAGCTTATTATTAATATCAATATTTGTATAATTATTAAATACTTTTCCAAAAGTTCCACTTACATATTTGCTTAGTCTCAATGCCAGTCTATCTCAGCCATCCATACCCTCAAGTACATTCATAAGATCTCCCATGAGTGGGGGTTGTTTCCCTTCGTAATTATCGGCATCGAGTGAAAATCATTTTAATGAATAGGTTGTTTGTAGTGCTTTATCGAGTAATGCTTCTTCTTCTGGGGTACATCATCAGATCAAAATCTGAATCATTCCAATCAAACTCATAATCTGACTTCTCAATAAATCTCATTTTCCATATTCTACATCCTCGATTTTTGGAGGAATATCAAATGGATTTAGATATTGCTGCGAGTTTGTTGCAATATTTACGTAGGTTCCTCCTACCTTTTCACAGAGTATCTTGTATTCATTTTCTGGATCGATGATAATTACATCGATATCGTTGATCAAATATCTAAGCACTTCAAGTTTTACGGTAAACGATTTTCAGGCTCCTGATGTGGCTAGTATAACGCTATTCATATTTGGTAGTTTCTGATCATATCTATCGAATATTACCAATCATCAGGTATGTAGATTTATTCCATACAAGATTCCTGTTTCGCTTACCATATCGTTTGAAATAAATGGGAATCCTCCGGCAAGTGATGAGGTTACTGAACTTCTGCTGATAGCAAGTTCATCAGTACAAAAAGGTAATCAAGAAGTAAATCATTCGTCCATCCTTTGGATCGCGCTCTTGATTCTGATTCCGTATCATGATATTTTCTGTTCTATTTTTTTCCCGGTTTCTTTAAGTTTTTCTTCGTTCTCATCGTAGATGTTGATGTAGAATGAGTTTTCGAAATATCTTTCCTCACGTGTCGTAAGTTTTTCTCTGATCATTTCGACGTCTCTGTACTGTTGCTCTATTTCAGTATCAAGAGTAATTCATTTCTGAATAGCATCTTTTACTTCTGCTTTCAGTTGAGTCGCTCTGTTTTTCAGCATTGACTGTATGGCAGCATCATCTTCTGGGTAGATAAATCGGCTCATATCCCATTTTGCATGGAATCCCAAAACATCTCTGGTCCAAAGTGCATCGATGTACGAAGGATAACTTTGGGCATAATAACTTTTTCAAAAAATTCCTGAAACATTATAATAGGTCGGTTTAAATTCTCGGTAAGAAGGCGCAATGTGCGATTTATAATCATTGATTACACTCGTATATTCTTTTTCTGTTTCTCAGATATATTGTCTCATTTTGCTTGTGAGTTTTTGGTCATTATACTGATCATCAGGCAGTTCAAGCAAATATTTTACTTGCTCTCTAAGTTCTTTGTCTTTTATTTCTTTGTTTTCAGGAAGAACTATTTTTGGTGTACCAGCAAAGAGTCCTGCAGAAGCAGGCGCTCATTTTTTTGCAAACAAACTAGGAAAAATTCCCGACAAGAGTCTATCAAAAAATCCAAGATGCTCTTTTTGTGCTGGAGCCTGAAAGAGAGGATATCCTCAGTCAGCTACATAGGTGGTGTAGTCAGTATCGTATACCACATTCTTGATTACTTCAACCATTAAGACAAGTAAATTACTAAAGGGATATAGGGTACAAGGTACAGGGAGCAGGTTGTGATAACGAAATCTTATTCCTTTTATCCTTCGTCCTACGCCCTTCATCCTGTTCTTGTTTATTGTATTTATTATACTCCATTTTTGCTCCGGAAGCAAAAATATTGCCAATATTAGTGCTATTTAGAGGCGATAAATAGAAAAAAATACGATATCTGTTGACTTAGGAGCGATATTATATATAAAAACAAAACACAAATAAAACAATACAATGGCAACAGAAACAAAAAAAACAGCCACAGAAAAGCTTTCCGAAGCTCAAAGAGACTTGGAAAAGAGAAAAATGAGGCATATGCAATTGTTAGTAATAACAATACTCGCTGTCCCTATAGGCATAGAATTAGGTATGTTTGCTTATCGCCCTGATCCAATTGCCCGTAAGATAGAGTATGTCGTTATGGCTTTTCTCTTGGGACTTACCATAATCCCTGATATCATAAGGGATTTGAGTATGAAGAAAAAGGAAGAGGAACTAAGGAAAAAAATTCCTCTGGAAGAACAAATGATGTCTGTTATTAGGAAAGAGTATCGTGATATTTGTTTGCTCACCTTTGATAGGCTTCCCAGAAAACACATTGAGACCCTTAATTATCTTTGGAGCAAAGAAGACAAAACTCCAGAACAAATTATGGATGCTCGTGATGAAGAGCTTGATGCTCTGCGCTTCAAGCTGCAAGCATACCAACTCTCTCCAGAGCGTACTGCAGTATTCAATCAGCTGGAAATGGCTGAAGAAAATGCCGAAGTAATGTAGTAAAACCTATTAAACTTCCTCTGGTGTCCCAGAGGATTTTTTTAATATTCTTGACTTAATCTCTGATTTCAGTATGAAAATGATTCACAAACAAAAAATAGATATATGAAATTAAAGTCCACAAAAGGTCTTGAGGAATTTAAAAGGGAGTTCCAAAAAAACAAAAAATTTTCATTATTAGCTAAAATAACTGTCTACTTTTTAGGCGGATATACGTGAGTAATGTTTATGGTGTATATAGCAATGCTGTTCCCTGCTTTTAGCATTACTATGGTTGTATGGAAAGTAGGAATCGGAGTATTTTTCTTAGTTCTTTTCTTTCTTATTTGGATTGTTTCCAGAATACGGGGAATCCAATACTTTGGGTTAACCAAAGATAAGATCAAAAAGAAATTGGAAAAAGACGTCCAAGAGTGGAAGCACGAGTTACATTACTTAGACTCTGCACAAAAATCTCTTTCAAAAGAGGAGTATTCAAAGTATTACCTCGTAAAGCAAAGTGATTCCATGTCTGTGGAATATGAACACATTCCGGGTAAAGTGCACATGTATCAAGAAAATATCTCCATCACGGAAGATAAAATAAGATATCTTGATGATCAGGTAAAGCCTAATCAGTTGAAAATCCTTGACTGGGAATGGGTAAAAGCCATTTAAAACTTATTACAATAATAGTATCTACTTCTGGTTTCCCAGGAGTTTTTTTTATTTGAGACGCAGGAAAAAGTTGAGTGATAACGAAAGTTTTTACGAGGTCGAAATTACAGTTGTTATCCAAATAAGCCTGAAATGTAATGAGAAATTATTGTGATAACAACTGTGCATTCTTCAATCAAAAATATTTATATTTTTGAAGAAGGATGTGTATATTTTGCAAAAGAATGTCGTATTTTCCTTCAAAAATATGGTTTGACTTAATGCGGGATTAGGATATATGTAGTATACAAACAAAACAATAAAATACATTGATCTGATGAATACAAATGCAAAAATGTTTTCTGAATGTCGCAGAGATTTAGAAAGCAAAAAGAAACAGTTACTGTGGGCAACACTTGTTATGGGAGCAATTCCATTACTTGTTGCCGGAGGTAATGCTATAATTTCTGGTATGGGTGGGCTATCTTACTACATTTCGCACATGATGTATATCTGTGGTATTTGGTTCCTATTTGTTCCCGTACCAATGCGAGGATTAAATATGGAAAAAAGAGAAAAACGGCTAAAAAAAGAAATTGAAAAAGAAGAACGGGAGATAGAAGAAATGAAGAAAGCGCAAGCTAATAAAACTTCTGTTGTTCCGGCTATTAACAAAAAAACTGCTTCCAATTATATTTTTGGCAGAAAGAAAAAGCCCTTATGGCAAGCTGAAAAAGAGCTGGAAGTGAGCAAGGTCAATTTAGATGTATATATCGCTTCTATTGAGAGAACTTTTTGGCAGTATTTCAAAAGCCTTAAATGGCTGAAAAAAGTAAAATAGTGATTTCCCGGTCTCCCGGGAAATTTTTTTGTTGTAAAAAAGCCATTAGGCTTGACTTAACATATTATTTATATATAAAAATAAGACACAAATAAAAAGCAAAAAAAAACATGAACTACAAATTAGAAGAAATTTTGAAGGCGGCTCAGTCGTTTTCAACAGAAGATACTGGGCAAGCTCAGTTAGAAGCCAGCCTCCGCAAGATAGAGGCAGAAAAAACAAAAGTAGCAGAAGGCTTTATAATAGAAGTTTCTTACGAAACATTGTGTGAGGCAATAAATGGCCTTAGCATGTGCGGACAGGAAACGGTTATAGTAATCCTTAATAAATTTAGGTCTCTAGGCTACGTAGAGATCACAGACACAGAACCAAAAAAATAAAACAATGATCGAAGAAAAAACGCCCCTAGAAAAATTTCACCAGCTCGATAGTAAGCTGGAGAAAGAAAAACAGCAAGCTACAAGGAAGATTGTCTCCTGGAGCATAGTACTAATTGTTGTCATGGCCTTGTCTGTCTATGAACAAATGTTCCTAGCTTTGCTATTCGGATTTATATTCTTAATTGGTGTTCTGATATACCTACCAGGAATACTACTTATGAATATGCAACGAGCAATCTCCAAATTACTAAAAAAAGAGAAAAAAGAGGAACAGGATTTGGCAAAAATAAAAAAAGAATACGAAGCAATTAGTGTGCTTACATTTGAGCACATCCCTAAGGAACTCGTGCCTACGGCATGGTATCTCTTGTCTGAAAAAGGTACGCCAGCCGAAACTTTGGCTGCCCGTGAAAAAAAGTTTGAAGAGATGAATATACAGTTACAAGTATATATCTCATCAAATGAAAGAAACTTCTGGGAGTATTTCAAAAGCTGGAAATGGCTGAAGAAATTGCCGAAAGAGGGCTAAAGATAGTAAAAAATATATTGATTCTTCTGGTTTCCCAGGAGAGTTTTTTTTATATTCTCTTTTGAGATTTAACTTGACTTTTGATTATGTTTATCTATAATAAAAAGATAAACCATATAAAGAAAAAAAATGCTCTATTACAATATTCATCAGTTATTGGAGATGGCAAATATCTTCAGACTGATAACAGATCCAAAAGATTTGATTGAAAAACAGTTCCGTCAAAGGGAGGCAAAAAAGACTCAGCTTCTTGAGTCAGAAATAGAAGAGGTTTCTCATGAAACACTCATGGAGACTATGGTTTCCCTTTGTGAGGAGACGGCAGATGTGGTGGTAGACTGCATCGTAAAAAAATTCGAAAAAGCTGGATATACGGCCAGCGAAAGAAATTAATAAATCAATAATTTATTGTTTGATTCTCTCCCGGTTTTTCCGGGAGATTTTTTTGTCCTATAAAAATCTATGTCTTGACTTATTATGTAGGTTATATATAAAAAAATACAAATAAAAATAAAAAGATGAAAACTTTAAAATTAGCATGGTCTACCTACAAATGGAGGTGGGCCCTTAAATTAGATGCAGACGATATAAAAATCATGGATAGATTCTACTTACTCTTTCCATTGATATATTTATTCTTCGGTTGCTCGCAGTTCTTTGTGAAATTTGATATTGGACCAACATTCTTGACGAGTGTTTTGATCTTGTCGTGGTTTGTCCCTACTATGCTTATGGTTTTTGCAAGTCAACGTATAAACGAAATTTTGAGAAATCAAAAGAAAGCAAGAGACGAAAAACGAATATTGGTAGATGTAGAAGAAGCCGAAGATATTATGGTAGAGGGATTGATATCTCTCCACAGAAAATGCAAAATTATGAGTGTGTTTGGTGTCATTATATGTCTTCTTTTTATCCTTGTATCAATATTGCGAGGATTTAAATTAATATAATCAGGACAAACAACAATGTTCTTCTCTCCCGGTTTTTCCGGGAGATTTTTTTAAATCCTCCACCCTAAAGGGTACCCCCTCCTTTATCCACGGGATTCCCTTCGGTCAAATAAAGGAGGACAAAAAAATTCGTAGTTGAACATTACTAAATATTTTAACCTTCATAACTTTTTAATATTTAAAATTTACACTATACTCTCCGCCATCCAATCGAGCTTAAATCCCTTCTTCGCCAAATTCAATTTCGTGAAAATAATGTCCATAAACTGTCTGACATTAGGTCATTTTAAGATGATGTTGTATCTATATTTTCCAAACATTTTGTAAATCAGTGGGGGAGTAGAGTATATTTCAATATCTTTTAACTGATATTTTTCTTTGAGATAGAGGAGATTTTTATGGAGGGTATCGACCTTGGTGTGCAGACTTTCCTCGATCTCGTTCTTATATAAAATCACACAGAGTTCTCCAAAGGGAGGATATCCATTTACTTTTCTAAATGCATTATCTTCTATATAAAAATTTTCTTTGCTCAACTGACATGCTGAGCGAATGCTGTATTGATCTGGATTAAACGATTGTACAATAAAATTTGCCGTGGGATGTTTTACAAATGCTTCGTAGAGAAAATAGAAATTTTTTTCTGCAGAAGTGTAGTCTGGGATGTTTAATCAGAGGTCAGCATTAAGAAATATGATGAGGTCAAAATGTATATTTTTGGGAGGAGTAGCGAGAAGTGAGGTTCAGATTATAATATTGTGCTGTGTAATTGTTTCGGTAATCTTTTTTATCTTGTTTGGAGAATTAACGCTTGCTGACTCGATAATAAGTGCATCTTGCTGGTATTCATTTTTCAGGTATTCTGCAACTTTTTGTGTTCACAATCAAAAATCTTTTATTTTTTCGCTATGACATTGCGGACAGATCTTCGGCACATCATATTGGGTTTTGCAGATATGACAAAGTCCTATGGTATCTCAAGAGGCGAGTTTATGATAGCTAATACTTATAGAACAGTTTTTGCATTTAGGGATATTTCCGCAGTCATGACAGATGATTCATCCCGCATAGCCTTTTTTATTTACAAGAATTCAGATTTTTTTTCACTGAGCGAGATATTTTTCTATTCATTGAAATGCTAATTGAGAAAAGTAAGGAGTAATCTCCTTCGTCATATTAACAAGAAAAATATTCTTAACAATTATTCATTGTTCATTATTCATTATTCATTGTTTTATGTTGTGTTGAAAGCGTTCATAATTCATAGTAATGTATACTTACGTATTAAAAAAAGAGAATAAAGCGGAACTCAGAAAGTATAATTGACTTTTATTGGTAAATATGTATAAAATAAGCACAAATAAAAAGAAAATGGATCAAATCGCAATTATTAATCTCCTTAAGGAGAATCGAACAAATTTTTTTGAATATCAGTTCAAATTTAACAGGAACATGACGCTTTGTCTTTTGGGTACTACCTTAGATAAGGAAACCATTAAGTCCCTTCGTGCAGGATGGCAAGAAGCAGTAGCCTATTTCCCGCATGAAAAGATGAGTTTCTGTGAAAGAAACGTCATTGAAAATGAAAATACGCCCAGTTATTCAATGGCAGGCGTTACCTTCTTAGGCGGGAAAATTATGTATTTCGCTGCTTCCCGAATCAATATCGGGAAGAAAATGACAGCTAAACAGAGAAATTCCGATCATCGGTATTTCAATCAAAAAATCAATGTTTTTGAAACCGAAGAACAATTCGTTGCGCATGTTTGTTCCTCAGAAGATTTTGTCGGAGAGGAAATGCCAATTGATACTATATGTAGGATCTTCCGGGAAAACATTGAAAAATCATTGTCGCATCATCCCCATGAAAAAGGGGCTGATGTAAAAGACTTTTCCATCTCTGATGGAGTACTAACAATCAATCCTATAGCTTCGCTAAGGGATCAAATTGTTCAGTAGGAGTAATGAATTTAAATATAGAAGGGCTCGTATTCGAGTTCCTTTTTTTTATTGTTATTTGACTTTTATATGTAAATATATATAACATAGGCATGGAAAACCAAAGAACGTTTATAGACGCACATCACAAGGAAGGGGAGCTTAAAGTTAAACAAGACATTCTGTCTGCACTTACCTTACCAGAAAAATGAATCCTCTGGCACAAAAGCGAAGGAGAATATATTTTTTTTAGTACAGAAAATCGAAACACTTTTTTTGAGAAAATGAAAGAAAAATCATGAATGACTCCCAATCAATTCAAATATAGCAAAAAATGACGTGATTTCGTTCGTGACTTGTCAGCTAAGTGAGTCCCTATCATCACAAAACAACATCTCCTTCGTATAGAGGGATGAATTTTCAAAATACTTCCCGAGGGAAAATGTCGTGTAGAAATCTGTGTATAATTTTTTTATTTTTGTGTCTCCCTTTCGTAAAGGGAGGTGGCGAAGTCCGAGGGATTCTTAGATACTATAGTATCTAAAATTGAGAATTTAAGATCAATGACTTTCTGTAGGGATAGTAAAAAAATTCTGAATTTCTTCAACGAGCAGTCCATATTCACTGATCGTACTTACTTTTTGTTTAAACTCCTTGGATTCGGGGATTCATTTTACATATTGGAAAAGATGCTTCCTAAATTCTGAAATGAGGACGTGAGAACGATCGAACGATTGAACGATAGGCTTGTCTAAAAGCAATGCCGTAGGCATAGACAAAGTTCAATCAAATAGTTTTACCTGTTCTTGAAAAAAGATTTCATAAGTCATCATATACTCAAGATGTCTCAAAATAGTTTCTTTGATTTCTTGTCTGCTAGGAATGTGTGGTGTAAAAACCCAAGGATTTCCGATAGCAGCTTGTCCGATAAGTACTCAGTCTAGAACTACGCCATCTCATTGCGAGTATGTGGCTATATCTTCGTATGATTTTATTCATCCATTGCCGATTACTTTACAATTTTTATCTACTTTTTTTTTAAGTGCGTAAATAAATTCCCAATTTCCATTGTCTGCGTATCCTTGTTTGACGGTTCTTCAGTGCACTGTTATTGCAGTGAGGTATTTGCTTATTTCAGTAAGAAAAATTGTTTGCTCTTCGAGATCTTGTTCGTCTAATCCTGTTCTTGTCTTTACGCTAAAAGGCATTTTCATGATTCATGAAATTTTTCTAATAGTATCTACAGTCTGTGGCCTGCATCTGAGTAAAGCGCTTCCGCCTCCGGTGCTCATGACATTTCTAGCGGGACATCACATATTTAACTCGATACCAGAAAATATTTCTGCATATTTATTTTGGATATCAGCAAAACATTTGAGGAGCATATCTTCATTCCCTCAAAATATTTGTGCGACTACCGGTGCTTGTTTTTTGCTGGTGAGAAGGTGTCTAATGACTCCTGTAGGATTTATCATATAGCCATCTGCATTCATAAATTCAGTCCATAGACGAAAATCATATTTCTCTTTTTCTCCATATTTTTCAAAAATTTCTTTCGTAATCTGACGAAAGGCACAATCAGTAAATCAATCCATGGGAGCTAATCACAAAATCATAATTTAGAATTATTAATTTATAATTTAGAATTTCTATTTTACTGCAGGTTTCTTTTAAATCTTTGTAAGGAAAAATAAAAATGAAACAAGAAAAAATAAAGATTGATTTTATTGCAGAATTATATATAAGACTTTTTCAAACAAAAAAGTTATGACAAAAAATACAAAGTATCCAGACTTAACTAGAATGAAAAACGAATTGAAATCCAGGGCAGCGTCTCTGAGAGAACAAAAGAAAAGAATAAAAAACAATCAAAAAGAATTGAGTGCTATCCATAAGAATAAATTATCTTCTTCGGAAGAAGAACTCATTTTACATGGAAATTGTGCGAGATTCAGTGAAGTATATGAAATATCGCGCAATGTTTACAGACATTTGTATGTAGCTTATTGTGAACTTCGCGGGAAAAGCCGCGGACAGATAGAAAAAACATCTTCCCGAAAGATTGATGAAAAATTAATTACAAGACACAAGCTAAGGTACGCGCCTCTAGCATCTTGATCATCAACACAAGCAAAATTACCGCTATAGCGTATCCGCTATAGTTTTTTTTAAAATAAAGATTGACTTTATTGCAGAATTATATATAAAAAGATATAAACAAAAACGAATTGCCATGGCAGATAAAAAAGATTATCCATCTTTAGATGGAATGAAAAATGAATTAAATTTCCGAGCATTGCAGCTTGGAGAGCTCAAGAAAAAAATTAAAAACAACCACAAAGCATTAAGTGCTTCGATGAAGAAAGATTCCTCTTCCAGAGAACATAGGGCAAGCTATCTGGAAAATTGCTCGACACTTGAAGAGCAATATGCGAAGGACCGGCACAATTATCGTCACCTGCATGTTGCCTATTGTGAATTGAGAGGGCGGTCGAGGCTTCGGATTGAGCCTAAGAGCCCATGGGCAAAAGAGCTTGATGAAATATTCATCAGCACAATCAAAAAAAAATTCGCTCCGGCAGAATAGTCGAGCGCATGAAACGAAGTTTAATTTTCTCCCGGTTTTTCTGGGAGATTTTTTTAATTGAGACGCAGGAAAAAGTTAAGTGATAACGAAAGTTTTTACAACGTCGAAATTATAGTTGTTATCCAAATAAGTTTAAAATGTAATGAGGAATTATTGTGATAACAACTATTCTCTTTTAAAATAAAAAAAGAGCTCTGGAAACAGAACTCAGTTGATTTTCTTATTGTTTGTTCCTCCGATTATTCATCGGGAGGTTCGAAGGAGGGGATTTCTCCACCAAAGAATTACCATAAAGATAATTAGTACAATAGCCCAGATGGTCATGATTATCCAGGAAGGTCCTATAGGATACCAGAACCACTTGGAAAATAATTTAACAATCAGACAGATGAGCCAGCCTGCCCAGCCAAGAGCGACTGACCATATTAGAAAAAACGTTAATAATCTCATTTTGTTTCTAGATTAAGTTTATGCCAAAACGTATACAGATTTTTTATGCTATATCAATCGATATATGGCATGAGGGATAGTTTTTTCTGGTTTTAAAAAAACCTCGAGAAAAACCCGAGGGACTTGTTTAGTTTCAAAGAAAGCTTATGGATGCGTGTTTTTTTCTCCACAACTGATCCATTCGCCCACATTAATCATATCCTTATCCGGGAAATGATTCGCGAGATGTTCTTCAACATCATTGGAAAGTTCAAAATACCTGTAGTATCTGGCATTTTGCGGTTTGCATGAGGGTTCAGTTCTCTGAGCTATCTTGCGAGTTTCTGTTCCCACTAACAGTTTAAATTGTACATAGATTGCTGCCATAATTATTCTTTTATGTATTCTTATTTTTATATTTTTTTCTAAGTTGACGATAGACAAATCGCACAAAAATTCAACATAATATCGCCAAAACGACTACATCAACTTCCTTACTATATTTCATTACCAAGCTTCGATTATTTTTTAAATATTTTCCGACGAGGGTAAGAAACGTGTTTCGGAGTCATGCACCGATAATCGTGTAGATCACGAATTCTGTCAGATTCATTTTCCCCATTCCGGCAGGAAGAGAGATAAGATGCCTCACGACAGGGATAAATCTACTAACGAAAATAGTGATATGTCCTCTTTTTTTAAAAAAACGTTCTGTAGATTCCAATTCTTCTTCGTCCAACAAAAAATATTTTCAGAATCTTTTTACAAAAGGTGTCCCTCCATAATATCAGATCGCATACGATATCAAGGATCCTACTATACTTCACAAGGTGCTAATTATTATGACTCCTTGGAGACTAAATTGTTTTGTAGCCACAAGAAATCCTGCGAATGGCATGATAGCTTCGCTAGGTACGGGAAAAATCATACTTTCCATAACCATCCCAACAAATACCGTGATATATCAGGTCTGATGGATAAATGCCGTGATGTACGTTGCAAGAAATTCGGTAACTCCCATAGGAAATAGATAAATAATAAAGGTATGCAACTATGCGATGATTCCTTTTTTTTCTAATAACACATAAGGATATCATTTTTTGTCTTGATCTTCTAGTTGTGTTCACATTTCTTGAGCTATCGTATATAAGTATTTTTTTGCCTCTTCTATGCTTGGAAAGTCGCCCTTTGCCTCAAATTCTATAAACCATCCAAGCTCATCAACTTCATCCAATGCTATTTCTATATTTTTGTAACTAAAAAGTTTTCTTTTTTTATGTACGATCACGAGAGGTGTGATATCAAGTACTCCGAATATTTTTTTTGCATCTTCTGCTTTGTCTATGTTGATTTCATATTCATCGCAATAGTTTTCACTGACTCCTGCTTTAATCGCTCGATTTTTATAATTAATGCTATTTCATTTGTCAGACTCTCTTATTCTAAGCCATTCAGTTATCGGAGTTTTTTGTATGTAATTTTTATGAGGAGGAAGAAAGTATGTGTCTTTCTGGAAGCTTTCTTTGAGAAGCGTTGCATTGTTCTCCAAAAAAAGCATGGTTTCTTCTGGATTTTTTAAAGCAAACTTAATCTCTATTTCTAAGTGTTGAGCTATGTCCATAGAGTAAACATAAAGAATAAAAAAGGGTCAGATCAAGAGATGCTTTTGTCTACAATTTAAATATCGATTTGCTTGTAAAAAGCAATTAAAATGGTACTCTGATTCGGATTTAATTTTTTTATTATTCTCATGAAGGTAGTTATTCTCGAAAATGTTCGCTCAGCATACAACGTAGGAAATATTATTCGTACTGCTGATGCCCTGGGATGGCAGGTGCGATTGACCTGATATACGCCCTCACCGCTAGACACACAAAAAGTCGTAAAGACGTCTCTTGGTGCAGAAATCAATGTCGGATTGAAACAATTTGGACATACGCCAGAAGCGATTGAATTTGCAAAAGAGCAAAAATTACTTGTTATCGCTGCAGAGATTACAAAAGATTCTGTCTCTTTGGCATCATTACAAAAAAGCGAGCATCCTGATGTGGCAATAATTTTCTGAAATGAAGTCGAGGGGGTGCTTGATTCAACATTAAAACTTGTAGATAAGGTCGTACATATCCCTATGCAAGGGATAAAAGAGTCTCTCAATGTAGGACAGAGTTCGGCTATTTTTATGCGAGCTTTGCTCAGAGCTAATTAAAGTTTTGTGGTATTGCTTTCTTTTGAGAAATATATATAGTATAAATACAAATAAAAATTAGCCATGGCAAAAAAAGAAAAAGAAGATTTAGGAACAGGAGCGTATAGAGTGTCCGTCCTTACAGAAACAGAAAGAGAAGAGGAAAAGTATCCTTTGGCAGTGCCCATGGAAACTCATATAGCAAGGGAATTTACCACCTTAGCTTCAGGAGTACCGAGCGACTTAAGGATAATTAGTGAAAAAACGATCATTAAGCAAAATCTCTTGGCGCAAAAGGCTATGGAATTTCCGACCATACCTGACCCAAATCAGGTGATAATGGTTGAAAGGCCATTAGTTCCGGGGCATTGTACGAACAACATGGACACTTGTCCTGCTCCTTGTGGAGCATGTTTGTATGTGGAAAATCCTATGTCTATCATCGGACATGAACACAAACCTGGCGAAATGCTTGATGTCCAAGCATATCTCGCATCTCAAAAAACTACAAGAGCTCGCCGTTGAGCTCAATCAAGAAAATAAAAAGCTCCGGTGTCTCCGGAGCCTTTTTTTGTTTCAAAAATATGTGTATACGTTTTTAATGTTTATTTTATCTCTAGTGTCGCAATCATTTCATCTAAAGTCTGATTGAACTGGTTGAATGTGTCTTCGAGAGCGGTATAAGTAATGATATAGACTGCTTTATTTTTGATAAGATATACTTGTTCCCATTGAAGCTTTTTTGATCATTCTGTTCCTTTGTAGATAAGTTTTTGTGCATTAACATCATTTATCTTGATACTTTCATTGCTCACTTCAGTAAATTCAGGAACAAGTTTTGTAAGTTCTGGTTTCATAATTGCATAGTATTCATCAAGGGTATATTCTTTATCCAATGATTTTTTCATTATGCCTATATTTTCACTGACCGTATCTCATGTATTCATGGGAGTGAAGAATACGACTGAAGATCAGAATACATTCTCTTTGAATACTCGTGTCGTAGGATATTGTAAGGTAAATGCATCTGTTGTGTTAGCATAAGATTTTCGCTCAACTACAGCTTGTCCTGTAAGCTCAGATACAGAAGAATTAGAATCAATGCCTGTAGCAGGCGTTTTTCCACATCCAAGGACAAATAAAGATCCTGTAACTAATATAAGAGAAAGAAACTTCTTCATATATAATCATTTATAGAATAAAATATTTGGTCAAAGTATACTAAATTTTATTCGTTTTTCAAGAATATCGTTTTTTTGCCTATAACGAGGCTATTTTGTGATTGTTTCCGTCAGGAAATATTATTTCATTTGTTAAGATATCCAAGTGTTTCAAGAATGAAACCACTAAGAGAGACAATTTTTTTTAATTCATTCAGAGTATAGATATGGTAAAATCTTTTATCAACGGTTTTCTCATTTTTTCGAGGTATCATGATATCATTCCAATGATTTTTACCAAAAGAAATACAATACTTCCATAAAGAACTTAAAAAATCTTTTTGATATTTTCTAAGAAACCATCGAGAAAATGATCGGTTAGTCATAATAATTTTCCCTTCATATTTCAATATTCTATAAGCATTTTTTATGACAAAAAATCTTTCTTTTACAGTAGGGATATGTTGAAAACTAGCTATCCCTATAACAAAATCAAAAGACTCTTGCTTGAGTCATTTAATGTAATGAGCAATATCATCACAAACAAAAGTCGCACTAATATTTTTAGCTGCGCTTTTTCAAGCCATCTGTTTTTTTGCAAAGTTCAGAAGATTTTTGGAGATATCAACACCCGTATAGCTTATCTGTATTCATTTGAGCGTAGCGAGATGTGCTAGTAATCTTCCGCTTCCACAACCAAATTCCAGGATACTAAGTTTTTTTTTTCAACTATTTTTTATTTCATTTAAAAAAATATCCGCATCAGCCCGATGTTTGCTTCTTGTTTGATAATATTTTTCTGCTTGAGCATCATAAAAGCTCGCCAACGATTTTTTGATATCCATTATATGTGTAAAATAAATTATTCAAACATATTTTGTCCAACCATGTGATTAGTAGCTTTAACCTCCTGACGAGACCTTCCAACCAAGTCTTCTAAAGTGAAGGCAATCTCATCTCATTCAATAAATATTTTTTTGAAATGCATAAAATAAAGAAAAACAAGTGCTGTCATTCTCACGTCGTTTTTACAATATTGTTTGAACTTTTCTAATGCTTCAAGGTCGTCATTTTCTATATATTTTTTATAGAGGATTTCTCATTCGGCTCATGAGCTCAGGGTTTTGCTCACATTGACTAAGGCTTCTGCTATTTTATTTAGTCCCAATCTTTTGCCCGTCATTGCTTGTACAAACAAAAACAGATCGATACTTTTTTCATTTAATTTTTTAATGTCCTCCGCACTTCCTCAGACGCTATATATAGAAACCAGATTATCAAAAGCGATACTATTAAATCCTACGATGTATCCATCGAAGTCGAGCATTTTTTGAACAAAGGCAGAAAGTCATTGTTGATCTATATATTCATAGGTCATTTTATTTCCTGTAGCAGGATGCATTGCATACGCAAGTAAAAATTTCGTTTCTTTGAGGTTTTGAATATTCGTGTCTGTTTCTATATCATACACCATATAGTTTTTTCATCAAATAGTCGAATAGTTCCCTGTATGAAATTCGTCGAGAAGTATCTGTTCGATTGATTTTTGTCAGATAACTTTTTCTTTTTTGAGAACAAAATTTTTTACCATGCCCTGAAATTCTCTTTTGCTTTCTTCATCTAATACCACTTGTATTTTCTCTCTTTCATCCATGAGGACATATTCATTGCCTAGATTTTGAAATCTAAACGTAAAATCTCCTCTATTCATATAATAGATTTCGTCTCCTTCCTTAAATATCTTTTTGAAAAGATCACTAGCCATCATGCAGTGTTCTTTTTTGAGAATACCATAAAAATTACTAAGAAAAGTATTCTGGACGGTTTTGAGTTCGTTGAGGGTGAATCTTTTATACATAGATCTTTATTGGGCGTTCTTGATAAATTGATTGTAGTTTTGTCGTGCCGTAAGGTCTGCTGTTTTTATAGCAAGCAAGGGATCGATAACAAAAGAATTTATATTGTTTTGGTGGGCATCATCAAGCACTAAATTAAGATTTTGTATAAGATAGGGTTTTGTGTTTGCAAGGACATCTTTTAGATACCAAGGGCCAAGAGTATTTGTTTTTAAGATATAATTTACAATAAAATTAATTCATCCAAGCGAAATATCTACTAAAATGGTTCCGCTATTGTCAGCAATATCGTTTGCTTTTATTCAAAGATATTGTTGTATTTTTTCAAAAACAACAATCGCATTTGTCGTGCCTTCGTGAGCTTGTTTTGGTGCTTGATAAGCAAGCAGGGATTGAATAGTGTCTAGCAAAGAATAACTGCTTCCGACAATAGCGCTATAAGAAGTTTTAATGAGGCCTTCAATCTTTTTATCAGAAAGAGTAATATTCTCTATGCCGCCATTTTTTATAGTAAATTCATAATTTACATTGTTTTGTTGTATTTTTATACCCGTATTGGTACAAGAGGACACAGCAATATTTTTGATTGCGCTGAGAAGAGGACAAAGATCTGTGCTCGCATTAATAGGCACATTTGCTTGCTCATAGAATACAAGATTTTTAGAAATATAACTATAAATCTCACCAATAGAAAGACTTTGAATGAGTAGGATGTTTTTGATGACGTCGTTAATTTCTCATTTATTTTGGAGATTAATGTTTTTGACGAGAAGCATATCATTTTTGTATTCCATAATGATGTATGTTTTTACTATCTCACTTTTGTCAGGAGAAGTGAATTTGAGATAGCCTACAATATCAATCGTAGTGCCAGAAATGGTCTGTTTCTCTATAGTCAGATAAGAAATATTTTGTAATTTCTTTTGTATTTTTTCTGATGGGGTACTTATACTATTGCTTCAAGTGATTATCTCTTTGGCGGTAATAAGGTTTTTATTTTGTATCGCAGTATTCAGTCACAAAAATCCAAGCATAGTTTCTCCTTCATTTAAGGTGGTGATGGTTGTTAAGAGCGGAGTGATTTTGCTTCCTCCAAGATTTTGTGTAAATGTCGCTGACTGATAAGCGGTTTTTTCAAGAGATAAAGAAAGGTATTTATTGTTGTATCGATAAATTTCATCTTTATAAAAGGCATCAATAGTATTTCTATTGAGCAATTCTCTAACAAAATAGAGATAGCTCGCTATTTTATAGGTATCCACTTTGTTGATAAGGAAGTCTTGGTATATTTGTTGTTGATATGAAAGTAATTTGTATGCATTGAGTGTTATATCTTTGTAGCTGGTTTTATCAAAAGACTGATTGTCCAGTGTTTTCTGGATCTCCATAAAGATCGTTGTTCTTTTGAAGAGATCTTCGTAGCTTTGTCCGCATAAAGTAAAGAGTTCCTTGATTGCATCGTTTTGGTCATTGGCATACAAAAGATATTTAGATAATCCTTCACAGAAAAGTTTTTTGTGGGGGGCATTATTTTTTATAGCATCAAAAACGCTCTTGACCCCTGCATAGTCTGAATCTATCTTATAGATAAAAAACCCCTCCAAGAAATTGTTAAGATAATAATTGCATGTGGTATTAAAAATTTTATTTTCGAAAACACAAGAGAGATTGAAATCTTCAATAATGGTTTTCGTTAGTGGTAGTTGCACATAGTTGATTGTTTTTGTGCTAGCAATTTTCTTTGTAAAGACAAAGGTATTCACAAAAAATTCCAATTCGTTCGTATCATAAGTGCTTCCAGAAAAATAACTTATTTCTTTGACCGGAATAGTATTGTACATATAAAAATATCTAGGCACAATAAATCATTTATATCCTATGAGATTATTTGTTGAAGTAATGAATCATTGTTTGGTTTGAAGGTCTCACTGAAGGATATATATTTGAATATTGCTATCTTGGATATTTTGTTTGAGGAATTTATTGAATTCCGCTATGAGTTTAGCTTTTTGCATCAATAGATTATCGTTGGTTTGAAATATATTAGTAGTTGTAGGCTGTGAAATTGTCTTTTGAAAAAAGAATAATGCGATTACAATCACAATAACAAAAACAAGATAATGAAACATAAAATCAGATATCTTTTTATAGTTTTTTATGGTTTTTGTTTGTAGCTCATTCATTCTTCCTAAAATCTGGTAATAAAGATTTTTTATATACTCATGAGTATACGGTTTTCCTCATCATTTGTCAAAATAATATTTTTTATTAAATAGCGGCAAACGAATCGCATTAAATAATATCATTATTATTAACAAAACGCTTGCAATTGTGTCTGATTTTTTTATATAGCTGGTGCATTATTTTTTTTTATATTTAAACCTTTGTTATTATGAAAAAGTTATTAACTCTAGTAGTTCTTGTTGCTGGTGTTGCTATTTTTGCTGGTTGTGTAAACAAACCTACAACTCCTGCTGTAGATACTACTGTAACTACAGACACTACAACTCCTACAACTAATGACGTTGTGCCTGCAGACGTAACTACAGATACAACTGGAACAACTGTAGAAGCTACAGTTGAAGCAGCTCCAACAGCTACAGCACAATAGTTCACTCTATAGGTTGAAATAAGCTGACAAACAAGTAAAAAGAGAATCGAAAGATTCTCTTTTTTTTTGTTTACTATAAAAAAATATGCGCCTCATTACTTACGTCCAAACCCGCCATCAAATTTCTAGAAGAAACTTTGTTTCTTTTATAAAACAAGGATATGTTGGTATAAATGGGAAGCCTATCAGTTCCTATACTCAGGAGGTAAAGACAGGCGATAAGCTCAAAATAAAGGCACCTAATTTTACTATAGAAGAAATTATTCAAGAAGTGCAAAAGACATCGACACTTATCTTACTCAATAAGCCTGTCGGCTATGTTGCGTCCAAATCTGATCTTCATAATAAAACGATTTATGAATTACTTCCTCCAGAATATATCAATTATTATTATATCTGAAGGTTGGACAAAAATTCACATGGACTACTTCTTCTGACTGATGATCCCGCATTGGTCCATGAATACGAACACCCAAAATTCGATATAGAGAAGGAATATATAGTGGAACTTGATCAAGAATTAGACGCCAAAGATATCCAGAGAGCTCTTTCTGGGGTAAAAGATGAAGATGAAATGCTAAGAGCCATAAAAATAACTAAAGACAAAAAGAAATATCACTATTCCATCATTCTCAATGAATGAAAAAAAAGACACATTCGCAGAATGTTCAAGGCGATAGGATATCGCGTTATGGATCTAGGAAGAGTGCGTGAATGAAAATATAGTTTGGGTGATTTGAAAGTAGGGGAGTGGAAAGTTGTCTAGTATTCTATTTGTCCTCTTTTTTATATTGATTACTTTCTCTATTTTTATTTTTTTCCATCATTAGGGTAAAACACTCTTCTATCGACACATTGTTCTTATTAGCCAAACAAATAAGCGCAAAAAGCTCGTCTCCAATTTCTATTTTGAATGCTTTCAAATTTTCTTCAGTCGGTGCTTGTTCATAGGCTAGCAACGCTTCGTTAATTTCTTTTTTTTCTTCTTCCATTTTTGCTAAAATTATTTCATTAGAAAAATACCCTGCAGGATGTCTGTTAACTCGTTCGTCTACCTGTTTTTGAAACTCGTTAAACGTAATGGACATGAGTTTTATTTTTTAGGAGGTAAAAAGATTACAAGTCTTTTTCATAGATACTATATTCTCAATAATCATGCGTTGATTGTATTCTGTGTCATGTGCTAGATGTTCGAGTTTTCCATACTCACTTTCCATTATTTATTTTTACTCTAATCCATCTTCCGTGGTGAATAGCTCATCTCGTATAAAGAAAGCTATTGATACGTTGTTGTTCATCTATGCTGAGATTTTCTATTTTATCTAGATAAAGATAAAGATATTTTTTATTTTCTTCTTCCATGAGTTTCCCAACTCCGTCAGAGACAATTTCACGTTCAAAATTTAAAATCATTTTTTGAAATTCATCAGTATCGTTTGCTTGTAATTTATCTTTGAGAAGTTGTTGATAGTGGAGTAATATTTCTTCAGTTGTGAAATAATTATTATTTTTCATATACGTTTTTCGTTTATCGCTACTTTCCGTAACTACACTATAATTTCAGATTGCCTTTCCTATGATGACATTTTTATTTTCTGCTTTGGATTGTTTGAGATATTCTTTTAAAATAAAAAACATAATGTCGTCTCCTCATTTCTGTTGGCAGTCGATATAGAGGATGGGTATCTTTTCCTCTAGTGTCTCTAAAAGCGCTTGCTTGTATCATAACTGCATGCGTTGAGAAACCGTATTTTCTAGTTTTATTAAATTATTAGTATCTCGTTCTTGTTTTGTGCGAGTAGAAAATCAATCTTCATCTCTTGGATATTTGTATCCAGGACAGATCATAGTGCATTCTCCTGATTTTAAGTAGAGATCTATCGATATATCGTTTTTTTCCATGTATTGAGAGAAGGTAAATAAATATTATTTTAAATCATCTTTAATTTTACTTAATAGTTGCAATGCCTGAAGAGGAGTAATATTGTTCAGATCGTAGGTATCTAGGAGCGTGGTTACTTTTTCGTATTTGGGGTCTAAAACATCAGTTACAAGATTCAAGACTCAAGATTCAGGTTGCTGAACAGGTGATGAATGTATTTTATTTTGTTCTAATTCTGCTAAATTTTCTTTAGCTTTTTGTACTATTGTCATGGGTATTCATGCTAGTTTAGCTACATCCAGACCATAACTTTTGCTGGCTCCACCTCTGACGATTTTCTTCATAAAGATTACTTCTTTTCCTGTTTCGTAGACACTTACAGAAAAGTTTTTTACGCCTGGCAAAGTATTTTCCAATTCAATCAATTCGTGATAATGTGTTGCAATCAACGTCTTCGCTCCGATATTCGTCACCAGATATTCCAGTATCGCTTTGGTAAGTGCGAGACCGTCATACGTCGCAGTTCAACGTCCAAGTTCATCGAAGATGATGAAACTTTTTTTGCTAGAGTTATTCAAAATATTCGCGACCTCAATCATTTCTGTCATAAAGGTAGACTGGTTCTTCGCAATAATATCTCCGCTTCCTATACGTGCAAATAGAGCATCCATTATTCATAGCGTACATTCTTTTGCGGGTACAAATAATCCACAATGCGCCATCAAAACAATCAACGCATTTTGTCTGAGGTAAGTTGACTTACCTCACATATTCGGTCCGGTGATGATATGCAAAAATCATCAGTCGTTGTTTCATTCTGCATTCTGCATTCTGATTTCTGAATTCAAAAAAAGGTCATTTGCAATAAATTGTTGATCGAGAGGCAGGTATTTTTCAATTACAGGATGTCTTCATTCTACAATAGTTAAAATATCTTTTTCTATGAATTGAGGTTTTACAAAATGTTTTTCTTTTGCTAATATCGCTTGTGATACGAAGACGTCGAGCCATGCTATCTTTTCAGGAAATTCATGAAGTTCTTGGATTCCTCGGAGAATTTTTTCCTGTGCTTGCTTCAGTAGCTCATATTCTAGTTTGCGTAAATCATCTCTTGCTTTCAAAATATTTATTTCCAAATTTTCCAAATAAGGAGAAGAATATCTCTGACTTCATAACAGGGTACTTCTACGTACAACGTTAAATTTTTCATCTCATTCTTTCCTTCATTTTTCATTTCATTCTGAATTCTGAATTTTAAATTCTGAATTAACTTTTGAGAGTTTACTCTCAAAAGTTGTTACGTCTTTATTAGTAACTTCAAGGAAATATCACTGATTCAAGATAAATTTTACTTTTACATTCGGAATCCCAGCAAGTTGGGCAAGTTCTTGTTGATACTGAAGAAGAAGGTCGTCACTATGGTAAGCTATTTTTCTGAGCTCATCTATCTGATCTTGATATCCGTCACGGATAAAATCCATATCGTCCTTAAACTCTTCGTCATTTTTTAAAATTTGTTCAAGAAAATTATAGAGATGCTGAAGATATGCTTGTGAAGATTCGCTAAGTCATAAGTGATTTAATTCATCAAGCAAAAATTTATTTTCAAAAAATATCCTCAATGTCGCTCTGAGTTTTATAAAGGTATTAGGTAATAGTTTTTTATATAAAATCGTACTGACGAGTTTGGGAATGTCGCGTACATGAGTTAATAACTGATGAATACGCTTGCTCTTTTCTTCTTTATAGATATTTCCGTCAATCAATCGTTCTATCATTCAGTCATTCAGATACTTTTTGATAGTATTAAGCCTCCAATTAATTTGTACAATATCTTTGATGGGATTAGTAATAATATGACGAAGGAGTCTTGCTCCTCCTGCTGTTTGCGTGTTGTCCAAAATATTGAGTAAGCTATATTTTTCGCTTGATTCGTATGTCGACGATAAAATTTCAAGATTTTTTATCGTGACTTCATCGAGGATAAGATAATTATCTTGGCTGTGGAATGAGATTTTCGTGATGTTGGTCAGAGAATTCTTTTGGGTGTGGTTGAGATAATAGAGGAGTAAGCTTATTGCTCACAATCTTCAGTCTTCGACTGCTTTTCAGTAACTCGCGCTTTGTTGTACTTGAGTAGTGCTAGCGAGAAATTTTTCTGGATCAGGCGGAATATCTCGGAGAGAAATCAAACATTTTAGATGTTTCTGAATCGGTTCTGTGATGACTTCTTTTTCTGGGAAAGTACTCTCAAAAACAAGCTCGACGGGTTTGGTCGTGAGGATAAATTTTTGCATCTCATCTATATTTTTGAAGCTTTTGGTCCAGTATTCACCGATACTAAAATCGCCCCAAGCGATATGATAATTATCGCCGTTAGTATGAGGTAGAAATATAATTGCCATGGTGTAGATAAATTCTTTTTTTGATTCTTGAATATAGGTTCATGGGGTTATGATATTTACCACTTTCCTTTCTACAATTTTTCCTGCGACAGGCTCAGAAGTTTGTTCCGCGATAGCTATTTTATATCCATGAGCGATGAGTTTTGTGATGTATTTGTCTGCGCTATGAAACGGGATCCCGGCCATAGGAACTACATTTTCAGAGTTTTTATTTTTACTCGTCAAAACGATATCGAGGATCTTACTACATACTTTGGCGTCTTCAAAAAAGGTTTCATAAAAATCACCCATGCGAAAAAACAAGATGCAATCGCTATGCTCTTTTTTTATATCAAGATATTGGATGATTGCGGGAGTAAAAGCCATATCGTTAG
Organism: candidate division SR1 bacterium; assembly: GCA_026397475.1. Lineage (GTDB taxonomy): Bacteria > Patescibacteriota > Gracilibacteria > Absconditabacterales > Absconditicoccaceae > CAJBLF01. Next base: position 82,716 of record JAPLUT010000005.1, on the reverse strand, counting down.
AAAGTCTTTAAATGGATATTTTATATATTTTATTGTGAAAAAGTCAACACAATAAAAAAATGAACCGGAGAAACCGGTTCACTGTAATTGCTTCATCTTTTTAACGAAAGTTTTGAAACTTTCCCACTTGCTTGGTTTTTACAAGAAGAACGGGTTGTGCCCGTTGGTCTATGGTTAACAAGGTTTCGATGTTCTGTTTGACAACAGCATCAATTTTTCCTTGTCCTACCTCTACAATCAATAAGTCTGCGTGTTTCGCAGAATACTTGCAGAGATGTTTGGGAAAGTTTATTCTCTTCCTTGCGGGAATAACGATAAACGGAATTTTCTGTTTTACCAGAAATGTTTTAACGTGTTTCAAGCTGTTGAGGATGAGCGTTTTTTTACTTTCATCTTCAACATTTTCCTGGAATATATTGATGGTAGAAGCAAATGTTTTTGCTAAAACCTCAACTACGTTCATCTTTTGCAGGTTTCTATCTGCATCCAGGGCAATCGTGACACGTTTATATGGAACGAATTCAACTCCGTGTGGTACAATTAGGATAGGAATAATTGTCTTTTCGACATTTCCCCAAATAGTGTTTCCCAACATCCTCGCTGTTTCCTTTTCAGTTTGAATTACCATGTATGCTGCATTTTCCTTTACGGCAATGGTTTGTAATGATGAAAAGAAATTTAATGTTCCTATCCTTTCTTTGGATACTCGCATTTCTGCATCGGGGATCGTCCGCTTAATTTGGCGAGCAACCTCTGAGGCTTTGACGAATTCTCCAAATCCTTTGGACGGATGAATCACTAATTCTAACCCTAAGTTTACTGCCAAATTAGCAGCATATCTTATTGTTCCAGCTTGCTGTTCTTCGCTGTCTTTTAAGTTTATAACAGCGAAAATAGTTTTTGTTCCTAAATCGTTTTTTTCTTTTGCCATGATTATTTTTTTTTGTTTTGGTGAGCTAGTATCTTAGCTATTTCCAAACAAAAGTCAAGGAAAGATGCTAAGCTAGATATCTCAATATTTGCAAAAGAGGACTATTCAGGATATAGTTATAGTACAGGAGATACAGAGTATTTACCTTTTGAATACTGAATATACTATGACACCACCGTTAAGCAAAAATATTTTAGAAATAGCTGACTTACAGGGGATAAGTCCAAATTTTGATCAAATCAAAATTATCCCCCAAGAAACTGCTCAAAAAATCGAGACATTGATTTTTTCAAAAGACAAAAATACCTTCAAGGTACTTACAACCAACAACTTCTCAGACGGACTCAATGCCTTACTTAAGAACCTAGAAACTAAAGGATATAAGTATGAGGTATTTTATACGTCACCGCAAGGATTTACCTATGCTATGAGCCGGTATACAGATATGGAAACCATAGCAGAACAAAAAAGAAAATGAGAAAGAGAACAAAAGCAAGCCGCCGGCAAGTGAGCAATCGCAATGATACAGAAGATATTTGAAACGAGAGAGAATGTGGATCCAGGTGAATTTATTATGGAACTTATTAGGTTATCTTTTCAAACATGAGCATCAGATCTTCATTTCCAACCTCAAGAAGATGGCTTGATCGTGAGAATTAGAATCGATGGAGTTCTTCAAGAGTTACTCAAATTTACTCATGATGATTTTAGAAAATATTTACAGAAAATAAAATTTATTTCTGGCACCAAAATGAATATCGACTACCTTCCTCAGGATGGAAGATTTTCTTTCGAGGCGACAGATGTTGATGGGAAACAAAGAAAGGTTGATGTAAGAACAAACTTTATGCCATGAGTAGAATCAGAAAGTACAGTACTGAGATTTCTAGATCCAAGCAAAAACATTAGTAGTTTCGAAAAGATTTGATTTACGGAAAGAACCTACACAATACTCAAAAGAAATTTAGAAAAAAACACAGGAATAACCATATTTACAGGGCCAACAGGAGCAGGAAAGACGACGACATTGTATACCATTTTGACCTATCTCAATGATGGAAAAAGAAAAATAATCACGCTCGAAGATCCAATCGAGTATGAAGTAAAATGAATCCAGCAATCCCAAATAAACTATGCTAAAGGGTATACCTACGAAGTAGGACTCAAAGCTATTCTCAGGCATGATCCTGACATCATTCTTATCGGTGAAACAAGATCACAAGAAACTGCCGACATAGCAATCAATGCGGCCCTTACAGGACATCTCGTCTTCACAACATTGCATACCAATTCAGCCATAGAATCTATCCCTAGATTATCAAGTATGGGAGTCAAACCGTATATGTTAGCGCCCTCCTTGAATCTCGTCGTGGCCCAAAGATTAGTCAGAAAGGTGTGTCCTCATTGTTCAATTAAAAGAGATGCTAATTACTCAGAGCAAGCAGAAATACAAGATGCTCTTAAAAAAATATCTGATCTTGATCCAAAATTAACGGTGCCCTTCGATGGAAAAATCCCCGACATCGTAGGATGCGATAAGTGTAATGGTAGTGGATATAGGTGAAGACTAGCAGTTATAGAAACTTTTGAAATCACAGATGATATAAGAAGAATGATTGTAGATGGGAAAATTGGTATAGATCTCTATGCCAAAGCTAGAGAAAATGGCTTCCTTACGCTCAAAGAAGATGGCATTATAAAAATGCTTCAAGGCGCTACGACATTAGATGAGTTAAGAAGAGTTTTATAGCTGTCATTATATCTGCATGAAAAATGGAATACATCATACTGAATGAGTGGAAAATACAGGCTTGTCAAAATTAGAGGCTATTAAGCTTAGACTTCACGACGCCTTATATATCGGAGATAAAAATATTCCTAACAAAAAAGATATCGGTCGCTGCTATCGATCAGACTTCTCACTCAAAACAAGAAATGAGGTAGAAACATTAGTCGCTGAGCATAAAAAAATACAATACATCAAAGATAAAAATGCTGATTTTTTTGTATACAATGAAAGATATAATGATGTCATTCCTTTCAAAAAAAATGATTATCTGATTTATGATCGCGGATATCTTACTTCCGACGGAACGAACTATATTTCTTATGATGATAACGGAAATGAACTCTGAAGGTTTTCTTTTAAGGATGAAGAGCCAGAAGAAATAGCTACTTCATAATATATTTCACAATAAAAAAAGGAGCTGGAAACAGCCCCAAAATGTTCATTTAGTTTTTTCTATTTTGGATATAGATCCAAGCTATTAAAAACTAATTTTTCTAAGTGCTCTTTTTGCAAAAGAATCCTTTTGCAACTCGGGCATACATCAACGACACATCTTGTCTCTTTGATGATTTTTTTGTTCATTGCAGTGCCATCAAAAGGGCAGAGCAATTGTTTTTCTTGCTGATTGACCTTTACCAATCTTTCATCATTGCGACAATCTTCGCAAATAACAATCCCTTTTCTGTTTGGAAAGGTTCTATTCTTTCCGCATTTGATACAGGGTTTTTGTATTTTTTTTAATATGAACCAGATGATGCCAGAGCATATAACTATAACAAGCCCTGTTATAATTTGTCCCCCGAAAGTGTTTAAAAAATGTAAACTCATATTTTTTTTGTTTTTGCTTGTTAGACAAAAACTATAGTTATTCGACAGAATAAGTCAATGTGAGCTTTTTTTGTAAATAATTCTGTATAACTAAAAAAAAGATGGGATTTCTCCCATCTTTTTCAACAAAAGTCTTGTGTATTATCTAGTATGTGTACTATAATAAAATAAGATCTTTTTGTGATTGTTGGTAACTGAATTATGCAGCTTGAGACATGTCTCATTCGCCAATTTTTGTTACGTCTTTAGCTTCAGGACCTTTTCTTCCTTCACCTACTTCAAATTGTACTTCGTTACCATCAGCGATAGATTCACCGATTACATTTGTTCCGTGTACGAATACATCTTTTGATCCGTCAGCAGGAGTAATAAATCCGAAGTTTTTAGTTCTGTTAAAGAACTTAACGATACCAGTTGTCATGCAATAATATTGGTAGTAAATAAAATGGTGGAGTAGTGTTATCTCCAGCCAAGAGTATACTGGAAAAATCTAATAATGCAAGTGAAAATTAAAAAAAGGTAAAAGTGGTTGACAAATCAAAATTTATGAGTACAATATAAAATATAATTTTCGTTCTTTTAATTGATTTATTTAGAAAAATGACAAACAATCTAGGTGATGGTGATAATCTAAAGCCATTTAATATGGTTGAGAGTGAAAACACTCTGCCAATCTCAGAAAATACTATAAATAGCAATCTTAATGCTGGTAAGGTTATTAAAATGAAAAATAATATAGAAGATCAGACCTCCCAAGAATTATTAATTACTGCTACTAATAGTGTCATTCAACTTGCTCATGTTACAATAAAAACTTTGCGTGAAAAGTTATGAATAGAATGTGATATTACGCAAGATGAACGTGACCAGCAATGAAACTATATGTATCATATAAATAAAAAAGGAGTTCCTTTACAAGATGGAGACTGACAAATAATACTTACTGTAACTAAAAAATGAAAAATAAATGTTCGTTTTAATGTGTATTGAGATAATCCTGAATATACTTATTACCACGCAGAATGATTTGATACGAAAGATTTTATCGATGAAATAAGTGCATTTAATTTATTCTTGTCGAGTTGAGTAGTTCTCCCAACAAGTAATATAAAAAAAGATAGTCAATCTGGTGATTACAGTAAAGAAGATATGGATGAATGGTTAAGGGAGTATGAGTAAAGAGAAAAATATACATACAAAAAAATCTCGGAATGCTCCGAGATTTTTTTTATCATTCATAAGCAAAAGAAAGCGTATTATATTCTCCGGCATCATACACACAGACTCCGTCTTCATGCCACAAGACAAATTCTTTTATCCCGGCATCAAGCGTCATCTTGCTGCAGATTGTACAATAGGGCTTGCCTGCTCTTGAAGGATTTCCTTTGTCGTCGAGGCGGATAAAGTAAAGTCTCGCACCTATGATTTTGTCAGGATTATCTATTAAAGTATTCATGATTGCTCTTTGTTCTGCATGCATACAGCAGGTCGTGTCTTTCACTTTTTTATTATACAAACTTTTATCACAAGAACATCTTCTCTGATCCTCCTGATGTCCCGGCGGACTATTAAATCCCGTTCAGATAATTTCATCATCCCAGACAATGATAGACCCACAGTGATCACGTTCGCAGGTAGACTGCAAAGCTATTTCCGTCGCCTGAGCGATAAACTCCAAAGCTTTTTTTTCTTCTTCACCCGATAAGTATCTCATGTTTTTTTTAAACACTGAGGACTTCCGTCCGCAGTTAAAATGGATCGTGCCTTCGGCACTTAATCAAACAGATATTTTTCATTGAATTCTATATTAAATTTTTTTAGTAATCAAAGATATTCATCCGCTAGTGATATTGTTTTATGATGTTCTTTTTGTTTGCGGATATAATTGCAAACATTTTTTATTTCAGCTTGTGCATAAGAAAAACAACCATATCCTATTTGCCATTGAAACTTATACTTATATCGATTGCTATCATTGATAAATTTAGAACTTATTGCTTTAATCTCTTGCATGAGTTTTGCAGGAGAATAGCTTGGATGTAAAATTATAAGCATATGCATATGATCTTCTACATTATTAATTGCCAACATTTTGCATTTGCGATCTGGAGATTGAACAATCCCAGTAATATATTTTTGCAACACGTCATCATGTGTAGGATCAAGAAACATTTGTCTTCATTTTGTCGCAAAGATACAATGTAAGTAGATTTGAGTATAAGACATGATCAAGTCATTAATTATAAATGATCTCGAATGAGTCCCAGAGGGACGATCAATTATTAGCTTTGGATGGAAGTCCAAAGCGATTAGAGTAAATAAAAAGATGTTCGAATAAGTCCCAGAGGGACGATCAATTATTAGGAATCCAAAGCGATTAGAGATAGGCTACTATGCTCTCAAAATGCCGCCAACTGCTTCTGCTGCGCTGATAGTTTTCTTTATGACTTCATTAATTTGTTCAGTTGTCATGGTTCAATTTCAAACTATTTTAATTTTTATAGAAACTGATTTTTTATCTTCTCCAATATTTTTTCATGTATATACATCAAAAACTTCTATATCTTGAACTTCAGGAACTTGCTTCACGGAAGTGATTACTTCATCAAAATTTTTGCTAGCATCTACGACAAAACACACATCTCTCCAGATGATTTGATCTTGGAGAGTTTCATACGTATACATATGTTCCCCACTTGATCGTGTATTAGCAAGGAGAGTTGAGAGGTCTAATGAGAGATATACTGCGCTACTCATTTCTCCTATTTTATTGTTTTGTAATAGCAAGGGATGAAGCGCTCCGACAAAACCAATAATAGTTTCACCCATTTTTATATGTGCTTGTTTTTTGGGATGAAATTGACTGAGACTAGTTTTCTCAAAATTTAGTTTACCGAGTCCCAATTCTTTTGCCAATACTTTTGCGATATTCTTAGCTTCCAGAATAGGATCCTTGTTCCATTGCTCAATATTTTTTTGATAGAGCATAAGTCCGAGTTCTGTTTTTTCTCCAACGAAATCTGAAGCAAATTTTGATTGTTTTTTTGTATCAGTATTTTTTGTTCGTACCTTCCCAATATCAAATATCTTGAAGCTATCAAAAAATTTACTATTTTTTGCAGTGTGAGTAAGAAGCCCATAGAGAACATTGTCTCTCATATAAGGGGTATCTGGATTTACAGGGTTTTGAAGCATGTAAAAAGTATTCAGATCTTTATCAAAATCTTTTAATGTTTTTTCGCTAATCCGGGGATAAGTTTCCGTTTGATTACATCAGATATTTCTTACAAGAATATCTTCAATTTTTCTTTGAATATCTACATATGCCGTATATGGGGTATAGGCAGTGCTACTCAATAAAGGAATATTTTCTATCTGATCATATCCATAGATACTTGCTACTTCTTCATAAATATCTTCAGGGATATTGAGGTCGTCCGGAGATCTTCGAAGGGGGCAGAAAAATGCGTCTTTTCCTTGATTTAAAAATCAGAGTCCTAAGAGTATTTCTTCTGCTTTTTTATCAAATCATTTAATTTTTTTACCGAAGATAAATTTTTCCATTATTTTCATATCTACGGTGATGGTTTTTTTACTTTCTGATTGTATTTTGTCATTGATGTAATAAGAAAGTCCTCCGATATTAAAGTTTCCAAGGTCCTTTTTGTAATAATTTAATTCATCCAAAAAAAGAGTTAAACAAAACAAGGAGTATCGTGGATTTATGTTTTTTTCAAATCTCAATTCTGCATCAGTTCTCAGGCCAAGTCTTGTTCCAGTCTTTCTCACTGCTACAGCGTCAAAGTTTGCAATCTCTACTAATATGTTTTTTGTGCTTTCTGTGATTCAGCTTTCCAATCCTCCAATAATCCCTGCAAGTGCAAGTATTTTTTTCTTGTCAGTGATCACAATATCATTAGCTTTTAAGATATGCGTAGTTTCAAAAAGATCTACAAATGTCTCTCAATCTTTGGCGTTTCTTACGATAACATCGCCATCAACTTTTTCTGCATCAAAAAAATGGATAGGTTGCCCGCTGATAATCATAAAGAGATTTGAGAAGTCGACCCAATTGCTAATAGGTGCATATCCCAAGTCAATCAGCTGCAATCTAGAAAAGAAAGATGCTTGTTGGATAGTTATATTTTTTAAATGTAATAAACTATAGGTATGTAATCATTCACTTTCTCCGATAACTTTTCTCTCGGGTTTTGTGCTATTTTCCAGTATTTGCATAATATTTGCTGGCGTACATTGATTGTGATATTCTTTTATTTTATTAAACGTAATTGCTCATTTTTCATTCCCGTAGATGGCTTGCAACTCAGACGCTACTCCAAAATGTCAGGTAAGGTCTGGTCTATTAGTCAGTGATTTATTGTCTACTTCCATCACTCGGTTTTCCAATCGTGGAAATTTATCTTTCAATGCGGTTCCCAGATCTTTATCAGAGATGTCCTCAAGGTCTTCGGTAAGTGACCAGATAGTATGTTTTTCTATATCTTCATTTATGCCAACTTCTTCTTTGCTACAAATCATGCCATTAGAATCTAGTCCTCTCATCTTTCTAGGTTCGATAGTGATTCCAAGTTTAGGAAAATGTGTCCCCGGCAAAGCGATAGGCACGTAAAGTCAGGTAGCAACATTCGCTCCGCCACAGAGAATTTGGTATTCTCCCTTAGTCCCACAATTTACCTGGCAAACGCTTAGCTTGTCCGCGTCAGGATGCTTTTCGCAGCTTTTTACATATCCAATAACAATGCTTTCTGCAATGTTTCTCTGATGTATTTCTTCGATTTCACAGGTTTTGAGAATAAGATTTTTTGCAATATTTTCTGGAGTATCGTTGAGAGAGATAAACTTTTTCAACAGGGGAGACGTGTATTTCATACTACAACTAAAAAGGTAAAGAAGCATATATTCACAAATAGCTATTTCTTTATGATACAAATGTATACTCTATATAGATTAGTCCATCACTTTCAATATTTTTTCCAGCATTCTCTATTGAAATAAGTCAATGAATAGTTATACAAAAACTATATAATACTTACAGTCCTTGCTCTATTGTATTTTTAGTATCATCTATAGCTTTTCCATGACAAATTTAGAAAACAATTCTGAAGGTATTCAAGACAACTCATTAGCAGATACACAAATGCTTCTTGGTATGTTGTCGTGAGTTAAAAAACATAGTCAAGCAAGAGAAGCAGCACAAAGAAGTCAAAATAAGATTATAAAGCTTTTTAAAGAGAACAATAAAGAGGCTATTGCCGAATATAATCTTTTATATCAGAAGCACGACTCCAATAGTGCTATTTTTCAAGTGCTTTTTGCTCATGCAAAAGAAGAAGGACTTAAAGACGTACGCTTTCATGATTTAAAAAAAATAATTTTAGTAAATCCTAGAGGGAAAAAAAAGAAAGAGCAAAAAGAAACCGTAGAAAATATTCCAGAATTGGATAATGAAAATTTTAAAATAGACAGCGCCAATCGACAAGAAATCACTGACATCAATGGGATCAAGGTAAAAACAAACGATGAATGAGATGTGCGAGAATATCCATCATGAGAACAACTATTCACACAAGAATCTGCTTTGAGAGAAACAAGAAAATTGGGTAAAAAAATGCCCGTGTGATGGATAGTATATAGAGATATTATTAATAAAAAATATAAATGAAACTATCAGAATTTTTTGAAGGGAGAACATATGGTATTCCCAGGATATCGTGGCATGGTTAATGGTGAGCTTTATGATGGCGATGAAGAATTTAACTTGCGTTGTGCCAAGGGATTCTATTTTACAGGAAACAGAACTTCATGAAGTCATTCTAAGCCAAGATGAAGTCATGGGAAATGGAATAGAAAGTATGGATTCTCTGTTCGTTGTCTCAAAACGGTATAAACGATACGGACGTACATAAGATATTTTATTTTTTGCTACATAGGTAATGACATTAACACATATCCCTCCAATCACCTCTGTGGCTGAAGCTAAAGCAGCGATACTAACAGGACAAATCACTGAAAAAACAATGATATATCTTATCCAAGCATTTGATGAAATAAAGAAAGATGCTCAAACTAAACATCAAATTTTTTTAGAACAACAAGCTCGTAAGAAGCAAGAAACGCTTATGCCAGGAGATTATAAGCATCTTCTTAATCAACAAGGTATGACAGATCAAGATAATGTGAATATGGGAAGAGTAGTGAGTCTTCTTTTAGATAATGAAATGGATACTCCAGAAATAATGGAATGGTTAGAGAATATAAAATATACTCCCAAGTACATTGAGGCTTGAGTTAAACGAACAAGAAAAAACCTAAAGGTCGAGCCCAATGGTGAAGATATTATTCAAGTAGGAGATGAAACATATTTTGAATTTAATGTCCTGAGGGAACAAAATAGGCTTCTTGCACAAAAAGGAATGGAAATACCAAGAGAAGATGTTTTTATTGATATTTTTACAAAATTAATTTGAATTTTTTGAAAAGATAAGCGATATACGTGAGCAAATATTTTGTGATTTATTCTAGATATCCCTAGGGGTATGTATTGTGAATCTTGAAAGAAAATGGATAGTGAAGGAAATTTTGGGTGCATTCGGATTTTTTCTTCAGGGAATTCTCCTCAAGCTCTTTGTTTCAAATTTTACAATGATAAAGGGTCTTTGTCTCTCACAAATAAAAGAAATGCACTTCCCGTTAGAGCTATTTATAAGTAGATTATCTTAATTTCAGTATAAACTTGGGCAACAAATTTCCTTCTTGCATTTATACCATCATTGTGTAAAAAAAAGCCTCAACAAAAACACAATAATCTCCTAACTATTAGTTGTTAACTTTTAGTTGTTAGTTATATTTTATGATCAATCCTTTGAGCGGACCTAAGCGTGTAGTCAACAAGCTCATCAAAACATATCTTATTCTTAAATCACATCTTCATCAGCCCTCATTCAAAAATCAGGAGAAGATAATTTTTGATTTGATTCAGAAATGTAGAAATACTGCCTTTGGAAAGAGATATGGATTTGAAAATATTGAGACCATCGAAGATTTTCAGAATATGGTTCCTATATCTCATTATAAGGATTTTGAACCATGGATTATGTATATGCTCAAGTGAGAAAAAGATATAACATATCCAGGGAAGGTTGCACGATTTGCTACTTCGTCATGAACGACTTGATGAAGCTCAAAATATATCCCCATCACAAAAGATAATTTACACGCATCTCACTTCAAATGAGGTATAGAATTAATGAGTATGTACGTCAGAAATAATCCAAGAACACAATTTTTTCAAGGGAAGGGGCTTGTTATTGGATGATGATTTTCAAAAAATCCGTATACATGAGAAAATAATGTCGGTTTTATTTCTGCGATATTACAAAAAACTGCTCCTCGGATAGGACAACATTTTCGTGAACCGAAGCAAGAAATATCCTACATGGAAAATCGGGACGAAAAAGCACAATGTATTATTGACACCACACTAGACAAAAATATTACATTTATGAGTGCACAGCCTTCACGAGGAGGGAATTTTTTCTATAAAGTATTGGAATGTACCGGAAAGAAAAATATCCTTGAAGTTTGGCCAAATTTTGAAGTTTTTTTTCGAGGAGGGATGGCAATAGATTTATATAAACCACAACTTCAAGAATTATTTCCTGGAAATAAAGTAAAATATTATCAAGCCTACAATGCCTCAGAATGATTCTTTGCCTGTCAGGATGGTAATTTTAGAGATGATATGCTTTTGTTTACTAAGCATGGCGTGTTTTATGAATTCATTCCATTTGAAGAATACTGAAAAGAAAATCCAACAGTATTAACGTTAAGAGATGTCGAGATAGATAAAGATTATGTGATCTTAATTAGTAACGCCGGACTACGAAGATACGTCCTTGGGGATACGGTAAAATTCACAACTTTAAATCCATGGAGAATAAAGATATCAGGAAGAACTAAATATTATATAGACGTTGTAGGGGAATGTGTGACTTCTGACTATACAGACAAAGCCTTACTCGAAGCCTGCAAAAAAACAGATACTATTGCAACTGATTATATGCTTGGGCCGATTACGTATTCAGGATGAAACATTAGGGGAGCGTACGAATGGATCATAGAGTTTACTAAGGCTCCAAAGGACGAACTTGCTTTTGCTAAAGTCTTAGATAGAGAGCTATGTAATATTAACTCTTATTATTTTGACGAAAGATATGATACTAAGGTCCTAGGAGATCCTGTTGTTCATTGTGTTAGGCAGGGAACGTTTTATGCATGGATGAAAAATAGGAATGCTCTTGGTGGGCAACACAAAATCCCTAAAGTTTCTAATGAAAGAAAAAATATCGAAGAAATACTCACTATGATGGCATAGTCTGAGATTGACTTTGGATTTAAAATATATATGATTTTTTCCACATAAATAAAAAAAAATATTATGAAAACAAAAAGATTGTTGCCCATAGCGATAGGAATTTTTTCTTTGCTATGTATTATCATCTTCGTGGGAATTCCCATGACGTTTGTATACGATCCTTGGGCAGGGGCTTTTGTTCTTATGGTAATTATGCTTATTGCGTATATGGTGTATGTCAAAAATAGACCTGATGCGTATATGCAGAAATTCCATACTAGAATAGATCATCCAAATCCAAGAGCTGAGAGGTATTCATATTATAAATCTAAGTATTCATTTTCGTGCGGACATGCTGCGATGCAAATGATACTAGAGAAATATGATATAGCTATTGATCAGGACAATATCCTAGCATTGTCGGGAGACAAAACCTTAGGCATCACTTCATGGGAAGTAGAAGAAACATTAAACAATATTTTCTTCTTTAAGTATGGAGGATCTTTGAAAGCAAGAACGAAATATTTTGCCACTTCTGGCGAACTCTTTCATGCTATCCAAAAGGGACAAGGAGTCATTGTGATGTATATCAATACGTTCAATGAGCAAGGCTTTTCTTCTGAGGCAGCGTATCCACATTTTGCTCTCCTTAACTATATCAGCGAGAACAAAGTTGTACTTACGAGCCCAACTTTTGCACCCAATGGTCATGCAAGGTTCAATCCTGGGCAATTTGAAGGAGAAATTGTTCTTTCTTTAGATGAGTTCAAAGAGCGATTCTATGCCCATCCCCGGTTTCTTAATCGTCTCGAGTATAAACCAATACTTAACGATAATAGCTATCGGAACGTTCTAAATTATTGTACAAACATACTTTTCATATTTATTTTTTATATGGCATATTGCTGTAGGATTTTAAAGCCAGGATTGGCAATAATTGTAGAACCTAAGTAATCATTGTCGGGCGTGTTTGTCCGACTTTTTTTAATTAAAAAATATCTTTACTTGATAGAATGCACTGAATATTTATAATAAATTTTAAATTTACAATTTTAAATTTAAAAACCCATGCAAAATATTCAAAAGACAGACAAAGATATTTACGCGGCGATTCTTGCTGAACAGAAACGTCAGTCAGAAGGAATGGAACTTATCGCAAGTGAAAACTACCAATCTGCGGCAGTGCTTGAAGCGCAAGCTTCAGTTTTTGCAAATAAATATTCTGAAGGATTTCCTGGACGCAGATATTACTGAGGACAAGAAAATACAGATACTATAGAGCAACTCGCTATCGAGAGAGCAAAAGAAGTTTTTCATGCTGACCACGCAAATGTACAAGCGTTATCCGGAGCGGCAGCAAACTTATGTGTATATTCAGCACTTATGGAGCCAGGAGATACGGTACTCGGGATGGATTTGACGCATGGAGGACACCTCACCCATGGAGCTCCGGTGACTTTTTTTTCAAAGATATTTAATTTTATCAGATACAAGACGACGGCAGAGGGAAAGATAGATTTCGATCAGGTTCGCGCATTGGCTCGCCAACACAAACCTAAAATAATTCTTGCAGGATTTTCTGCCTATCCCAGAGAACTTGATTACAAAAAATTCGTAGAAATAGCAAATGAAGTCTGAGCTATCGCATTCGCAGATGTTTCGCACATTTGATGATTTATCGCTGCGTGACTGTTGAAAAATCCGCTCGATTATGGATTTCACGTCATGATGACCACCACACACAAGTCTCTGAGAGGGCCGAGAGGAGCATTAATTCTCAGCAAAGGAATCGTTTCTAACCCGCTCAAAAAACCTGAAGATACGATTGAAAATATTCCAACAAGAATCGATAGAGCAGTATTTCCCGGCATGCAATGATGACCGCATATGAACACTATCGCAGCTATCGCAGTCGCTCTGCACGAAGTGCAGACGCCAGCATTCAAAACTTATACTCAACAAGCGCTCAAAAATGCACAAGTAGTAGCTACAGAATTAATCGCTCATGGCTACAAGTTAGTAACCTGATGAACAGAAAATCATATGGTCATTATTGATTTCACAGGTACAGGAATAGACGGATCTGTTGCAGAATCAACATTAGATAAAATCGGAATATCAACATCCAAATCAACAATCCCTGACGATCCGAATCCACCCTTCCGCCCTTCAGGACTCAGAATCGGCTTGCCAGCCATGACGACGAGAGGAGTCAAAGAAACAGACACGAAAAAAATTGTAGAGTTTATTGATCATGCATTGAAAAATAAGGATGACGAAGAAGCATTATCAGAACTGAGAAATAAGGTCAGAGAATTTTGTAAAGATTTTCCGGTGCCCGGAGTATAATTTTAAATTTAAAATTGCAGAAAGATGGATATAGCTCTTATTGTCATCTGAGCATTGCTTTGTGTAGTCGCAATCATAGGCGCAATTGTTCCTGTCCTTCCAAGCTTGATCTTGATTTACATTGCCTGCATTCTCTTGCAACTGACTTCGGGACATCCTTTTGGTTGGGCCTTTTTCATTATACGAGCGGTGATTATTATCTTTCTTACGATTCTTGATTATGCTATCCCTTCACGAGGAACCAAAAAATTTGGCGGAAGCAAACGAGGCGTTCGTGGAAGCAATATTTGACTTATTGTTGCAGTGATTGTTCTTCCCATATTCGGTATCGTACTTGGTCCATTTTGATTACTCTGATTAGTAGGCTTGCCATTTTTGTGAGCATATCTCGGAGAGAAGTTTGCTGGCAAACATCATGAGTTGGCATTAAAAGCAGCGCGAGGTTCCTTTATAGGATTTGTAACTTGAACGCTGCTTAAACTTGTAATTTCTATCGTTATGACTATTTATTTTGTTTCCGCAGCGTATCATGTAATAGTGAAATAATTTAGAATTTAAAATTTTAAAAAATAAAAAACTTTTAAAAATAAATTTATAAACAATATAAAAATTTATAAACTAACATATTCTAAATTTGATTTCTCTTTTAAGTTTTAAATTAATTCTCTTGTTTCTAGATTAAGTTTCCTAAATTCTAAATTATAAATTTGATTTCATTTTTAAATTTTAAATTAATTCTTTTGCTTCTAAATTCTAAATTAAAAATTTCAATAACTCTCCTCCTCGTCGTAG
The DNA here is from genome assembly GCA_026397475.1 of candidate division SR1 bacterium. Taxonomy (GTDB): domain Bacteria; phylum Patescibacteriota; class Gracilibacteria; order Absconditabacterales; family Absconditicoccaceae; genus CAJBLF01. Next base: position 67,653 of record JAPLUT010000005.1, on the reverse strand, counting down.
GAATATTCTCCCTGAGTTCAAAATCAGAGGCATATCTTTTTGGTATGAAATCTCGAGATAATAGCATAGAAAATATCCAGCGTATAGAAAAAGAGTATAAACTTGATATCCCTATCGTATCATTTATTTTTGATCCTCGAGGACCACATGTGGAATCTTTGCTTTCGGGATTGAATACTCAGCTTGGTGAAGATAAAATTTATCATATTTCTATCTCTCCCAACAGTTTTACTGCAAAAGAAGTTGCTGAGGGAAAGTTTGACCTACAGTATAAACAATTTTTTCAAAGCGTAAAAAAGAATAATCTGAGAGTGATTTTTCGCACGATGCATGAGATGAATGGCGGACGATATCCACGAAGTTCAAATCCTAAGACATTTAAAAAAGCATGGATTCATGTGCGAGAACTTTCAAGAGCTGAGGGGCTCAGTCAGTCAAATATATTGTTTGACATGTCGGTCAATGCACGAGATTTGCCAGCCAGAGGCGGTAAGCCTTCGCAGACGGCAGTATTTATCCAGTGCCAGCAAAATGTTAAAGTAAAACGAAAGTGTCCTACTTTTGAAGACTATTATCCAGGAGATACCTATGTCGATTTAATGGGTGTAACTTTTTATAATCGATGAAAATGAAATGGAAATAGGCGACGAGGAACGCCTGATCAAATTGTTAATGCTGCAGGACGAAAGACATTGGATAGACTCAAGACTTTCAATAAACCGATCTTTGTAGATGAGGTGGGAACTACAGCAGTAAATTATGCCTGAGCCTACGATTTCAACAAATCGCTTGAGGTGTACGCGAATAATTCATGACTAAAAAATGCATGGCTTCTTCAGCTCAAAGACTTTCTTCTCAGAGAAACAAGAATCGTCGGTGCAATATATTTTAACGTGGATCTGACGAATGGATTGAAAAATCGAACCATAGGAGAATTGGATTGGTCGGTGATAGATTATCAGTCTAATAAATTTTATGATAAAATACTCGATCTCTATGATGCAGGAAAGCCAAATGAGAGCAATGGAATCTATTATCTCTTCAATATCAAACGCGTGACACTTAATGACAAAACATTTTTTATAAAATCTGATTATACAAAACCCGTGAAGGATCTTTATCTCTTCACGACGACCTATATTTCGGGACTTACTAACCAAATGGACTTTTTGGAGGGAACAAAAAATAATGGAACTTTGAGAAATCAATACAAGAGATTTACTAAGTTGGATCTAGATGCTATTGTAGATGCTACGAAAAAGTTTGTTATGAAATAGAAAAAGTACTTTTTATACGAACCCCTAAGTGAAAGGGTATATATTATGGCCTAAATAAGAGGAACGGTTTGAAACAATTCAAGCAATACTTGATCTTCCGTCAATCCAGACAGTTTTGCCTGATAGTTTAAAATAACTCTATGTCTGAGGACGGGGAGAGCGACTCTCTGAACGTCTTCATGCGTTACGTACGTTTTTCCATTAGCCAATGCGACTGCTTTGCTGGCAAGCATGAGTCCAATCGATCATCTTGGTGATGTTCAGTAAAGAATATATTCATGCTCTTTTCTTGTTATACTCGTTAACCTGGTTATATAATGTTTAATCTCATCAGAGATCGTAATAGCATCGATTTCTTTTTTAAGTGTCAGCAACTGACTATGTGAGACAACGCTTTTGATATGGTGATTGTCTTCTTTTTCCAAAGTATCGAGAATCTTTTTTTCTTGAGCGAGACTTGGGTAAGTGACGAGAACTTTAAATAAAAATCTATCAATTTGAGCTTCAGGCAGGGGATAGGTTCACTCCTGTTCAATCGGATTTTGTGTCGCTAAGACCAAAAATGGCGCCGGAAGTTTGTGCGTCGTTCCTCCAATCGTCACTTGCTGCTCTTGCATCGCTTCCAGTAATGCAGACTGGACTTTGGGCGTTGCTCTGTTGATCTCGTCTGCTAAGATAATATTTGCCACAATAGGTCACATCTTGGTATCAAATTCTTGTGATTTGCTATTATAAATCTCTCCACCTAAGATATCAGAAGGTAAAAGATCAGGAGTAAACTGAATTCTCTTAAAATCCAGTCCTAGTAATTGTGCGAAAATATGGATCGTTTTTGTCTTTGCGAGTCCTGGGAATCCTTCTACAAGGACATGTCATCCACAAAGGATATTAATAATGATTGCATTGATAAGACTTTCCATGCCTATGATATGGGTGTGAAGTATTTCTTTTAACTGCTTCAATTCTGGATTGTGGAATTCAATCGTTTTGAGTCATTCTTCAAAATATTTGGTATCTATCCTCTGATGAAATTCAGGAGATGTCTTTTCCTTTTTAAAAATACTGAAAATATTCTTAAAATTATGCGTATCCTCTTTGAAAAAAACAAAGATTACTACCAGAACGATAATAATTACAAGAGCTAGCAAAATAATAAGCGTTCGCATGTATTTAATGACTACTAAGTAAATGAGGTTATACTACAAAAAAAGTATCAAGTATCAAGTATTAAGTAATTTGCATTTTTTTCAATTCTGATTATAATTATAGGGTATCATTTATCTCATAGAGAATTCGGTACATGAATACCTTAGGATCAACAGTATCAAATGCAAAAGAAAGCTTCTTGGATATGGTGGTGAGACTCTATCAAAATCCCTTTGTTTCCAAGATTATTTCAATTATTTTAGCGATCGTAATTGCCTTCGTTCTTTTGGCATTATCAAGAATTATCGCGGGATATATCAAAAATAAGATTACAAGAGGGTTTATCCTCAAAGGAAATAAATCAATAGAAAACGTGTCTTCGTTAATTGGAGACATTATATTCTACGCTTTGGCGATGTTCTCATTTTATATCAGTTTCAGTATCGTAGGTATCGATATCGGACTTATTCTCTGAGGAATTTCAATATGAGTAGGATTTGCATTTAGACAAACTCTTACAAATCTGATATCAGGTATTATGATTTTTACTACCAAAGAATATCAGCCAGGAAGTATTGTCTACGTGAAGCTTGGTAAACAAGAAGTACTTGGAAAGATCGAAGAGGTGAATATGAAAGATACGATTATTAGAGCATTCGACTTTAGAAGAATCGTTATCCCAAATGCCAAATTTGTAAGTTCGCTTATCAAAACATATAGTTTAGAATCAGTATTAAAACTTGAGATCGATCTCAATATCGACATCAATTTAGATATAGAAAAGGTAATAGATCTCACGCTCCTCAAGGCAAATTCTTATGACTTCGTCATGTACAAAGAATATACACAAGTGCTTATAGATACCTTTGATCAGAAAGTATGTAAGATGAAAGTAAGTTTCTGTTTCAATCCTAATGCTGGTATCCCTACGGATATTATGAAATCAAAAGTACAAGCGGGATTGATCGAAGAATATAAAAAGTTAATGAAAAATTAATAATGAACAATTAGGAGCTGATGCCCGAGCGTGTCAGTTTTTTTAATAAATTGCAATTTATTATTTATTAACTATAAAAATTATATTTATTTGTTCGACAATATCCATGATTGCATTTTCTCTTGGTTCACTTGATGTCTATCGGTATGGTATTTTCTACTTTATCGCGTTCTTAGTAGGATATCTTTTCCTCTATCGAATTACAAAAAAAAATATATTCTGAATACAATTTCCACGTTTGCAGGGATTCCTCGAGACTCATCTCGATGACCTCGTGCTTTGTATATTTGTGGGAGTATTGATAGGATGAAGACTAGGGCATGTAGTGATTTATGATTTTCAATATTATCTATCGCACCCCGGGCAAATATTTCAAGTACGAAAGTGAGGTATGTCGTTTATTGGTTGAATGCTAGGAGTTACGATAGCCTTATGTTTGCTTGCTCGAAAAAATAAACTTAAATATACTGAAATGGTTTTGCTCTTTGATGTCATTCTCGCAATCGTTCCTTTCGGAATCATGCTTTGAAGAATAGGAAATTTTCTTAATCAAGAACTCTATGGCGTCATCGTTTCAAACCGACTTCCTCGTCTTGGATATCCGTTATTTTCTATTCTGAATGATCTCAATGTGTTTCATGTATATCCTCAAGTAGATAGTTTTTTGAGAGTAAATACTAATTTCCTCGGAAGTTTTTTTGAGGGATTTATACTCTTACTTATTACGCTTTCCATCATCCGCAATCGAGTAAAAACAAGAAAACCGCAAGCAGGGAAAATAGTTGCAGTGTTCTTGTTGGGATATAGTTTGATTCGTTTCTGTCTGGAGTATCTAAGAGCTGACTCGCAACTCGAGTTTCATGGCTGGTTCAGTGTTTCCCAGCGATTTTTTATATGATTTTTTGTGTTAGGGGCTGTGATCATGTGTTTTAGAAAAAAGCTAAAATAAAAAAAAGAGACGCTCGCTCGAGCATCTCTATACTTTAATTAGTAATAAATTCTAATTACTTTATCTGGTACATTATATTTATATTAATCGTTACTTCAGTTTCTCCTGGTGAGAGAGTATTGCTTACTGCAGCATCTGGTGTTGCCATTGCGCCCATTCCCTTCGCATAATAGATAGGACCAGGAACGTTTGAATAGCTATTATCTGTGATCATAACGGGTTTCCCAAGGGTTACTCCACCAGCTTTTGCAAGTTGTTCAGCTTTTGCTTTTGCATCCGCGAATGCTTTTTCACGAGCTCATGCGTAAGCAGTATTTTTGTCCTTAAGATCAAAATAGGTATTATCAACATTTACCCCTCCGATTTTAGATATTTGTGTGACGATATTTCATCATTTTTCTGCAAACTTATCTCCGATGACATTAATGGCAATACTTTGTTGTGCTCTATATCCAAGTAATTTTCTGCCTGTTTGGTTTCGATCATATTCTGGATAAGCATTTACGTTAGTTGTCTTGATATCTTTATCAGCGATATCTGCTGTTTTGAGGATGTCTTTGAGCTTGCTTACCTTATCGTTTGCTTGAGACTGTGCCAGTTCTGTAGTAGTAGCAAGTTCAGAAATAGAAACATTGATTACTAGCATATCAGGAGCTACGGAAGCCTTTCCTTCACCCATAACGGAAATAGTATTCGTTACTCCTTGTGAGGTTTGTTGATTATTTTTATTGGATTGTATCATAGCATTCCCTACGAAAAAAGTAGTCAATGCTAGGATGAGGGCTGCGCCCAAGAGAAAAAATCAGTTAGTGCTTTGTTTGCTCATAGATATATTGTAAGGTGCTAAAAGTTCCTTTTTAATATAGCCTAATGTTATGTCTTAATCAAGTTGAAGTTTTTCAAATAATATAGTATATTGATTTTCTTGAAAGTAAGAGACATATCTGTAATGTAGAACAAAATTTACAAGCTAAGAAAATTTAATTTTTAAAATTGCATCCATGACAACACGAAAAGAACTCGCTGATATAATCTTCCCTGAGGTAACAGAAACGATTCAAGATTTAGAAAAAAAATATCCTCCAAGATCCCATTCTGTCTGTACGCGTTTCGCACCGAGTCCTACGGGATTTCTTCATATCGGAGGAGTTTCTACGGGATTTATTTCACGAAAATTTGCTAAACAAAATGCATGAACGTTTATGCTTAGGATAGAAGACACTGATCAAAAAAGAGAAGTTGAGGGATCAGTCGAGCTGATTGTACAATATATGAAAACATTTGGTATCGGAATAGATGAATGATCTCTCGGTGAAAATCATAGCGATGTAGGAAATTACGGACCGTACAAACAGTCCCAAAGAAAATCTATCTACAAGGTATTTGCAAAGCATTTGTTAGCAAATGGGCTAGCCTATCCTTGTTGGATGACGACAGAAGAAATGAATGCTACCCGTGAATTACAAACTAAAAGTAAAGTAACTCCAGGTATCTATTGAAATTATTCAGTTCGAAGAAATAAGTCTTCAGAAGAAATTTTAGAGAAATTACAATCGGATAAAAACTTTGTGATTAGATTTCGCTCTCCCGGAGATGCAACTAAGAGAGTTGTCTTTGATGATGTAGTAAAGTGAAGGATAGAAACGATAGACAATTTCAATGATATCGTACTTATCAAGTCTGATGAATTACCAACCTATCATCTTGCGCATATTGCTGATGATCATCTAATGAGAACTTCTCATGTAATTAGATCAGAAGAACGACTTCCTTCTGTACCATTACACATACAGCTTTTTCAGTCATTTGGATTGCCTATTCCTAAGTATTGTCATGTTGCCCCATTACTCAAATTAGATAATTGAAATAAAAGAAAACTTTCCAAAAGACATGATCCAGAATCTGATATCTGATTTTTTTTCGAGAAAGGATATGCGACACAAGGAATTATCGAGTTTCTTCTTACGCTCATTGATCCATGATTTGAAGAGCGACAAAAAGCCAATCCTGATAAGACATATCTCGACTTTGAGATGAAGCTTGAAAAGATGAGTAAGTCGTGAGCATTATTTGATTTTGTAAAACTTCAAAGTGTAAATAATAATTATCTCTCTAAAATTTCAACTGATGAACTGTATGAGCAAAGTTTGACCCGAGCAGAAAAATATAGACCGGAACTAGCTGCTTTGATGAAATCTGATGTCTCTTATATAAAAGCAGCATTAAACATCGAACGCCATACCCCGCTAAAGACGGGGCAGGCCGCAAAGGATCCGAAGAGATTTACTACGTATGCAGATGTAGAAACACAGTTACGTTTTTTCTTTGATGAGGAACGGGCAAAATTAATTCAGAATTCAGAATTCAGAATTCAGAAAGAAAAAAGTATCATATCAAAAGATATCGCAAAAAGTTTCGTCGATGAGTATATTCAAGTCATGAACTTATCAATGTCCGTAGAAGAATGGTTCGCTCAGTTGAAAGAAATCTGAAAAAAATATGGTTTCGCATGAAATAATGCAGAATTCAAGGAGGGGTGATATGTAGGAAAAATTTGAGATTTAGCTATGTTTCTAAGAATTCAACTGTGTTGCACCGCACAAACTCCAGACTTATATTCTGTCATGCAAGTGATGGGGAAGGAGAGAGTAACAAAAAGACTTAGAGCTTAGAATTTAAAAAATATATGTTTGCAACTTGTACCCTTTACTTTGTAACTTGTGTGTAATGTTAGATCAGTTACTTCAAGACCATTGATTATCCAAGACCGAGGCGCAAAGCTATTTGGCTGTTTTAGAGCTAGGTACTGCTCCTGTCAGTAGTATCGCAAGGCGTACTTCAGAGAACAGAGTAACCATATATTCAGCACTTAAAAGTTTAGTAAAAAAATGACTTGCTACGGAAGTGAATAAGAAAAATACGACATATTACACCGTTATATCACCAGAGAAGCTTCTTAAAAAATCTGAAGATAAATATGCCCTACTCAAGGAAGCATTGCCTCAGTTTTTGGCAATCGCCAACAAGTATGACAATAAACCGAAGGTGCAGTTTTTTGATGGTATAGAAGGACTTAAGTCCATTTACGAAGAAGTAATCGTCTCCGGGAAGCTCATGTCTGCGGGTGAACCGTTTCTGACTTTTGTAGGAACGAGTAAGATAGACCCTCGTTTTCAAGAATATCTTACCAAGGAATTTGTGCCTTGGAGATTAAAATACAAAACTAAAACGAAGGTAATTGCAGCAAAAAGTACAAGTAAATATTCTGAATATAATATTAAAACTCATGACTCTATAGTGATTGATGATCCTGTTTTTGATTTTGCTAACGAAATCATTGTATACGGAAATAACAAAATTGCTATATTGATGTATACGAGTAACGAACTCTGTGGTTTGACCATAGAAAGTACGACACTTCATAATGGACTCAAAAGTATGTTTAATCTGATTCGAAAATTGAGTAAAAAAGGTAAGAAGTAAAAACATATAGAAAAAAATTGTTTATAAATTCTCAGGATGAGAATTTGTTTACAAATTTCTTTTAGAAATTTGCAAAAAAGACTATTCTGAGTATAATTATATCGCCATTTATTCCTTAATAATGTGATGGCGCGTATACTTGGAAACATAGCTAAAAAAGGAAAAGAAAAATTTACTCAACGAGATAGTAAATTAAATTTTGTGGTTCCTAAAAATAATATAAGTTATTATGGGATTGAATGAAAAAAAGATGATAGAAATCTTGCTCTGGATAAGGATAATTTCTGTTTTCAAATAGGAAAGATGGATAAAAAAAACGAAACACTCTATACCAAAGAATTTCTGGCTGGAGCCTTAGATTACTTACTTCATAAGGTAGGATTATGACAAAAGATAACGATTCAAATTCGAAAAGATCTGGCAGATATACTAACAAATAAAGATGATGACAGGGGGATGAAAGAAGTATTATTGTACGAACAAGAAAAGAAAGAAATAGAGAAAATAATCAAAAAATATTTTAAAGAGCATATGCATAAGGTAGATATCGTTAGTGTCGCAGATCAGTATCCAGAAGTGTTTTCTCTGCTAGAAAAAAAGTGAGTTGTTGGATTACAATCTGACAAAGAAATCGTTCTTGATCCCCAAAGTTTTTCCCCGTTAGATATAGCAAGGTATTTGTATGCCATAAGCAAGAAGGATGGGAAATTCATGATCACCCTTTATGCTACAAAACCAGAGGAACAGAAAAAAATGGATACTCTTCCTATCGGTGAAAATGAGTCTGACTATTATGCGATGATAGAAGTAGCTATCCGTTTGTACGAAATTTTAAAAGGGAAGAATATTCAATGAGGCGCTATCAGGCAGATAAGGTATGATAGAATTATCTGAATGTTATTGTACGGAAAGGATTCAAAAGACAAGGATTATTCTCTTGATCGTTTCCCTGAATTACTCAAGTTTCATAATTTTTGTAAACAAATAAATCCTAATGTGCAATTTGAAAGATTGTACATTGATAATACTCAAATCCAAAAAGTAGAAGATAAAAAAATAGAAAGAAAGGGGACTATTAAAAAGTTGGCAATATATACAGGACTGGTGTCTTCATTGCTTCTGTGAGCATTATGAGGGGCAGTATGAACCTCGTCTTATATCAAACATCAAAAAGAAAAAGAAAATAAGGAAAAAGAAATCGCCCTTTTGGCAAGTAAACTCAAAGCAAAAAAGTTACAATCAGGATATCATTACTCGTTTCAAAATCATACAACGATGGAATCAAAATTAGGGATGCTAGATGTTGCAACGAATAATGTTTATTATGAATTACTCAAAGCATATAAGATAAAAAATACTTCTGAAGAAGAAATCAAGGCATTGATTAAAAATGAGCTTCTTAAGTGAAATAATCTGAATGATGTCTCTATGGATATAGAAAGGATAACAAAGATAGCAAATGATTTTATCTCAAACGTGCTTATCCCGAACAATACCGTCTTGCTTAATCAATGGTGATGTGATCTTTTACCGTACAAAGATATGAAGCAATATCAAAAATATTTTAATGAAACCACAAATTTTCAGGGTGACTTAACTATAGACTGGGAAGTAGATCCTATGGCAAACGGTGATAACTCCTATTACATAAACCCAACAAAAGAAAACGATACAGCCATTCACGAAAACAATCTTCCTCAAAGTACTAAATGTTATTTCGAAAAAGTCATGGATGAGTATGAGGATGCGTATTGAGTGACGTATAGTGTAATGGTAGTTTCTACCTGCGAAAGAAGAGAGAATGACACATATCAACTCGACAGAAAGCCTCCCATTACAAAGCAATACATAGTGGCTAGTCATACTACAGGGATGATAAACAAAACCTATAGTCTAGAATTGTGAAAAAAAATAATCGCAGACATTACGAGTCGTCGGGCTCAGGCAGAAAAAGCATTAGAGAAAAGTAAGTAATACTATATACTTAGTTAAATTATTTTATAAGTTCAGGAACAAAAATACATAATTTTTGTCCTCCTTTTTAAAGGAGGAGGTATCCGCATTTTGCGGATGGAGGATTTGTTGATAAATTTATTTATTATAATTTTAAGTCCCTCTGTCCTTTATCCACGAAGGTGGATTCGGCATCTCTATCTACGATAGATAAATCCCTTTACAAAGGGAGACAAAATATAGAGAATATATTCTTGTCCTCCGTCCCTATATTGTAGAAGATATTCTACTACACTTTGTTCAAGACTACTATTGAAAATCAATGGTAGTTTTTTACTATGTCACTGTTTTTATGAATGTCAACAAAATATTTATAGACCTAAACTATCTCTTTATGAAAAAAAGATTATCTCTGACTCTCATTTTAGGAGTACTCCTTGCAACGCTTGCTTGATGTACACAGACTTCTACATCAACAGAAATAAAGGCAATTAAAATTTGAGTGATTGCTCCGGTTTCTTGACCTGCAACAGATTACGGAATGGATGGAGTAAATACCTATAGATATCTTACGGATAAATTTAACGCAGAACACAAGAATCTCAAGATAGACCTCATCGTAGAAGATGGAAAGTGTAATGGAAAAGATGCGACGAGTGCCGCCCAGAAATTAATTAATATTGATCAAGTTCCTGTGATTATGTGAGGAAGTTGCTCAGCAGAGACTATGCCCGCAGGCAAGCTTGCACAAGAAAATGGTGTAGTATTGATGGATTCGGTTTCTAGTGATCCCATTATTTCTACATTAGGAGATCATGTATTCAAATATATTAATGATACCTATGCAGGAAAAAAACTTTCTGAACAGGTATCCAAACGTTTCAAAAGCATAATTCTTGTCTATGATAATAATGATTACGGGGTGGCATTATCCGATGCTGTGAGAAAGAATTATCAAGGAAAAATCCTCGCTGATATCAAAGTACAGATAGATGAAAAAGATTTGTCTTTGGTTGCGAAGCAAATTAAATCATCAAATGCTGAGGGGGTAGTCGTAATAGATCAAGATGATACGCATGCCATCGCAAAAGCTAAGGCATTTCAAAAAGAATGATTGCTAAGTCTTTATAAGGGAAAAATTATGAGTGCCTATTTTTATTCTGCAACTAGTTTTTTGGATGGAGTAGGGGATATCATGGAGTGAGCACAACAAGTTGACGTACCTCTAGTGGATAATCTATGAAACAAAGCACAATCATTTGTCGCTGAGTTTGAAAAATCATATCCGATAAAAGTCGTTGCAAGCTACATCGTATTTCAATGAGAGGCGATGAAAGTTATTTTAGATGCAATCGTCGCTTGAAATTATGACAGTATCTCCATCCAAAAATATTTACACGCCATCGACCAAAACAACCAAAGAGAATGATTTTTGGGAAGTATTACTTCGATGGAAGCGATGTCGTAGGAATACATTATGTCATCCAACAAATAGAAAACAAAAAACCGGTCGTTATTAACTAAAAGTTGCCTTTTTATCTATAAGAATTTAAAATAATTCCTATAGATAAAAACGACGGGAAAGTTTTTACGGAACTTTCCACGTCTTATTTTATTCTTTTATTCTTACTTATGAAAAAACAATTCTCTCTGATGCTAATTTTAGGACTATTCCTTACTACGCTTGCTTGATGTTCACAAACAACTTCTACACCTACAGAAATCAAAACTGTAAAAGTAGGAGTTATCGCACCATTATCTTGACCTGCAGCAACCTATGGTGAAGATACGGTAAATTCATACAAATTTACTTTTGATAAGATGAAGCAAGAGGGAAAGGTAAAGGGCTATGATGTTCAATTTATTTATGAAGATGGAAAGTGTAGCTGAAAAGATGCTGCAGCTGCCGCACAGAAACTCATTACGATAGACAATGTAGATATGATTCTTGGATGAGTGTGTTCTGCAGAAACTATTGCTGCTGTAAAAGTAGCTCAGACCTATCATATTCCACTCCTTTCTGCTGCATCAAGTTCTCCTGCTATTACAAAACTGTGAGACGGAGTACGAAGATTCTATTCTGATATTAATCAGGCAAATCTTATTGCAAACTATCTTAATGATCACAATTCCAAAAATATAGCAGTAATCTATGAAGATACGGATTATGCGGTAGATTTTGTTAAAACACTTAAGAGTATCTATAAATGAAATGTCTTGCTTGATGAAAAAGTTGCAGCTAGCGAAAAAGATATTACTATTATTACAAAACAAATCTGAAATCAGGTAAAAAATATTGATGATGTGGTTATTGTAAATGGAGGTACGGATACGCTCTTCATCTCTATGATCAATAAGTTTGATGAAGAAGGTACACTTAAGGCCTTTACAGGGGATTGGATTGGTACAGATACTTTATTTTCTACAAGCATTTTGGATGCTGTAGCAAGTAAAATGGAATGATTTCTAGGTGCTACATTGCCTGATGATCGAAGCAAGTATTCATCAACAGTTGCAAATATGATGAGCGATTTTAACAAAAAGTATACCGTCAAATGAGTAAACTTTTACTTGGTATTGTACCAGGAAGCTATCAATCTTATTACGGATATGTTTGATGCAGGAAATCGTACTCCTCAAACTATCGCAAGTTATCTTAAGTCAATAAATCAAAGCAATCCAAGAGAATGATATTTTGGTAAATATTATTTCAAAGGAACAGACGCACAGTGACTCCAGTTTGTTTTCAAAAAAATAGTTAAGGGTAAACCAGAGTTCATAAAATAATCTATTTTTATTCTCTTCCCAATAAAAATATGAACTATAGAAAACCAGAATTTACAAAGACAGAAGGATTGCCGCCGGTTACTACTAATTTCGCCCCACCACCCGTTCAAGGGGGATCAGATATTGATCTCTATGGGCAAATTGAAATGTGAGGAAATTTTCGTCCTGGCGATCCTGAGTTCCAAAAAAATCTTGCATCATTTTTAGAAAAATGAGAACCTGAATTCATCCCTTGTAACGCTAGCATTTCTACGAGTGCTGGACCTAACTGTTTTGATAAATATAGAAAAGACGTAAACACAAAAATCCAAGAAGTATTTTGAAGCAAGTCGCTTTCTCAAGGAAGAAAGCCAAAATCAGGAAAAGGAATATAAGGGAAATTTTGAATTTTGAATTACGGACGTTTAGTCACCCCACCCTTAATCCCTCCCCATTTCATGGAGAGGGAAACACCCCTCTCTATAAAGTGGAGAGGGGCGGGGGCGAGGTAATAAAAAAGATACTATCATTCTACATTCTGCATTTTACATTCTGCATTCATTTAAAGTGGATTTCTCCTATATTCTTTTCAATACCTTAATTTACGGCAGTATAGGACTTGTTATGAGTTCCTATTTTGCCTATGGAAAGTTTATTAATTTTTCGATAGGAGCATTTGTCGGGATGATGGGGTATATCATTTATGGTGTAGTCAATCAGTGATTTACGGTTCAGAATATTTTTATGATTTGTTCATTAATTATTATCTACCGATGAGTTAATCGGGCATTGATAAAATATTTTCCTAATACGAAACAAAGAGATCATGTGGGACTTGTCATAACTATAGGGCTTAATGTTTTTGTACAAAACATGGTAAATTATATGTATGGCCCTAGTTCTATTGGATTGCATCTTTTCACTACCACCCCATGGATCCTGCTTATTATGATTCTAGGTATTTCATGAATAACGTATTATCTCCTCAAGGGATCTTTGATCGGAAAGGTCTATACTAGTATAGAAGAAAATACACAAACGACTGATAGTTTAGGCATCAAGAGTACAAAATTATTACATCAACTTTTTGGCTGACTATTTTGATTGCTCGTAGTCAATGCGCTTTTCATCATCAATGAAACTAATCTCAAGGCTACCGACGGCGTCTTCTATCTCATCAAGTGAATTTGAATTATGATCCTCGTAGGTGTCGGCAAAAAAGAATATATTTTTGTCTGAGCGTTGCTCTATGTTCTCTTAGAATATTTTCTTTTCATTACCTTGTGATTGCCCATAGCATACAAAGAAACACTAGTACTTATAATAATACTCTGAGTCCTTTTATGGAAGCCTGAATGACTTTTTATGATAAGAAGAAGGAAGATTTAAGCACAGGAACAGGTCACAAATTACAGGGAGCAGGTTGCTACAACTTGTAACCTGTAACCTGCTCCCATTTATTTCGTCTATACGTATGTTTAGTAATTTCATCCTGCATATCATTATCACGGCAATTATCTTCACTGTCATCGCGAGTGGATTTAAATTTTTCATAAAACTCAAATGAGGATTGGATTTTTCATACATCGCAATTATTATGTTTGCGAGTTATATAGGAGCGTTGATCAATATTAATTTAGGAATCTGAATTTTATGATGTATCGGAATCTCATTTCTCGCAGCGATTCCTTTCACCTTTCTTATTCTCTTTTTGTCATCAAAGCTCAATGATGTTTATTTTACTATAGGGACATTTGCTCTCTATATGCTTGTCTACCAGCTTGCATACAATCTAGAGGGAGTGACCTGATGAGCATTGTGACTTTCCGGTATTTCAAGAAATCTTATCGGAGGAATAGTCCTGCAAAGCTTATGGCAATTTTTTATTTTCTGAGCGATAGTTATCGGAATAGTGGTTGGATTTTTAATCTACTTCAAAAGAACTTATATCTACAAAATACTTACTTGACGATGAGAAAACTTACTGAGCGTAAAGTCATTGTGAACGAGTATCAACAAATACAAAACCGGAATGATCCTTGTTACTACGGCTTTAGCGGTAATCTGATGAAACTTATTTAGCTTCTATTATCTGTATATCGATCCTTCTAGTTTCTGGATAGGTATGCTGGAACTTGCTCTCGTAATTGTATTCGTTTCCTACAAATGGAATGATGGAGGGACATTAATCGTAGGGTTATTAGTTACTTTTTTTTACGAGTATCTCAGATTTTTCAAGATTGTAGATCCGAGTAGGTTAGGATATTTTAGAGAGATGTTGTTTGGTGCGATGATTGTTATCGTTTCATTTATTGTCTTTAGAAAGACGAAATTTGGAAGAGACGTATAATTTTCCTCATAGGTATTCCCTTGTAATTATGTTGTAGAAGAACTTCTACTACATTTTTTTATTGACATCTCTTGAAATAGATATTAAATAATGTATTCTCTAAATGTCAACATTTATACTTTAAGCATAAGATATGGAAGTACATAAAAAATTAGAAACTTTAGAAGGAGCAAAGGATTTTTTTAGTAAACTCACAGAAGAGTGTAGAAAAAATCTTATAGAAGCAATTGCTTGTGATGCTAAACTAGTTGAAGAAAAAAAAATTCTTGCTCTTCAAAAAGAAATTCTTCAAAGAGTAGATAGAAACTGACCTCGTTATCAATGGGAAAGATTTAGAACAATAACTGATAAACTTGTAGCAGAAAAAGATGAAGAAATGCTCAGAATGTTAAATGAAAAAGTGGATTTTACAAAAAGTGGTTGATTGATATTTTTCACTCCAGAAGGTCCCGTTAAAATGGCACCTAGGCAGGCTACTTACGAAGAGATAAAAGATATCCCAGGGATAGAAATAGGTAAAAATGTACGAACGAAGAATGAGAATTCATGACAGAAATGATTGCGAGTTAACTTTGAAGCAGTTGAAAAGATAGAAGCCATGGGGAAGAGAATATGTAGTGAAAAAGAATATATGAACATGATAAACATATTTCCTAGAGGAAATGAGATATGGGAAAATATTAAATCACCCAAAGTAAAAGATTTCTTAGAATTACTATGAGTAGATCAAGTCTGATGCTACACAAAAGAAAATGATAGATGGGTGGATAGTTTTGATGGTATGTACTTATGGATCGGAAAAAAATGTGGAAAAAAATGTGGAATAAGATGTGGAATAAGATGTCATAGTGAAGAAGGGTGTATAGATGAGCATTGTAAAGATGACGGTTTAGGAATATGGTTTATTGAAGAGTAGTTTTATGTCTTAATAGATATTTACATGGAAACGAACAAACAACAACTTGAAACTTCCGAAGGCAGAAAAAGCTTTCTAAAAAATCTCTCTAAGAAGCATAGAGCAGATTTAATAAAAACAATGAAAGAATTTGAATCAGAAGAAATAGAAATACAGAAAAAGAAGGCAAAAAAAATCCTTGTCCATTTCCTGAAGATGAAAGATATCTTAAACTACGGAAAGAAATTCCTTATTACGACATACAAGAACAAGTGAGAAAAAATATTGGTATCTCTAGAGATGAAGAGATAAAGATGATCAAAATGAAGAAGAAGTTTTCTGTCCTCAAAGCAGATGGTAATGGAGAAGATATAATTAAGGGTGCGGGAGACCAAACATATATATCTGATGAAGAGCTACATGGCGAATATAAAGGAGAGACTGGACTTACTTACTTTACCGAAAACGGAGCAAGAAGGGTATGTATACAAAATGGTAGAAAACTTCTGAAAAGTAAATCAGAAGTGGAACAGTTTATTAATTTCTTTCCAGGGAAAGATATCGTGGAAAAAATATCTCATTTCGTCTCTCTTTTTGGTCTAAATGCAGCTGGCTATTGGAATCCAAGTGGAGAAAAAAAGCGAAAAAAAGCTGGTTATGCTGGCTATGTCGTATTGTCAAAGGCAGATCAAGATGGATTGGTATACGGAGTATCTTGGGACAGATTATATAATTGCGGAGTCATTAAAAAGGCAGCGATCTGTTGATTTGATAAACAGAGCGCGATGCCTGTCGTTACTTATAGGGATTGCAAAAAATAGTATTTTTTACTCACATATTATTCACTTATGGAAACAAACGAACAATTAGAAACAGTAGAAGGAACGAAGGAGTTTTTAGAAAGTCTTTCTGAGGAGGGTAAGAAAAACTTGCTGAAGGCGACGAAACAAGAATTAGAAACTGTTATAAGAGAGGGAATGAAAGAAGAACAAAGAATTAATAACATTCGGAATTCAGCCATCTTTGGTAAAAGAGGGACTGAGTAATGTACATATTTTTATTTATTATGCTATTTCTCCCATGCTCAAACTCCAAAACATCCACCGAAAAGCCGGCAAGACGCCTATCATCAATGGCATCGACTTCACCATCCAAAGCGGACAAGTGATAGGACTCGTCTGACCGAATGGTTGCGGAAAAACATCATTACTGAATTTGATCAACGGATTTTATTCTCCGACAGAGGGAAAAATCATTCACGATCATCTCGATATTACAAATACTTCGGTAGAACAAAGGGCGATTGGAGGTATAGGAAGAGTCTTCCAAAGCTTTTGAATCTTTAGAAATCTAACTCTTTACGAAAACCTGGCACTTGCATTTGTCAAACAGCTGCATCGGAAATACAAATTCCTCCCCATAAGATTTCTTCCCAAACATATGAGAGCAGAAATCGACGAAATACTTCACGAACTCGAACTCTACGACAAAAAAGATCAGCTCGCAGGAAATCTCAGTGGAGGACAGATGAGATTGCTCGAGATAGGAAGACTCTATCTCCAGAAAACAAAAGTATACTTACTCGACGAGCCTACGGCAGGCGTTTCCCCTAAGCTTAAATGAAAAGTTATCGATCTCATCAATAAAATTATCTCAAAAGACAGGATGGTAATAATAGTAGAGCATGACTTTGAGTTCCTCGCTCAATTCGTCGACAGCTTCTGTGTGATGAACGAATGAAAAATTGTATTAGAGGGAAATTATTCTCAAATTAAACATTCTGAAGTTATCAAAGAAATATACTTCGGGAAAGATCGTATTGAAAATACGGAGCATATCCTAGAGAGAGGGCAGTTAGTAAAAGAAGTTAAATAAAAATTTATATTTTGCCACATCACCATGGAACAACAAAACATTCCCCACGGAATTATTAAAAAGATTTTACTCATTTCCAAAGAAGTGGAGTCTCAGTCGGTAGAATTAAATTCTCATAAGCAAGAATTACTAGATGTTCTAAGTAATATGGACAAGTTTTCTAAAATTTTGTCGAAGATGAAGGAGTGAAAAATTATAACAAAAAACGAACAATCAAAAGTCTGGGAGACATTCAGATCGCACTTTGTTTTATCAAAAACTCAGTATGGAGAAAATAATTTGTTTCAAAAATATAATAAATATATGGAAGAAAATACTGAGTTACTCAAGTTTATTACTTATTATCCATTGGTAGTGGGAGCACGTGCTGTCTGTGAAGATGACGAAGAAAATCCGATACTTCCCGATGGATTAATCCAAGTACAGGAACTAGGCATAGGAGGCGTAGGACTTATCAGAAAAGTAGGGTTTGAAAATTGAGAAGAGGGTATAGAAAAAGTATTCCATTTAACTCGAGATAGAGGAAAAATCGTTTTTGATAAAGAAGAATATATAAAATATGGACTTATAGAACATCGTTGCACGATGTTTGATGGCCCCGCATATCAATCTACATATTTTCAAAAAGAAATAGCGCAAGATGGAAAAATATCTTTTGTTGAAAGATGAGCGTTTAATATAAGAAAATATTTTGACCAAGATGATATTGCAATAGTATGAGATGGGCGAGGATATGCTTTTCTTTATAAGAACAAACTTGCTGATGGAACTATTGAGTTAGTGAAAATAGGAAAAACCTTTGATGCTCCTGCGATCAACATAGAACAGTGATTTGGTCTTCGCGACAACGTCATAAATGGAAAAGTTGGTTTTCGTAAAGTATTTTTTAGAAAATGCTATGAACAGTGACAGTTTGTAGGAATAGACGGATTCAAGAAGCTCCTATTCGGTGAAGAAAAAAAGATAGATGAATTATGTCGAAGGAAATAAATTTTAAATAATCAATTAAAAATGGATCTGATACAACCCAAACATGCCTATGCTGATGACGCATCGCAATGACACATCTACACAAATACCTCCTTGCGGACAATCGGAGCTCTCCTCGCTGAGAAGTGAGTAGATATTTGTTTGCATGACGAAAATATAAGACCGACAGATTCACTCTCTTCAAATATTGTAGGGATGAATTTAGTCGGCGCGCCGTATATTCCGGTAGCTATCCAGACTATCAAGAGACTGAGAAAGCAGTTTTGAGATGAGTTAGTTTTTGTTTTGTGAGGGCAACCGCTCACCCAAAAAGAAAATAAATATGGAAAAGTATTGGGCCTGGATGAGGGTCAGTTTAAATATCTATTTTGAAAGGGAGTGTATAATGGTATGAAAGAGGGAGTTCTAGAATCATTACTCAACATAAAAAATATATCTGAATGACACACGATTTCATTGATTTCCATGTATGAGAAACTTTCGGATTCAGACTTCTTAAGCTATTTTTCAACAGAGACCTCTTTATATGTATCAGAGTGATGCAAGTTCAATTGCGACTTCTGCGCTGCACTGAAAGGGCAAGCGGAACAATATAGAGAGTCAGAAATGTTGTGGAAGGATCTTAATTATATTGTAAACAGATTACAAAAATTGTGAAAAAATACTGTGAGCATGTATATGTCCAATCTTGATGTCTTTCAGTCGGCACAACAACTGGGAGAGTTTGCAAATATGATTTTACAGATCAAAGCGTGTCATCCTGGATTCACTTTTTCTCTTCGTGGACTTGCCTGCACCAAGTCATTTATTCACTTGGATAAAAAATATCCTCGAGTCTTGGACAAGTTAGCTCTAGCAGGATTCAACAATGTCGGATACGGAGTAGACGGCATTTGACCTGAGATCTGGAAGTGAATAAAAAAACCACAAAATAATGAAAAAGAAATTCTAGACGCAATTCGTCTCACCAAAGAGAAATACGCTATCACTCCAGAGTTACTCATGGTCTTTGGACACGCAGGCATCGATACAGAAAAGAGTTTAAAAGATGCCTACGATTTTGCAGAAGCTATGGTACAAAAATATTGAGCAGTTCCTAGACCCTATGTAGCAAAATCATTCGTCCCAGGAAATGACGGACGAACAAAATCTGATTTTCAAGAAAGCATCAAGCTCATAATAGAAAATCCCATACTGTTTAACAATTTAGAATATTCAGCCTTAGCAAGCAAAATCACCCATCCTGATGATAGCTTCAGAAACCTTGTAAACGAGTACTACCTTAAGATGTGTGATTTGCCAGGAAACACTACTTTGCCTATTCTCCCTTACGATATATGAGACTCAAAAGAAGTTTTAGCAAGTAAGAAAAGAGAGAATAGTGGAAAGTTTGATAGGTAAAGGCAAATCCACCCTTTCCCTCCTTTATCAAGGAGGGAACTGCCTCCCTTGATAAAGGGAGGTCGGGAGGGATTTGCAAAAATAAAAATAAAAAATTAACTAAAAAAAACAAAAACAAAATGAAAAACGTATTTAAAAAATTATGGAGCCTAGTATCTCCAAAATCAACTACTCAAAAACTGATAGATCCCAAAAACTTACTTCCGATCTACGTGAAAATGGAGTCTTGGGATACCTTGATGGACGAGGAAAAGTTCAAAACAGTTCTCAAAGGCAAGCTAAAAGGAAAATATGCTTTTACTATTGTCTTTTGTGAGCCAGATGGTAACCGGACTTTCTTCCTGACAGATGAATCAGATTTCGAAGCCTTCAGTACCGCAATCAAGACGATTGAAGGCGTGATTGACGTAGTCAAAGGCAAAAGCGAAGGCAAGCAATTGCTGGAGGAGCTTGGAGAGAAGTTAGTAAACAAAAACTTAAAAAAGTAAAATGAAGACACTAAAGTTAATGTTACGAATATGGTCGACCTATATGGCGAGCCATTGGTTTAAGAAACTTATTTCGGTTGAGGAAATATCTCAAGATGTTTTGATTACAACCTTTCGAAATCTAAATATTGAAATGGTTATGGTTTCTGAATTTCATCCTCCCTATACCACAAATGAGTCATTAGATAAGAAGACCATACTAAGAAAGGAGGAGAGAGAGGAACAACTTCAGTCCATACTTAAGAGGTGGGAAATTCTAAAAACTAGCCCTGAAACTTACAAAATAAACTGCACGATTAAACAGTATATTGTGAATCATGATTTCACTTTATATGTCTTGGAATGCAGTGACTTGGTACGTCTCATTGGCGGTAAATATGCTTTAATATCGTTCAAACATTTTCAATAGATTGACGATGCTGTAAAGTAAGAAAAAATGATTCCAGCTGCCCGGGTATTCCCGGACAGTTTTTTTAAATTTTCGGCTACTATGTTGGAAATTATCAACAGAGAGAAAATCTGGAATAAAAACCCGAAATATTATATGTCTCTAAATTTGCAAAAAAAGACCTTTCAGAGTATAATTGAGATGCAATAAAAACTTGAATTTTCTGAAAGTTTTTGTGTCATCGAAATTATACACGAAGTGTGTAATTATAGCATGAACTAACTTTGTTTTAAATGAGGCTTATACCTTGTACCTGTAATCTTTTACCTTGTACCTAATATAATGGACTCAAATCTCATCTCTTACCTCGCAAATTACGGCTTCTACGACAAGGAAGCGAAGATATATCTGACTATGTTGGAACTGGGCAGCAGTATTGCTAGTACGATTGCAAGACGTGCAGAGATCAACAGGGGAACGACCTATTCTATTTTGGAAGACTTCAAAAGAAGAGGCATCGTTACCGATATGACCAAAGAGGGCGTCAAATATTACAGTGCTATCAGCCCTGAGATTCTTTTCAAAAAACAGGAAGAAAAATACGAAAATATAAAATCGCAATTGCCTGAAATTCTTGCAGTAACAAACAAGTTTGGAAGCAAGCCGAAGACCCAATTCTTCGAAGGATTCGAAGGACTCAAAAGGGTGTTTGAAGAAGTTTTACTCGCAGGTGAAAAGATGAAAGATCCTTATCTGAACTTTATCGGCGCGAGCTCCATGGATCCAAGGATAGAGAACTACATTTACAATGAATTTATTCCTAAAAGATTGAAGCTCAAAACCAAGACAAAGTCTATCATGGCAAAAGATACCTCTGAATATGGAAAATATCATAAAAAAGCACACAACGCTATCGTAGTAGATAAACCGTTTTTCAAAATCTGAAATGATATTGTTATGTATTGATCAAACAAAATAGCAATTCTCATGTATGCCACAGAAGAAATGTGCGGGCTGATTATAGAAAGTCAGACGCTCCACGATGCCTTAACGAGCGTATTCAATCTGGTTCGAGATGTGTACCATTGAAGCACAAAAAAAAGAAGTAAAAAATAATCTCTTTAATTCTCTGAATGCTTTATGCTTAAAAAAATCATTCATCACATTAGCAACAAATTTAAACATATGGATCAAGCCCTCAACGGACCCGATCCAAGATTTGTGAGTTATAGAGAAAATGGTAAAGATAAGCCAGTTGAGAATATCTCCCTTGATCATATCTCCTGTCATAATTATATCGGTAAAATGAGGGTCGATGGTGAGTGAACCTATTCTGATGAAGTGATTAGTGCATTGCTGAGCTACTTTATTTTACATACCCCAAAAGATGAGAAAATAGTTATAGAACTTGCAAATGGAGTAAGTGAGCTGTTAAATGATAAACCAGAAAAATGAGAATACAGAGGTTTTGAGGATCAGAAAAACCATATCCTTTCTCTGGCAAAAGAGATTAATAAAAAGAGAGCAAAAGATATAGAAATTGTAGATATTGAACAGAACAATAGCGCCTTGTTTTGAGTGCTTAGAGCAGAATGAGTCGCATGACTACAAACTGAGGGATGACAGCCTCAACTTTCTCAGACAAAGTTTACAAGCTTAGAGATAGCAAAGTATTTATATCGAATCTGTCAAAATGACCCAGAATATTTTCAATCAATTAAAGATCTCAAACCTAAAGAACTCAAAGATAAAACAGGGGATTCTGATTATTACGGACTTGTAGAACTCGCAATCCGCATCAACGCTTTACTTCACGGAATCACTCTCCAATGAGGCGTAGCTAGGCAAAAAAAATATGATGCCTTGCTGCTCAAACATATCAATACTAAAAACCCTGACTATCCTTTATTGCATGCATTCAAAAAATTTTGCGAAGATAAATTAGGCGATGAGAGCTTTGGATGATTATACTTCGACACAGAAAAGGCATGAGAGTTCGCAGAAAAACTTGCAAGCAAAAACAAGATTTTATCAAAGACAAGAACGATAACAGCCTTCACCGTTTGAGCAATACTTTCCGTATTGTGAACCGATCAAGTAGGAAAATATATGCAATCACAAAAAATACATCATCAGCAAGAAGAAACCATCAAAGAGATTTTTGAAAATAAAAAAGTAGAACGATCGTGAGATATGTCTTGAGGAGAATATAAGGGAAGCGAAAAAATAGATAAAATCCATGAATATGTTCAGAAAATATATAATAGATTTATATTCCGTTATGGTTCTATTGGGAATTTTTCTCAAGAACAGTTCAATGCAAAGATTGTAGATTGCTTAAACAATCAAGACGCATTGGATAAAATGAGTAATTACGATTGAAGTATGATCTCTATCGAAGATGAAGTAATAGATAACTATCTGCTCCCCAACAACATAGGAGAATTTAAAACTGCAGAAGTTTCGACCATCCCTTACGAAAAATATATCCCGTATACTCAGGATTTTATAAATACTCTGCTTATAGAGAAAGATTTTGAAAGTAATTGGGATGAAAGAGGCAAAAGTACTGTGGCGTTTAGATGAGTCGATACAGGCTATCCGATGTTAAGAGATCTGGGAGAATATAGTCTAAAAAACATATGATACTATGGAAGCTCATTGGAGAAATACAGGCTCGCGCTTACTACAAATTCAAATACACCCTGTATTCTCGCTACGGGAGCATATTATCAAGATTTCGATAAGAAAGATAGGTTTACTTTGAGCACACAACAAGCAAAAAATATTGCTATAGATTTTCTGAAGCAGACGCAACCTTTGATTACCATCACTATAGATGAATATCTTATGCGTTACTATGGACGAGATAATAGTCATTCGCTCAATTCAAAGGGATACGAAAAAGCAACATTACCTTGGCAGCTAGAAGAGTTTCTTATCAAAGATTTTATTCGTCAGGGAATGCTCGATAAGATCCCAAAGGATCTTCCTCCTGAGATCAAGATAAATAAAGTCGTTAGTTATCTCGATAATTTTGTTGTCGCTAATCAAAATAATTTATCTGGTCTTAAATGATCTAGCGAACTAAAATTAGCTCCTAATGCTATGTTCGAGGAATATGAAGAAGCGATGCAAAATACCATAAAAGATTATGATCAGATATTTAAAGTCTCACCTTGGCTTGCTGGAAATGATCTGAATAGATCAGAGACTTCTGTACAGTACATCTGAAAATACAAATCTTCTACGGGGAAAATATATTCTGTCGGATATACCATTATCAATAATAAAAAATATCTTTTCGCAAATGACCTTAATAGTAATCACGCGATTTTTTATACAAAAAATTCTTTTGGCATTTATGATGGAAATGCTGTAGCGCAGGATTATTTTAAGACGAAGTCAGATTTTTTGAAGAAAAAATATGAGTTTGAAAATAAGTTTAGACACTAGTTTTTTTCCTCATCCCCCTACCCCCTTCTCCTTCAGAGAAGGGGAAGGATAGCTCTCCCTCTCTGAAGGAGAGGGAAGGGGTGAGGAAGGGTTGCTGTTGATGACGTTCAACAGCACCTTTTTCGTTCACAAGATTGACATTTAATAGATTTTACATATATAATGGGCGTTTAATTATTTACAAAAAACGTTCATGACAGACAGAAAAAAATGAAAATCAATAGGCGAGAGGCTCGAACAACGACTTCCGTCTATTTTTTGAACTTCTCTAAAAGTAGAGAAAGAAACAGGAGTTAAAAAGGAAGAAATTAAAGAAGTTCTCGATACAAAACCTTACAACGAGCTGTCTGCCGCAGTCAACACCGATATAAAACAACAACAAGAGGAGTACATAGATAAGTGGCTTCAAGAAGAAGAATTTCGGTATACTGATAGAATTATAGAAATTATTAGTTATAGCGGATTTACTTTAGATGCTATCTACTACAAAAAAATAGCGGACAGAATTTTAGAAAAGAACTGATGAGTTTCATTATTCGAACATCATTACCACCGTCTTGCACTTCTCATAGACAAAGGCAATCTTGGTATCTCCTATCGAGAGTGAATTTTTCTGTCTTCTAGTAACTGATGATGGGAAGGTGGGGGTTGGAGTGTAGATCAAGCTCAAGATGTATTTAATCTTCTTACATGGAGAAACTTAGATAAAAAATATTATGAGATGTTTATACAACAAATAATTCATAGTAAAAAAAGGAGAGAGAGGTTGTCACTAGATTCCACATTAAAGTTTATTAGAAATGCATTGGAATTATGAAAATTTGACAACGAATATTATAAAAAAATTATGTTGATTTTTATCGATAGTGAACTTGCTCCCTCTACAAATGAAATAATCGGTGTATTGGATACAATATTCCAACATGGATTTGAAGTTTCATTTTTTCAGGAAGTATTAGATGTAATTACAAAAAACAAAGAATTATTTTCTCGATTACATTCAACAGATGTTTTTAGAAAACTTTGCACACTTGCTGAAAAAGAATTTAATCAAGCGTATTATATCCAAATCGTAAATACCTGTGTCGATGATTTTCTTCAAGGAACGCACAAGGAAATGGACAAGCGTCATATAGAAATAGCATTGAATGCAGTCAAGCAAGGCAAACTCTCACAAGAGTATTATGACAAGGTTATGAAGGCGGGGATGGAGTTGCTCGTTACCAGTTAAGCGTTTTTTATATATTTACAAAAATTTTATGTACACACTACCAATAGTAACTACTTGCAATCTTCTCATAGAAAAAGCTTACGCTGTTCGTAGGTTAAACAATAAACAAAAGATAGATACGTATGTAAATGTAAAAGAAAAGATATGCGTTAAACTTTATAACGAGCTTTGTTTAGGCACTGAATTTACCAGGATAGATGAGGGGGTTATGAAGGTATTGGATTTCAAAAAGCAGGTAATAGAAAATTGAGCATGGCGACATGTAGCAATGCAGAAGTGAGACATCGAGATAAAATTCAACGATACGGATCTTTCTAAAAAAATCTCGGAGAGTCCCTATATGCAAAAAAATGGCTTAATTATTAAAGGAGAGGATTGTTTTATTGAAAGAGTTTCGCCCGGGGGAAAAGACGGAGAGCATTATGCTCTAATCGCTTCTACACAAAAGGATTTGGAAGAAATTCTTAAGGGGCTTGTTGCTTTGGTATAAAGTTAGAAAAATAAAAAAAACTTACATATAAATTAAACAAAACAATCTAAAAACAAAAAAATTATGAAAAACAAAAAAACAAAAACAGAATTATTCAGTCAGTTCCAAAAGGAACGGGCTCTATGGCAGAGGGGGCCAGGATGGATTTTCATCTTTATTGTGGCATTCGCTGTATGTGACGTTTTGTTAATAGCAGGTTCTATGGCAGTACATGACATTATTCCAGAATACATGATGATGGTATTAAGGTGTATTATTCCAGAATATATAATCTTGGTATTGAGTTGCGTTATTTCTGTGGCGATTGTAGTGATATTATATCGCTACTTCGAAGGCATAAATAACAAGATAAAATGGGATAAAGAATGGTTGGAACACCTCAAAGAAGTATATAAATCTGAATTACTGTCATTCAATGAGGCGGAACAAAAATGGAAGACCGTTCAAGGAATAACTGACTATCTGCAAAATCAAGATGTAGATCCTTTATGGAGAGAATACATATCTGATGTAACAGAACTTGAAAAAGAAGGGTTTGATGAAGCTCAGAAGCAGTTGGATGAGAAAGAAAACGAAGTGTACGAGCAAGAAACGAAAGTTGAGTTCTATATAGAACTCGCTGCTAAGGAAAAGAAGTATTTTAAAGATTAAGTAAACGCTGTCCCGGTTTCCCGGGATAGTTTTTTTGTTAAATTGTTACCTCACCCCCGCCCCTCTCCACTTCGTAGAGAGGGATTAAGGGTGGGGTAACTAGAGACAGCCCTCCTGTTGATGACGGTCAACAACACCATTTGCTAATGGACAATTGACTTCTTCTATATTTTGTATATATATTATGTGTAAAAATAAAAATAAGTCAATAAAAATAAAAAAATAATTAAAAACAAAAAAATTATGGAAAAAGTAAAAAAAATAAGCGTAAATAAAGTGATAGGTATTTTGTTCGCAGCTATTGTTGGATGTCTGGTTTTGTGTATGATCGTCTTGGTATTTCTAGAGAAACCCGATCAGAGTGGTCAGGCAGCATCCACCGACACCTCAAGCAAGAGACTTCTTTCGCAAAAAATCTCTCTGCCAAACGGTGAAATTGGATACCTTAGTGTGTCCTTATCCTTGGAAGATAGTACCTACCTCATTAGCTTCGAGACAAAGGACTTCACATCATTACTTCGCTTTTATGAAGAAATTCATTTTATGCGAGGCTATCAAAATTATTGTGATGATAGTGTCCTTGCTCATTCTACAACTCTGGGCATCAGTAAATATCCTCGTACCTTTTTGGTAGGTGAGCCAACAGACTATGGCTGGAAGCCGCTCAAACATCGTACAACCGTAGATGTATTTGCAAAGACAGAACTTTCCAATGATAAGTTCCAGCCGATTGCAAAAGTAGAATTCACGGTGGATAACTACGAACATCCCAAGAAAATTGAAAGTATCATTATCTGGGAAACAAGACAGGTGTACAAAAACGAAACAACAAACAAGTAAAACAACAAAAAAATGAAAAAAATTATTACTATAGTAGTAGGTATACTAAGTATCCTACTATTGGCTTGTGACAACAAAGCACAAGAAATGACAGAAGAAAAGTCCAGTGATTTACCATCAGGACAACTTTCTATCTCTATGGATTCGTTGCGTAAAATTGGAATCAATATTACGCTTTGGACAGAGAGCAAGGAAGATTATGAAACACTGATTCATGACACATTAGAAGAAACGGAATGGAGAAATTGTAATTTCGTTATTGATGTATCAGGGGCATATGAGTTTCAATGGCCAACACTCAAAAGGTACATGACGTGGCGTGGAACGAAAGAAGAATTAAGAATATTAAAAAATTCTTCAGACCATAGCTTCGTGGTGATCGGATTCTACGATGATTCTATCGATCGAGGGAGGTTACTTCGTTTTATAGGAGATGTATACAAGCAGAAAAAAATTAACAAAAAAAAATAACAAACAAGTAAAAACAAAACAAGAATTATGAAAAAAATTATTATGACCATCGCTTGCATCGCAAGCACAATCCTGGGATTTGCTCAGATAGAAAATATCAACGCTTCCAAAGACAGTTCCGTTACAGTAACTAAATTGTATGGCGGCATATTGAGTGGAACAAGCTTCAATGTTGATAGCATGCATACCACTAACTTCGTGAATATCCAACTGGGCGCTGAAGCAATCTGGAAAGTGAACAAGTATATTGCAGTCAAAGCTATGGAATCCTTTCATTCAGATATCAATAGCCAGTTAACGCACTTCTATTTGAGAATTACTCCAAGCAAATTGCTTACGATTCAGGTAGGCCAGATGGCAACCTTGAGTACGGAACAACGACCGCATCCGGTAACCGCAGCAGGGCAGTTTGAAACCTTCTCTGAGGCTCAGATTCCAGGCGCTGCTCCGGGCATCAAGATGAATGTGAATCCCACTTCCGATATATCTATTGGTTTGGGTGCCGCAGTTCGGAAAAGAGATGCAGAATATCATGCTAACTTTAAGTTTAAAAAGTTCGTGATGTCCGGGTATTACTCAATGAATAGCCAGAAAGGTGGCGCTCAGGCAAGCTGGAACGGGAAAAAGGTCTACGACACCTTTGTCTGGAAGCAAGATGAGGTGGTAGCAAATATCCTTTGTATCAACATATTCCCTGACAAACTTAACTTAACTCTGTATGGTGATTTCGGTTACGACTTGAAGAAGAACGAAGTGGTGCGGAGTGAAGATGGAATCCTAAAAAACTTTAAGTTTAAGCAAGTGAAGGGTTTATATGGGGTAGGATATCAACATGAAAAAAAAGCAGTGAACGTCTATTTGTGGCTTCACTTCTAAAAATTAATTAAGCAACAATACGCTGTCCCGGGTTCTCCGGGGCAGTTTTTTTTATATTCTCCTTCAAAAATATTTTTTATATTTTTGATTGAAGAATATACATTTACTATCACAATAATTCCTCATTATACATTTCAGACTTATTTGGATAGTAAATGATTTGAGACGCAGGAAAAAGTTGAGTGATAACGAAAGTTTTTACGACGTCGAAATTATATATTTTTGGAACAAAAATATATTTATCCGTTAATTTCCTTATCCCCTAGCCCCTTCTCCTTCAGAGAAGGGGGACATCGCCCTCTCTGAAGGAGAGGGATGGGGTGAGGAAAGGTCGCTAAGTAAGAGATAAGGAAATTTGCATAAATAGACTATAAATACGACTCGTATTGACTTTGAAATATATTTGTATAAATCTAGGCCATGGTAAGTAAAAATGGCAAGACCAAAGAAGTATTAAATACAAGAAGCAGGGCTAAGAAAGGGTCGGATATTTCTTCTATTACAAAAAAATTTTCCAAAGAAGCGCTAGGGGTTTTCGATGCCATCAAAAATCCTGAAATCGCAACAGAATTATATAAAGTACTTACGGTTATTCAAAAAGATAAGGAGGATGGGATTGATTATCATAGAATCCGAAATTTCGCCTATCATAGAGTCCTATTAGGGCATATTCATATTGATACCCAAAGTTTCCAAAATAGAAGAACTCCTTATAGCGAATACAGTGTACAAGGTATTGTAGAAGCAGTGAAGAGCTGAGAATTTAAATGGAAAATGTTTACTCCCGCCCTTTTATGGAGAAGTAATGATGCAAAATTATATGTCTTAGCAGGACATTCAAGAAATGAGGCATTCACGAGGCTTTCGACCAAATATAAAGACGATGCTCAGGTTCAGGCGTATTGTGAAAAACATAATTGCAACTTTGAAGAACTTCCTTCGCTGATTCTCAACGACATAGATTTCGATGACGCAAAGATGGTTGCGCTGATGTCGAACGCACTTGCTACGGCAGAGACGGATATAGAAAGAGCGAATGTATATAGGCAGATGAGGATTATGGAAAGAGATAAAAAATCTATAGAAGAGTTTGGAAAAAAATGTGAAAAGAGTAATCGATCAAGGATTAGATCTTTTTCTTATTTAGCTCCAAATGGCGTAGCGACAGATATGCTTTACGCTTTTGAGACAGGAGCAGATAGTAATTATATCGTTAAAAGAATTTCATATCGAGTAGGGGAACTTAGAAGAAAAAATTCAGAAATTTCCGACACGCATGAAAACGAACTCTTTGACCGACTCCTCAACAAGGGAGTCTACGGAAAAAATAAAAATAAATGAGAGATTAATAAGATGGAAATCTTTATCGACATCGTAGAAAATCATATCCATAAATTGAAAGAGACTAATAGTTTCAGTCCAGATGCTCTTTTAAACATCAATAGTATTAAGGATATTTCTTATGTTATGAAAAATTATTACGAAACATTAAATATATATAAAGCTAAAAAAAACGTGCTCATGAAAGATTTTCACGATTTACGCAGAAAAATAAGTAAACTCAACGCCACTACTGATGTTTCTGATGAGAATAGAGCTCTCTTAAAAAGATTGGAAGAGCAGTTTCATACTTCTTTCAAAACTATTGCCAATTCTGAAGATCTAGGTACTGCAACAAATATGTTATTTGATGCAGTAGAAATTAATCTTAACCCGGATGATCAGATAGCTAAATGTGAGGCAATAAAAGAGGCGATAATTAAAGAAATACAAACTATAGAACAACAATACTACAAACATATCAATAAAAAAAAAGCATTTCTCGAGGCGGAGAAAGCTACGCCAAAGCTAGAATTCTAATGTTGAAACATAGATTACATTTTTTGTCTCCCTTTGTAAAGGGAGAAGCCGAAGGCAGAGGGATTTAAAAGACTTTATATATATAATCATTACTATGATTTTATATTGCAACAGCAAAAATAAAAACTACGCGAGAGCTAATAGAAGTCAGTATATTATGACAGAAGCCGAATGAAAAATATGGAACTTAGGTTTAAGGAAAGATAAAACGTGATACAGATTTCTTAGACAAAAAATGCTCTGAGAATACATCTTAGATTTTTACTGTCACAAACTTAAATTATGAATTGAGATAGACGATAGTAGTCATGATTCGAAGTGAGAATACGATGAAAAAAGAACAAAATATCTTAATAGTATTTGAGTAGAAATTATTAGATATAGCAACAATAATGTACATTATAACTTAGATGCTGTACTCCTGGATTTAGAAAGCAAAATAACAGAAAGGTCAAAGAAAATATGACTAAACTAAAGTTTCTATGTCAACAAATCCTCCATCCGCAAAATGCGGATACCTCCTCCTTTACAAAGGAGGACAAATATAGTGGTTTTTTGTTCAAAAAATTGCAATTTTTGTAATTCTGACTATAATTAAGCTGTATCTGTGTTGTGAGCATATTTTACACTACAAAGCCATTTATGAACAAAATAAAATCAAAAGAAACTCTCCAAGAAAATCCATCTGAATCAATAAGAAAGGCGACTATTGAAGATATTCCTGAAATGGCACGTATCAATGCAGAATGTTGGAAACATAATTACAAATGAATTATTGCTCAAAATATTTTAGATGCTATATCTGTAGAAGAAAAAAAAGTAAGATGGACATCAAATTTTGAAGAAAGACAGAAAACTGCTGTAATGTATGTCAAAGAAATTGATGGTAAGATTGCTGGATTTATAGGGTGATCAAAAAATAACGATGCAACGGTTCCTTATGAAAATGAAATTACTATGGTATATGTAGATGTTGCTCAGCAATGAAAAAAAATAGGAAAAGAATTATTTGAAAGATTATTAGAAGATGAAAAATTTGTACATTGTGCATCATTTTTCCTTCGAACATTAAGAGACAACATGCAGTCCAATAGCTTTTACAAAAAAATGTGAGGAAAGATGTTTTGATATAAAGAACATAAATCTTGAGCAATGGAAGTCGGCTATTATCGACAGAAGTAATATTGTAATATTAGAAATATTTTAATTTTGTAATTAATGCATGGACGCAACTTTACTCACTACACTCCAAAATTACGGGTTATCTGACAAAGAAGCGAGAGTATATCTCACCGTTTTGGAATTGGGGACATCGATAGCGAGTACCATTGCAAGACGCGCAGAACTTAATAGAGTAACCGTGTATACCGTGCTTGAAGAGATGATAAAAGAGGCGGTAATTTTATCTGAAACCATCAACAACATAAAATATTATACCGCAGTACATCCAGAAACATTATCTAAAAATTTTGAGAATAAATATCTTAGCATCAAAGAATCTTTGCCTCAACTGTTAGAAATCATGGGCAAATTTACATCCATCAAGAAATGAAACGGAGTGGAATCCCGCAAGGCGGGAGAAGAAGCAATTAAAAGATCAGAAAGAGAATCTATCACGACAGCAAGCTTGCAGAAGAAATTTCCTTCAGTATACAAAAAGTTTTTCAAAGAAAACGATATGGTTCTTTCTTGAACGAGCGTATTTACGCGAGGCGGAGGAGTAGGTATCAGCGGCAAATTCAACATCAAACAAAAATTACCGACTAAGGTCTACGTAGGGATCTCATACACGAAGAACCCTCAGGACATCAGCTTCGCTACGATTTGCGAATATGATATGTTAGCGGATGCTTTTCACGAGCACGATATGAAACAAGAACACAAATACGTTTCTGTCATCGAAGAGCTTCAAGACTTTTTCAAAAAAAATAAAATAAAAAAAGGAATAAAAATTTCCGTGATTATGGAAAGTACGCAAGGTCAAGGAACGGGATATACTTCAGTTATTCTGACCGTAGTAAGTACAATATTGCATGCTTTGAGTGGGGAATTAAAGTCTATGCTTTTGCAAGATTATAAAAAATTTCTTGCTTCTTCTGTGTACAAAGAAATTTTTGACTATGCAATTAAATTAACTCATCTCACTACCAATAAAAACGCTTACGGTGCAAACAGTTACGCCGTACTTGCTCATACCAAAAAGCCAATCTTGTATACGCAAATCGATGGAGATAAAAAAACATATTTCGCGCAAAAAATGGATGTACTTTTGTGAAGCGATCAAAAAAACATCTTTGAATTGCTCCCTTTAGACTATGGTTTTATAACGCTAGGATGAGGCTATGATTCTCAGATGCGTATCAGTGTTCGTCAAAATTTTGAGCATATCATGAAAGAAAATAAAGAAAAAATGTTTCAGATTTTCAAAGATAACAAGGTTACAGAAAAACAACTCAAAGAGATCTTCGACGACGTATATACTTTAGATTTTGGGCAACAATTTAAAAATATCTTCACTATTTTTAAATTTAATATTATCTTATGATTTAAAAACATCCTGCAATATCCGCATGATGAAGACAAGATAGAGGAGTTCGTCCGTCTATTCAATAATTACGCCGAATTCAGTGATATCATAGAATCAGAACCCCAGATTATTAAGTTGATTAGAAAATATTTTGAAAAATATAAAATCTTTCCTGATGAAGTACTCGGTATTTTTCCTATCTCGGCAGGCAAAGAAGGAGGAAGTTATGGTTTCGTAATGAAGTACAGAAAAAGCAGACAAACGCTGGAAAAGGTATTTGAAGTCCTCAAAAAAGAAGGACACAAAAACATGGGAGTTGCTTATGCCAACTGGATAGACGGATATTGTAATGAGGGAATCATCGTAGAAAAGATATAGCTGTTGTAAGTAATTAACGACAGCTAATTGAATTCAGATATTGAAATGACAGCGCTATTTCCATATAGCGCATTCAATATCTTTAAATTATGAAATGTCAACATGACTAAAAAGGCTATTACTAGAGGTACTTCGGGAGAAGAGTTAGAAAATTCTAGCGCAGTTTCTCAGCAAACAGAAAATGGTAAAGAAGAAATAAAATCTACATTAGAGACAATACCAAACGTTCTAGATACGATGGAATTTTATATGTCAGATGATAATAATTTCCATAAGTACTGAGAAGCGCTTAAGGAATGATTGAAAAAATTAAATCCGAACTCGTTAAGAAATACTAAGTTTGTAAATCTCGACTTGGTTAAGAGGTGAATTGATTTGGCTCTTGAAAAAATGTTAAAAAATCCAGAAGATAAAATTATTCTTTCTAGTTTTATGACGATTGATTATTTCTCAAAAAGAGATGGAGATAAAGTAAAACTCTTGCTTTCAAATCCTAATGTTAAATTTATTAGATTCCCTTTTCATATACAAGATTTGGTGAATCTCTTTCCAATTGAAGAAAGTAAGGAAGACGTTCTCAAAACGATTACATTCAAGATGAGAAAATGAACAGCAATAGAAGAGAGTATGAGAGAAGAACTAATAAAAATAGATATCAGCGGACTCAAAGATACGGTATTCATTGATCTTATATTTAGGGAGAGCGAGGATCAATATTTGCAAGATTATCATGGAATACAAGTCGCTCTAGATATACTTCAGAAAAATCCTGAACAAAAGATAATTATTTTTACTCCCTTAAATAAGGAGGGTACAGACAAAATGGTAAAAATCGGAAATAAATCAGATAAATTCAATCTTATTATGAGTGGTAAAAACGTAAGGGCATTTGAATATGGGGATGATCCTAAAAAGTTAGAACATATTTTTGATACTCAAGAAGAGCAAGAAAGTAATGAAGATATTTTAAAAACAGTTGAGTTTTATGAAGTAAATGGACGATTTCCTTACCTCAAAGAATATTTCTCAACCCTAGATCTAGCAGCATTCAATCTCAAAAATAGCATCGTAGTAGATCTCAGAGCAGACGAAAAAACGTATAAGAATACTTGATGGGATGATATGAGCGGACTCAGAATAGCAAATGAAACGCTTCAAAAAGATCCGAATGCAAAAATAATTCTATGTTCGTTAATTCCTATAGATATTTTTCAAAAAGTAATTGCCGGCACAAAGTCTGAAGAATATTTGAAAACATTGCTTCAAGGAAAGAATGTAAAACTCATTCAATCAGCAGGAGGAAATAGTATGACGAAGGAAGAAGTTCTTAAGCAATTCGAAGGCATGTATCCCCAAGAAGAGAAATCAGAATCTACTGAGGGATCAAAAGCATTTAAACAACTTGCGATTATCGAGTCAGAGACCGCTTTTCAAAAGGTGCTTGAGCAGGAGATTAGTCATTTCTTGCATGACGGGAAATATTGGTTGAAAGATAGAGGTACAAAAGAGTTAGAGGGGCTGCCCTATGAAGATCATTTAAAGTGGTACTTCAAACAAGCGCAAGATAAAAAGTCTGGAGAACGAATTGCGTTCGAAAATAAATTGATTAGTTTGCTCCAATTTCAACATGCGAGTTACAAAAAAGTTTCTAGAGAAAGAAATCTTTGAGGTATCTTGGATACCTATAAATTCATCAAACAAAAAGTACTTCCCGAAGGAACAAGGTTTGAAGGAGTATTCGTTGACCGAGATGGTTGCTTGTATAATAACGATAAAAAAGCATTCAATCCAAAGGTGCTCGAGATGATAAAAGACTATCAACAGCAAGGCAAGGAAGTTACGCTCTGGACATTAGGAAATGTGGAAATCAAACAGAAATTGCTAGATGAGGCAGGATTGCCGTATATCGTAAAAAGCAAAATTGATTATAAATGAGGAACGGTAGAACTAGTAATCGATGATGAGTCTCAAGAAAAATTTTATGCAAATACACTGGTGAAAGCAGAAAAATTTGTTAAAATATAGTATTTCTATATGCATAAGAAACCCTCACTCGCTGAGGGTTTTTTCGTTGTTGTAATTTTCCGACAACAGTATTTACCAGTTCAGCATTGTTATCTAATTACTTTTATATAAAACTCTAAATGTCAAGTAAAGAAAATTTTATTCATAAAAAATTACAAAATGGAAAATCCAATACTTCAAAAAATCAGAGACGGAATGGATGAATTATTCCTCTGATCAGGAGATACGCTGACTCCGACGACTAAGGATCTATTTACTACCTTGGGCATAGATTCATTCGCAGAAATTTATTTGCAATCCAAGAAATACGGATTTGCGGTTTCTGCGAAGATCCTAGCAGATCTCGTAAAGCTCTCATTTACAATATATGCAAACATTGAGAATCTGCCCATTAAAAGAAAAGTAATTCTCCCTGTGACGAATGGTTCTTACAAGTTTATTGTGACATCGATACCAGAACAATTGAGGCGTTGAACTTCTGTATCGGCAAATATTAAAGAAGCAACGAATACCTTATTACTTGTTTCGACAGGAGACGATGCACATGCTAAGATTGCAGCGCAGTGCTGATTAGAATGAGTAGTCGCAGAAGTTTCTATTTTGGGTTGAGCACGAATAGATATCGATCACGAAAAAAAAACCATCCACATCAAACAAGATTCAGGATCTTATGGCTCATGTTCAAATCAGCTCGTTGAATGGATGCTTGAGGAGTACAAAAATATGTGATACACCATCACTATCAATATGGACCATCAAAGAGAATTCTTTACTTTATCACCTCAAAATCATGACCAATCCAGCGAATAAAAAAAACTCAGGAGACAGTAAAAAAATAGTTGTTCGCGATATAAAACAAAACATCAACAACAAAAAAATATATTTTGATTCTGATGGAACAGAAATCAAGATCGGATACGACGAAGAGACCGGCGTTGGATTCGTAGAGATAATCGGCAAATAATTAACAAATAACCTTTTAATTTTAATAATCTTTTAATATTTTAATTTAAAACTATGACTAAGAAAATTACTACAAGTAAACAAACTCCAGAAAGTGGAGAAAGCAAAATTAAATTCATATCAAAACTAATGTGAGGCTTAGGAGAAAGTTTTCTTACATTAGAAAAAAGTAAAAAAGAAACAGAAAAATGACTAGACGAACAGTCATTAAAAGCAAAAGCAGAACTCATAAAAGTTCTTAACTTTTTAAGAATTTATGATGACAAGGTTGATGCAGCAGAGATACTTTCTGTTCTCAAGTTGTCTCCAGAATATCAAGAAATAAAAAAACAAAAAAAAGAAGTACAAGAAAAAAAGGGTGTGGCGGGACAATTAGAAGAACAATTTTCTGTACTTGAGAAAGATGTTATCAAGAAACTGAAGGGATATGTAAGATATCAAGAAACATCTCTCAAAAAGATTGATAGCGTATTTAGAAAGGGGACTCCAGAAGAACTTAAAAAGACATTGGCTAAGGCTTGTGAGGACTGAATATTTACTATAGCTGATACGTTTGTGACTCAAGATAACTTACAAAGTGTTTATAAAAACACTTCATGGGATAAAAGACCAGAATATGTTAAATGAGAGATGCGCGGAGAAACTATAAGCAAAACCATGAAGTTGCTTTGTGAAATCCAAGAAAGAGATCCTGCTATTCTCAAAGAGTCTTGAGTAGTTGCACAGATACAAGAATCCATCCATGATCGAAAACTTAACGTAGAGAAAAATGTACAAAGCAAGACATATAATGATTACACAAGATCAGCTGCTATTAGAGATCGCGAGCTTCGAATGATGCTTGCTTTTATATGTACAGAAGATGCATCAGTGATAAACGATATGACAGCTATTTTTGATTTGCTCATAGAACAAAGACACCAAGATGGAACAAACTCTAGCTCATTTCAGTATGCAGTACGCAACGGTATGTTTCACTATATTTCAAAAAATATGCACTTTTTAGGCAAAGATATCTCCTTTACGATGAATCTTATGAAATATGCAGAGGGTGATTTTAGAAAAGAAATAGGCATGCATGATATCGATAGCAAATTTTGGATGGACATCCTCGTAGCAGGAATCCAAGATTCTAAGTCAGAAAAATTGTGTTTTGATCTTTTAGATGAGGCAAAAAAGGCTTGAAGAATAGCTATTTCTTCAGTCTTCCCTGATGCGAAATTTAGTCAGTATATAGAATTTGTGAGAGTGTTTTTTCAAGCTAAAAAATATCTCGTCAGAAAAGAATGAACAGTAGATTGTGAAAAAATTATCGCAGAACTTCATGCCGCCTACAAAAGCAACGTAGCGTACAAAGAAGAAGTTAAGAGGATAAGAGAAATCACAATAAACAAAGCAAAAAGTAAGGCTCAAGAAATATTCAATAAATTATCTAGAGAATGAAAAAAAGAATATTTTAGTAAGGCATATAAAGAAACGCGATGACAAACCCATAGTACGGGAATGCATAGTTTTCGACAATTTAAGGAAATAGATGCTATGGCAGTAATTAGTGAACACTCTTATTATGGAAGTAGATGAGGTATAGAAAGAGATTCTAAACTTTGTGTATATGTTGAAGGTGGAACTCTAAAGGCATCTACAGGAAACCAAAACTACAGGGACAGATTCGAGTCTGCGAAAGATAACTACAACAACCAGTATATTGAGGTATTGGATATAAAGAAAGAAACTGAGGAGTATGTCGTTACTGTAAAAACATGAGCAGGCAACAAAAAGATAGTAAAGATGTCTCCCAAACAAGAATATAAAATCGACATGAAAATATTGTCAGAATTATCATCAGTAGAACAAGCAGACAAAGATTTATTGATAGAAGCATTAAAATATCAGGAAAAACTAAGCGACAAATAATCTTTTAATCTTATACGTTTTTTAATTTTTTAATTAAATATCATGACAGACATATTGCAGAACGTTCCACAGACTTTCACCACCATCAATAGCGATTACGTCAACCAGTATTGCTTCTTAGGGATGGCGTTTAGATTGGGTGGTTTCGACGAAGTAAAATCTCTATTAACTAAAACAGGCAATTACACGCAACAGCCTACTTTTCATATGCAGCCTTATCCAAAAGTAGCATACAATAGAGATATTTCTTCAGAAATTCAATCTAAAATTGAAAGACTCAATTGGCTAGCAGAGCAGATGAACGCTTTCGCGAAGCAAGCTCCGCAAGATATGGATGAAGATGAATTTCGTGAACTTTATACTGCATTAGATACTACGGTATACAAACCAGGAAATTTGCCAGAGAAAAAATTAAGCCTCACAGGAAACGAAGTAGCAAAAGTACAAATTGAGCTAGAAGATATTATGTCTTTAGTAGATAAATTATGAGTATCAGGGAAGAAAAATTTTTTGCATCAACTTTCTCAAGAAAAAAATCTTTCCAAAAGCATATTCAATCTTTTGCTGAGCAAGGCTGATTCTGTAGTGTTAGGAAATTTATGTTTGAACGGTGAAATCGCTTGAGATCTCTTAGAAAAATTAGTAAAGAAATTGCTTTGAGTAGTTCAGTGAACAGAAAAAGTAGTGCTTATCCATGTTCCACGTTACGATGAAGATGACGAAGGAGGATATGAAGAACAACTTGCTCTTGAAGAAGGACAGCAATGAGATTGTAGTACTGAGGCGCCAATAGTTTCTGAACTTTTATTAGAATACATTGATTCTTACTTAGCGTCACTCTTCAAAAATCAGAATTTAACTTCAGAACATATTGAGGCATTAATAACTCCTGAAAAAGCAAAGAATCACAATGCCTTGACAACACTTGCTTCTCATCAGCAAACGCCTTCATGGATACTAGAAGAAATATATGCAAGATACGGTAAAAACGGTTATGAACAGATTATCCTCAATCATCCTAATACTTCACAAGATCTCAAAACTAAAATAGAGGGAGTGATTCAACAAAAAGAAGAAAAAGATAAAAAGGATGCAAGCGTTCAGGCCATCATAGAAAAGCATCCTGGACTAGATATCCGACAGATTTTACAATACTACGAAAATAAACAGGACGAAATAACAGCCAAAATTATCGCTGAATATATCTATCAAGATAATCTATGACATTTTAGATATGGGGCTAAATGAGATTACGAAAACTTTGGAGTAAAGCTTCAATTGATCCAGAAATATAATTTATGAAAAGATTGTACAGTGAGAATACTTTATGATATGATTGGGGATGCCATAGTCAAAACAGGGGAGTACTCAGATATCCAAGAGCTTGCAAAAAAGTATGATGTGATAATCGGCCCTGAGCAGATTAAAACCTTATGTAAAGAAATTATAGAAGAATCAACTCATTGGTGCAATCCAAGTATACTCCATATGAGACATGTCTACAAATTTGCAGAAAGTATATCTCTAGAACTTTCTCCTGAGTATCAAAAGTTTTACGCAGAACAATTAATTAATGAGATAAATAAGAGGCGCCCTCATGACTATAGCGATGAGAAAAACTTACTTTATAACTGCATTGATGACGCATTAGCGTTGATGCAAACACACAGAGATATTTTTTCTGAATACGAAAAACAGGCATTTGTAATGATTCTAGATAAGAAATGTTGAAATGCTTATAATATATTTGATCTCGTTCTAAAGCTAGAACTTTCTGATAAGTTTCTTCATGACATTGGACTTAGTAAATTCAAAGAATGTTTCCGACATGATCACAAAAGAGGAAAGGAATTGATCTCAAAATTTACCATTACAGAAGAAGAAATTATAGATCTGATGGTAAATAATGATCGATCCTTCGCAGAAAGAAATGGTGGATATTATTCCCCGGAGTTATCCTTAGATGCGTACGGAATCGCTAAAGAAAAAGTCATCCCGTTCTTGATGGGAAAGATAAAGGAAAAAATAATCGAATACATTAGAAGAAAAGATTACGAAGACGCACAAACTATAATAACAAAATATAATCTTGCAAGCAATCCCGATTTCAAGGAACAGGTAGATGTTTTAAATACACTTACGAAGAAATAGATCTAAGTCCTGTTACATAATATACTTCACTAAGCGCCTTCGGGCGCTTTTTCATATAATTTCTCATTTAAAATTTGTTTATAAATTCGTTTTAGAATTTTTTCATAAGTTTTCGAAGGAAATTTGTTTACAAATCCGTTTAAGGATTTGCAAAAAAAGCCACTTTCGGGTATAATATACATGTTAATTTAGCCCCAATATCTAAAAGATGGAAGTGGTTTCAAAAACGAGACAAGATGAGTTTGTACAGGAGTGTATAAACAAATTAAAGGCAGAGAGAATGCTGACACTATCTGCACTTTTTGTGCCTATTCGAAATACTTTTGGACTTCTTCCCCAGATACAATTTAAGGATATTCAAAAAATCAAAGAGAAAGTAAGTGAAACCGACAAAGAGACAGCAAAAGAGATATTCAAGGCTATTTGTATGCAGCGATATGATTTGTCCTGAACTATCCAACGTAGCAATTGTGTAGCCGCTATCGAAATGATACAAAAAGATCCCTTATTAGAGGGAGGAGAAGCAAATGAATTGAAACGCGATATAGTGGTTCAGCTTTGGGAAAAATATACAAAAACTAATGATGCGAATGGACTTAAAAGTCTCTCAGCATATTTTCCAGAAGTAAAAATACAAGCAAAGAATATAAGTCCAGAAGCACGTAAAATAGATATTATAGAAGTTCTTAAAGCAGCTACTTCTGCTAAGGATGAAACCGTAAGAAAAGCCGCTGAGGAATTGGCTGCACAATTATCTACCCATATTAAAACCATAGAAATAGATAAACTTGAAGATAATCTTGCCTTGCTTGAAAAGGTGGAATACGAAAAAGAAAAAATAGAGCCAATAGTGATCAACTTATTAGCTCGCTACTTTTTTGACTGGAAAAAATGAATTTCATATATGAGCAAACAAAGCCACGCTAAATATTGATGGGAGAATCTTATGGAAAAATATAACGATATATCCTTAGATGTCCTTATAAAAATACTCAATGACATATGATTTCCAGAGCGTCAAGTAGAATGAAAAATAAGGATATTGATTAATTCATTTTCGGCAGAACAGTGGTCGGCGGCGAAAGAATGAGTAAAACTTTTGCATCAGATATTTGACGTAAACTATGAGAAAGCAAAATACGATATATGTATGGTCATACTTAGTAAGGTAGATTTATTAAAATTCTATCCAGATATAAAATCACAAAAAGATCATGTGTATGAGATGTATAGTAAGAAAGAGAGTAAGTTAAAAGATACTAAATTCGTTAACATAGATGCAGTAATAACTAAGGAAGGACGAAAGGAAGCAATAAAATTCGCAGCTAATTTATGCGTAGGGGGAAACCATCACTATCTCATCATGGCATATAAGAAAATATATACTCTTTTTCGTGGAGACCCAGAGCGTCTTTGAGATATGGAAAGTTTACTTTTAGAAATCAATGCAGGTCCGGCACAATGAGAAATTCTGTTAAAACAGAATATTGTCGTTTCAATACTCGAAGTATACTTAGATCCCTCTCTGTATATGCGGGAGAGCAAAAAAGAACTTATAACTACCTATATACAAAAGTATCGTATTTCAGAAGAAATCCTACTTACAATCCTTAACAAAGAAAAAAATATATTTCTGGAAGATCCCAAAGGCTGCAATAATCAAAACGGAGTACTCCATCCCGACGTATTTTTTACTTATATTGATAAATTTCCTGGTATCTCTAGAAAAGAAAAACAGCTACAAAAACTAGAAATATTTCAAAAGATAA
The DNA here is from genome assembly GCA_026397475.1 of candidate division SR1 bacterium. GTDB lineage: Bacteria > Patescibacteriota > Gracilibacteria > Absconditabacterales > Absconditicoccaceae > CAJBLF01. The sequence goes on along the minus strand of JAPLUT010000005.1, from coordinate 25,093 downwards.
ATAAGAAAATGTTTACTATAGAAAAGTTTGTTAGATCAGAAGAAATAATCTCAGAATTAAAAACTGAATTCAAAAAGATCTGTCTCAATCAAGATATGTCAGAAGTTTTAGAAATAGCAAACAGGAACTGAGAATTATCAGAGATAGAAAAATTTATCTTGTGAGATATTTGTGAAGTAAATGTAGTGAAGCAAAAAACAGCATTATCTTGAATATTAGAGGTTATGCTGGATTTTGGCGAATATGAATATATTCTCCCGCTTATAGAAAAAGTAGGAGAGAAATACTGAATATCAAATAAAAAGCGAATATCGAAGGTTTTTGACAAGGCACTAGATAGAGAGGATTTCGCTTATGCTGAATCGCTCTTCGAGACCTACGAAACGAAACTTTGAGGAGAAAAAGAAAAGAAAAAAATCAGAGAAAAAAAGATAGTAAAGGAAATTCAAACAGAGAGCGTTTTGCATTTTACTCTTGAAGATATTCTTTTTAACGCAGAGACTACACTTGCATTTAATCAAAAGGTTGAAAAAACAAAAGCAGACGCAGGGCTCATTACTTTCTTGATCTCATTAGTTTCTAAAGATGAAAAAATTATTCACAAAACGACAAAAAAACTCATCGAAACTAAGATAAATGAAATGCCTATTGATTCAAAAAATATCGATTATTTTTTAACTCTTTATGACAATAACCAAGAAAATATCCCAGAGGAACTTATAAAAATTATTGCAACAAAGATATTAACCTATTTCAACGCGAAGGGAGTCGTGAAGCACCAGTACAGGTACATCTATTATATGTTAGAAAAAACATATGAGTCTTTGAGCGAGGAACATTTTTGGGCTTGAGATATGCTATTTAAGTACTATCGCAATCAACCTGCAGAATATGCATTTGATTTATGTAAAGAAATGTTAGCAGCTTGCGATCAAGTAAAAGAAAAGAAAAAGAAAGAAGAACATACACAAGTTCGAACGGTAAATATGCAGAGAGCAGTTAAAAAGTGTTATGAAATATATTGCGGTAGAATTTTAGATGCCCTCCAAGCCTTACGTCCTCTTCCAGAAAATTTACATAAAAAAAATGAGAATATATTGTCAGTAGGAGAGATGAAAACGAGGCTAAAAGAGCTCTATGAATTCTCGGTAAATAATAACATGCGTCAGAAATATATCAATAATGCCCTCCAACTTTGGAAAGAATTTTACGTTCTTACCCAAGACAAAGAAGGACTTGCTATGTTAAAAAATAAATATGGAATAGATCAATATTCTGCTGAAGAGGTTAAAAATCAGTTAGTATCTTTCCTTAAAGATAGAGATAATATCGGAGTCAAAGAATTAGAGGAATTGATTACCTTATTCGGCATGGAAAATGCCGCGGATATCCTTTTCCAATTGTATCCTCAGTATAAATTTTTGTGAGTGCTCGCAATAAAGTCAATTTTATCACAATACTTATGAAAGTTTTTGATAGAGAAAAAATGATTCGGATTTGTTGCCATACCCGACACTCTTCATTTATGAGGCAAGGAGATGGTGGACAGAATATTCACGGTAACTGAAAAGTGATTTATTAGTTACTATACTAAAACAAAAAAACAATCTCCAGAAATGGCAGATCGTGAAATATGTGATGCTTATATAGAACACTCAAGAAGTGAATTTAATAAAATCCGTAAAAATGAACCTGTATTTGAAAATGTATTAGAAAAATTTAGTAAATTTTTGGAACAAATCCTCGCTATTGGTAAGCCAGAGCGCTTTATTGATAAGCTGGAGGCACGTAGAGATTTTCCGGATTTTCTACAAAAACTTAATGCAGCAGAGATCAAAGAAAAGAGAAGATTCTTGATTGCCGATGGAATGGGCATGGGGAAATCCCTCTCTGCAATCTTAGCAAAAGAAGTAATAGAAGCAAAAAGCTGCCTTGTAGTCACTCCAAGTAATGTTGTTAGTACTCGAAAAAATTATCTTTCCGATATCGATATCCCAGAAGAAAAGAAGCAATGATATTTTGGGGTAGGAAAAGCACCAAGAGTATTAGTTATAGACTCTATGCAAGATATCAAAGAAAACCATATCTCAGAGTATGAATACGTTATTATCTCACAAGAAAAACTGTCGAGCGATAGCTACTTGCAGCCTTTGATTGATACTAATTTTGATTTTATGATAGTCGATGAAATTCATAAATTAAAAAATGTAAGCAAAGGAAAAAGAGCTAACGCATTGTTGCAAATTACAGAAAAAATAGAAGAAAAAAATGGGTATCTTTGTCTGCTTTCTTGAACTCCTATTCCTAATAAAGTCGGAGATATTGCCATGCTTTTGAAATTACTGTATCCACAGGAATACGGAGTCACAGATAATAGAGCATTGGTCCAGTCTATTCTTGCTGGAGATACTTTGAATTTGAGAAGTCTCTTGTTGCCAAGGATGCAAATGAAAAAAATAAGTGATCATATCGATATGCCAGAGCTGTACTCTAATTATGAATATCGGAATCTTGGAGACGGAGATATTTCTAAAAAAGAAAAATTTTACTATGATGCGATATTGGCAGACGAAGAAATATCTGCATCTCAAAAGATTATCAAATTGAGACAATTGCTGCTCAATCCAAGAATCCTAGGAATCACAGATATTCCCGTTTCCACAAAAGCAAAAAAAATATGAGAAAAAGCAAATATCTTATTCAAAGAAAAAAATAAGATTGTATTTTTTGTAAATAGTTTTATTAGCGGTGTTTTGAGGCCTACAGAAGCTATATCTCTAGACGAGACATTCATTGCACAAATGGGTTTGGATAAAGATATCGAAGTAATGGTAATCGACGGTGAAAATAGCAGCAACAGAACAGAGATTCAAGACGAATTCAACTCAAGCAATAAAAAGATAGCTCTTTTTGTAAGCGGATCTACAGCAGATGTGGGGATAGATCTTACAGGAGGAGAATATATTGTTCACGTAAATGAAGCCCGAACTCAAGCTGAAAAAGATCAACAAGATGCAAGAGTATATAGATACGGACAAAAAAAGGATATAGAATCTACGACATGTATTACTCGTGCAAGCATAGAGCATGGAATCCATGAGTACGTGGAACTCAAACAAGATGCGATTATGAAACTCTATTATGGAATAGAACTTTCCGTCTTAGAAAAAAGAATTTTGGAATCTGATGATCCAGGAACTTCTGCTGAGGTTGAGCCAGGATCAGAAAAAGAAATCAACAAATGATTGACGACCTACTTCAGAGAAAGTGCTGAAGAATTAAATGCTATGTATTGATCTCTCAAACAGGGAGGGACAACAAGTGTAGAAAAGCTTATTGCAGAGGAAGGAGAAAAACTTGCGGGATATTATAAAGATTTGTCTTCAAGAAGTTATCAAGCCAATGTGAATAGATGGAATGGCTCCATTATTAATCAGCTAATGAGTCAAAATAATATCCAGAATCTTAATATATTAGATCTCTGATCATGACCTAAAATGCTTTACCACCATATTGCTGACGGTCTTAAAGATTGTGTAACTAGTATAGATATCAATCCTTATAATTTTACCGAAGAAGATAGAAAGTCGTGAAAAGTAAAAATATGAAATTTTATTTCACTTTCGAGTGATGAAAAATCAGTAGATATTATTTCGTCTTCTCTTTCCTTCAATGATACTTGATGGAAACCAGAAAAAGAAGATTTTGAAAGATTGGCTTGTTTGTACGAAATGCAGAGGGTATTGAAGAGGTGAGGGTATGCGGTTATTAGTACTATTTATAGTTTATATTATCCACAAAAGGAAAAATTGTATAAAATACTCACTCTTTTGTGATTTGAAATAGATCCAAAATATTCGTGAAATGCAGAGTCATTTGGTAAACAGAGTAATATATTTCATGTAAAAACACTTACCTTGCGCAAAAAAGAAGATATTGAGTATTCTTTAGAAGAGATAGTAGATCTTTTGAGAGAACAAAATATGTTTGATGGATTGGAGATGAAAAAAGATAAAATTCATCTCAATAATCAACAAAGTATTTTACAGGCAGTTGAGATATGATATGATAAAATAGATATTGAACTTAATTCTCAAGGAAAATCAACCTTGGATATGGAAAAATCATATACTAATCTCATAAAAGAACGGGAAAAAAGATATGGTTCTCTTGAAAGAATTCCGGAAGATATAATAAGAAAGTATTGATTCGGAAGATATTCTACGGGTAAATCTTTGGTCCTTGTTATTTCTTTACCTCATAACGCATGACTATTTAGATATAGAAAAGCGATAGCAACCAAAGAATAATATATAATTACCATAAACAAAAAAACCTCGCCACATACTCGACGAGGTTTTTTTATGTTAAGAAAAGTTAATTCTATTTATCGTTCTATTTAATGATCTTATCAATAATTCCATATTTCAATGCTTCTTCAGCATTCATCCATTTATTTCTATCCATATCGTTAGCAACGATGTCTAACTTTTGCCCCGTATGTTTAGCCATCAATCCGATGAACATATTTTTGACTTTTAATATTTCTTCTGCTTGGATAACGATATCACTTGCTTGTCATTCGATACCTCCCAATGGCTGATGAATCATGATTTTGCTATGAGGAAGCGAGTATCTTTTTCCTTTTGTCCCTCCTGCGAGGATTATTGATCCCATAGACGCAGCGAGTCCTACACAAACGGTACAAACATCGCATTTTACATATTGCATGACGTCATAGATGGCCATTCATGAATATACTTCACCACCTGGTGTATTTACATACATAATAATATCTTTGTCAGGATCTTTCTTTTCCAAGAAAAGTAATTGAGCAACGATAGAGTTTACCATATTTGCTTGTACGGGTTCTCCAACGAATATGATTCTGTCTTCTAGAAGTCTAGAGTAGATGTCATATGCTCTTTCTCATCATTTAGTTTTTTCAATTACGCTAGGAATCAAGGTCATTTTTTTAGTTTAAAATTTAAAATTCAAAATTCAAAATTGTAAATTTAAAATTTATATTTAATTATATTCGTAAATAGTTCTTTTGCAAAGAAATACCAGTAATTTAGTTATTTTCACAACCAAATTCAACTTGAATTTATATAATAAAAGTGTAAAAAATTGAGTAATCAAGCTTAGTGTCTTTACTTTTTCATAAAAAGTGATATGAGGAATCTCTGAAAAATAATGGGAATTTCAATACTATGCGCTACTTTTTTTCTCGGATTTCATACTAACGCTAGCACATGAAGTACAAACCAAGGCACATGAAGTGTGCTGAGTGGAAACATTTTAACAGGAAATTCAGCACCATATACATGATCATTGTTAGATTATCTTACTTTACAGCAGAGTGCTGTGAGCTGATTATTTAATACGACATATACAAAAATATATACACTATTTAGTAAGACATGACTCAATATTATTAAAAGTATAGAATATCAGAGCCTAGTCTGCTTATGAGCAATAAAAGACGAGTCATTATTATCTCAGCTCCAAAAAGACAAAACAGCATTAATGATAGGATTTAAAAAAGATTTTATCGATTTGGAACGTCAAATTCAGTCTTTGGAAGAGATGAAAGATTTGCAAGAAACTAATGGGATAAATATGTTTGATGCATGAACTAGCTATGAAAGCGAGAAAGTCAGGATTAGAGACGTGATTGATGTAAAAGTAAAGCTTCATAAATGACTTTTTGCTAACTTCGAGACGAGTTATCTTACAAAAAACACAAACTTTCTTTCTACATTTCAACAATATAGTGTTGTCAACAAAGATTTGGTAAAGGGCATTCAAGATAAAATGGCAAAAATCCAGTCAGTATTGACTGCATTTTCTGGAGTAACAGCAGGAGTAAACAGCATTAATGCAAAGATAACCTGATTGGGCGATTTTATCCAAAAAATGGATGATAGTAAAAATAAATGACTCATTAGTTTAGATAGAACAATCCAGACAGTTATTGATAGTAATGTTAAAAAATATAAAAAACTCCAAAATTTATCAGATGATTTAGAGCAGCAAAAATCATCTTTAGTCGGCCAATATCAAATGGATCTGGATGGGTATCTTAGTAGTAATCTCCAAACTCGATATAATCGTAGTCAGTTGCTATCATTGCAAAATGATATAAATACATTTAAAGCAAAATATTATACAGAAGCTAAACAGCTTAATTGTTCAAACCTTCTTTCACTAACAGATGAAAGTCCGCAACTATTGACGAGGATAACTGCTATGAAGGCGATGATTGATTCATGATTAGTAAAGATAGAAAGTCAGGGGATAGATTCGACATTCAAGGATCAATTATATAGTGGATTTCAGTCCCTCTATATTCAGAAATTTAAACAAAGATACAATGAATACTGATTATCTCTTAAACAATATATTTCAACAGCATTGAGAACTTTGACCACATCATTAATCTCGACAAAAGAGGGAACAGGATCTTCTGATACCGGAGGCAATCAAATAATTGTACCTTCTCCAGAAAAAAATTCTTCCATAACGTTTACCAAGCCTTTCAAAAGTGGTGAATACAATCAAGATATTAAATACTTGCAAAGTACATTAGCCGATCTTGGCATCTATACTTGAGCTATTGATGGAATATATAGCAAATCTACAAAAAATGCAGTATATCAGTTTCAGCTCAATAAATGATTGCTGGTAGGATACGAAAAAAAACCAGATACTTGGGGATGGATGGGCCCTGCTACAAGAAAGGCACTTAACAATATAACAAAATAAAATAGCGCGGGAATTATTAATTATTCATTTTTAATTATTCATTGTCTCTTAGTATGCCTAAAAACAAAAAAAAGAGTCCAGGGAGACCCAAAAAGGAATTTATTTCCAAAAAACCAAAAACTAAGGTAAAGTCTTGACCTGGAAGACCAAGGAAAGACCAAAGGAATGGCATAAACACACCTTCTCCTGCCGTTGTAGGATTTGTCGCAAAATCGGTAGATGCATCCAAGAAGAAGGATCTGATTATCTTTTTGTTATTCCTTTTCTCTTTCGTCTTGTTTATGGTATCTCTATATTTTACTTTCATGAGGGATAAAAAAGTGAAGGAATTTGCTCCTTCAGAAATAGCTGAAATAGCAAATGTTGATACAGGAAATATCGACTATACTAAAGATACCAGGTCTAGCAATAGTGACCCCGCTGTTGAGGAAAATACGGCTACGGTCCAAGCTACCGTTCAAGCACTTGCTCCTGAGCAACAAATGATTGTAGATTTTTATCAGGCAGTAAATTCAATAGACACCGTTGCTATGCGCGCAATGACAGATTCTCATCTCAAAGAGTCTAATGTCTTCCAGACGTATTACAGCAAAAATTGGTTATCTAAGTTTTCTGCAACTATTCTCGCTCCAAAGATAGTTGTTACGAATATCCAGGAACAAGCAACGAATTCTACAAATCCTAACATAAAAAATTTCTCATACACCTTAGAATATATGCTTGCAAGTACTCAACAAAAAATAACAGAGGAACGATCAACGGTTCTTATTAACAAAAATAATGAACGAAAAATAGGGCAGCTGATGTGTAAGACAAAATGATGTTCAACCATGCCATTTTTCAATCCCGACAAATACAAATAACTCAATGAAAAATGAATAATTAATAATTAATAATGTTGGTATTTGTATGTATTAAAAAATAAATTCCATCATTATTCATCTTTCATCTTTAATTATTCATTAATTTAAGGTAATGGAAATCGAAGATATCGTTCAAGACGCAAAAGAAGAAATCGAGTCCTTTCGTAATAAAAATCCTGAGGGTGTTGTCATTATTCGATGAGCCACAGCTACAGGAAAAAGTAAATTATCGGTAATACTTTCCAAATATTTTGATGAAGAAATTATCTCTGCAGATAGCAGACAGATTTTTAGATATATGAATATTGGTACCGACAAAGTTTCTGATGAGGTTATTTCAAAAATTCCGCACCATCAAATAAACGTTGTAAATCCAGATGAAACCTATACTTCAGGACGACGAAAAAATGATACCTACAAAATTATTTCTGAAATTCATTCACGTAAAAAAATCCCGATGATCGTAGGAGGGACATGATTATATATCGATACGGTGTACAAAAATTTTTCACTCCCCGACATTCCGCCTGATATGAAGCTAAGAGATGAACTATTCGCGAAAGAAGAAGTAACTCCTTGAATTCTCCATCAAGAACTTACAAAAGTCGATCCTGAAGAAGCGATGAAATTACATCCTAAATCTACAAGATATATTGTAAGAGCATTAGAAATATATTATAAAAGCGGGAAAACAAAAACGGAAACATTTATCTCACAGCCTCCGGTTTGGCCTTTGCTTATGCTTGGACTTCGGAGAGAAAAAGAAGATACTAATGTGAGGATCAATGCAAGAGTAAGAGATATGTTGAAATCTTGATTGATAGAAGAAGTACAGTGATTACTCAAGCAATGATATACAAAAGATTTGCAATCTATGCAGTGAATTGGATACAAAGAAGTTGTTGAATATCTTGAATGACGCTGCTCCTATAATGAAATGGAAGATCGTATCATCATTGCTACGCATCAACTCGCAAAAAAACAAAGAAGTCGATTCCGCAGATACATCGCTGAATGAATTCAATCTCCTAGGGAAAATGTTACGTATAAAGTGTGGAGGTTGTCATGATTAGATATTTAGATTGTATAATAAAAATTATGAAGATACATATTGTATTTGATTTAGATTGAACCCTGACCGATACTCAAACCATACATCAAAAACTTGAATCTGATTTCTTGAAATCGAAATGAATAGATATTCAACCAGAAGGTGTCGGATTACAATATGCGTGAAGAACGCCGAAGGAATGGATACCTGAAGTATTGATGTCTAAAAAAATTAATTTTACTCAGGAAGAGGTAAATGCTTTTGTTGATTGGAAAAATGAAGTCTTAATCTCATTGTTGCATGCATGAAAAATAGATCTTATCCCTCATGCCTTTGAGACATTAATCTATCTATATAATAAAGGATACAAAATTTGAATTTCTTCTTGATCTTGAAAAGAACGTATAAAGGAATTAGTAAAATATTTCCATCTAGAAGAAATGATTCTCGCCAGTACTAGCTCAAATGAAGTAGAACATAAGAAACCCTATCCTGATGTTTTTCTAGCTACCTTTGAAAAGATAGAAAAAATATATTGAACGCCCGATACTACTTACGTGATTTGAGATGGATGGGCAGATGTTGAGTGATGACATAAGGCCTGAGCAAAAACAGTATGGCTAAATCCATGAAAAATAGCTAAGCTCGATGCTAGCTATTGTGATTTTGAAATAGGAGATCTCAAAGAATTGCAAAATATTTTGTAAGATAATTATACCAATTCAATTGGAAGAAAAAAAGTCCACATTCGTGGACAAGAAACGACCTGCCGGCGAGGCGATAAAAAAGAGAAATAAAATTATTTTTTAATATTTTTCACTTGCGTATTTAAAAATCAGAAAAAGCATGTTTTTCTCTCTTTTTTGTTTGTGGCACCATTATTAAATCAGCGTGAAAAGTAGGTCGAGCAAAAAACCAACAGCGACGTCTGGTGGAATTATCGTAATATGATTAAAAGTAAAAACGTGATATTGCCCTAATGGTGCCGAGGGCTTTTTTGGTTTCTTTTTTTGCCTGGAAGAAAAAAAGAAATGCCCCGCCGGCGAGGCGATAAAAAAGAGAAATAAAATTATTTTTTAATATTTTTGACTTGTATATTTAAGAATCAAAAAATTTCTGTTTTCACATTCCTTTTTTTAATATCATCAATAACTCGCGCTAACGCCTTTTGTAATAACGTTCAAATAGCAGGGGAGGCAGGGAGTTTAAAGTGGGTGATAATGTCTGAACCGTTGATAGCGAGATATTTTATCGTAAATTGTCATTCCTGTTTTTGAAGTTTTTTCAGGATAGTCTTGAGTGTATAGATGTCAGAAATATCAGAACTATTTTGTAAAGGGTTATATTGTCCTAGTCTATCAGCAATAGTAATATCTAGGATATTGTCGCATTTTTCATATCCTGCCTCACTAAAAAACTTTCTCATCTTCTTTTCCATGACATCTTTTTTTGGACTCAGCAACTCTTCTGCTTTGTGATGATGAGCAATATATCGTGCGATCGTCTCAACCTCTTTGCTAGAAAATCAAAGTGCTTGGAAATCTTTTTTTGTATGTTCAGGAGAACTTCTTCTGTGATTGAGCGGGCCAGCAATAATTGCTCTAATCTCGTCTTTTGTGAGATCGTCCCCATACGCACCAAACTGGTCAACTTTTCCAACGTCGTGGTAGAGCATGGCTAACCTTACAAGAGGATTCTTATTTATTTTTTGTAATTCAAACAAGGTCAATAAAGTGTGCGCATAGATATCGAAAGGGTGGTATCTGATAGGCTGTGGAACGCTTATGGTGGCGTATAGTGCCGGAAAAAGATGTTCTAAAAGTTTTGCTTCATCGACAAGCCCCACAAAATTAAACGGATTTCCGACAGTAAATGCCTTCATGATTTCTTCCTTAATTCTTTCTTTGGCGATATTATTTACTAGTGCATGATTTTTTCTTATACTATTTCGTGTCTCTTTTTGAAAATCAAAAAGCTTAATCTTTTCTTTTGTGTTTAATGCGAGCTTTGTATTTAAGACGTTGACAAGCCTAATTGCTCTAATGATTCTCAAAGCATCTTCTCAAAATCTTTTATCAGGATCTCCGACACATTTCAGTTTCTTATTTATCATATCATGGATCCCTTTGTGGGGATCGATTATTATTTTTAGCTGTTTACTTGTTTCAGATTTTTTATTGGGAGAAAAAATTGTCGCTGATTTAAGTATCTCTCAAAGCTGTTTTGTTTCAAACTTTCCATCAGGGAAAAGTCTTTCAATGTGTTTGTGATTTTGAATAATAAGGAGATTGAGTCCCTTGATATAGAGGCACCCGTGATCATCAAGTCTTTTGAGGAAAATTTCATCGTCAGTATATTTTTGAATGGTTTTAGAATCAAGGAGTTGAGTGTATTCTTTTTTATAGGGTGCGTTAGTATAATAGATACAATTAATCGTAAAATCTCTTCTGTTGGAATCCAAAAGTAAATCATTGCTCCAAGTGATTTCGCCCGGGTGCCTAAAGTCAGCATAATCACTTTCAGTTCTCAGTGGCGTTAATTCATATTTTATTTCTTGCTCCTTACTCCCTGCTCCTTTTCATTTGTTAATAAGCGTTATTGTTCCGTATTTTTCAGTTATAAAGTGAGATATCCCTTTTTTATCAATAGCCCCATAGAGCTTTGTCGGTTCGCCGGCCATCGTAAAATCTATGTCAGTAGGTTTTTTATCTATACCTAAAAGAAGATCTCTAACGCATCATCCTACCAAGAAAATGTTGTGCGTATCTTTGATCTTTTTTTGCAATAGTCCCATATGCGTATCTAGATTTTTGAGAGAGTCGAAAAATAGCATGAAAAGCGAAAGAAATAAATTAATGAATTTATACTTATTCCAACCTAAATTTTCAATTGCTTTTTTACTCGATTTTTTTATATACATCACACACCTTTTTTGTGTTAGGGGTGAGTAGCTCAATTGGCTAGAGCAGTCCCGCTAAAGCGGGAAAGGTTCGGGGCTAGATTTACATACATACAAATTTATTACATGTATTATGTATATATTCTAAAGTGAAAAAAGTATTATGTTTGAGTTACAAATAATTTATCTAGAAGGCTTGCAGAGCACAAAAGGGGTAATGTATATTTCACTAAAAGAATATGAAAAAACATTGTATTAGTATGATGGTTTGAATATAAAGACAAAAATGATGCGTTAACATTAGAAACCAAAGTAAAAAAATCTGGTCATATTGAAAGACGGATTAAAGAAAAAGGTTTTGTAATGGGTGAGTAGCTCAATTGGCTAGAGCAGGTCCCTCTTAAGGACAAGGTTCGGGGTTCGATTCCCCGCTTACCCAGAATAAACTTAAAGTCTACTGAATTGTAGATTTTTTTTGTAAGCTCAATTGGCTAGAGCAGTCCCGCTAAAGCGGGAAAGGTTCGGGGTTCTCCAGCTTCGCTGGACTTCGCTACGCATTGGATTCCCCGCTTACCCAAAAGTTAAGACTAATCTGATGAGAATTCAGATTTTTTTTAAAATAAATTTATTCTAAATAGCATAGTATAGAGCATTCATGGCACAATTAAGACACAAAACCACATTTTACAAACAATGCTATTGTTTTTATTGTTATAATGGGTATGGTATGCTGTACATAAATAAAAATAAATAAACGAAAAATAAAAATCATGGCAAAAGAAGAAAGAAAGGTATACGTTCTAGACACGAACGTCCTGATGCATGACTATAGGTCTGCACAAAAATTTAAAGAAAATGATGTGGCTATACCTTCAATAGTCCTTGAAGAACTGGATAAGTTCAAAAAAGGAAATGAAGAAAAGAACTTTCATGCAAGGAAGTTTATTGGTTTTCTTGATAAAATGCGCGATCAACGCATTGAAAAAAATATTACTGGAAACAAGAAAAAAAGCGTATCTCTGTTGTGCAATGGAGGCGTAACTCTTGGAGAAGGTAAAGGGAAAATCGAAGTTTTGATTGCAAGAAAAATCAATCAGGCAATCAGGGAAACGTTCCCGGATGACCTTGCAGACAATCGTATTCTCTCATTAGTCTATGATATGCAGAAAGACGCCAAAGAGTTGCGAAAGGTTATCTTTGTGACAAAGGACGTGAATCTGCGAATCAAAGCTGATGTCCTTGGGATAGAGAGTGAGGATTATGAAAACGATAAGGTAGCAAGTTCTGATATTTATTTGGGACGAGAACTTATTGAAGAGTATCCTTGTGAGGAAATCCAGTTATTGTACACTAAAAAGTCAGATGAGTTTTCTATGGAAAGACTGAGAAATATATACAAGGGTAATTTATACCCGAATACGTATTTCACGCTAAAGAACGGTGGTACTTCGGTGTTGGCTCGCTATGATCAAAAAACCAATACTTTGGTGCGCATAGAAAAAGAAACAACATGCGGAATAGCCGGGAAAAACTCTGAACAAGCATTTGGTATCAATATGTTGACCAATCCAGATATCAAATTGATATCTTTATTTGGACCAGCAGGTACAGGTAAAACTTTGCTTGCTATGGCTGCAGCATTGCAGCAAATGAAAGAGCGGAAGTATGCTCAAATCATAATCGCTTCAGCCACCGTACCCTTGAGTAACAAGGATGTCGGAGCATTGCCAGGAGGAATTAATGAAAAAGTTTCTCCTTATATGCAGGGCATCTTCGATAACCTGGCATTTATAAAAAGTGTTATAGGAAAAAAAGATGCTGATTGGTTGACGAAAATGCAAGACGAAGAGAACAAAGGCCAGATAAAAATACAACCCTTGGTCTCTATTCGTGGACGCAGTTTTAATAACACCTTTATGGTGGTGGATGAATCACAAAACCTTACTCCTCACGAAGTCAAAACTATTGTGACGCGTGCAGGAGAAAACACTAAGATTGTGTTTTGTGGTGACATCACTCAGATAGATAGCCCATATTTGGATGCACATTCAAATGGATTATCTCATCTGATAGCAAAGATGAAGGGGCAAGACGTGTTTGGGCACATCACTTTTGAAAAAAGTGAGCGTAGTCCTTTGGCACAGTTGGCAGCCGATTTACTATAAAAAAGTCATATAATTTAATACTCTCGCTTGCCCGGTTTCTCCGGGTAAGTTTTTTTATATTCTCCAATAACGATAAAACAAAATACTATATCTTGACTTTAATGCATATTTATATACTAATTATATGCTACTATTTAATTATCATTTCTTATGCAACTCACCTTAGCTTTTTGAGACGCTAGCGCAGACGAAAAAATAAACAATGGTCATTGCGAAGACTCGTATATCCAAGAGTTTGAACAATGAAATTTTTCTCACGTACTGCGACAAACTAAATATTCAGCTCAAGAACTTACTCACCTGCTTCTCACAAGTAAAAACGTTGCTGAAGACTTAAAAATTGCCATGCTCAAAAAGATGGGAGACAGTATATTCTATCTTGAACAAACAATGGATGATGAATATGTGCATTACGTTCGCGGGCATAATAATATCGTCAGAAGTATACTTAAATCTAAGTTTGATAAGGAGATTTACTATCACTTAAAAAAAAATTGATTGAAGACATTTAAACAATACAATGATTTTTATCGGAAATCATACGGAGGAAAATCATTCCAAAATTCCACGGTAGTAAGTCCTGATCACGAATGGCATAATGAATATAGTATAAGAAGAAAAAAACGTATTCAAGATTGTGTCTCTACCCTTCTCATTTCTTCTTTACGAAACCCTTTAACTATACTAGAGTATTATATGACAGTTTTTTCTCACAAAGATATTATCGAAGCAGTAAATGCCATGGAATTACCAAGTGATAAGAAAAAAATTATTCTGGAAAGCGTAAAAAGTAAAGAAGAAAAAATAAAGGAATTTAAAAAAAGAATTAAGGAATTAGAAGAAAGATAATTTATATCTTGTTGAACGCAAGTATGGAAAAGGGATGTATCCTACCAGACAATATTATAAAAGAAATCTCTCAAGAAGGCAATCTAGTACTTCGTAGTTTGTCTCGTTTTTGTGCATGCACGGAAAAAGAATTGATTGATGTTCTCAAAATGAGAAATGAAGATCCTACTGATGATGCTATACTCCCGTATGGAAAAAAGTCCAAGAAAAATGTTTATGGGTATATAAAGTCTTGGAAACAAGTCGGAAAGAAAAAAAGGCTCATAAGCGCTCCCAAGGAGTCACTAAAAAAAATTCAGGAAGGGATAAAAACACGTTTATCCTATATTCCTATTTCTTTTGCTTCTACTGCAGGGAGAATATGAGATTCTCCACAAAAAAATGCTGATCTTCATAGATACAATCCCTACCTCATTACCATAGATATCAAAAACGCCTATCCTTCGATAAACACAAATAGAGTCTACAAATGCTTGGAATGATCGCTTATGAAGCCCCTAAGTATTTGGTGTCCACTTTTACAAACGCCAGAAGAAAAACGACTTTTTGTCAGGGCAATTACTCATTTGTGCGTGAGTGAAGATCAACTTCCTCAGTGAGCAAGTACAAGTAATGTGATACAAAATATTGTAATGAGCAAGTTTGATGCTAAGATAGAAAAAAAACTACCAGAACTTACCTGATCGCATATCATCTACTCAAGATACGCAGATGATATCGCGGTGAGTTTTCCGCATTTTTCTACGATGGACGTACTCAAGGAAAAAATGGAGAACTATCTCGCAGATATCAGAGGACAAGAAATGCAATGACGAGAAGAAATAGAACATATCATAGAAAAATTTTCAAAAGAAAAATTTATTTTGACAGATCGTTTTGAGCTTACTTATCTGCAGAAACAAATAAAAGAGTTAAGGAAATTTCTTCAACAATCATCTTTGGATCCCGAAGAGAGATGTATATATATAGGAATCATAGATGGGTATAAAAAAAGTATTAGATATACGGATTGGCGTATCTTAGATGTCAGTGATGAGATCATCGATATCATAGGAAACGAATGACGAAAGATAAATCACAAAAAATTTAAAATACGAACACCACAGGGCAACGACGATAGAGTAATCAATGGCATGACTTTTGACCATACGTGAAAAAGGGGTATAGATAAGAAAAAAAGAAGTCAGTATATGAGATTATTAAAAGATCTTATTGATCTCTCTTTAGATGATATGGAGAGTAAAAATGCTCCTTACTATGCTCGCAAATTCAAATTCAGTCAAAAAAAGGACGAGAAGGAACGCATAGCTACTATCATTGATACTATAAAATGAACGCACGGATATATTTCAACTATTTACGGAGTGGACGAATCAGGTAAGAGCAATATTCCAAGAGATCTAAGAGAGGCTTGTGAAAAAGCGAAAAAGAAGCGAGAGAATTATCAGTCACGAAAGATGGAAATTGATTTGTTGGAAGAAAAAAAAGTAGGTGTTTCTTGATCAAAGCGGCCATCTTGAGATGATATTCCGTTCTAGTTTTTTTCTATAACAACAATACCCTTCAGAAAAACTGAAGGGTGTACGTTCGGCAACGGCCATTTTATTTCTTTTCTGGGTATTGTTGTTAGACGAAGTGGAACGGCGTCTAACCCTCATTAAAGGAAAATGATGATAGTCATTCTTTCTTTGAGGTAGTTATGGAGAATACATCACCTGTAGTTACCTTTAGTAACCAGCGATATTGGACATGAAAGTCCGTTCTCCTACGCCTTTGGCAAACCAAAGACTCTGCTACTATATGGACAATTGCCACCGCATTGCTGATGAGTGTAGCAAAATTTTTCGTCGTTTCAAGATGAAATATATTATCTCTTTTTTTTTCGTACTACTTTAATACTATTACACAGAATAGTTTAATTCTGCATTCTACATTCTTAATTCTTAATTAAAAAAAATGCGTTTTTATGACGAAGTCACGATAAGTGTACAATCTGGAAAGTGAGGCGATGGAACTGTGACCTGAAGAAGAGAGGCAGGGGTGGCTTTTTGATGACCCTCAGGAGGAAATGGAGGAAAGGGATGATCCGTCATCTTACAAGCACTCAAAGACGAAAACACACTCCAAGGTTTCAGATATAGAGCAACCTTCAAAGCCAATCTCGGAGAACCCGGAAGATCGAGAGATCAGTATGGATCAAACGCAGAAGATTTAATTCTTTATGTCCCTGTAGGGACGCTCATAAGAGATAAAATAACTGATGAAATTCTTTACACATTCACCGAAGACGGAGAACAATATATCGCAGTTCACGGAGGAGAGTGAGGAGTAGGAAATATCCATTTCAAGGACGCTGTTCATCAGTATCCTACTTTTTGTTTGCTGGGAGAACCGGGGCACAAAAAAGAGATTGTTCTTGAATTGCAATTATTAGCTGATGTGGCCTTGATCGGTACACCAAGCGTCGGTAAATCCAGCATTATCAATAGCATTTCAAACACCAAAGCAAAAGTCGCGGACTATCCGTTTACGACATTGATACCAAATTTAGGTTCAGTCACGGTTCAAAAAACTAATTTCAATGTCATAGATATTCCAGGTCTCATCAAGTGAGCTGCCGAAGGCAAGTGACTGGGGAATGCTTTTCTTCGTCATATTCTCAAAGCGAGAATATTTTGTATGATAGGCGATATTTCTAGATATGACAAAGGAATTACAGAGATCCCAGAATTGCTGGAAGAAATTTGTACCTATACGCGTACCAAATTTAGCAAAGATCCTAACGCAGTTGAGATTCAAATTAGAGAAGATAAGGGTATGATTACCTTATTTATTTACGAGGAGGGAAAGCTTGTTATCGAAAAAAGAATGTTCTTTTTGATCAATAAATATGATCTTGTAAACGATGCTGATATTCTCAAAGAATACAAAGCACAATTCCGAAAACAGATTCTAGATTTTTTCAAAAAAAATAAGATCTGAACTAAAATCACGAAAAAACTTCTCGAAGAGTATACCTTCACGATCTCCGCAGCGACACATTTTGGCGTAGACGAACGATTGAAAAAGGTAGTCGATGTGCTCAAGAAAACAGATGTTCAAGAGGTATATCAGATAGAAAATATTCCGACTCCTAAAACACAACGTAAAGAAGAATATATAAAAAATATTAGCGAACAGGAAAAAGAAGTTTTGGTAAATGAAAATTATATTCAGGCATGAGATGCCCAGTATGTGAGTGTACGAGAAATTTATAATGAAGATTTTGCAAAGATGGTGCGAATGCTTCCACGAGGAAATGATGAATGAGAAGCGCGATTTTGGAAACAACTAGGACAGAAATGATTGTTACAAGAATTTGAAAATAGAGGAATACAAAAAGGAGATATTTTCAAAGTCATCAGTCCTTATGAAGGACAACCCGCGAAGTATATACAATATTAATTTACAATTTAAAATTTATGTATTCTTCTTCAAAATTATATTTAATTTTGAGTGAAGAATATATAGTTACCAACTCAATAGTTTCTCATTACATTTCGAACTTATTTAGTTGGTGAACTACAATTTGAAATTTTGAAACGTAAATACTATTTTAAAATTGTAAATTAACTTGTCCTCGAAAGAGGGAAATTTAAAATTTAAAATTCTCTCCCATGTTCACCATCCTGAGTATCAGCGATTCTGATAAACATCGAAAGTCGGTCGTAGAAGAGTATACCAAGCGTTTGGGAAAATCAGTAAAAATAATTGATATTAAACCGAGTAAAAATGGAAACAATCAGCAAATCATCACAAAAGACACAGAGACGCTCCTTGCTCATCTGCAGAAATTTTCTAATACCACGAAAATACTTTTGAGCAAAGAAGGTAAAGTGTTAGATACCATGCAATTTGCTACGGTATGTAGAAATAAAAATGCGGAGTCCCGCTTTAGCGGGGTAGTATTCATTATCGGATGACCCTATGGGCTTGATGAACAATTATTGGCTAAGCATATAAATAGCAAAATTTCTTTTTGAGCAATTACCTTGCCCCATGGACTGGCAAAAGTTACTTTATTGGAACAGTTGTATAGGATCGGAACTATAGAGCAGGGAAAGAGTTACCATTATTAAAGGGCAAGGAAGCATTGACTTTCTCCTTCATTTATATATCAAAGAAAAACAAACAAAACAAACAAAAACAAATTGTTATGAACAAGGATAAAATGTATAACACTAAAGAGGGGATCGAAGCTCAGCTTAGTTCTCTCGAGGATTTCCATCAGCTCTTAGCTGCTAGAAAAGAAGCGCATGAAAGAAAAGAGCAATTAATTGGCTTCTATATTTTTAATGGAGCATTCAGTTTAGATGAACAGGGTGACTGTTCGACATTACAAGGGTATCATTTGCCTAAGGAAGTAGTTCCTCTGGTAATAGAGAGTGAGCTATTTTGGCTACTTTTCGCTGAATATAATCTTCAACATAATATCGCAGGATATGATGAAGTCTACAAAAATAGACAGAAGGTTATTGAGTCAGGAAAGCGTCTTCCTCCAACGGTTTTCAGTGTATGTTCAGAGCTTCCCCCACTTCCTTGGGTGGAGTGTCCTGAATGTAGAAAAGGTTGGACTCTCCACAATATGGGTGATTATATTCGTCAAGAAAGTGTCGTTAAATCGTTCATAGCCACAGAATATGTGGGACGGCCCATAAGAAAAATGTGGGAGGATTTCAAAAAAAGGACAAACGAAGAATATGTAGTCCCCGACAAATATCGGGTGCGAAATGCGAAACATCAAACACCATCTAATAATCACGGATTTTATCCTGACAGTAATGGAGTAGTTGATTCGAGTTATGTCCTTCAGCAGGGCGATGTTGTTCGCTTTGAAGTGAGAGATTGTTTCCATCTTCAATGTCGTGAGATATATTTTGGAGAAGAAATAAACTTGTTTGTTTCAGAAATACTAGTAGGAACACTAGTTTCTGTAAGTAAGTAACCAGGTCGGGGGTATCCCCCCGATTTTTTTAATTATTTGCTAAGTTTTTCTCTCAAACAGGGGATAGCTGAATTGAAAAGTAATTCTTTTGCATTTTAGACCACAATCGCTATATTTTTTATCGAAAGATTATTTGCAATAATTAGAAAGACAGATTAAAACAGCCAATAGTTTCAATAACTGTTAATTATTCGTTGTTAACTGTTAGTTATTTTAATCTGTCTAGTTATGTATTTTTTCTTTCTTGTTATTACTCACTATTTTATTTTTTGTTTTTCTAAAGCATGGCTATTAAAAAAAAGGAATTCGAAGTCCACTCGCAATCGTTTGATCGAGAAGGGAAACAGCTGTCATTCGAAACAGGAAAGTTAGCAGTTCAAGCTGACTGTTCGCTTAAGCTTCAGTTTCAAGAAAATGTGCTCTTGTGTTCTACCGTGATGGAAAAACGCCCAAGATCAGATTCAGATTTTTTGCCTTTGATGATTGATTTTAGAGATAGTTTTTCTGCTGCAGGAAGACTTGGAGGGGCGGCGTACAGAAGAAGAGAAGGAAGGCCTTCAGATTCTGCAGTTCTTTATTGCAGACTTACTGATAGAGCATTGAGACCGATGTTCCCAAAATGAATGATTAATGACGTTGTAATTACCATCACGCCTCTTGCTATTGATCATGAAATAGATCTTGGAGTCTCTACGATTATCGGATCATCGTTGTCAGTTATGGCTGCAGGATTGCCATTTGATGGCCCCGTTGGTGCTGCTCAGATAGGATATATTGATGAAAAATTTGTAGTCAATCCTACTAAGATTGAATCAGAAAAAAGTTTATTTTTATTGTTAGTCGCAGGTAAAAAGTGATCTATAAATATGATCGAAGCGGAAGCAAATGAAGTGCCAAATGCTTTGCTTAAACAAGCATTTGAAGTAGGACAAAAGGCTATAGACGCATCATGTGATTTTCAAACGAAATTTCTCAAAGAACTTACTATAACACCAAAAGAAATTATGTACAACAAGCCTTCTGAAGAACTTATTGCATACATTACCAACATTCTTACTAAGGATAAATTGCAGGCATTGACTGGCAATAGCAAAGTCCCTTTCAATGATTTGTGTGCGGCATATGAAAAAGAAGTGATGGAAATCGCAAAAGAAAATATCGCTAATAATGATCAAACGGACTTTACGCAAGTCAAAATCAAGATGTGAGTATTCAATGTCATTAAGTACTTTATCCGTCATCGCACTTTGGAGACAGGAAAAAGAATCGATGATAGATGAGAAAAAGATATCAGACCCATCTTCTGTGAAGTAGGTCAGCTGCCAAGAGTTCATTGATCAGGATTGTTTCGAAGAGGAGACACACAAGTACTTACAACAGTAACTTTAGGTGGACCAAAAGAATATCTGATTCTCGACGATATGGAAAATCATGCAGTTCATCAGAGATATTTCCATCATTACAATTTCCCTCCATTTTCCGTAGGAGAAGCAAAAGGAATGAGAGGAACAGGAAGAAGAGAAATTGGACATGGAAGATTAGCAGAAAAAGCATTAGAAAAAATGATACCTTCCCATCTTGAATTTCCCTATACCATTAGATTGGTTTCTGAATGTTTGGGGTCAGGATGATCTACATCTATGGGATCAGTATGCGGGTCTACTTTAGCACTTATGGATGCCGGAGTGAAAATAAAAAAACCTGTAGCAGGTATCGCAATGGGATTGATGACAGCACATGATGATAATGATGCCATAACTCAACATATGGTGCTCAATGATCTTATGGGGACAGAGGATTTTACGGGAGATATGGATTTCAAAGTTGCAGGAACGAGAGATGGAATAACTGCAATCCAGCTAGATACAAAACTTAAAGGAATTACTATGGAAATCATTTACGAAACCTTAGATAGATCTATTGAGTGATATAACGAGATTATGGGTCTCATGCTCAAGACTATTCCAGAACCAAGAGCTGAACTCGGTAAATATGCACCGAAGATTCAAATTATTAAAATTAAGCCTGATAAAGTAAGAGAAGTTATCGGAAAAGGTGGTGATGTTATCAATGGTATCATAGATGCAAATGATGGCGTGAAGATCGATTTCGATGATGATGGAACATGTTATATAGGACATAAAGATCAGGAAGTTATTGATAAGGTAATAGCGATTATCATGGATATTGTTGCTGATTTAGAAGTTGGACAAGAATTTGATGCAAAGATCAAGAGAATCGAAGATTATGGATTATTTGTAGAACTTCCAAAAAAGAAAATGGGACTCTGCCATATTTCAAATCTTGGAGAAAAATTAACAACTCCGCTTACAGCACACTTCAAGCTCGGTCAAGTGATTAGAGTAAAGGTAAAAGGTATAGATCCTGATGGTAAAGTCGCAGTGACGAAAATTTAATGTGTTTGTAAGAGATGTTTTCAAAACGTCTTTTATGGGTATATCATTTATTTTTTATATAGAAAAAATGAGATTCATAAAATCTTTACTTAAAAATTTATTAATTTTAATTGCTGTTTTTGCTATTTTAGCATTCATCAATCGATGGTACTTGGGGTGATTCACAAAACTTATTGCTCAAGAATCAAATATGGGGCCATATACAATGGCATATACAGGATTTGTAGGTGAATACGGTAAAGTAGGCCCATCAATGACAAAGGTATATGAAGTTCTTTCTGGTGCATGAATTGTCTCGTATACAGGAGCTGGAATTTATTATGATGATCCAGTAGTGATTTCATGAGCACTTCTTAGAAGTGATATCGGGGCAATAATTGATACTCAAGACGCAAAAAAATTAGCAAATAATAAAAATGTGAAAATAACTACGATCCCTGCTAAAAATAGGATAGTCGTTGTATTCCCATTAAAAAATACTTTTTCCTATATGATAGGTCCTATGAAAGTCTATCCGGTAATTACAAAATATATGGAAGAAAGGGGGTATAGTCATGAAGTTCCTATGATGGAGCTTTATGATATGGTGGCTAAAAAAATATACTATATGGCTGATATAAGCAAATAGAGAATTTTTTTGTATTTTATCCTAAAAAGAAAGACGCAAAATATGCGTCTTTTTTTGTATAAATCATTAAATTAATACAAGTCAATGGGGAAAATAAAAAAATTGAGATAATAGAGGCTTTTAGTGGCTGTTTTATGGTCGTTTTTTTGATGATTTTTAAAAAAGAAATATAATGAGATACAACAGTAAAAAACCGCATTATCATCATTATTTAGAATCTAAATATTTGCTATCATTAAAATGAACGCATTTAGCCATATTCACCACCACATAAAAAAACATCACAAGACATATATCTTGGGAACGGCTATTTGAGGAATCGGATTTTTTGCAGTTAAGGCAATAGTTTTTCTTGTATCAATGTTAGGTGTGCTCAATGCTTCATGAACATATGCTTTAGGAGAAATATCTTGCGGAGATCGAGATAATACCCAGTTGCTCACACAATGATTTCGAGAAGGTAATCCAGATAACAATAAAATTATGTGTGCCGTGCTTGGTGATGAGAGCAATAGAGCGGTCTATACCAAAGATCGAACTACTATGGGCTGCGTTACTTGAGATATAAGTATTACGGGAATATCAGCAGGATTAGAATTGCCAAACCATATTCCAGCAAATACTTTTTATGTTCTAGAATCATGAAATTATACAACAAGTGGCGATATTGTGATGGAAAATTGTAGCGCTCTACTTGGAAAATGAGAAGTAAAAATTCAAACTGATGCAGTAACTGGCGAGTTCCTTACAGGAGATGATACCAGCAATCGAATAGTGGATAATGTAGAAATTGTCTGACAGGATAATATTTCGTTAATTGTTACTGATGAGGTATCTTCTTGAGATTTATGAGTTTTAGGAGCGCCAAAGACACTTTCAGATATCGCTATATCTTCAGATGTCGATAAAGATCAAACAAAAAACAATTCATTTGAGGCACAACTGCCAAATCGAGTAAACTCTGCAAGTGATAGTACTGATGTTCTTACGATTAGAGAAACCAAAGATATTATGAAATATCATGGATTCAAAGAAAATACAAAATGAGAAATGGTCGGTAAAGAATCTTTAGATTTTAACCAATTTCATTCAAAAGTTGCTGTGGATACTTTGATCCAATCCTTAGATCAGATAGAAAATAAATCAGTAGAAGTAAAACTTCCTGAAGGAACAAATATACAAAATGGTAATGACGAGTGATTTACATGAGTATTGCAAACTCCAGAAATCATAGATGAAAAAAGTATCCATATTCCTGGACAAGAAATATTTTCTGCGGTAAAAATATGAGAGAATAATCAGAGCTTGATTCTACAGGATTCATGAGGAAATGATGTATATGCGACAGTACAGATTCCTACCCCAGATTTGGAAATAGGCAAGGATGTGGTCATAAATTATTCGGAGGATTGAATCAACTGGAATCATCTTACAGATGCTAGTATTACTTGAATAGCAGGAGAAACTTACGTCATATTTAAAACTAATCACTTTACGACATTTACGGTCTGAACGATTACTTGGGATAATTTAAAATTTATTGATCAATCGTTTCGAGATGCAAATCCCACAACATGAATGGTAATTAAAGCATTATATGGAAGTGGCTTGACGGACACGACGGCATATAATAAATATCGAACGGGTAACTGTCAGGCGACTGGAGTAGTTTATGTGCAGCCTTATTCAATAAGTGGAATAAATTCTATCCCTACTCCTGCCGCGAATACGGTGTACGTGTTAAATTCTGGATCGTATATTATGGCTGTTGCAAGGGTGTTTGCCTGAAACTGTACGGCTATAGTAGGAAAATGAAATGTAAAAATATACTCTACAGGAGCGATTGCCAATACGTTTACAACAACTTCTAGAATAAATGTGATATTGGATAATTTAAAGTTTGATGGATATCTAACGAGCACATGAGCAGCCCATACCGCAAAAAATACAGTTGGAGTACTTTTGACAACTTGTGCAAGTTCTACATTAAACAACATACAGCTTCAGAATCACGCTGCTTATGGTATAAATGTTGTATCTTCATCAAACATTTTATTAAACAACATCATAGCACACTCCAATGCTTCATATGGTATCCTTGTCAGTGCGGGTTCACCGTTAAATACTAATATAATAATAAATTCAGCTACGATATTTAATAATGCTACGTGATGAATTGGGTTTAATGCTAATTTCTGAAGTATAAATAACTCACATGTATTTAATAATGCAGGAACGGGGATGTCGTCTTCTACTGGAAATTCAAATTTAATTGCAAATACCCAAATTTATAACAACCTTTGGTGATGATTAGCTATCAATAGATTCTCTGGTGCTGTAAGTAATGCTATTATCAAAGACGTAGAAATATTTAATAATGGAGGACAGTGATGGTCTATGTCATGAGCGACGAATAATAAGATTTATGATTCTATCAAAATATATTGAAATGCGACAAGCGATATCTTC
>JAPLUT010000002.1 GCA_026397475.1 candidate division SR1 bacterium | reverse complement strand
TGGAGATGATGGGATTCGAACCCATGTCTAAAAGGCATACATAAAGATATCTACCACGATAGTTTATTAATTATCCAGGTTTTTTAACGTTATTATGTCAGGATACGGTAGCCAACAAACAGGCATAGGTTTTTACCATAACAACGTTGTCCACCGAAGTGAACGGGTTCCCTACTTGGTCGCCTCGCGGATAGTAGGAGTCTCGCAGCGAGGATGGTACGTCACTAGGCTACAGAGTAGCTAGGTACGAGAGCAAAAGCTCTGTTTAAGTTTTTAGCATTTTTGAAGTGAACGATTGTTTTATTTCGGTACGTTCATCGAAGAGTGGCCGTCAATACATATGGAATCCTCCTATCAAATCCAGAAGCATCCCCAATTTGAATTCAGAATTTATAATTCAAAATTTAGAATTATTTCTGCTTTAATACTATAGTTATTTGCTTGAAAAAAGCAATGTGAACTAAAAAAACGTTAGGACTTCTCCTAACGCTTCTTCGTTTTAAAATTTCAAATTTACTTGTCCACGAAGGTGGGAAATTGTAAATTTCAAATTTAAAATTGTAAATTTCAAATTCTAAGTTCTATTACTTTTTCGTAATAAGTGTTTTTACTTTTTTAGCTGGAGCTTTTTTTGCTGGAGCTTTTTTGATAATCTTTTTAATTACAACTTTTTTTGCTGGAAGTGTCGTAGTTTTTGCTGGTGTTTTTTTACCAAGATATTTTGATTTGTCGAATGCGAGCATGGGAATGAAAACGATTTTTATAAATCGAATTCCAAGTCCATACGTCCAATGTTTTCCGAATGCTTTTGCAATTTTAAAATAATTAATCACCATAAGTATTACGAATACGGGTGGAAAAATCATCCATAAAAAGTTTCGTCCAGATCGTCCTCCGAGTTTGAACATGAGGTATCGATTATAAAATGGGATGAAGATTCCCCATCCTGGAAGTCATGCTTTACTAAATACTCTCCATCGAGACATAAGCATAAGAACGACAATCGTCAACAATACGAGCATTCGTATTATTGTGACTCATCCAAAAAATGCTCATAAAATTGTGCTCATTCACATCATTGTTTCTGGATTTACACTTCCTGTCAATGCTGCTCACTGAAGCTCAAAAGAAAAATTCATTGAATTTTTTTAAATAGATAAAAAAATATAGACAGCTATAATCTATGTAAATCTCTGTATATTTCAAGACTTGTTCTTCTCTCTAAAATCACTTGAAAAAAAACTATAATCTGATACATTGATGATGTTTTATTTTTCTTTCATGAAACATGTTTAAAGATTTTATGACATTCCTTGCTCAGTATAATATATTTGGCATCGCCATATGATTACTTATCGCTACAAAAGTTTGAACGCTCATCAAATGATTGATTGAAGATCTTATCACACCACTTATCTTACAACCTATCTTGCATAGGCTTAGAGTAAAACATATTGAAGATCTTTCTTATAAGTGAGTGCTATATGGAAAAGTGTTGTCTACATTAATAGATTTTTTCATCACAGCATTTCTTGTTTTTCTTATAGTGAGATATGCACACATATCTCTTCCTGTGAAATAGAAAGATAGAGAACTCTTTTTACTAGGTAAACAATTTTCTTCCCCTTGATAGGGGGAATGCCCATGGCTTGCCGGGGAAGGGGGTTGAAAAAAAAGAAAAAAATATTTTTGAAGGAAGATAATATTATATAATTTCGACCTGATGAAAACTCTCAATGCTTTCCACCTTCGTGGATAAACGAGATTTCATTCGGTCTTAAATCATTTACTACCCAAATAATTCAAACGAAAGAATTATTGTGGTAGTAAATATATATTCTTCAATCAAAAATATAAAAAATATTTTTGAAGGAGAATATAAAAAAAACTCTCAAGGAAACCTGAGAGCGTAACTTTTGATGAACAGGGTTTAGAACGTAAATATCAGTTCCTCGGCTGTTTGTTTTTTGAAATATCCAGAGTCTAATCTCATGGATATCTTAAATTCTACGTGATTTTCGCAGACAACGATATCACGATTTTTGTTGTTCCTTCGTCTTGCTTGCATGTTTCTCATTTCTTTTGTTGGTTCAATATCCAACTTGAAAATGATGATGTATGCTTCCTGAAGCTTTGTGGCTAAAGGAGCGATACTGATTTCTCCGCTAAATGTCTCCGGAAAAAACTCATGCACGATGTGGTAAATAAATCCGGCTTCTTCCATATGACGAAGAAAGAATTTTGGAAGATTCTCAAATTTTGTTCTGAATTTGTTCTCTTCCGCATTGAAGGGTAGTCTGAATCTATCCATATGTTTTACTTTTTTTGTTTAAGGAAAAACTATAACTAAATAACACCTAAAGTCAAGCCATTCATTTTGTCCTCCTTTGTAAAGGAGGAGGTATCCGCATTTTGCGGATGGAGGATTTGTTGATATAGAAACTTTAGTTTAGTTATATTTTCTTTGACCTTTCTGCTATTTTGCTTTCTAAATCCAGGAGTACGGCATCTAAGTTATAATGTACATTATTGTTGGTATATCTAATAATTTCTACTCAAATACTATTAAGATATTTTGTTCTTTTTTCATCATATTCTCACTTAAAGTCATGACTGCTATCGTCTATTTCAATTCATAATTTTAGTTTGTGACAGTAAAAATCTAAGATGTATTCTCAGAGCAATTTCTGTCTAAGAAATCTGTATCACATTTTATCTTTCCTTAAACCTAAGTTCCATATTTTTCATTCGGCTTCTGTCATAATATATTGATTTCTATTGATTCTTGCATAGTTTTTATTTTTGCCGTTGTAATATAAAACCATAGCTATGATTATATATAAAGTCTTTTAAATCCCTCTGCCTTCGGCTTCTCCCTTTACAAAGGGAGACAATTTTTTGTAATCTTTATCTGATTAAATCTTCTTTGTTAGATTTAGAATTTCTTGTTTTGTCTCACTGGAAATACTTGTATCTTTTGTGATTCTTTGCACATATCCTTGTAGGATAGGTAAGAGTATCTGTCTGATTGCTTGATATTTTTTGTCTTCTTCTTTTCCGTCATTGAGTTCTTTGTCTCGTCGCAGTTGAAGTTCAAGAAGTGCTTCGTGCATGTTTGGGTCTTTGGCTGCTTGGACTATATTTATGTCTGGAAGAACGCTCGTTATCTGTATAATACTCTCAAAAAGTCGTGTTCGTTTTTCTTGTGTTTCGACAAATTGCTGTATAAAATCTTGATAAAACAATGCCGCTACTAATAGTTCTCTGTCTATTTCGTATTTTTTTTCTTCTGATTTTCTTGTCTTTTGTTGAAGAATAAACTTGCCTTCATTTTTGGCGAATTGGACATATTGTGCGCGCATAACTTCATAGCCTATACCTAGCTTTTCTCATAATACCTGAATGTAATGATCCTGCATAGACATGTTGCTGATATTCAGAATAAGTCCAAAGAGAATGTTCAGAATTTTTTGTTTGTCGACGGGAGAGGTGAGATCAAATTTCTTTTTTAAATTTTGAAAAATTACAGAAAATCAATCCTGACTATTTTTTCGTTGTTCATCGAATTTTTCTTTCCCATCTGCTGTATTTGCGAGCTCATCAATATCTTTAAATCACTCGGGAAGTGTGATAATTTTGGGAAATAAGTTGTGCTGGTAAGCGAGGGTAAGTGCTCTTAAGCTTGCTTCTTGACCTGCCTCATCACTATCAAACATTAAAAATACATGTTCGGTATATCTTTTGATAAGTTTTAAATGCTCTTGAGTAAGTGCAGTTCCGCAGGTGGCGACTCCGAGTTGATATCCAAGTCTTGCAAGTCCGATGACGTCCATTTGGCCTTCTACTATGAAAAGTGCATCGTATTCTTTGATTGCGTTTTTTGCTCGATTGAGTCCGTAGAGGAGTTTTGATTTTTCAAAAGCTTTATGTTCTGCGCTATTTAAGTACTTTGGTTTGTCGTTAGGATCAACAATTCTTGCACTAAACCCTACTACGTTATTCATAGTGTCGTAGACAGGAAAAGTGATTCTATGTTTGAAAAATGTATAAATGTCTCCTCAGGTTTGAGATTTTTTTGCAAGTGATGCATCAACTAAATCTTTGTCTACAAATCACTTAGCCTTAAATTCTTGGATCATGGTATAATGTGAATCCGGAGCGTACCCGATTCCAAAATCAGTAATAGTTTTTTCATTTAACTTTCTTTGTTCAATAAGATATTTTTTTGCTTCGGGATGTTTGGCCAGTTGTTCTACAAAAAATTTTTGAGCGATTTTATGGATGCGTTTTATTTTTTCTTTTTCATCTTGATAGTCGTCGTGTTTTTTTGGATCTATCTGATATTTGGCAAGGTCAATATTTCCTTGTTTAGCCAGTTCTTTTGCTGCATCTCGAAAATCTATCCTTTCTATCTCTTGTACAAAAGCGATTACGTTTCCTCCTTTCCCGCATCCAAAACATTTGAAAATTTGTTTGCTTGGAGATACCATAAACGAAGGCGTTTTCTCGTTATGAAAAGGGCAGTTACCAGAAAAATTTGATCCTGCTCTTTTGAGAGGCATATATCTGCCGATAACATCTACAATATCGACGGTGGATAAAATATCTTCGGTAAGTTTACTCAAACGATATATCGATTAAACGATAAAGTGACATTACTGTACTTATTTCTTCTTCGTTCTCAAACTAAAAATACTTAATAAAAAAAACGAACTGCTAACACAGCAGTTCGATATTCCCTTGGTATAGGAATTAAAGTCTTTCTTGCCCGGTATGACGGGGTAAGTGTTTCTCCATTTGTTCAATGAAACAAGTAGAGGATTTGTTATTCTACCCGTACGATTACTCCAGTAACGTAGTTGCTGTTTTGTTCGGTTGGGTGATAGGTATCACAAACTGAATACGTTGTCTTGTATTTAGAATGCAATGCTTCTAAAGTTGCTATTTTGCCAACTTCAGGCAGTTCGGATTCTATGGGACCGGTTCCGAGTTCGCTGGGAACTAAAAACTGAGGTACATGGAATGTCGTCTCTGATGCTTCATAAGTTTGTTTGTTGTTTTCAACAATCACCTTATGTCTTTTTGTAAAAATCAGTCCTATGATTGCTACAAAAAATAAAATGGTTACTGATTTTGGCATCTTTTTGTTTTTTATTTGTAATGTTATTATACTTATAATATTTAATATGTCAAGTATAGTTTCGAGATTTTTTATTTGGCTTGTGGAACTGTTTATTTAGCTTTTTTTCTTTTTTTATTTGAACATTAAAGACATTTGTTGACATTCGTTATAAAATATTTATAACTCACATATGAATATTTAATATATTTTTGTTGTTTATTTATTTCCTTTCTCTTTTTATGTCTAATCTTCCTGCTTTTTTTCAGAACTTACAAAAAGCTCAAGAACTTCTTAGTGATTATCATGGCTGACTCCATCTTAAAAATGTTTCTACATTTACTTCTAGCAATCTCTATAAAGATCTTGTTGTTTCTCAAGACATCTCCTTGTCTTTAGATACTACTGTTAAAAGTGCTTTGGATCAGATTGCTCATATCTTGAAATCAGAATCAATTCAGTTGCAGCTTCCAAGATTTCAAGAAGCTATACGTACTAATGCTATTGTTTCTTCCAAGAGATTGGAAGAAAATCAAAGAGTAGAGTTTTTTCATGATAGCTATCTGTATGAATGGGCACAACTAATGTTTTCCCCTGCAGAATTCTACTTTACTATAAATTCTCTGTCTTTTAAAAAAGATGACAAAAAATATAATCACGGAGTTTTTCAAAATGCTTTGGAGAGTTTAATTATCGATCCATCATATGTTGCTCCTTCTAGCTTGGAATCTTTGCATATTACTCTTGCTCCTGATTGTCAAAATCTTAAAGAGATTTTTAAAAACATGACTCCTTTGCAGTATCAAGATGCAGATAAACAAAGACGTTCTGCTAGGATATATAGCTATGAAGGGAAATATATTGTCTTTGTTGCGCATAAGACTGTTTTTGATACTTTACAACCTGCGACTAAGTGAGAGCAGAGAAAGGCTGATGTTCGCTGACATATGAGCGTATATCCTGATATTTTTTCAATGATTAGGAAAGAGGAGTATATTATAGAAGGAAATCAAGAGAAGCAAAGAACTTACCAAGAACTTAAAAAGAAGATTTTGTCTTCTCTCAGAGAAATTGATTGGAATAAAAAGGAATATAGTATTCGTGTTCAACAAAATGTTCAAGAAATTATTGCGGAAATTGATGGCGCGACTTCCGTCAAAATCATGGCCGATAAATTATATCATCTTTATAAAATTACCGGAAAACATAGTGAAAGAGATAAAAAATTATTGGAAGCGAGTATGAGAAATTTTACTCAAAGAATAGCTCAACTTATGGGAATTTCTTCTTATACCCATCTTCATTTGATAGAATTTAATGACGCCTTAGAAAAACAAAGCACTACTTTAGAACTTTTTTATAGTCAAATAGCTCTCTTTTTTGGAACTCCAAAAAAATCTTATGATAAAATTCTTTTGGCATTTGAGACCTATTCTCGTGCACAAAAATGACCTCTTCAAGAGCCATTTCATACTTTTCACCAACAAATACAACAATGCTTTGGTGATGTTTCCCATATCAAAAATCCTCGCATTTTTGTTTTCAAGGTAGCTACAATTATCTTCTTACAAAGAAAATATCGAGAAACTTATCTTTGGGAGCATCAATATAAAGAAGGGGATTTGTCGTTGCAAGATCTTGAAAATAAGCTCTTAGATAGTTCTTCAGATACTATCTTTAAACAAAAATATCCTGAAGCTTATGCAACTTTGTTTACTGAAATCTATGAAGGTAGAGGAGAGTTCTCTCCTGAGTTTACTCCATGAGAATTGAATGCTTTTTTTGCTAAGATCAATGATTTGAAGGAACTCCAAAGTACTATTGATGCTATTCTTAGTTTAATGTAGTTCTATTTGATATAGAACAAATAGAGGTTTTCTTTGCTCAATTTTTTTGCTACGGATTTGATATCCTCTAAAGTAAGGCTCTTATATTTTTTAAGAACATCTTCAGGGGTATCAATTTTTTTATATATCAGATATTGGCTTCCGATGAAACTCGACATCTCATCTGAGGATTCTATTCCCATTTGAATCTGACCTTCATTGTAGCCGATAGCGTTTTCAAATTCCTCCTGCGTGATATTTCATTCAGATATCTTTTGTATTTCTTCAAAAATTCTTTCTACTCCAAAATCAAATCTTTGCTTGTCTATTCCTGCTCTGATTAGAAATGTTCCTGTGTCTTCTTGTGTCATATGGTTCGCTTTTATATAGTAACACAGTCATTCTTTTTCTCTTATGTTTTGGAAAAGTCTTGAAGACATGTTCCCTCAGAGGATTGTTGCTAGTACGTTTGCTGCATATCTTGTCTCATCGTTACCATGAAATCCTGGTGCTGATATTACGAGATGCGTTTGTTCGTTTTTTTGTTCATATGATTCTGTATGTTGTGTCGGGAGTGTTTGTATAAATGTTGGTTTGTTTGCTCTTTTGCTTGTGGGAATATCAATAAATTCTTTTGCTAACTGGTCGATTACCGCTTGTTTGTTTTCTATTTTTCCTGCGATACTAATGATAAGATTGTCTTTGGTATATAAATCAGTTTTGTGCTCAAACAGCATCTGTTGAGTAAAAGAAAGTACATTTTTTTCTGTTCAAATAATTGGTCGTCCAAAACTATTGTCGCCAAAATAATATCCTTGCCATTTTTGCATAGCCATAGACATTGGATTATCTTCGTACATTTTCAATTCTTGGATAACAACTCCTTTTTCTCTTTCTAATTCGTCTGTAGGAAATTTTGCATGATTCATCATATCTGCAAGGACATCTATTGCTCTATCTATAAATTCAGGAGCACATTTTACATAATATCCCGCATATTCATCTCCTGTATATGCATTAAATTCTCCTCAAAACTTATCCACAGCTTCCGCAACAGCTTTTGGTGTAGGGTATTTGTTTCCTCATTTAAAAAAAAGATGTTCTAGAAAGTGACTTATCCCATTATTTTCTCTATTTTCATAGATGCTTCACGCTTTGCACATAATTTCAATGGTCACTGAGTAAGCATCTTCCATCGGAGCAAAAAGACAATCTATCCCTGCTATGGATTCTATAGTATACTTCATGATAAAATAACTAAACGATAAAATGACTAAACGATTAAGGATTTGGTTTTGAATTACAATGGAACAGACGATGGGACAACAGGGAGCAGGGTAAAGGTTACAGGTTGTACAACCTGCTCCCTGCTCCTTGCTTCCTTCTGTTTTTTGTTCATTCTATATTGTATTGACAAATTAAGATTTGTGAGTATAGTGCGTCTGTCAAAATTTATTCTTTGTGTTCCCTGATGAGTGTAGCATCAAAAACAAAAACAAAGATGTTTGTGACCGTATTTCTTGGTTTAATGGCTGTTTCAAGCGTATTACCGACTTGGGCAAATACCATACCAGGAACGTCCCCGATTACTACGGTCAATTCTATCGTTACTTCGACCCCGTCGAATCAAGATCTTTCGCAACTTCGAACAAGACTTAAGGACAGATTTTCTTGAGTAGCAACTGAAGTTCGCTCTTTAATCAATGGAAGCACTAGTGTTGGTAATGATTCTCCTGTATTAGCTGCTCGTACTATTGATGTGAGTCAATGAATTTGAGTCCAAGCGTCGGTTTCTCGTCAGGATTTTTTTGTTGATATAGGAAATGATCCTTATGTTTCCTATATTACTAGGTTGGCTGCTTACGATGTTCTTACTCCCGCTCAAAATTTCTATCCTCAGAATTATTTCCGTGGAGATGATTTCAGCTCATTGCTTATGAAGCTTTATCAGAAAGCTATTGGTCAGCCCTTAAATGCTCAAGATATAGCTTGAATTGTTTCGACTGATGGTATCGTGACCAAGGGGATGGTACAACAACTTATGTATTCACTTAAAAATATTGAAAAAATTGATGTCGATGGGAATCCTTACGATAAATTAATAAGATCTGAATGAGCGTATTATCTTGTTCGTATGTTTAACTTGCCTGTGCTAGCTGTGGATGAAAAATCGACCGCTCCTTTAGGAGATATGTTTACTGATATTGCTAATCATCCTTTTGCTTATGACATTAACACCCTAGGAAGTTTGGGTATCTTAAATACTACTAGTAGTAAGTTTTATCCTGATAACTATCTTCGTCATTATGATTTTACTATACTTTTTGTTAATGCACTTTTGGCTTCCAAGGGTTGGTCTTTGAATAGCTTGTCTAATAATTCCCAATTTGCTGATGTAGAAGCTTCTGCTTCATATCTTCCTCAGTTAGAATATGCTACTGATCATGGATATCTAGATTATATTACTATGAGTAAAGGTGGACAACTTTACTTTCAGCCTAATAGCTTTATTACTAGACATGAAGTCTACCAGATACTTACTAAGGCACTAAATATTCAATTTGTGTATGACAAGGAACAGGCGGATCATCAAAAAATGTCTAGAGCTGAATTAGCAAGACTGCTCGTAGAGAGCTTCCAATTTGTGCCTCAAGCTCATCCAGTTACTACTTCTTGATTCCCCCTTTCAAGTACTTGAGATCTCTCTGTTTTAACTAAATTGAAAACCTTACTTTCTATGCTTTAATACGTGGCTATCTCTTCTTAACTTTATTGATTAAGTCTCGGTTCTAGTTAATCGAGATTTTTTTTTAATTTTCTGTTATAAAATTTGCTTTTTTGAGCATTTGTGAGTATACTTACATATAAGTACATTTTATCCTTATTGTATCAATTAATGAAAAACGTTTTCTCTCATGTACATCACCATATTAAACATCACCATAAGAAATATCTTTTTGGCTTATTTGGTGGATTTGCTGTTGTGAAAGTATTTCTCTTATTGCTTGGTTTTTCTGCTTTGGAGTATGCAAATACTTCAACTTTTGCACAACTTGCAACAGGATGTGTGACGACATGATCATATTATACTTGAGAATATGAAACGGGATGATATCTTACGGGACAGGAACTTACTTGATGAGAGTTGACCGGATGTATTACTATCCCATGATATCGAACAGGAGGTGCTTTGGATGAGTCTGGGGTATTGACATGAGAAATTCGAATAGATGAGATCCTAACGTGATGTGAGCTTACAGGACAAGTACTTGGCGAATGATATACAACTTGATGATATCTTACATGAGGGTATCGAACATGAGAAACTATTGTTTGTGATGAAGAAATTGAAACCGGGAATGTTCTTACGTGATGAAATGGAATTTGTGAATCCGGGGATATCGTTTGGAATGGTCCTTTATCGTGATCTTTTGTCAGTAATATATTTCCTATAACTTGGTCGTATTCATGATCTGATTGTGTCTCTGGATTATCTCTTCAGCTTCGAGATCACAATAATCAACGAGTTAATCTATCTGCAATTTCTTCTTGAGCTACTTGATATAATTTTGATTCCAGTAGGCTTTATAATTTTCAACATTCTTGATTCTATACTATTTATGGTAATACAGGCGCAGGAAATTTTACCGTATATTCTTGAACATATTCAGGAACATATTCTCGCTTTTTTACTTGATATAAGCTAAGATTATTTTCGCAAAATCAATCTTGAGTCTATGAAACATCACCATTTACTATAGATAATCAAACTCCTACTTTGACCGGAATAACATTGCTTTCTAGTTGATCTAGTACGGGATATATTAATGTGAGCGGGGGTGTTGTATTAAGCTTTATTGCTAATAAAGAACTTACGTGATTAGAAATAACTTTGTGATCTAACAAAATAGCTACCAGTTCAAGTATATCGTGATTGGTATATACGTATACTCGAAATCTTACGTCATTATATACAGAAGGTCCTGTCGTAGCGACAATACCTTATGCTGACCGCGCATGAAATACGGGATTGCTTGTGTATACCTCTGCGCTTGTCTTGGATATGACGAGACCGGTAGTTGCTGGATTGCTGTTTAGTGGATATGCATCATGAGTATATTTGAATTTCACCTGATCTGAATCTATAAGATATACTTTTGATTATATAAAAGCTTGATGAACTCTTGTCACAGGTGCAAATCCTAGTTACTTAACTGCTCATCAGCTTAACTTTTCATGAATAGAAAGATCTCAGATCTATACATTTCATTTGAATACTTTTGATAGAGCGGGAAATAGTAGACTATTGACGGGAGATGTTTTACGAACAACTTCTTGAATGGTTGTTTCTCATATCTACTTTGTTCCTTGGACTAGCGCTGTTGTGCTAAGTTGAAGTTTGACTACTCTTGGTAGCACATTAAAAAATGAAATAGATAAGTTTAATATATGTAAAGCTTGACTTAGTTATACTCCTGTGGAGCTTAAAATTAGAAATACTATATTTACTCTTCAAATGCCGAGTTTTAAGAGTACACAGATAAAAACATTGGTTAATGCTTTTACTCTTTTTGTCCTTGATAAGATTATCCATAATTATTCTTTAACTCCTGCAAATATGGATGAAATCACTAAAAAGTTTAATAACTTCTTAATCGTTTTAAAACTTTTAAGAGATGATGATAATAACTGTAGACAGAATCTTTCTAGTTATTATGTAAATCAGTTTAAGAAAAGTTTAGAAGAATATAAAATTAGTTTATAATACTATTTAATTCAAATAGAAAAACGTCAGCCTAGCATATAGGTTGATGTTTTTTTAATTCTGGTTTAATGTAAGTATCTATTATTTTGTTTCTATACTTCTTTCGTTTTCAGAAATTTTTTTTATGTGGAGTATCGTTGGATCTTTGAAGGGGAGTTGGTCTATAAATTTTGGTCGTTCGATGATGATACATTCAAATTCATTGATTTGATCAATAATCCCTTTTTCTATGAGTTCATTATATTCTTTTATTCTATACATATCGATGTGGAGAAGTTTTCATTCATATGTATGCAAATATGCGTATGTTGGGCTTTGTACTGCGGTATGATTTAGTCCTAATCCTTGTGCAAACCCTTTCGTCAATAATGTCTTCCCTGCTCCCAATTCTCCATGCAATAACAAAATCTTGTGCTTTTTTGCAAGCTCTTTTCAATAGTTTAACATCTCTTCTGGTGTGCTTATTTTGTGCATATGTTTTTTACTTGTTAAAAGCGTAGATGACTTGTATTTTATATCGAAAATTCTATACATATCAACATTTATTCGCTTAATTCTCGCATGAAGTTTTTTCTTATCGATGGATCGAGTTTTCTTTATAGAGCATATTATGCTTTTCCACATATGGCTGATAAGGATGGGCATAATGTGAATGTTGTCTACGGTTTTTTCCGTATGTTGATGAAAATTTTCCAAGAAAGACCTAATTATTTCGTTATCACTTGGGATTCTCCGGTAAAAACATTTAGGCATGAAGAATATCCAGAGTATAAGGCTAATCGCAAAAAAATGGATGATGACTTTAAACATCAAATCCCTATCACTAAGGCTATTGTTGCAGAATTATGAATTCCTAGTTTAATTGTGCCATGATATGAGGCAGATGATATTATCTATACTTTGGCTATGAAATATAAGGAAGACAAGAATGTAATGATTGATATTTATTCATGAGATAAAGATTTAAAATATCTTCTGGATACTAATATCTCTTGTGTTGATTCAATGAAATGACTTACAACCACACCAGAAGTATTCATAAAAGAATATTGATTTGAGCCGATACATATTTTGGAGTATCTTGCTTTGGTGGGGGATAGTGCTGATAATATCAAATGAATAGTATGAATTTGACCTAAAAAAGCATCTGATCTCATCCAAAAATATCAGACTATTGATAATATATATACGCATATTGATGAAATTACTTGAGATATCAAACAAAAACTTATTGATGGAAAAGAAGATGCATACTTGAGTAGGGGACTGATAGAATTGAAATCCATTACGGAGATAGAAGATACTCAGATTGAAAATTTTACACTTTCTTTGGATTTTCCAAAGTATAAACAAGTATTAATAGGTGAACATCACTTCAACTCTTTTGAAAAGACTCTAGATGAACTTAAAAAAAAGTTACAAAATCCTGTACAAATAGGATTGTTTTAATTTATATCTTATATGCACCAAAACGGTAGTGCTATATTATAAAAATTCTTGTAAATATGTCATAAATATTTATCACCAAGGTATTGATTTTACTTATGTAGATGCTCTATGAAACTCAAACGATTGTTATTGCTTCTTGCATTCACCACATTCCCAAGTTTTGCGGCTTACCAACAACAAGGCTTTTCTCAATTTCAAGAACTTGATGGGAATATTAATTTCTCTTGTACCTCACAGTGTGTGGCTGTGATTGGTCTTGTTGCCTGACGTGATTATATTTCTCTTAAGTGAACATTACAAGGGAATGGTGTCATAGGATATGGTTTTGTGATTTGACAGCAAATAATTCCTGCTGATACGGTTCAGATAAATTGACTAACTACTCTTGATCAACAGTTCTCTTTTTCTAAATTTCAATACTATTCTCAGGTGCCTAAAGATGCACAATT
Source organism: candidate division SR1 bacterium (assembly GCA_026397475.1). Lineage (GTDB taxonomy): Bacteria > Patescibacteriota > Gracilibacteria > Absconditabacterales > Absconditicoccaceae > CAJBLF01. The sequence continues at coordinate 191,448 of JAPLUT010000002.1, read as the reverse complement.
AGTCATTATTGTTCAATGAAATGTCGATTGAAATCAGTTTGTCCCGCAAGTGGGGGCATTGTCTTTTTTTGAAAATTTTGGAAACGGAGTTAGACAGGCATTGGAATATAAGGAATATAATCCCAGAACAATTAATTTTCTTGAATGACCTATGCGAAATTGATACTATATCAATCAATATTTTTTCCCATGGATATGTGTTCTATTAATTTTGTCTTTAGTTTTATATCTCCTTAGTTCAAGTCATAAAAATAAAGAAATGGCAATTTACTTTGGCGCTGGCGTGCTTGTTTTCTTTTGGGTATTCCTTGATTTTTTTAGTACGAATAATCAAATAAAAATATATAAACAAAATATGTCTGCTACTAATATTATGCAAAATGGTAGAATGGGTAGAAGCTCTGATTTTTATCAGTTTTTGGATTTTATAAAAACTAAGGTTCCTAAATGATCTCCATGATCCTTTATTGCCCCCTATCCTTTTGATTTTGAGGGAAGATACCATATTTATCCTGATGTAAAATTTAATGCACTGACTTGAGTAGATTATATCTTCTTTTATAATCCGTATTGAGCAAACAGTCCATTTGGGTTTGTAGATCCCGTATATAGTGGTGGATTATTGACTTGGGGCAATTTTGTATTTTCGGTGCAAGAAGAAGTTGTCTGGCAGCCTTATGCGAAAATTTATAAGTTATTATCAAAATAGATTTTTTGTTTACAAAACACTTAAAAATAACGTTGCTAAACTCTTCAATAAAAAAATTTATATTTTAAAAAAATAGTACATGATTATGCTTCCCATTTTTTTGGCTCTTGCTAGTTGACTTCTTTTTTTACGACTTTGTAATCAACACAAATATCTTAATGTTTTTGAACAAATAGTGGTATGATTTGTTTGTGCGCTTTCTGTTTTCTTGCTTGAATTGTTTTTACAAGGAGTCTGATTAAATCATTTATCATTATTGTTCCCTATTCTTACTTTTTGCTGTTTGCTTGCAATATTTATATACAAGAGCATTAAAATATCATGATATATTCAAGAAATAATTGTTTCTATTAAATCTAATTTTATCGACATATGAAAACAATTTAACTCTTTGAAATTGCGAAAAAAGATTGTTATATGTTGAGTTTTGATCTACGCTTTTGTAAAGATAATTATGGTGTTTTCTATTAATACGAATATGCCTACATTTGATGATGATGCTGTTAATGAGTGGGATTTAAAAACGAAGGTTTTTTCTACTAACTTAAATTTGGTCTTAGATAAAACAAATCCTGAATATTTTGGAACCAATTATGGTAGATATCCGTTTGCGGGTATTTTAGATACGTATTTTTTGTTGCCTTATGGATGATTTGTAAATTGATTGTCAAATATCATTTCTTCATTGATGTATTGTTTTGCTCTTTTATTACTGTTCGGAATTTTTTTAAGAAAGACCAATATTTTTATTGCGGCATTGTCATTATATCTATTTAGTTCTCTTCCCTTTGTCTTTATCCATGGGGTGTGAGCGTATCGAAACTTTCCTGCGTGAGTATTCCTTTTCATGTTTGTTTTTTACCTCATTGATCAATTATTCCATTTAGAGAAAGATTATTGATGAAACACAAAAATCCTTTTACCGATAGTCCTTATTTGATTTATTTCCAGTGTTGTAAGAAATGAGGGAGTAATGCTTACATGAATTACATTTTTGACAATTATAGTTTCTTATCATATATTAAAAAAAGGAAGAATTAAAGAACTTAGGTATCAACTCTTCCCTTTAATCCCTGTTATTCTTGGGTATATAATTAATAAAATTATTTTTAGCTTTTATCCAACTTGATCTCTCATTAATACATGATGAACTCAGGTAAATGCCAAGTTACTTGATTCGTTTTTTGTAAATGTTTCTACTCCTGGAGTGTTTATTGCTCCATTTCAACAAATGTTCTATCATCCTGATTATTTATTATTATTTTGGTTATTTTTAGTTTCTTCATTACTATTCTTCTTTTGATATAAAAAATTTAAACAGTATCGGATTTTTGCTATTGTTATTTTTTCTCTTCTTGCTATTTTTCTCTTTATTCTTTATGCTAATCTTGGTCTTTGATTATTGACGCATTTTGCTTTTACAAGGTATCCTGTGAGTATAATTCTGTTTTTGATATATTTTATATGCTCTATCGTATATGTTGCCCATGAATATAAAAAGTCTTAAAGATTGAATATTACTTAGAAAGTTTATTAGATATACTCTAATAGGTGGTCTTGGTGCAGGTATTAACGTTTTTTTTCTCTGGTTTTTTACTCACGTTACGGGGATATATTATATTGTGTCTGCTATATTGGCATTTATTATCTCTGTTGTCGTTTGATTTATCTTCCAAAAGAAAATTACTTTTAAAAATACTACCAAAAAACATACTAAACAATTGTTTTTGTTTGTAGTGTTTCAATGAATTGGATTGGTATTAGATCTGTTTTTGCTTCGATTGCTTGTTAGTAAATGATGATTCTACTATATCTATGTCTCTGTATTTAATAAATGAATTATATTTATCTGGAATTTTATTATGAATCATTTCTTTACTTTTTATAAAAACGAATAATGAATTGTATTGCATGTGCATCAAATAAAGTAGATCCCTTGTTTTCATTAAAGGAGAATTCTGCCTACACAGTCTATGGTTGTCATGATTGCTGACTAGAATTTCTTTATCCTCAACCGGATTTGAAAACATTGGATATGATCTATAATGGCGATTATTATTGATCGCGGGGAATTAAAGATAATTACGAAAATGTTAAAAGAATGAAGCAGGCTACTTTTTCTTGGATAATAGATAAAATTAAAAAATATAAAAAAGAATGAAAACTTTTGGATATATGATGCGCTACTGGATTTTTTATGGATATAGCAGAAAAAAAATGATTTGATGTGTATGGAGTTGATATCTCAAAAGAAGCAGTTAAAAAAGCGCAATCTCTTTTCTGAGAGCATAAGGTTTTTAATTCTTCGATAGATGACTTTAATATAAAAGATAAATTTGATGTTATTATAATGACTGATTTGTTGGAGCATGTATTTGATCCATCAAAAACCTTACATCAGGTAAAAAGCTTTTTAAATCCTGGTGGGATCCTTGTTGTTTTGTCTCCTGATGCCGGTAGTTTTTCTAGAAAATTAATGAAAAAATACCGAATGCAGTTTAAGCTAGAACATTTGTATTATTTTACAGATAAGAGCATACTTAGCCTTTCTCAAAATAATTGATATAATCTAATATATAATTGCGTTTGAATAAAAAAAATAAATTTTGCTTATTTATTCTGACAATCTAAGGTATACAAATTACCAATAATCTCATATCTTATAAAATTTATTAATTTTATACTTCCTAAGTCACTTAAAAATCATAATTTTACTATGAAATTTGGTGAAAAATTATGGATTCTTCAAAAACCTTTTTAATTTATTACATTGTATGTTATGAAAAAAATACTTTTCCTCCATTTCCCAGGTACAAAGCTTTACATAAGAGAATATTACTGTTCTAAAGTGTCTAAAGGTGATTATTTGGCAGCACCTATAGATTTGGTTATGCAATCATGAATATTTAATACCTGAGAGTTTGATCTGAAATTGATTGATGGTATCGTTGATAAAAAATCACCGAAGCAAATACTTAAGGAAATTGATGAATACTCACCAGATGTTGTCATTTGACTCATATGATCTGTTTCTTTAGAGGAAGATAGGTTGTTTTTAAAAGAATTGCTAGAAAAAGATACTGAAGTTTTTCTAACATGAGATGTTCTTATTACGGAAGCTGAAAGATTTATGAATGAATTTCCAAAATTAACATGAGTGATTACTAATTTTATAGGCACATGAGTATATCATTATCTTAGATGAGAAGAAGATAAAATAAAGGCTCTTATGATTAGAAAATGAGGTGAAATTAAAAAATATCCTGAACGCAAGGACAGATATTTTTCTGTTAATACCCCTGCCCATGAAATGTTTATTAGCAAAAAATATAGAATGCCATTTGTAAGAAAGTATCCTTTTGCTACTACAATTATGACCTATGGATGTCCCTTCAAATGTTCTTTCTGTATTATGTCGAAATTATGATATCAAGAGAGAACAATAGAGGAAATGGTAAAGGAATTAGATCAACTTAAAAAATTGTGAGTCAGAGATATCCTTTTCTTGGATCAAACATTAGGTATCAATAAAGAAAATTTCAAGCAATTGATGCATATTATGATTGATAAAAAATATAATTTTGGTTGGTTTGGGTTTTCTCGTGTAGATGTTTTGGATAAAGAAACCATGCAACTTATGAAAAATGCAGGATGCCATACGCTTCGATTTGGTGTAGAGTCTGGTAGTGAATATATTCTTAAAACTTATGGGAAATGATATACTTTGGATATAATTAGACGTTGAATAAAAACCGCTCAAGAGGTGGGCATAAATCTTTTATGAACATTTATTCTTGGACTTCCTGATGAAACCTTTGATATGGCTATGGAGACAATTAAATTTTCTAAAGAGCTGGATTTAGATGTCGCATCTTTTAATTTTGCTGTACCAAGATATTGAACAGATCTTCGCGATGAAGCGAAACAAAAGTGATTGATAGATAATAGTATTGAAAGCATGGATCAATCTGGAGATACTATCGTTATGTGATCAACCCATATGACGAGAAAACAGATTGAGACATTGAGAAAATTAGCTATACGTGAATTCTATCTTAGGCCCTCATACCTTTGGAAAAGATTAAGAAAAATGACTTCATGGACTGAATTTGTGGGGAATCTTAATAATGCTCGACTATTAATGAAAAATACTTTTTGGAAATAGCTCATTTTATTTTTTCAGTCTGACAATGAAAAGATATATACCTGGTATCAGTATTATGAATACTAGTATGCTTAGATATCTTGACAGAATTGTGGGAAAACCAGCAAGTCGAATCCTTTTTTTGATTAAAAAAATTTTAAGAAAAGAAAGAAAAATGCAAGATGTGCATTCTATTCATCCGAAAAAGATTCTTTTGATTAAATTGTGGGGCATATGAAGCGTTCTTTTGCTTTCTCCTGTTGTTAATAACCTTAAAAAAAAATATCCTTGAGTAAAAGTTCATTTTCTTACTAAAAAATGATTACATACTATTTATGACGCTTCTATTTTCGACAAAGTATATTCTCTTAATACTTGATGAATGCTTAATGCAATAAAGGATTTTTGTTTGGTGCCTCTTAAACTAATAAAAGAACATTATGATCTGGTTATAGATTTTGAAGTAATTTCTTATTATACCGCAACTTTGACGTTTTTGATTAATCCTAAATATAGTATTTGATTTAAAATTATTGGAAAAACTAAAGATAAACTTTATGATTTTACTGCTATATATCATGAAAGTAAACATATTACAGAAATTTTTTCTTTGCCATTAAAATTGCTTTGAATCGAGGATATCTCTTATGATCTTATTCCTCCTTCTTATACGCTCCTTGATGAACGTAAGGTATTCGATGATGCCCCCGATATTAATAATTGTATAGGCGTGAATGTTAATGCTTCGGATCTTGCTTATGAAAGGAGATGGCCAGCAAGATATTATGTCCAGCTTATTGATGCTTTGTCAGAAAAATGAGAGAAGATTCTCATGACTTGAGATATCTCTGATGTAAAATATGTTAGTAGTATTTATGATCAATTAAAACATAAGAATAAAGTACTAAATGTGGCTGGTCTATATTCTTTGAAACAGTTTTTTGTTATGGTAAAATCTGTTAAACTTTTTGTCAGTAATGATTCTGGACCATTACATGTTGCTATCGCGTACAAGACACCGACGGTCTCTTTTTTCGGTCCTGAGACTCCTGTTATTTATGGTCCAAAATTTCATCCAGAATTACACAAGGTTTTTTTCTTAAATTTGTTCTGTAGCCCTTGTATTAGTGTCTTTAGAGATAAAAATTTCGTATGTAATAATGAAAATAAATGTATGTCTGGAATACGTCCTGAAAAGGTTATTCAAACGATAGAATATTTCTTGTTGAATAAAAAATTTAAATAAATAGTATTGACATTGTTTTATATTCTACTTTTGCGAATGTCTAAAATAATGGTTATATGAGATTCTATGATTGATGAGTATATTTTTTGAAATACTGATAGAAAAAACCCTGAATCTCCCATGCCGCTTCTTAGTGTAGAAAGAGAAGAAATGAAGTTAGGATGAGCATCCAATGTAGCAAACAATATTTCAAGCTTAATGTGATCTGTAGATCTAATTAGTGTCATCGGGGATGATGAAAACGGGGAAAAGCTTAAAAGGCTATCTCAACAATCTCAAATACATCTTATTCCTATCATTTGAGATGCTCCAACAATTACTAAAAAAAGATTTGTAGATTCGCAATATCAACAACAGCTTTTGAGAGTTGATTATGAACGTAAAATATCTTTGAATGTCGATCATATTAAACAAATCACCGATATCTTGCAAGCTTCTAAGCCTGAATATGTTTTGATTTCAGATTATAATAAATGAATGATAACAATAGATCTTGTACATGCTATTAAGCAATTTTCAGCTGAATGTTGAAGTAAACTACTTGTGGATACTAAGCCTCAGCATATTGATTTTTTCCAGTGAGTGTATCTTATTAAACCAAATTTTAAAGAATTCTGTGAAATGATAGGGAATAAGGGAATGGAAAATACGGATATAAATATAGAAAAATATTGACCAGATTTTACTAAAAAATATAAGACAAATCTTGTTGTTACAAGAGGATCTAAGTGAGCTTCCGTTGTTACTTTTGCCTGACACACTTCTCATGTACGTTCTTTGGAAGAATACAACGTCTTCGATGTCACATGAGCTGGAGATACTTTTCTAGCAGCACTTACTTATTGACTTGATTCTTGATATCTTTTGGAAGATGCAGTAAAATTAGCAAATAAAGCTAGTGGAATAGTCGTAGAAAAGTTTGGTACCTCCACAGTTACCGCAAAGGAATTGTGACTTTAGTTTCTTTTATATTTTCCTATGGATCTAAAAAAATATTTTCATGAATCGGCTGATATTAAAAAGCAATTTATTGAAACTAATGAGGAACTTTTGCAGAAGGTTATTGAAATATTAATTCATTGTTTTGAAAATTGATGAAAAGTTCTGATAGCGGGAAATGGCTGAAGCGCAGCTGATGCTCAACATTGGGCGGCTGAATTTATGGGAAGATATAAACTAGAAAGACGTCCTCTTGCTGCAATCTCTCTTACTACTGATACTTCTAATTTGACTGCTGTTTGAAATGATTATGGTTTTGAAAATGTGTTTTCTAGGCAGGTTGAGTGATTGGCTACTATTGGAGATGTTTTTATTGGTATCTCTACTAGTGGAAATTCTCTTAATGTCATTAAGGCTATAGAGGTGTGTAAGAATAAGTGAATTGTGACAATAGCACTTCTTGGTAAATGAGGTGGGAAAATAAAGGATATGGTAGATTTTGCTTTGGTCGTTCCTTCTGATAATACCCCAAGAATCCAAGAATGTCATCAAACTATTTATCATACTATCTGTGAAGAGATAGAAATTACGCTAAAAAATACATGAATGTAAAAATTTTAAGACGTATCGATATGTTTGTTTTTTGAACATTAATTGTTCTCTTTTTCTGGTTGAAATATGTTTTTATATCTAGAAGTAATGTAATTAAGCGTCATCCAAAAAAAGTTCTTGTTATCCGTTTATGGGCTTTATGAAGTAGCTTGCTTACTTTCCCCATGATTAAACAGCTCAAGCATCACTATGGAAATGATGTCCAGTATGATCTATTGGCTTCTTCAAGAAATATCGGGGTATTTAAAAATCAATGATATTTTTCTCATATGTATAATATATTCAACTATAAGGATTTTATTACAATTCTTTTTGCTTTTAAAAGATATGATATCGTTATAGATGCTGAAGAATATTTTATGTTTTCAGCATTTATGAGTTTACGACTTGGGAAAATAAATATATGATATAACAATATTTATGTTAGATCGCTGGCTTATGTCTATGGAATAGAATATAATGACAAACAACATAGTCTCCTAACGACCTTAGACCTTCTTAAAAAAATCGGTATTCCTTATGAAATTCCTAGAGCTATGGAAGCATTAAATTATACAGATTCTGATATGATCAAGGTTGATAATTTCTTATCCGAGTTCCCTGGGACATTCATTTGTATGCATACATGAGGTGCAGAAACTGCAAAAGAAAGAGCTTGGCCACAGAAGAAATGGATATCTTTAATTGATAAGGTCTTGAGTACATATCCTGAAACATATATATTTCTTTCTGGTACTCATTTTGAAAAGAAAATAGTGCAGAATATTGTGAGTACTGTCTCGAAAAAATATCGTGATCGTGTAATAAATGCCTGTTGATTATTTAATTTATTTGAATTTGCTTATCTTCTGAAAAAATGTACTCTCATGATATCAAATGATAGCTGACCTATGCATTTGGCAGCCGCTATGGGTACCATGACTATAGGCCTTTTCTGACCAGAATTACCCAGCAAATTCGGTCCCTATCCATTGACTAAGAATATATGACTATATAAATGAGATGGTTCTGCTTGTATAAAAGTTCATATCGCTCAATGGGCAAAAGATAAAAATTATCGGGTCGATAAGATTACTGTTGATGACGTATTAGCACACATAGTTAATCTCTAAATATTCTATTTATTTTTGGCGAAGATATCCTCATGCAGAAAGATTATTATTATAAAATGAATGAACATGAATCTAATGATAATTGGCGATTTAAAGCAAGAAAAGATATTATAATTTGATTGATAAAAAAACAATTTAATAATAACAAGGATCTTGCTCTTTTGGATGTTGGCTCATGAACTTGATATTTTTTGGAACATTTGATGCAAGCATGATACAAAAATATATCTGGATTTGATTCTTCTAAAGATTCAATTATTCTTTGTAAAAATAAATGAATACATATAGAGTTTTGATCTTTACCTAAGGTTGATTTATACAAGAAATATGATTGTATTACTTGTCTTGATGTGATTGAACATGTAGATCAAGATAAGGAATCTATAAAAAATATTATTAATGTGTTGAAAGATGATGGTACAGCTATATTTACCGTTCCTGCTTATAAATTTTTGTGGTGACATCATGATGAAATAAATCATCATAAAAAGAGGTATGTGCGTCATGAGTTTAAAAAATTAATAGAAAGTGCTTGATGAAAAATAAAGTATATTAGCTATTTTAATTTCTTTTTGTTCCCTATTGCTTTACTGTTTAAATACATAAATAAAAAGAATGATACGGTTGATTCAAAGGTAAGCTGATTTCTTAATAAAATATTTTATAGTATATTCAGATCTGAATTCTGGTTTATAAAACAATGATTTAGATTCCCATTTTGAGTTTCGATTATTGCATGTGTGGGTAAAAAATAATATATTTAAATACTAAATTTATAAGACAATGGTAAAAATATCATTTATTCTCCCTATTTATAACGAAGAGAAAAATATCCCTATATTGTATAGGGAACTTTCTAAGGTTATTGCTTCCATTGGCTGTGATTATGAATTAGTATGTATAGATGATAAATGAAAAGATAATTCTTTACAGGTGTTGCTTGACTTACAGCAGCATGACAAAAAAATAAAGATTATTGAATTCTCAAGAAATTTTTGACATGAAATGGCGGTTAAGGCTGGAATGGATATTGTTGATGGAGATTATGTTGTTATGATGGATTGCGATATGCAAGATCCTCCACATTTGATAGAAAAAATGTATAATAAAATGCAGGGGGGATATGATGTTGTATATGCTAAAAGATGAAAAAGAGCAAAGAAAGATTGAATGTTTAAAAATACGGCTACATTCCTTTTTTATAGAATGTTAAACAGATTAACTAATCTTTATATACCTGAAGATACTTGAAATTTTAGGATTTATACTAAACAAATTAATGATTTGGTTAAAAATTTTAATGAACAATCTAGGTTTTTGAGAGGACTGTTTGCTTGGGTATGATATAAGCAGAGTAGTGTAGAATATGACAGATGAGATAGGCTTCATGGACAAACATGATATGGTTTTTGGAAGTTATTGAAGCTTGCTTTGGATGGCGTTTTTTCTTTTTCAGATAAGCCATTAAAAATGGCTACTTTGTTTTGATTTTTATTTTCTGGAGTTTGATTCCTTTTGGGATTGTTTTTTGTCATTATGAAATTTGTAAATCCCAATCTGTATGTCTCTGGTATAACAACTCTAATAGTTCTTATCTTTCTTATAGGATGAATACAGCTTATCATACTTGGTATGATAGGAGAGTATATTGGTAGGATTTACAATGAGACTAAGGGCAGGCCTTTATATATTGTGAAGAAGATATATGAATAAGCATTTCCTGCACAAAATAACTAGATTCGGCATCAATTGAATTGTTATGACAATATGAACATATATATTGATCAAATTACTTTTCTTATTATGAGTGTCGTATATATTGGCTTCCGTTGTAAGCTATGTTGTTATGGTTTTTGTAAATTATATTATATCAACAAAGTTTGTCTTTAAGTCAAAGAAATCTCTTAAAAGTCTTACTCACTTTCTTGTCTCTCAGTCCTTATCTTTTTTGTTGTTTACCCTTGTCAATTATATATTATATACATCATGATTAGATAAGAATTATTGTTTTCTTCTGGCTATAATTTTTAGTACTACTACAAATTTTTTATATAACAATTTTATTACCTTTAAGAAGTAATGAATACATTAGTGAGCTCGCTTAAAAAACTTATTAAAAATGATCTCTTTGTAAAAATAATTTTATTGTTTCTTTTGCTATTGGTAGTATATTATTTTTTTACTACTTGATATAGAGCAGATGAGGGCTTCTTTATGATGTCTGCTAACTATGTTTCGTTATGATTGAGACCATATGTTGATTTTTGGTGAACTCATTGAGAAATCTGATGGTATGTAGTCGCATCTCTGTTTAAATCTTGAATCCCTCCTGTAAAATTTATCTTTATTTATAGAATAGCATCTTTCATATTATTCACTATATTAACATATAATCTTGTAAAAGTTTTTAATAAAAGAAATGAGATGTTGCTTTTTGGTGTTGGTGGAACATTCAATAAAATTAATGTTATCCTGATAACAGTAATTATTTCTTTCTGTTTGAGTTATAGCGCTCTTTTGCCTGAAAATACAATGATTCCTCTCCTTTTGTTAGGATTCTACTTTTTAATTAAATGATGATTGAAAAATCATATTTTTGCTTGAATCTTTTTTGCTTTTTCTTTTATTGCCCTACAAAAAGCCTTATTTGTTATCCCATTATTATATATATTCAGTTTGGAGAAAAGTGTTTTAAAAAGTTATAAGCAAATATTGTTCTATTGGTTTATTTCATGAATAACCATAATATCTGTTATTTTTTTGTATGTGATAGTCCGTTATCATTGATATACAGGTAATGAATTGTGGATTGTTTATGGGTCCTTATTTAAATTACAATGAATATTACAAGCTCCATTTAATTTATATGGCTTTTTTACTGGATTCTCTGGTTGAGGTATTAATAATTTATTGTATTTGTTGCCTGGGATATTCTTTCTCTGTTTGTGTACAAGAAAGGCTGCTATTACTATGTCTATATATGTTTTAGTGCAGCTGTTTTTGTTGTCATATATTTTTGATGTCATGCCATTGATGATCGTTAGATATCTCTATGCTTTTCTAGTATTGACTCCTATATTTTTTAGATATTCCTTTTTTAAAAAGAACGTCATAATAAAGTATGGCATTGTTCTTTTTGTATTCATGGTTACTTATATGGCTATTCTTTTAAGTGGACAATGGAACAAACTATGGATAGGTAATTGCGAAAAGACATATGAAATATTCAATCATAATTATGACCAAAAAATAAGTATGTTTTATGACGGGATCTGTTTCAAACATTCATATGTTTATGATATGAATATTGCTGGAAAAAGATTAGAATTAGAAAAAAATATGCTTGATACATTTAATTATGATATGGATATTAGGTTGGCGTATCCTAATGCAACTTGGAAAAAAATACAAACACTTCCTTCCTACTTGCAGGAAAGGTTTTCTTCTCCTGGAGTAATTGAAAAATTATTAAACGAATATCCTCATGTATATACTATGTTTTCTTGATGTGATGCTATTGTCAAGATAGGCAGTTATGACCAAATGGTTAGCGAATTTAAATTATCAGCCCCTCCTATAAGTTGTGTCCCTCTTGTTCATCAAATTACTACTTTTTTTAAATAATACCAATATGTCCCATGAAAATTGCTATTATCTCTGATTATAATAATAAAACATGAGTTTGATCCCAGAATTATAATCTCTATCTCTGATTAAAAAGATTGGGAGTTGCTGTAGATATTATTAATCTAGTATCTCCACAATGATTTAAGTCCCCACCATCATATGGTATCAATATCATAAGTTCTATTTTTAATAATCCAGCATTGTCCTTTGGATATGGGGTATTTTTTAAATTTCCCAAAATGCTTAAAGAGCTTTTGAATAAAAATAGATATGATGTGGTAATATTGTGACATCAATGACTTGCTTATTTATATAAGCCGTTATCTACCTTAACTATCAATCTTATGATCATTGTTGATGATCTTTTCCCATTGTATAAATCAGTATATGCTGGTTTAAATTATCTTATCTATAGGCGTTTTTTATTGAATCATCTGAGTGAATTCAAAAATATGGTTTTCATATCAAATTTTACAAAAAACGATTATATTAAATTTTATCATAACCTTAGTGAAAAACATTATAAGACTGTGTATATATGAATTGACAATATGGATATATCGCACAATATGCAAAATGATGTGATTTCCAAATTTAATTTGCAGAAAAAACGTATAATATTAAATGTTTGATCTGAGGATAAGCGTAAAAATATAGAAACATTTCTTGGTGTCGCTAACCATTATAAATATGAAAAGAATTTAATTTTTGTTAGAGTTTGAAGAAAGTCTAAAGAGTCTGATTCCTATATAACTAAAAATAAGCTTAAAAATGTTCTTTATGTGTCATGATTAGCAGAGAAAGAATTAATGGCTTTATATAAGGTAAGTAATATTGTTATCTCTCCTGCATTATTAGAATGATATGGAAAACAAATATTTGAATGATATCTTTATCATAATTTTGTAATTACTACAAAAGTATCAGATGTCGCACAAATGTTTGAAAATGATCAGAATGTATTCCTTGTTGAAAACCCTAAATCTATTAAAGAATATGTATGATATATTGATACTATTTGTAAAAAAAATTTAGTTTTCCATTATGATACAAAAATACAGTCAATAGATAGCGAGGCTCAGGAGTATCTAGATTTTATAAAAAGAATCTAATATTATTTAATTTCTGAATATCTTTTAAGGTCAGCTTCCATCATCATTTCTACCAATTCTTTGAACTTTACTTTGGATTCTCGTCATAATTTCTCTTTTGCCTTGTCAGACTTCCCTTGTAACACAAACAATTCTGCTGGCCTGTTGAATGATGGATCTATTTTAACGTATTTCTCTCGGTCTTTTATTCAAATATAATTGAAAGCGACCTCTAAAAAATCTCTTATAGAGTGGGTTTCTCCTGTAGAGACAATGTAGTTGTCTGGTTTTTCTGCTTGTAGCATCAGCCACATAGCTTCTACATAATCTCACGCAAATCCTCGGTCTCTTTTGCTGTCTAAGTTTCATAGTTTTATGTCTTTTGCTATTCAAAATTTTATTTTAGCGATTCCGTCAGTTATTTTACGTGTTACAAACTCTATTCAACGTATAGGTGATTCATGATTGAATAATATTCAATTACAGCAGAACATTCAATAACTTTCCTTAAAATTATTAGTCATCCAATATGCATATAATTTTGCTATCGCATATGGGCTTCTTGGGTGGAAAGGAGTTTCTTCTGTTTGTATTCAATTATCATGTCTATTACCAAACATTTCGCTAGTTGATGCTTGATAAAATTTAGTTAATGGACTAAATAATTTTATAGCATTTAATAGATATAAAACGCCCAAAGAGTTTGTCTCAGTTGTAGCCTTAGCCAGGTCTCGTGATGTTCAAACAAATGATTGTGCTCCTAGGTTATATACCTCATCTGGTTTAATGCTTTTTATGACGTTAATTAAAGAACATTCGTCAGAAAGATCTCCAGTAATAAAGTTTATTTTATCGGTTATTCATAAATAATCAGTATTACTAAAATTTGGATTAGAGTATCTTCTAATCAATCCATAAACTTTATATCATTTTTCTAGGAGAAGTTTCGCAAGATATGGTCAATCTTGTCAAAGAATTCCTGTAATTAGAGCGGTTTTCATGGTTTTTTTAAGTGCATAAAGTTAGTTTTATATATAAGGGATATGTCATATATAATCAAGAGAAAAAGTCGGTTTTTTGATAATTTTTTGATAAAGAATTATAAACTATGATGTTTTCTTTCATCCTAACTTATTCCTTAGCTGTTTTTCCTTATAGTTTATTATTTAGTGTATGGTATGCCAAAGATATAACAATATATCTTATAGATTTTATTTATCGCCACAATCATATTGATTTGTCGTTTTTTTTGTGAGGTGTAAAATACTTCATCATTAAATTTATATGATAACTTCGATATGAATTCTCTTTGTGATATTTTTTTCTGTGTTGTAATGTGTCTTTTAGTGGTACTTAGTTTTGATCGATTTTTATATATTCGTTTCCATGATTCATATTTTGATTTTATTCTTTTTCGTGGATGATTTATAAAAATATGTGATAGTTGAACTCCTATAAATAGCGGGAATAATAATATTTTTCGTCATATATTATAAAAAATAATATAATTTATTATTTGGTTTTTGTTTCAATGAAATAACTTGATGTCTGAAGGGGATTTGCCAAAACTTCAAGATCATATATGATATACAAGGGACTTTGCTACGTATGCTATTTTGTATCAGCATGAAATAATTAACCAAGAAAGAAAGATATCTTCTGCATAAGCAAAATAGTACTCTTCAAATGGAGTATCAATGATCTCTTTTCTATATAAAAAGCAACATCATGAAATTGCTGCCGTATAAAAAATGCCTGTTTTAAATTCTTTTTCAGGAATCTTTTTTCGGACGGTATCTCAAAAAAATGATGAAGTATTTATCTCTTTGTTATTAAATGTTTTGCTGCTAGTCTTCCTTTCCATTCATTTGTTTAAAATGATGCTACCTACTGCTCATAACTCCTTATCCAATTCTATTGCTATTATTAGCTCTTCTAGCCAATTTTCTGGTACCGTAGTATCATTGTTTAATAAGCAAATATATTCTGATTTTTTATTTGCATGGAGCACTCATACATTATTCCCTCCTGCAAATCAGGTATTTTTATCGTTTTTAATTATGATTAATTTATTGTTTTTAATCTCTTTTTGATAAGTTTCATTAACTTCTTCAAGTGATCAATCACTGGAGGCGTTGTCGACAAAAATAATTTCAAAATCTTGATAGCTCTGTTTTAGAATGCTATTTATACAAGAGGAATTGAAATCTTTGCCATTATAGTTGACAATGATTATAGAGACAAATCACATTTTTATATTTAAATTAAAAATTAATGTATTATTTTGGAAACAAGATGTTTTGTGGCTCAACTTATATATCACAATCATCTTGTTATCGATAGTATTGGTATTGAAAATATGTATTTAAATTCTTTTTCTTTAATTACTCTTTTGAGAGCTATAATTTCTGCAAAAGCAATAATTGCTCATCATAGTCCCACAATAATTCATATCCAAGAGATGTCTTTTACTATTATGAAATATACTACTGCGACTAACATAATTGTTATTAATATAAGATACAAACGATATTTAGATATATACTCCTTTATTTTTCATTTTGCCATCATAGATTCTCAAATCCATTGATCGTGTTTAAAGACCTCATTTAGGTTCTCTGGATTATTATGATAACAAACCGCCTTCATTACTGTTAGTGCTCATTTTCAATATTTTGCTCATATATTGTCTTCAAATGCGAAACGATCATTATTGTATCCTCATGATTTTTTAAATGAGTCTTTCGAAATAGCTCTATAAACTCCAGATCTTTTCCCTGGGTTAGGGATCCTATCTATGGATCGCGATTTTGCTCGTATATTTTCAGGATTTCATATCTTTTCAGTCCCATGCGCTGTTCATTCTTCTTCTCATTTTAAAATAGGCCTAACGAGATTTTCAATGTATGCCTGATCAAAATACATATCAGCATCCACGAAGACAAAAACGTCTCATTTTGCTATTTTTGCTCATCGATTTCTAGCTTTCCCTGGTCATCAATGTTCTTGATGTAAAATTGTTAAAGAAAAATCTTTTTCGAATGTTTTAGCTATTTTTACTGTATCGTCTTTACTTCCATCATCAATTAAAATAATCTCAAAATCCATATAGCTTTGATTTTTTAAGCTCTTTAAACATCTAGCGATATATCTAGATTCGTTATACATGGGGATAATAATAGAAATTCTCATGGTAGGGAAGTAAGCTGTTAAATGGTTTATATCTGGAATTATAAATATGTTGTATTGCTATTGTGTCTATATCCTAATTTACAATAAATATTACGTATTAAAAACATACTTATTCGTTTGATGTATTGAAAAAATGAATATTTCGGATATGGAGATCATTTTCAGAGTTCATGTACGTATATAGTATTTTTAAATACTAATCTCGTTTTAGATTCTTTTCTCATGTAAGCATCAATCATTGCTTCGAATGTTTTTCATATCGGATATAATGGGAACCTGCTTGTATATATATGCGTATATCTATAAATATCTTTTAATAAATCATATTTTCTAGCTAAATATAATTGATCTGAAAACCCATATGAATAATAAAAGTTACGAGATTCCTTGTACCAGAATTTTCATTCAACTTTATATTCTTTTCGTAATGGATTTGCGATCAAGATGTTTTTATTTTTATTCATTTCTTCTATGCAAGGAGCTATCCAATCGATAGATGTTTCTAGATAGACATCTGAATCTCGATGGACAAAATATTCAGACTTCGCAATGTATGCACAAACTAATGCTCGATCGACATAATGCCTAAGCGCTTTAATATCTTTTTCTTCTATATTGCATTGTTGTAATACTTTAGGTAAGTAGTCTTCAACTCGAAAAAAGTTTGCAATATCTCAATCTTTTTTAAGTTTTTCAGCTATATTCTGTACTATTTTTTTGTTTTTTACATTATTTATTACAATAAAAATATTTTCAAAAGAAATTTTATTTTGATTTACTATGCTTTTTATAAAACTTTTGTCTAATACTCTTGCGTATGTTTTTTCGTAACAATTAAATATTAAGTCTACTTTCATGGCTATTTTTTAGCTATGGTAAAAATATTTTGTGTGAATATCTTTGGGGGATATATTCCTGCTGATAGTAGGAATGCTTTGTGAAAGTATTTAAATATTTTCATAATCCCTCTTATGATTATATTATTTCCAAGCACTTGTTCGTAATGATTGATATTGTTTTTTTCGAAGCCAATTTCTAAAAGTATTTGAGAGAATGAATTGCTAGAATATATCTTTTTATGTGTAACATCGAGGTACCTTTGCGATGTATATGGCGCTTCGGCATTTGGCATTGTGTTTATCCATATTCATCATAATTTTAATGACTCATAGATGAGTTTGCTTATCTCACATGCCCTTTCTTCTTCTAGGTGTTCAAAAACATGTGACATAAAAACTACGTCAAATGCGTTTTTTTGTGAATTTAGAAAATCAAAAATATCTTTGCTATAAAATTTATAATTTGGAAAGATTTTTTGGGTTTTTTGGGTCATATTATCATCTAGATCAAATCATATGTAGTTTTTAAATCAGAGTTTGTCGCAGTAATTTGAGAATCATCCATTTCCGCTCCCAATTTCTAAAATATGCGCTTTTTTATCTAGATAATCTATGTGTTTTCCTACATTATTTTTTAATGACAAAAAAGATCCACCATATGCTTCTTTTAAATCTCAATTTGTGAGTTGGGTGGGGTTTTTGGTGTAGTAATTTTTATAAAAATCTACTTTCATCTGTTATTTCTAAAATTAAAAATATATTTCCTTATTTAAAGTCTTTTATTATATCATCAAAGCTTCTAAATCTGATTACGTCATCTTCTACACCAATATTTCATTCTCCATTAATTTTATGATATACCTTATATATACCGAAATTTTTTGCTCACACAATATCTTTTTCATAATTGTCTCCTATCATACATACTTCTTCTTTCTTAAGTCCTAGTTTTTCCAAAGAGAGTTCAAATATTTTTGGATCTGGCTTCTCTGCTCATGCTTCTTCTGATGATACCAAATAATCTATGTGCTGATGTATTCATAATTTTATAATTTTTTTCTTTTGAATTTGTGCTGTTAAATCAGTTAAAATTAATATTTTTTTGTTGTGTTTTTTTAAATGATCTAAAAATTTGATAACATTATCGTGTAGCTGCATATGCTCCATAAATGTGTCCCAAAAAATAGATTCTAGTTCTAATGTAAGTTCAAAGTGTGTTTTCCCTGTTAACTTTTCTAGTGCTTTTTGAAAATAAATGAGTCTTGAATGTGAGGCGCCATGAGTAGGTATATTGTCATGATTTTTTCTTCTAGCCCATAAAATTGCATCTTCTAAGTCTTCTTTTGTGATTCCCAATTGTATATGTGCGTGATTTAATACAGCAGCATTTCACTGTGTATTTGGATTTTCGTAATCATATAGTGTATTGTCTAGGTCTAGTATAACTCATTTAATCGTATGCATTATTTAAATGTTATGAATAAAGTTATTCTAATATCTCAAATTCTCATAAATAAACGGTATTCGAAAAATTTCCAGGATAGGGACTACCTGTTCATTTGTTATTTGCTAAAAAATAAACATCCGAAGAATATGTCTTTTCATTATATATCTTATATTTTGTGTCTTTTAAATTGTTCTTCTTTAATCGTGAAGATAGATTATATATTTTACCAATATAAAAATACCTTTGTCATTTTTTCATTTTTGATCGTGATATAAATGAGAAGAAATTATAATTAAGGTTTATGAAGTGCCTTGTTTTGTCTGATTTTTCTAAAAAACTATATCTGTTTGTGTATCATAAAGAAGATCAATTATAGTCTAATATTATTGTGTTTTCATAGGGCACAACGTAATCTATTTTTTGCTTTAATAGTATGTCATAGGTTTTGAGTGTTCTGTCATAGACACAAAAAGATCAAGCCCCTACAAATATCATTGTGAATATCATTATTATATATCTATTTTTCAAAAATCTCGTAAGAGAGTCTATAGCTAAAGCGATGGGGACAAATACTAAAGGAGCAAGAAAGAGTATGTGTCTTGTAGGAATAAAGACCAATATCTTGCATAAAAAAACGAAAAATAATAAGATTATAAAAGACTTAATAAATATATTAATTCATTTTCAATGCTTAGTTCTATTCTTAAATATAAGAATATATCACATTAAAATTAATCAAAAAGATATAATAAATGTTATCATATTTATTCGTTTATTCCCTCCATATATCGATGTCCAATTTAAGATAATATAATATAGATCTATAAAATGTTTCCAAAATCAGGGGATCGATTCTATGCTATTTATTAAATATTCTGTTGCGACAGGATTAAAAAATAGTATTCCGCATGTTATAATTCATATTAATGCTATTTTTTGCTCTTTTATTATGTTTATTGTGTTTCTGTATGTTATTATAAGTATATCTTTAATATTACTTCAATTGTATTTTGATGTTTTTTCTGTCTTTATACTTTGATATAGCTTTGATAGCATTAAAGCTCACCGTGCAAAGATAATCAAGTAGTTAAAAAATACTAGAATGGCTGTCAGTATAGATATTTTTTTATAAAATTTATCTTGTTCGTAAAAACAAATCACACAATAAAAAAATGCTAACATAGTAGATGCATTTCGGATACTACTTCATAAATGATAACTATAAGAATAAAAACTTATAGAGAATAACATCATGAGTGATGCTAAAAGTGCTGACGTCTTACTTAATCTTAAGTTAAGTAATGTTAGATATAATAATAGTACCCCCAAATGAAAAATCAGTATTGTTATTATTAAGTTTCTTGACATAAAAATATCATAATTAGAATTATTGTAATTTGCAATTCAATATATTAATCAAGGCCCAAAAGAGTATGTAGTTGTTAATGCTAGCTTGAATCCATCAGATATTCATGGCAAAAAATTACTTATTTTATATGTAATTAATGATAATCATAGTCTGAAATATCAAAAAAAGCTTATTTTTTCTATTGCATCTATTATTTTTTCTTTGGTTTCTTTATTATATTGATCTTTAAAAATGTTTTTTAATGTATTTGATATGTATGGTTTATCCATAAGGGCAGTTACAATATTCTTTGTTATTAGTTTGTTATTATCTTTACCGTTTTCATCAAAAAATTTCGCATAATTTATCCCTACGCTTGCGCTTAAAAAATCTTTAAGCGAATAATATGTTCAACTTGAATCAATCTCTTGAAAATGATCATTACGATTATGTATATGAAAAAGCACACTGATAAACAAAATAACGACAAATAGTAGGTTTATTTTATTAATCATGAACCTTTTAACTGCGCTTTTTATTAATCCCATAGTTATCATTTGAGTTCCCAAAGAATAAAAGCTTAATCGTTTTTTTCTCGTATAGCAGTGTATTCTAGTGATGTCATTACGGCGTCAACCTTAAAATTTAGTGATTTCATCGCTTCCTTGTATCCCTTTATATCTTCTGGCCTTCATCGTCTCTCGGGGCACACTAAACATGTCTTAAATCAGATTAATTTCTGTATAATATCCTTATTTAAAGGTAGTTGTGTGTTTGTATCAATCCATACTCGATCTGCTTTTCATTTGTATTTGAGTACTGTCTCTATGCACTCGTCTTCTGAGTATCTTATTGCTATATTTTTAACTCATTGTCTAGTGGCTTTATAAATATAAGGAAATTCTATATCTAAAAGGAAATAATTTTGAATATTATGCGTTTTCATTAATTCAATCACCTTATTTTCTATCCCTGCCTCTTTTATATTGAGGATAATCCCAGCATGATGATATTTCTTTAAAAAATCCTCAAAATCTTGTCATCATTCAAAGGGCTCATGATGAAGAATCAGTTTTTCTCCCTCTGCTCTTATGTCAATTTCTATTCCATATGCAGAAGATACTTTCTCTAACTTTTCTATTGTATTTACTCTATGAACAAATATTTGCATATCGCTATTTATTATTAAAAGATTGTTTTAACTTTTTACTAAATTTTATCGTTCTCTTTATAAATTTCCATTTAGATTTGAATCATGTATTCCAGTTAGATTGCCCGTGAATTCTTTTGGGAAATAAAACATTAAATCTAATTAAATTTACTTTTAACTTTCTTGCCATATATAACGCGTATAAATCTAGTGCAAAATCATCTGGTGGATTCTTTCGTTTTTCAAAAAAATTTCTATGAAAAATATTCGGCTGTGCGTTAATTTCATATAGATTTTTTCCTAAATATATACTTTCAAAAATCCCCATTCAAAAGCTAAAAATCTGATCAGCAAATGGCCTATTCTTTCTTACTCATTTCGCATAGATGTTTTTTGGATATCTCTGTTCCTTAATAATTTCAAAAGCTTTAAATACATCTTCGGGATCGGTTTGTAGGTCAGCATGTGTCCGACCGATATATTCTCATTTTGCAGCTTTGAGCCCTTCTACGACAGAAAAACCATATCATTTATTTGATGGAAATAAAATGACGCTTATAAAAGAATGTTTTTTTTCTATTTCTTTGAGTATATTGGCAAATTCTTTCGCGGGTCAATCACTTACAAAAATTAACTCGAAGTTTCATCTAAGTTCTGATTTTTCTAGTAACTTTTCTATTTTTTCTGTCAGAATCTCTATATTTTTTCATTCATTGAAGCAGGGGATGACTAATGAAAGTGACTGTTTCATAATAATTAAGAGATAATAAAATATTATTTATAGTCTTCATCTAATTCTTTTTTGTATGGATGACCGGCGCATTGATCAAAATATTCTTGTCGATAAAGATATGATTTGAAGTCATTTGGCGTCCCTCGTCCTATATATTTATCTGCTTCAAACACTCTGACAGAATATCATTTTTGAATCATTATTTCAAGTACCAAATCATTGTGTGTTGCGCCATTTACGTTGATTCCTTTTTCTATAATTTCTTTGGCTGCATCAAAAAAATATTTTGCTTTTTTGAAGTAAAAGGCACCTACGATAGCATGATCTTGTAGGGGAGTCCCAGAAAGAGGTATCTTACAAGAAATTCTTTTGGCAGTAATTCCATCCTCCTTTGCTATTTCTATCCATCATCGACTTGTAGGTGATAGTACTTGTCATGGGTGTCCTCTAAAACTTCGAATCGCTGCATCTATTTTTGTATTTGCATACATGTCTATGAATTTTGGGAAATCTCGCATAAGCCCGTTATCGCAAGCGATCAGATTTAATGGTTTTTCTAGATCAAACATATGTTCTGCCTGAATACAATCTTGGACGGGTCCTTGAGGATCCATTGCTATAATTTCACAATTTGGAAAATGCTTTTTGAAATGATCTCCCATACCAAGTTCTTTAATGTGTCTATTGCTTGATACAAAAACCATTTTTTTTGTCTGAGGCATATCATTAATAGCTTGTACAAACATTGGGATATTGCCTATTTTTATTAGCGGTTTAAGATCTTTATATCATGCATTCTTGAATCTTAATCCTTCTCCTCATATAGGGATTATAGTCTGCATCTCTTCATGGATAATCGAATCATAAGTATGTTGTGGATATATTTTTGCTCTAAAAAGATTAGATCGATAAAGATATTCCTCTAAGTCCTGTGGAGTTCACCATTGAAGCATTTTCTGTATTTCATATACATAGATATTGAGCCCGTCTTTTTTCATAAAATCATATACCATGCTTGCATAATACTCTCCATTAAGCATTTCTCCGTCTTGAATCATTTTTTCACAATATTTTTTTAATATTTTTCAATTAGAAAAATAATATGTTCCTGCTGATTGATAACAATCCATTGTGTTTTCTGTAAAAGAGTGTTTTTCTTTGATTTCTAACATCCAGTTCTTTTCATCTGTTCTCATGCTTGCATACTTATGATTGTGGAGAAGATGAGGATGAAATCATATATAGGACGGAATGGCTCCATCACATTTGTTCTTTAAGACCGTCTCTTCAAAATGTTTGTAATCCCATTGCATACTAAAATCACAATAATTTATGATACATGGTTCATTATCGTTTATTAAATCTTTAGCTTTCATCACTTCATTTACAGGTCACTTCTCTTTTGAAGTGATTATAATTTTTGGATTTTTTGTTATTCTATTTAAGATAGCTACAATATTCGTCGTTTCTACGTGATCTTTATTTATTATAAATATAAAGTCTGATGTTTCAGGAAAAAGATTTACCACATGTTCAATCATTGGTTTTCCTTCTATTCATATGAGTGGTTTCGCTTCAATATATCCTACGTCTAGAAATCTTTTTCAAATTCACGTCATGGGAATGATAATTTGCATTATTTTATTCTTAATCACATAAAATAGTCTTTCCCTAAAGACTATTTTTTTATAATTAAAGGCATGTAATTATCAAGATAATAAGAAGTATTGTCCTTGAAATGTCGTCATTGATATGCTATGTCCTATATCCTTGTTATAATAAACGCTTTTCATCAGTATCCATAATCTGCGAATTCTCTTGCTTTAATATGGGGATATTTGCTTAAAAACTTATTAAATGCTCCACATGGGCCAAGATTTTCATCTCCCTTATAAGCATAATAATCATCAATTATGAGTATAGATCATGCTTGAATCATTGGTTTTATATATTCTAAAGCTACCATTGAAGGATTCATTAGGTCACAGTCAATGAATGCTATAGCACATTTGTCGTTATTATGGATGTCTTTACCTTTTCCCTTGTCGATAGTTTCTTCAAAATATCATTTAATGAGTTTTACGTTAGTGAATTTTTTAAATCTTCTTTTAACTTTTTCATAAGAACTCACAAAATCGCCTTCTTTGAAAAAAGGGTGTTTATCTTTTTCATCGAAATATTTGAATCCGTCGTCAAAAGAGTCAAAACCATAGAAATTTCTTTTTATCTCAGATTTAATTTTTTTATGAGTTTTTACTGCAGCAAAAAGTGACGTTCCTTCATATACTCAAAACTCGAAATAACCCCCCTCGATTTTTTCTAATTCACAATTCCACATAGCTTTTTTTATAATCTCAATTTTTCCTAAATTGTGCATTATAGAGGGATGTATGGATGTTACAATATTAACAACCATGTTTTGTAAAAAAGAAATGTTTTTAGCAAGTTTTAAAAGCATCTAATTCTATTTTAATAATTTAAAGCAATTCTACTATAAATAAAAACATAATGATTACAACTTTTTCTCTATAACATAGAGGGATTTACGATATTTTTCTTGATCCATATTGAGAATGTATTTGATCTCCTTTGCTCATAAAAATTTACTTTTAAATCATAGTGTGTCATGCACATATAAAATGTAATTTATGGCTACTAGATTTTCTAATATTGATATGTCTTTTTTTGTGTTGCCTGTGTTTATTACTATCTTGTCTCATTGTATATAGTTTTTTACTCAATCAAATAGGATGTCTTCTCCAAACACAATCGAGTCTGGATACATATGTTTGCTCAACTTATTTTTTATTATAAATTTTTTTAACATATTGTGAGGAGAAAGCGTCCCCCATGTTATTCATTTCCCCCCTTGTATTAATCAATTTTCAAATAGTTTTATTCATTTCTTTTTTAAAAAATCTTTTATTTTTTTTTTTGTTGATAAATACGTTGTTATTATTTCTTCTTTGTTGTCGCTATGAATAATTATTCCATGATTCTCCAAGATAAGGGTTTGGGGTGACGCCAATCAGTGTTTTTTGTAGATGCGCCTTGATAATCATGCTCATGGGGAAGCATATCTAATAAAATTAATTTTTTCTCAGAATAATTGTTCAAAATGTTTTTCCCCATTTTTTGAACAGGAAAATATATTAATATATATAGAATGATTGTGAAATACTATTTTTCCAGGCAATAGAATGTGCATAGATGTTTCTATAGATGCCTTTTTGTCTAAAGTGTGTGTATTTTCTTGGATATGGCTGTCAATCTTCTTTTCTATTGCTCCTGTGCTTTTGTTTTTTAAATGTAGCTGTAGTTTTTTCTTAATTTTTTCATAATTAATATGTGCTCATATGTTTTTTTTGTCTATATCTTTAAGTAGGCTTCATGAAGCCTTAATATACATATCTGTTGAAGATACTTTAATAGATATATTCCCTCATCATCATTGTACGTCTTCGATTTTAGATCCCAACTTTTTTGCTAAATCGATATAGTCTTCAATGAGTTCTTTTTTTCCCATAAGCTTAATGTTGATAATTAAATTACGTTTTTGGATTGAGCTTGCTGTGTTTAATGTAGAGTATAAATAGCTGAATAATTCAATTTGTTCCCATCTCCATTTCTGGATCTTTGTGAGTTATGAGATAATAGTTTGGTAGGGTGGTAAGTAAAGTGGCTTTAATTTCTTTGGCTGATATGCTTCAGTAACATTCAAAAACTTGCCTTGTTAGGTCATCGCCTATATAGTGTTCTATAGATAATGTGGGAATGGTTTTAAGTGCTTCTATTAGTGGCTCTAGATAATATGAATTGGATAGTTGTATAGATAATTTTAATGAGATATTCTCGCTTGGATCTCATATGTTTTTTATTCATGAAAGAGGGGATAATGAGATAATTATATCTGCAAATTTTTCTTGAGATTGAATATATTGAATGCTATCTTTTTCTCTACTTTTTAATTGCTCCTCTACTTTTTCTTTTGAATATCATCTTTCTTTCATATCTCTAGCAATTTTCCAGTGTAATCTTAGCTGTTCTTCTGGTTTCACAAAAATTTTCAAATCCATGGTATTTCTCATATGCTCAAGAAAAAATGGATGCAATCCTGCGAATAAAATAAACTTCGAAGCATTTATTTTTTGTGGATTTGTAAATGTTCCTGTAGAATGATCATAATGTTTTCTATATACCGTATCTCAAGATTTTAATATTTTTGCGTGAATTAAATCTAGGTGAAGGTTATTGCTTTTTGGGTTGAGGTGAGTAAATTTCTTCCAGTTTTCGTCTCATCTAGGCCATTTGTGTATGTCGTCACCCTCTACTAAGGTAATCAAATCGTTATCAAATAGTCAGATTATATTATTTACCAATGTGCTTTTCCCAGATCACGAATCTCATCATATACCTATTAATAATTGTTTGGCCTCATATTTTTTGTTTTTGAGGAATCAATTTTTGTATATTCATATAATCGTTGCGATTGTTGTTATAATTAAAATAGTAAATAAAATATTTTGTACTAAAATTCATTTTTCTGGTGTAAATAGTACGGTATTGAGAATAACTCATGACCATTTTGGATGTATTAGGCTGAAAATTGACATAAAATCTGAGTTCCTTTCAAATATGAAAAACAAGAAATAAGCTATGTTTAAGCTTATAAAGCTTGTTCTAGGGATGTCTTTGTATTTTATATAAAAATATATTATAAATGGTAGTGACCAGTAATACCGTCCAATTGCTGGTGGAATTAATATTATTAATATTCAAAATATGATGCACAAAAAAGACATTAAATAGTCTTGAGTCATTTTTCTTTCAAATTTGAATATTAGTATTAACATTAAATATAGTCCCGGTATGAAAAGAAATTTTAAATTATTGATCCCATAATCTAGAAACGATCAGAATATCTTTATTTGCTGTGCGTTATTGAGCACAAGATGGATATATCCTTCACTAAAAAAGTATGGTGAAAGTAGGGCTGCTGTTGTTCAACACAGAACAAAAACGTACATAAAAAGTTTTTTTATTTTTATTTCCTTGCTGAAGAGATAGAGAAAGATGAAGGGAACTACTAATACTAAATGTGTCTTTGTCGCTATACCTATTCATAATAATATCATTGAAACAAGGTATTTATTCCTACTAATGTAATATAAAGATAAAAATAATAGTGCTGTTGGTATTATATCAAATTGCCCATAAAAATATGATATAAATATAAATATTGGAGATAGTCGATAGTATATTAATATTTTTCTTTTATAAATCGGAAACCATTTAAATAGTACCCATAATACTGCTATATCTGCGATTAATAGAGCGCCTTTTATAAATAATACTTTTAGCCATATTACCTTAATTCCTGCTACTAACATATATGGAAGTGATGTTAGCCACAACATTACTGAGGAATATGGAAAAATATTATTATAATTAATAGAATGAAAATAATTGTATGGATTTTGGAATCAGGAACTTATAAAGTAGTCAATGAAAGGCAAAAATCATTTTATAAATAATCATCCAACAAAAACTCAAGCAATTACTATCTTGATTATTAATCATATAATAAATAGCTTGTTTTTTAGTAGTTCTTTAAAATCCGTCATTTGTTTTTTTATAGAAAACTAAATATTTCGTTCATATGTAATTTATGCCTACTATCCAGAATAGGCTCAATATATTCCCTATTTCTGGATTCATTTTCAAGAAATTTACTAATACATAGAGTAGTCAAATTCAAGATAATCAAGAAAAGGCATATACTCAACAATACTTTATGATTGTCTTTATTTGGTGTCCAGATTTGTTTTTGAATGTCCGCAATTTGTTTAAAAAATATCATACAATAACTCATAAGATATATCAAATTCATGATGAAATTAAATAATTTATTTTGAGATAATTGTATCAAATATAGAAAAAGCTGTAGTTAATAATTGTACTTATTCCTCAAACAATTATGAATCTGACCAATTCTTCTCATATAATTTTTATTATTTTCTTATGAAGTCACATATTTTAAAATTAAAAATTTAATAAAATTTTTTTAAAAGACGGTCGTTCTCTATATGAATTCTATTGTTGTGTATTATATTAATTTTTTTTCATTTTTTTTATTTCATTTATTAGTATCCTTGCATTTTCTCGGTTTAGTATTCCAATGACTATGTAGTAACAGAGAATTATTAGCAGTAAATATCAAATGTTCTTGTATCTCATAGTATTCTCTAATGTCATCGTGTGGTTGGCTATCTCTTTAGAAAAAATTGTTAATATTGTTACTATCAAAGCGTTTTTTATAAAAAATCACCAATCGAAATCAATTTTTAAGTGGTTGTTTACTAATTTGTAACTTAACCACCATAATGATATTCGTCATAAAATCAAAGAAATTACTGCTCAAATAAGCCCCCATCCTAGCATATAAATCAAAATAATGTTTGATACTACATTGATGCTAAGTGCAATTCATAATATTTCAACTCTTTTTCTTATTTTTCAAATTCAAGCTAGAATGAAATAATTGATTATAAATAAGATGTTAAATATGAGAAACGGTCATATGTACGTAGCTAATGCTCCCGAATATGCAAACTTTACCCCAAACATAATGCTAGAAATTTGCGGTCCAAGCGCTATAAATATTCATCCTACGGTTAACGCAAAAACAGAAAAATATTTATACAGTATGTTTTGAAAAAACTTTAATTTATTTATTTCTTTCTTTGTAATAAGTTCATTTACTATAGGGAAAAGAATGCTTAATAACGGTCATGCTAGAAAATTAAAGATAGCTATCATCCCCCAAAAATTTGCATAATATCAGGCCTGTTTAACTCCCAAAAAATTTATTACCATCTGCTGGTCCACTTGACTAAATAACGTGAGTATGTTTGCTCATAAAAAAATCCAAAATGCGTAATGAAAATGTGTTTTTAGTAATGATCTATCCAATATTACAATTCATTTTTTTAATGTTTTTTTATACTTGGCTATAAAGATGATTGTTGATGCTAGTAGTCCTATTCCAAGACCACAAATCCATCATAATGCAAAATTATTAATTGTTAGGGTTCCCGTTAGCCGAAAAATTAATGTAAACCCTAAGGTACTTCGCATTTTTGCTCATTCAGTGAGATTGCTTGCAACTACGTCCTGAAATGAAATATAAATTGAGTTTAAGACTTGTATAAAGTTAATGCCTATGAAGTACCAACAAAAAAGCCTAAGGATATCTTTGGCGAAAATTGAATGAAAATGATGAATAGCTAGCCAATTTGCTCATATCCACATTGCTCATGCAATAATGATTCAGCTAATTACTTGTACGAATAGGGTCAAGTAAATAATGGTTTTAAAATTATTGTATTTTTTTTCTATTCGGTATTTGGGAAGAAAATATTGTAATGCCTCTGTTAATCAAAGGTCATTATACATTGATATTAATGTTACCAATCAAAATATACTATAAAATAATCATACGTCTTCTATTGAAAGTGTGTTTGAGATTATAACTCTGATGAAATATCATGTAGGTGCTAAAAAAATCATAAAAAAATATAACCAGAATCCTTTTTTGATAAGTTTCTGCCCTAGCGGCTGATCTGCAAGCAATTCCATTTCTCCGTCCATATTATGATACAATTATAAATTATACCTTACATAATAGTATAGGTAACAAAAGCATATCTTTTTTCAATTGCATTTTCTTCTTCAAAAATATCATTCTTATTCTTGATTGAAGAAATTGTACTTATTAAATTAATAATTTCTTATTTCATGTCGAAATTATTTGTTTGATAAATATTTTATCTTTTTTTTTATGTTGTTTTGTTGTTTTTTTTTGATATAAAACTCTTGATACTTTATTTATCTTATTTTTCAAAACTTATGAAAATATCAATCGGTTTCTCGTGAGCTGCAGGAAGTTGAGTAAATACTTCTGGAATGCTTCTTGGACAACTTTTATCATCTAAATGATATAGTGTATTTTGAGATAAGGAATATGCTTCTATCATCAAAGGAGATAATAATAATTTTTTTCTTTATATCTCTGATGATCACCCCTTTATTGCTAAAACTATAGATCATTTCTTCCCTTTTGATGAGTACTCTATTACTAAAAATGCTAAAATATATACGCTTAAGAAAACACATCCTCTTAAGGATACTACAATCAAATACAAAAACGTTTTTTTCTTTTGAGCTGCCTTAAAGCTTCTTGGTATTGCTCGTGAAGAAGGTGAAAAGCTTCTGGCGAGTCAATTTGTAGGTGATGTTTTGGCGGTGAATATTGATTGTTTAACTAAATGATATGCTTATTTCAAAGTTCCTAAATACGATTTATCTAAAAACATTTGATCAGCTAAAGAATTTCTTTTTTGAAACGAACTTATCGGTACATGAGCTATCGCTTCATGAATGAATTTCTATTCTGCATATCCCATGACTCCCGCATCATCGTTGATTGAAGTTGTCCAATCTCATAAAGAGGTTACTTTTCTTCAATGTGAAGATGAAGTAGCCGTAAGCATGGTTATGCTTTGAGCTAAATTTGCTGGAAAAAGATCTATGTGTGGAACGAGTGGGGGAGGCTTCGCTTTGATGACGGAGTCCATTAGTTTCTCTCATCAGGCTGAACTTGGTGGTGTCTATATCCTTTCTCAACGTGATGGTCCAAGTACAGGAACTCCAACTTATACGGGCCAGTGAGATCTTAACTATGCTTTGAATGCAAGTTTTGGTGAAACCTATCCTATAGTCTTAGCTCCTTCAACTTTTGAAGAATGATATAATTTAATCTGAAAAGCGTTGAATCGATCTGATATTTATCAGCATCCGGTCATTTTTCTTGTAGATAAACAACTTTCTGAATGATATATTTCTGTTGATAAATCTAAATTGGTGTCTCAACAAATACTTAGAGGTAAAATTAATACTGTAGGAATTGAATGATATAAAAGATATGAAACTACTTCTGATTGAATCTCTCCAAGTATGCTGCCAGGAGTTGAAAATGGTGAATTTATTGCGACTTCCTATGAGCATGATGAATATGGGACAACCAATGAGGACCCTATAATTAAGAAACAACAATTAGAAAAAAGATTTAAAAAAATGGAAACTTTTATTCAACAAGAATTTACGAAAGATTTTTATGGATATGAAATCATCAATCCTGAAGCCAAAGAATTCTTTGTGACGTTTGGAGTTAATCGTTATGTGATAGAGGAGTTTATTAGAATTAAGAATTCAAAATTCAAAATTCAGAATTGAAGTGTAAAATTTGGTCTGATAATAATTAAATGTTTACAGCCTTTCGATATGAGATTGAAAGAATTCTTGGATATAAATGTCAAAAAAATCAAAAAATTAATTTTTGTAGAAATGAACTATTCTTGACAGTTACAAGAATTGCTAACTCACAAATGTCGACTTAATGATAAAAAATGGAATAATAAAATTAAAAATATCAGAAAATATTCTCTGTATCCTGTTTTCGCTGAAGATATTAAAAATTGAATGAATAGTTAATGATGAATGATGAATGATGGCGGTATGTTTTTATTTTAAAAAATATGCTATGAAAGAAAATCTTATTCAAGGAAAGACGCTTCAATTCTCTATTAAATTAGCAAAATTTTATATTTCTTTGAAAGATAAAAAGTATTATGAAATAGCTTCACAACTCTTTAGAAGTTGAACTAGTATATGAGCAAATGTTGCTGAAGCGCAATGAGCAGCCAGTAAAAAAGCCATATAAATTAAATGACTATAGCCCTTAAGGAATCCCATGAAACGTTATATTGGCTCCAAATTCTTGAACATTGATTTGGTGAAGACATTATAGATATCAAGTCTGATTGTGAATCTATTGTGAGGATATTAGTAGTTATTGTAAAGTCATCAAAAGAATAAAAGAAAAAATAAAAAAAGTCCAAAATCATTCATTATTAATTCTCCATTTTAAATTATTATTAATTCTTATGAGAGCTGGTTTAAATAAAATCCAACGATGTCCGTGATGTGGTAATTTCATTATTAATGCCGCTATCAAAAACGCGCTCAAAGAGTTGGGTATTCCCAAACATAAAGTTGTTATTGTCTCTGGTGTAGGTTGTTCTGGAAAGACGAGTCAGTATATTGATAGCTATGGAGCTGAAACTTTACACGGTAGAGCTGTCCCTTTTGCTACAGGATTAAAACTTGCTAATCCTGATTTGACGGTTATTATTTATGGATGAGATGGTGATGGCTATGGAATCTGACTTGGGCATTTTTTACATGCATGTAGAAGAAATACTAATCTGACTTACATCGTCGCAAATAATGAAAACTATGGTTTGACTACGGGTCAAGCGTCTCCGACGACGCCACTTCACGTTAAGACAAAATCTACTCCTGAATGAAATACATTATTGCCTTTTGATCCGAATGCACTTGCTAAAGCTGCATGATGTCAGTATTCTGTTCACGTAATAGATAAGGATATTGCTCTTCTTACTCAAGCTATTGTTGATGGAATCAAACATGAAGGATTCTCTCATATAGATGTGGATCAAGGCTGTCCAAGTTGGAAAAAGTGGTAAAAGATAAATGTCTTGTTATTTCAGCAAAAATATATATAGTATTTTCTCACAAACAAAACATTTAATTATGAATGGATTAGAACTTAATACTATCGTGTCAGATGCGATAGAAGCAAAAAATAAAAGTACTGAGGCCGTTTTTTCTGAAGTTCTTCAGACAGAAATAACTTCTTGTTTGTTGAGGATTAGTAATCTTACAGGAAAAACTTTGAACAAATTAAGTCCTTTAGAGGAGTTGCCTGAAGATCTTAGAATTGCAGCCCTTAGACTTAGAGAATCTCACACTCTTTAAATTGACTATTACAAATTTATTATCTTGCTCGGTTTTTCCGGGCATTTTTTTTATTTAATCTTGCAAATAATTACGCTTTTATTAGACTTCAATTTACGACATAAAATTATTGTTTATTGTTACGCGTTTGTCGTCCCGAGAGATCGGGACATTTATCATTTTGTTTATTATTTATGTTTCAAATTGAGTATTCTTCAAAACTAAAATGAGAAATAATAATTTCTGGAAGTAAAAACGCTGCATTGCCTATCGTGGCTGCAAATTTTTGTATTGATAATGCGGTTAAGCTTCTCAATAAACCAAATATCAAAGATGTCTTGTCTATGGAAAGTCTCGCTACATCTGCGATTGCAAAATCTAAGGACTATTTTGATCTTACTGATGATCTTGCTAAAAAATTTAGAGCTTCAATTTTGCTTATTCCTTTTGGACTTATTAAATATGGAAAGGTTAAATTTGTTTGAAGTGGTGGATGTAATATATGAAAAAGGCCATTGGATATGTTTGATGATGCCCTTGTAAAAGCTGGAATCAAGGTTACTCAAACAGAAGAGCATAAAATGTTTGAAGTTGTTGGAACTCCCAAAAAAAATATCATGCTTCAAGGGTTTTCAGTAACCGCTATCGAAGCATTATTGACCTATCTTGCTTTTGCAAACAATTTTGATTATGAAATTAATATCTATCAAGTTGCTATTGAGCCTCATGTCAGAAATCTTATTGATTTTTTAAATAGTGTTGGTGCAAATATCCATTTGAATGTAGATCATAGCATAGTTATGAAACCTTCTAAAATTGCTGTTCAGTCATCCGAAGTGGCGGATAAAAAAAATGAATTTACTATTATTGCTGATTATATAGAAGCTGGGACGTACTTTGCTATATGAGCGGGTGCGGATGATAGCGAATTGACTATCAAATGATGTGATGTGGATGATCTTTCAGCTCTTTATAGCGTAGCTACTAAAATTTGAATTGATTTTAAAATCATTGATAAATACACTATCAAAGTAAATTCTAAAAATAAAAAAAATTATCAGGCGGTCAAATTTGAAACGAGAACGTATCCTTGATTCCCTACTGATCTTCAATCTATTTTTTGAACTTTGCTGACACAAGCGAGTTGAATTTCTAAAATATTTGAAACGCTTTATGAATGAAGATTTAATTATCTGACGGAGTTGGAAAATTTATGAGCAAAAATAGAAATTCTAAATCCCCATGAGGCAATTGTTATTTGACCTACGAAACTTAAGGGTGGGTATGTATCTTCTACGGATCTTAGATGTGGTGGAGCTATGATTCTTGCTTGAATTATGGCACAAGGAACAACAAATATTATGAATGAAGACATCATCGCAAGATGATATGATGATATCATACATAAATTACAAAGCATTTGAGTTAATATAAAAACAGTTTCTTAATTTTTTAAGTTTTCTTACACTATAACTATGAAAAAAATAAAACGAATAGTGATTTTCACGTTGTTTCTTGATATGTTAGGTATGACTATTATGATCCCTGCGTTTCCAAATTTAGTGACGTATTATCATACTAGCTATTTTATGATCTCAATAGGAGTTACCTTGTTTTCTTTATTTGGCTTGTTCTCTACTCCTATTCTTTGAGCAATCTCTGATAAATATGGAAGAAAGATTGTTCTTTTGGTTTCTGTTATTTCTAGTTTGATAAGTTATTTGTTGATTCGAATTTCTTGAAATGTTTGGGTATATCTTCTTTCAAGAATAGTTAACTGAGCTGCTGCAGGGAATATCAGTTCTATACAATCTATTCTTAGTGATATTTCTGTGGACCATAAAGAACGTTCGGCAAATTTTTGATTATTTGGCGCGGTGTTTGGCGTGGGATTTATTATTGGTCCGGCAATAGGAGGATGGCTTTTGGGATATGGAGTTAAAATGCCATTTATCGTCAGTTTCTTTCTTTGTCTTATAAATGTCTTATTTATCATTCGATGACTTCCCGAGACTAATAAATTTATGCTTAAAGCTAAAAAGATCTCTATCAACATCATCAGTATTTTCAAAAATATGTTTATAAGTCCTGAAAAAAAATATTATTTTGTGTTTTTTATTGTCAATTTAGCATTGATGGTGTATCAGATGTCATTTGCTCTTTTCCTTAGTGAAAAGTTTGGAATTGCTGGAGAAAAAAGCTGATATGTGATGGCATTGATCTGACTCGTTATGGTTATTAATCAATGATTTCTTCTTGGTAAATTTTGGTTGAAGAGATTTTCAAATAAACGTTTGGTGTGAATCAGTATCCTTGGAATGATTCTTTGTTATGGGGCAGCTTTTTTTGCTACTTCAGTTACGCCCATTATTATTCTTGTCGCGATAAGTTGAGTTTTTCAATGAATTTTCCGTCCTGTGTTCCAAAATATGATTTTGTGAAATAATCATGATGTCTGATTGATCAATGGAAATATGGCTGCACTAGGAAATTTGGCAAATATATTCTGACCCCTGGCTGGTGGATATATGATTGACTTTGGTGTTTCTCCTTTTGGTTTGGTTGCCGTTCTGCTTATTATTTCTTATGTCTATGCTAAAAAATATCTAACAAAACATATTGTCTAGTCCGCTTGAATTGACTTGAAATTCTTTGCTAAATAACTACACTAAATTAGTGAATTATGTCGATATTTTTTCAAAATTTAAATTCTAAATTGTAAATTATGCTATTAAATACTCCTCCTAAAGGAACTAGTGATCGATTCCCAAAAGAATTTTCTGTTCGTAAGTATATCTTTGATACTTGGAGAACGGTATGTAAGAAATTTTGATATGAAGAATATCTTGGTCCTTTAGTAGAAAATGCAGATATCTGGAGAGCAAAGTCTGGTGAAGATGTCTGATGAAGTGAACTTACTCTTATCACGGATAGGACAGGAAAGATAAGCGATTTGGCTTTGAGACCAGAGATGACGCCTACGGTTACGCGTATGGTAAGTAGAATCTATCTTCAAGAGCCTAAACCTATTAGATATTTTTCTATAGCAAATTTTTATCGTAATGAAAGACCTCAAAGAGGAAGGAATAGGGAATTTCGACAATTAAATATTGATCTTTTTGGTAGTCATTCTGTCTATGCTGACTTGGAAATATTGCAAGTTGCTATGGAAATTATGCTTGCTTTTAATCCACCAAAAAGTTCTCGATGTATGTATCTTAATAGTCGCCAGATTATAGATTATGTCCTCGATGAAGAAGTAAAAGTGCCTGTAAACAAAAAAACTGAAATTGTAAGGCTTATGGATAAGCGAGAAAAATTAAAGAAAGAAGATTTTATTCTTATGCTTCAAGATCATGGATTGAATCCTGATCAAATAGACAAAATTGTTAGTTACTTAAGTATAGAGAATATTTCTGCACTAGCAAAAAAATTTCCTGCTATCGAAAAGAATGAATGATATATGAACTTTCATATTATTTCTTCTCAACTTGCGGCATTATGATACGGTCATTTGTTCCAATTCAAATGAAGCCTTATCAGATGATTTGATTATTATGATGGTGTGGTATTTGAGGTTTTTGACTTACATCCTGATAATAGACGTGCTATGTTTGGGGGAGGACGTTACAATGGCTTGGCAGAGATATTTGGAGCAAAAACATTCCCTGCCGTATGATGTGCGCCAGGAGATGAAGCAATGAAATTGTTCTTAGAAAGTCGAGCAATGATACCTGTCATTTTAGATGCCCAAAAACCAGAACTTTATTATGTCCCTATGTTAGAAGAGGAATATTATGATGTTTATTGCAAATTAGCTCAAAAATTGAGAGATACGGGGAAGATGGTAGAACAATCCTTAGAGCTTCAATGAGTTGCTAAGGCTTTGCAATATGCTAATAAAAAAGAGATTACTTTTGTTATTCTCCTTGGTAAAGAAGAAATGCAATCAAAAAAATATAAAATCAAAAATATGAAAACAGGAGAAGAGAATCAAATACTTATCTAAATATAAAAAAAGGCCGGTGAAATACATCGGCTTTTTATATTGTTTTTTCGTAGATTCCCCATAAAATAGTTATTCCATATAATATTATCGCTCCTACGATAATAGTAATTCCAACAACTTTTACTTTATATCTTTTTGCCCATTTTCTAAATTTTTTCATTTTTTTGTTTTTTTATTGTGTACTTTTTTGTCTAATCAAAGCAATTGATTCTTTTCGGTAATGTCTTGATTTTTGCCTTCAACTGTATACATTAATGATGCTTGATGCATCTAGCTGACGGCAAAAACATATTGCGTATTGAGAAAATTTTATTATTGGCGGTATACTATGTCATTACTTCAGTTTGTCATCTTAATTTCTGCTGTGGTATTCATACTCTTTGGGCTTGATCTTTATAGACGCAAAAAGATGAATATTATGCATTTTTTCGTATTCTTTGTCGGTGGAGCAATGATTATTGCGTTTTCATTGAATCAAAGTTTATTGGATCAATTTGGAAGATTCTTTGGTATAGCAAGAGGTGCTGATGTATTGGTGTATATTTCTCTTATTCTTTTGTTCTATTTCTATATTGATGTGCTTAATAAGCATACTAAAGATAAATTTCAATTAACTAAACTTATCTCTCAACAAGCGATTATTGCTTGATATCTTCAAAATAAAGATCAAATTGCTCATCGAAATAATACTCATGAAAAAGACGATTTTGTCTTTAATATTAGAGTTTATAACGAAGAAAAAGCTGTGGGTAAGGTTATCGATGAAATCATTGATGCTTGATTCAGAAAAATAGTTCTTGTTAATGACGGCTCGGGCGATAGTACTTTAGAAGTTCTTCAAGAAAAGAAAAAACAGTATCCTCTTGCGCTTATTGTTGTTCTTGATCATACGATCAATAGATGAGGTGGGGCAGCTAATCAAACAGGATATAATTTCATAAAAAAATATGGTGATGAGCTTAAAATTAAATGGTTTGTCGGGTTTGACTCGGATGGGCAAATGAATGTAAAAGATATGGATGCTTTTATCCATCGTATTCATGCTGATCAGAAACTTGGATTGGATCTTGAAAATAAAAAACCTGACCTTTATCTTGGCTCGAGATTCCTTGAAGGAAGTAGGGTAGATAATATGCCAGCATTTAGAAAAATCATTCTTTGAATTGCAAAATTGGTAACAAGAATATTTTATGGTGCAAACATCTCTGATCCTCATAATTGATATAGAGTTATATCGCTGCCTACCTTAAGAAAATTCATTATTACTGCAGATGGTATGCATTATGCCAATGAGGTGAATGAACAAATAAAAAGACATCATATGAAATATGCTGAAATTCCTGTCCATATCAGATATACTGAATATAGTCTCAAAAAATGACAAAAAAATTCCAATAGTTTGAGATTGGCCGCTGAAATGATATATAAGAAATTGTTTTTCAAATAATTTCTAGCTATCAAATAGGCGATTGATAATCGCTCCTACAAATATTCGTAACATTTTTAAGTTTTAAATTTTAAAAACCATGATAGATATAAAAAAAGTGCGTGACGATGTCGCCTGATATAAATTGATTTGTCAGCATAAATGAAAGAAGATTGATGTCGATGGAATCCTTGCAAGAGACGACCAAAGAAAAGAATTCCAACAGAAAATAGATGCTATGAAGTTTCAACAAAAAGAATTGGCAGCTAAAAAAGATTATGAGTGAGCTAAAGCTTTAAAGTGAGAGATTCAATGATTGGAAGATCAGTATGAAAAAATTGTTGTTGAGTTAAATAAAGAATTGTTGACTATGCCAAATACTTCTTTGCATCCTAATGTTCCTATTGGTAAAGATGAAAAAGAAAATGTTATTGTAAAGACTTTTGGTGAAGTTCCTCATTTTGATTTTGAAATTCAAGATCATATGACGCTTATGAAAAAACATGATATGGTCGATGTAGAGAGGGGAGTTAAATTGGCTTGAGCTCGTAGCTATTTTCTCAAGGGCGATGGTATGATGTTGGAACAAGCAGTACTTCAGTATACCTTAAAAAAACTTGTAGCAAAATGATTTACTCCTATGAATGTACCTAACATCGTTAATCCCGAATGTTTAGTTTGAACATGATACTTCCCTGGAGGAGAGGAGGATGCATATTGGATGGAAAGAGATAATCAACGATTAATTTGAACTTCTGAAATCCCTGTAACTGCATATCATATGGATGAAGTACTTGATGAAAAAGATTTACCAAAAAAATATTGCTGATATTCTGCGTGTTATCGTAGAGAAGCAGGAACCTATGGAAAAGATACTGCTTGATTGTATAGAGTACATCAATTTATGAAGGTAGAGCAAGTTGTTATCTTGCCTGAAAACTTGAAAATGACGCATGAATATCATCAACAAATTTTACATAATGCTATGGATATTCTTGATGACTTAAAAGTTCCTTATCGTTTGTTGCAGTTATGTACTGGCGATATGGCTATAGGGAAATATGATTCTCAAGATTTAGAATGCTGGATGCCTTCACGTACTTCTTACGGAGAGACACATTCAGTGACTTCATTCCTTGACTTTCAGGCACGTAGGCTCAACTTACGTTATCGTGATGCAGAAGGAAAGGTTAAATATTGTTATACCATGAACAATACTGCAATAGCAACACCAAGAGTTCTTATTGCTCTTATCGAAAATAATCAACAAGCTGATGGAACGATTAAAATTCCTGATGTCTTGGTTCCGTATATGGGAAAAGAGTTTATTGGGAAATAGGTTTTACGGTATATAAAAATGTCCACTTAGGTGGGCTTTTTTTTAAAGGGAAATATATTGTCGCCGAACAATCCCACGGCCTTATGTCTCAAATATAAAAAAAACTTCTGAGGAAACTCAGAAGCTGAATATTTTTGAAATTAATTTATCGTACCTCGATATTTTCAATTAATTCTGTGGGTATGATTAATTCTACGTCATGATTTAGTGTTTTGATATGAACCATATCCCCAGGCATATCCATGATTGTGCAGTAAATCCATATTTCTGTGCCCTCCTCAAGCATTCGCCTTTCTGCTTCTTTTGGATACATTTTTTTCATGTATTCTGATCCGGTTTTTTTTAAGAGCATATTAATGCCTTGTTGATTTGCTTGTTCACTTAGGAAACGAAGAAGCATCTCTTTTTCCTTTATTGTTCCTTTTTGAAATGTTGTTGGTGCCATGTTTTTTTCTTATTTGTTTGTAATTTTACTTATAATTATTTGTTATTAAATGTCAATCTGCTTATTTTCTAAACTCTTCTCTCAGCTCTTTATACAACTGAGCAAATATTTCTCCTGGAATAGTTTTGCTGTCGTGAAGAATAACCTTTTTTTCTTCGTGTCTGCTAAAGACGATATGAGCAAGTTCCTTGTCTCAAGTATCCAAAAGCGCTTTCAATATATCTGGATTTTGTTCTAGTTTTGCTCTTAATGCTCTTTTGAGTAAAGCATGATGTTCTGGAGATCCTATACGTATGTGTTCTCCTTGATATTCAATGCTTTTAAAAAGTTTTGCCTCTCCTCCTGCAGTCTTTGCTTTGATACCAGAAAGTTTTCTGATCTCCACGTGACGTGGATCTGTCGCTGGATATTTGATAGACATTCGAAATGCTTCAACGGAAGCATATTCTATTCCATCTAATGTAAATGAGCTAGGGTAGAGGTTGCTGAGTTTTTTCTGCATTTCATTATGCTCCATGCGCATTCCTATGTTTATTATTTCTCATTGTTTTAAATAATTATAGAGTTCTGTCGCAGAAGTCATTTTATACTGTTCTAGCGTTTGAGCTTCAAATTTCTTCCTGTCTATCTTTCTATTATATCATTCTATGATTTTTGCGAGTTGACGAACTTTGTCGGGATCTAAATCATAATAATTTTTACTGATTCCTGTCGCCACGATAGAGATTTCGGTGTTCGAGATATATTCATGGATATTCTCAGGAGTCACGCCGCTTGCGAGTCCTACCGGATGATCTCCAGATAATTCTTTTATCTTTCTTACTTTTTCTACATCAGCACTTTTTCCTGTAGCAGGTCAGCTGGTAGTAATGACGTCGAGATACTTTTTTGCTTGCTGTACAGCAAAGGGATATTCTTCTGGGGTTAAGTGTTTTTGATGTTTAAAATCGAGTCCACCGAAGTATAATTTTTCTTCTCAATTTTCTTGCTGTCGTTGTAGTACTTCTTCTGCTGAGTTTTCTTTTCCCTCTATTTCATCTATTCATTTAATCATTGCTTGATCCACTCGTATTCCATCAATATGGCTTCATTTCATGATCTTGAAAGTATTTAGTGTCTCTCGTTGTCTTATGTTGGCTATTACTTTGTGATAGGGATATCTTTCTTTAATAACGCAAGCAATATAAGCGCCATATTCTGGTCCAACAAAATGACTCACTAAAGCCACTCCATGTGCTCCATTATCTATTGCTATTTTTGTTCATTCTAATGCATGCTTAAGATCTCTAGCATGTAAGGCAACGACAAGGCTGTGCTCATCTGGAAAAGCTTGTTTAAACTTTTCTCTACTATTTTTCATTAAAATAAAAAAAGAGATAAATCTAATCTTTCTCTTTTTGTTTTCGTTTTGTTCTAACAACAAGATATTGTTTTGTCGATAAAAATCAATTAGTATATAAAAAAACTTCTGAGAAAACCCAGAAGCGTAGTTTGATTTTTTTTAATCTTAGTTTTTTAGCTGCTCTTGCTATCGACAATTTCATTTCCGAGAAAATATCCTGCTCCTAACGATACACCACAAGCCCATATAAGTAGTAATAATAGGCCTATATGAGGTGGAAAACATATGAGAAGGCCTATTATAATAACAATTATAAGAATTGCTCCTGTTCTTATTATTGCTTGTCCAATTATGATTAAACCTAAATTAAGAGACACCTCGTTTTCTGATTCAACCGATAATTTTGTGATCTTTATAGCAGTTTGGCCTACAAAGGTATATGCAGCGCATGATAATATGCCTGCAATTAGTGCGTAACAATAAATATAGTAGTTCATTTCTTTTTGTTTTTGGTGTCTTTGTATATATTTTTATTTTTAAAAAAATCAAGTTTCGTTTTTATAACAAAAAAAGCTCCCATTGAGGAGTTTTTTTGATGACGGAACTGAGGGTATTCGCTTGGATCAGTTTGCTAGAATTTATTAGGCACCTATCGGATTCGAACCGATGAGCCAAGGTTTTGCAGACCCGTCTATTGGACCACTCTAGCAAGGTGCCATTTTGGTCGTGGTGCATATATACGAATCTGCTTTTTCTTTTCAATTACAAATAATATAATTTGTAATTTCGACCTTAGAAATTTTTTATTATACTTTAATTTTTTTAGCGTCTCAATTACAAATGTTTCATCTCTCTCTTCATTTGTCTGTCTATATCTTTTTCTTTCAAAATCTGCTTCTTTTCTACTTTTCTTAAGGTTTTTCCTACGCCTATTTTTATTTTTATGAGTCCACGTTTATTGAGATATATTTCTAGGGGAATAATCGTAGTTCCAGACTTGTCTAATGCAGAAGATATTTTTGCTAGTTCTTTTTTTGTAATGAGGATTTTCCTTTTTCATTTTGGAAGATACCCAGGAACAAGGAGATGTGATGTCTTTTCGTATAAAGGAACGTCCATGTTGTTGATCCAGAGTTCTTTATGTTCTAATCTTATAATACTATCTTTGATGTTTACATGACTTGCTTTGATAGATTTAACTTCGTGTCACTTCAAAATGATTCAGACTTCATATTCTTTGTCGATCTGATAATCATGGTAAGCGTGTTTATTTTTGCTTATTAATTTCATCTTTGGAAAGCTAGTGCTTAAAGTTTATTTTGTTGTGATTCGATTGATTTTTGTCTTTCCTGCAGCAAGATTTACGTAAATATTTAGCATAGATTTAGCTGTCGCGCTGTTGTTTGATTTGAAAAAGTTCCCAGAGAGCGCTTCGAATCATGGCGTTTCCAGTGTCCCTATGAGTTGTTTGTAATACATGGTTACTCATATGTCCTCAGGAATATCAAGATTTATATTGGCTGCTGTCCCTTGAATTTCTATCCTACTTCATGAAATAACCTTTGCTACTTGTATCGTGAGGTTGTTTATCCCAGCGTGAAATTTAATCATTTTTCGTTGAATCCCATTGAGGTCTATGGTGTCTGATCAGAGAAGATTTTTTACATAGATAAGATCAAATGTTGTGCTGTTTGGAAGTGAAAGATTGATGTTACTAAGATAGTTCCCAAGAATGTTTCGATTGTTATCTTCGTTAAAATTGAGAAAAGCTATATTCTGGTCGAGTCATCAGGATATCAATAATTTTCTATCTGAATTTCGTGTCCCTTCAATGGCTTTGCTCTTTGTATTCGCCTTGATGTCTGCGTTTCCTATAAGGGTATTTAGATATAAATTTGTTTCTGTATTTGTTAGCGTGTAGTTGATATTTTCTCAAGCCTTTCGTTTGCTTGAGGGATTAAGTCCGGTATACACTTCTATTCCAAAGAGTCCTCCAAATACCGCTAGAAAAAGAATGAGTCAAAATATTTTTCCGAGTATTCATTTGTAACTTCGTATGACAATCGTACTGAGTATGATAACGATAGGAAATATCTGATGAAGTTTGAAGCTGTTTATTGAAAGCTCTATCATGCCTGTCGATTCTCCGAGCATAAGAAATCATATAATGAGTAGTGCTATGATGGTTAACGTTCTAAAAAATCCATGCATTCTTTGTTTTTTGTAAATTACTCTTTCTATGATTTGGATCACGGGTTGCGTTATTTGGGCTTGTGGAGGTATTTGTGTCTGTGTTGGTGTAGCTTGAGGTGGGGGAGTATATATCGGAGCTGAAGCTTTCATTTCAGGAAAAACATCAGGATTTATTTTGGAATCTAGATTTACACCTAATGTTTTTTCTACGAAGTTACTCGATTCAGCCATGCTTTGAGACAATGAATAATTAAAAATTAATAATGAATAATGGTGGTATTTTTTTTATTTGTCCTCCTTTTTAAAGGAGGAGGCTTGTCATTTGCGGAGCTAAAAGATATCCGCATTTTGCGGATGGAGGATTTAAGAATAAATTAGTTTTCAAATCCCTCTGTCCTTTATCCACGAAGGTGGATTCGGCTTCTCTATCTGCGATAGATAAATCCCTTTATCCCACGGGATTCCCTTTGGTCACAAGGGAGACAAAACATTTTTAAAATTTAATTTTGTCTGCTTTGATTCTGATTTGTTTCATGTCATCTCTTGTTCTCAATGTTATTGTTCCGTCTTCTAAGCTTTGATGATCTACGGTGATGCAATATGGAGTTCCGATTTCATCTTGTCTGCGGTAAGATTTTCCTATGTTTCCGCTATCATCAAACTCTACCATATATTGTTTACTGAGTCTCTTGAAAATATCTCTCGCCATAGCCACCATTTTCTCGTCTTTTTTGACAAGAGGGATGATAGCAAATTTTATCGGTGCAACATTTTTGTGAAATCTTGCAACAACTCTTGACGCTTCTGCTCAGTTCCCATCAGTGTATTTTTCTTCATCATAAGCGTCTATCATGGTCGTCAATATCGCTCTTGTGAGTCATCGACTTGGCTCAATCACATGAGGAATATATCTTTTCCCGGTATAAGGATCATTATATTGTAGGTCCTTTCCAGAATGTTGCATATGTTGTTTTAAGTCATAATCTGTCCTGTATGCGATACCTTGCAATTCTCCTCGTCCTCGAGGAAATGCGTATTCTACGTCACAAGTTCACTTGCTGTAGAAACTCAATTCATCTTTGTCGTGATCTCTAAATTTTAACTTATCTTCCTTGATTCCTATCTCTTCTATTCGTCGTTTCTTGCTTAGTGCTTTTC
Organism: candidate division SR1 bacterium; assembly: GCA_026397475.1. Taxonomy (GTDB): domain Bacteria; phylum Patescibacteriota; class Gracilibacteria; order Absconditabacterales; family Absconditicoccaceae; genus CAJBLF01. The sequence continues at coordinate 146,469 of JAPLUT010000002.1, read as the reverse complement.
GTTCTTCAAAGGCTTTAAGTCCAGTTTCTTCATTATTTTCTACAAAATATTCTATCTCCATCTGATAAAATTCTCTTACTCTGAACATAAAATTTCCGGGAGTAATTTCATTTCTAAATGATTTTCCTACTTGAGCGATACCAAAAGGAATCTTACTTCTCGTAGTGTCTAATATATTTTTGAAATTTACAAATATTCCTTGTGCAGTTTCAGGTCTCAGATAAATATCTGTTCATTCTCCCTCAACGATTCCTTGTTGAGTTTTGAACATCAGATTAAATTTTTTGGGTTCTGTTCGGTCGCATGATCAGCATTTTGGACACTTGATTTTATATCCATCTAAGTATCCTTTTTGTTGCTCAAAGCTTCGTGACTCAGATACAAGATTGTTTACTCAAATAAGTTTTGTAAGCTCTTTTTGTATGTCTTCATCTGAATATTGTTTTCTTACGTCTTTTAGGGATGATTCAATAAGTTGATCTGCTCTTTCTCTATTTTTGCATTTTTTACAATCTACAAGAGGATCTGAAAAACCTCCTACATGTCCAGATGCTTCCCAAACTTTGGGATTCATTAAAATCTGAGAATCCAATCAAATGACGTCTTCTCTCGATTGTACGAAGTAGTTCCGTCGGTTGTTCTCTATATTTCTCTTAATCTCTGTTCCGTAAGGTCCTAAATCTCGAGCATTTGCTAACCCCCCATAAATATCTGATCCTGGATAGGCAAAACCTCTTCTTTTTGCTCGTGCAACGATTGTTTCTAAGCTAAATCACATAATAACTGTATAATATACTAAAAATCAAAAAATATCAAGAAATATATAAAAAAAAGAGGGGAATTTGCAATTGGAAATAGGCCTCAAAAAAGTCTTCTGAAATTTGTTTACAAATTTTTGATTAAAAAGAGATTTCCTTCAAAAAAGTCCCTCAAAATTTGCTTTATTTGAAATTGTGAGTATACTTTACTTGAGGAAGAAGGTCTTACATATGACTATAATGTGATACGCTACCGGTCTACTTACTGTATTCTAGTGTCTTACCCTATACGTTCTGTACTTAAAAGTGCTACCAAAAACAAAAATAAAAAGTATTTATTTATTGTAGCATCAAGCTTTTACGTACTCCTTATAGCATTCATTAGCTCTTTATAGTCTTGTCAAAAACTGGTTTATGCCTTTGTGTATATCTTGCTTGTATCACGTTGGTTGCCATTCGCTTTCGCGAATACTAAAATCTCTGCTTCGCTAGTATAATAGTGATAACCCGATTTTTGCGACATTTTGTATGCTAGTTCCCTTCTTCCTTATCCTAATTAAATCGCTTTCTGCGATTTTTTTATTTGCTTGATTTATTGTTTAATAATGCTAGTATTTTAGTATTTACCTCCTATCCTGTCTTATGGACTGTGTCTTTTGTAAAATAGTTGCTGGAGAAATACCGAGTGTTAAGATTTGGGAAGATGATAATTTTTTTGCGATATTTGATATTTTTCCTAATTGTAAGGGACAAACTTTGGTCATTTCAAAGGAGCATCATGACTCTGATATTTTTGTTTTACAAGATGATTATTATGCTAAATATACTTTGGCAGTAAAAAAAGTTATTTCTCTCCTTAAGCAATGATTATGAGTACAAAGAGTCGGAATGGTAATGGAGGGATTATGAGTCAATCATGCTCATTTTAAGCTCTATCCTATGCATGGATTGACTAAAGACCGAAAAGAATATATATGATGAAGGGAGCTTTCTTTTGATGATTACCCTTGATATATTACTACAGAGATAGGGCCCAAGGCTGATATAAATGAGTTACAAAAACTTGCTGATTCTTTTAAAGCGTAGTTTTATTTTTTAATTATATTTTCATGGTTGCTTTTCCTAAGTTATTGCTTCTCTGGACGGCATTCTTTATGTTGGCTATCGGCTTGCCTATGCTTTTTGCGCCTAAGACATTTAGAGCTATTATGGAGAAAACATTAAAAAATTCTGATATTGTTAGAGTACGAGCATTTTTTACTATGCTTCTTTGATTTCTTTTCTTGACCGTCTATCAATCATTTAACAATGGATGGGCGATGTTCTTTTCTATTTTTGGATATAGCTCTTTGATAAAATGATTGGTGTTGTTGCGATTCCCAAATTATGCTTATGGTAAGTATAGATGGTTTTACTCTTCATCTATGGGATCATTTCTTACTTGATTGTTGGTGTTGGCCATTTCTCTCTTTACTATTCGAGTTGCATTAATGAAAATCTAATAAATGGAAAACCGGATTAGGGGGCGGTATATATGCTGCCTTTTTTTGTTTGCTTATGTTTGTAATATTGTCTTATTCTATTGACTTTGTTGCTTAAATTGCTATTCTATATTTTAATCTTTTTTGATGTTTTCTATTTATATTTTTTTGTTCTATTCTTATGAAAAAGTTATTCATTATATCTTTACTCTCTCTTACCATCTTTGTGGTTACATGATGTGGAAAAGTTGTAGATGATAGTATTATTTCTACGGGAAGTGTTCAGTGATTTACGACCTCATATGTTGTTGGTGGTTCTCCTGTTTCTCAAAAAGCTTTGTATGGAATTGTTATTTCTGACAGCGTTAAGAATGTCTCAGTTAGTAGGGCTGGTAGCTTAGATTATGTCGATTGTCAACCTGGTAAGCGTGTATACAAAGACACTGTTATCGCAAAAATAATACCTAATGCTGATGATACTTCTTATCAAAATATACAAACGCAATTGGATGTTTTACAACAACAGCATGATAATCTTGCATCTGTTTATTCATTGACTGAAGAAACTTTGTCTTCACAAAAGGGTATTCTTGAAGCTCAGTATGATAACAATATCCGCTTGCTTGATGATATAAAAATTTCTTTACGTTCAAGTACCGGGACTGCAGCATCACAATTAAAAACACAAATGAGCAATCTTTTGCTTGCTCAAGAAACTTTACAACGTCAGATGGATGCTGCTGATACTAGTAAAGAAAGTCAGCTTGCGGGGGTAACAAATCAAATCCTTACTCTTGAACAAAGTATGACTACACTTTCTCGTGGACTTGAAGGTGAGCTCTTATATGCAGGAGTAGATGGTATTGTTAAATCAAGAGGTATCGGTGAAGAAAATAAGGTTACTGCTGGTGTTTTGATTTGTCAGATTACGCCTTCAACTTTATGAAACCTTAGTTTGCAAATATTTTCTTATCAGCAATTTCCTTTGTGAACTAAAGTGCATGTGAGCGATGAACAATGAAAAAAACTTGGAGTTTTGATACTTACGTATCAATATCCCTATAAAGATTCTGTTACGCAAAATTATATCTACGAAGTCCCCGTGATAAAGTCATTTTTCAAGGAATGACAAAAGGTTTTGGTTATGGCGCCCCTAGCTATTGATAAAAGTCAGGTGTGGATTCCTTTGCAATATATCAGTCCAAGGCTTGAATGAAATCTTGTAAGACGTAAAGTAGGATCTGCTATTCAAAATGTATATGTGACTTTGTGAAACATAAATGATAGTTCGGTTGAAGTCCTTAGTGGATTGCATATTTGAGATGTGATAGTGCAATAAAATTTAGAATTTTAAAACATTGTAAAAATATGATAAAATTCCTGAAAACAAATAAAGTAGCAATATTGGTATTCACTGTCTTTATCTGAATCTACTGAGCATTCAGTGTTTTTACTATACCGAAAGAGGCACAGCCTTCTGTCAATATTCCCTATTATTATGTGAGTGTTAGCTACTTAGGTGCTGATCCTTCTTCTTTAGAAGAACAGGTCATCATCCCATTGGAACAGAAAATTAAATCAATCACAAATATTGATAAAATTACTTCATCATGTTATTATAATTTTGGAACTATTTTAGTTCAATTTACTACTGCCAAAAGTGATGTTGATGCGACAAATGATTTGAAGGCCGCTATAGATCAAGTCTATCCAACATTGCCGTCTGATGTAAATTATCCTTCTGTAAAAAAAATATCTGTTAGTGATACTCCTGTATATTCATTTTCTGTTGCTGGAAATTTTCCTACGCAAGTGATGTATACCAAATTAAAGTCTTTGGAAGATCAGATAAAGTCTGTGGCATGAGTTTCTGATATCAACATTATTGGTAAACCTGTCCAGGAAGTAAAACTTACTTTTGATGCACAGAAATTAGCTATTTTGGATTTAGATTTTACCATGATAGTGGGTCAGTTGAAGTGAGCTTTTGTAAAATTTCCTGTGGACAAAAAAGATGTGGCTGGTAAGCTATATTCATTTGAAATAACAAACTATGAGACTAATTTGACCTGATTGATTGAACAATTGAAAAACTATGACCTTCTCAATATCGCTGGTAAAACTATTAAACTTAGAGATGTTGCTACAGTATATATAGGATATAAACAACAGGACAAAAAATCATTCGTCATCACCAATGTGAATACTTCAGACACGCAAAATGCACTCTCTTTTCAGATAAAAAAATCTCCTGGATATAGTCTTGATACCTTTGTTGATGCCTTAAAAACTACCATTACTGATTATGCAAAAACTACTCCTGATTTAACCTATACTGAGACTTTGTCGCAAAAAGAAAGCATCCAAAGGACCTATGGATTGTTTATGGAAAACTTTCGAGAGACAGCATTGCTTGTGTTTTGTATTATTCTTCTTTTTCTTTGATGGAGATCTTCATGGCTTATTATGCTTTCATTTCTTATCGTCTATTTAGCTAATTTTATTTATCTCAAATCTATAGGAAGTTTCAATAATATTGTTTCGTTTGCTTTGATTCTCGTATTGGGAATAATGATTGATAATCTTATTGTGATTACACAGTGAATAGTGGTCGGGTTACAAAAGTATGCCGGAAATATCTGGGATGCGATAGGTGACTCGCTTAAAAATTATGGAAAAGCTATTTTCTTCTGAACATTGACGACGATTGTTATTTTCATCCCGCTCTATTTTTGATTGACGGGGGTTATGGGGGAATATCTCAAGGCGATGCCGATCACTATCATCTCAAATCTAGCTATTTCTTTGGTAGTGACTATGTTTATTCTCCCTGTTCTTGCTTTGTTTTTTTATAAGTCATGACAGATATATGTTTCTCCTCCTTCATTGTCTTTTCTCGAGAGAAGCGGAGTTAAATTCGCCAACCGATATCATCGTAGGAATCAATCGAGATGGTGATCCAGATGAATTGTTTTTATGTTTCTTGTATTCTTTGTTTGAGCATTGTCCCTTATGCCTTTGTGAGTGGTGAAATTTTCATTTATGGGAAATATGGATTCCAATAATGTTTGGATGAATCTCAAATATTCTCCGTGAATTAGTTTGGAAGACAATCAAGCGTATACTTCTAAAGTTGCACATGCTACGTTGAAATATTTTCAAACGGTAATGTCTGGGATGGTCAAAGATATCTCTATTGATTTGGGACAATGATATTCTCTCCAGTGAGCATGAGGAGCAGGAAATAATATGAGCTCATTTACGATAAGATTAGTCGATACAACATTAAGAAATAAAAAATCTTTTCAGATAGTTGAACAGATGCAAAAAGAACTTTTGCCTGCACTGAAACAAAAGTATGCGTTCTTACAAGATGCTTCTATCTTTACGGTACAGGCCTGATGAGGCTCGGGAAAGCCGATTACTTTTAGTATTCTCGGTGATGATTATAAAAAGATAAATACTTATATTCAGAAAATTCTTCCTGATATTAAAACTATTCCTGGTGTATATAATGTGTGAATTTCTATCGAATATACCAATGGAAAAATAGTGTATATTCTTGATGAAAACAAAGCTAAATCGCTTGGCATTACAAGCATGTCGTCGGTTACCAGTTTACTTGCGCTCAAAAATGCTGCCTATGAATCCAACGGAATTCAGATTAAAGAATTCTCTGATTTTGGGAGTGATGCTTTGTCAGTAAATGCATTTTTATCTACGGATATGTCGATAGAGCAAACTAAAATAGGTAAAATTCCTCTCGATCAAATCATCAAACAAAAAGAATTGCAACCAGAAATAAATGCTATCACGAGACTTGATGGCAAGAGAAACATCACTGTTCAAGCTGATAAAACTAATAGCGCTGCTTTGAGTGATATTACTTCAGCGATAAATAAAGTCATTGAAAAATATCCATTGCCTGAGGGATTGACGTATACGAGTTGATGAGATATCGCATCTCAAGCTCAAAGTATGCAGGACTTATGATCGGCAATGCTTATCGGATTGCTCTTGATGATTTTAGTATTGATTATTCAATTCAACAATATTAAATATGCTCTAGTCATCGTTTCTAGTGTCTTTCTTTCTCTCTGATGAACGATAGTGATTCTTGCTTTGACTTGATACGATATGACATTTCCCGCGATGATAGGAATCTTTGGCGTGATGGGAGTCTGAGTAAATCAAGCTTTGATTCATCTGGAAGATTTTAAATATTACTATCAAGAACAGTGATTTTCTGTTATCGACAGTTTCCAGCAGAGTATTGCAGAGAGATTTATTCCTATTTTTTTAACTAAGGTGACAACGATTATAGGATTGCTTATTCTTGCCTTTAAAGACGAATTATTCTGATCCATGGCAATAGCATTTATCTGATGACTTATCATATCCTTCTTTATTACCTTACTTTACATTCCTTCTTTGATGAACTTGGTATCTAAGGAGCATTATAAACATAATGAAAAATGAATAATGAAGAATGAATAATGGTGGTATCTTTCTATTTTTGTCATTTCGAACATAGTGAGAAATCTTATATAAAAAAAGGAGATTTCTCGTTTCATTCGCTTAGGCGAATACACTCGAAATGACATTATATACGTTTAAAATTTAGCTATCTATAATGGAAGAAAAGGACAGTCTTCAGCCGGAGCAAGCAGATGATGAAAATAAGGAATATCGGATTCCTTGGCCTTTTTCTGATGATGATAGAGGTATCCTTGTAAGTAAAGAGAGACGAGAAGAGTGGAATACAAAACACCAAGCGTTTGAAAAAAAGGAAAAAGAGGAACAAGAGATGAGACGTAAAAGACGTGAAAAAATTGAGGCTCTCTGATATGTCGATCCAACAATAGGTTCTTCTATTTGAGCATATGGTGATAGGATAGCTCAAGTGTTTTTAGATGAAAATATCTCTCATGTGGATCAGGTTCCTGAACGTCTTCGTTTGATTGAACAAAAAAGTAATACCGCGCTTCAGTTATTTTCTCAAGTATTTTGAGTACAAAAAATAGAACGTGAGGATGATTATTATGCTACTGAGATAAAGAGATTGTTAGGTGAATATGAGCAACTTAATAAAAGGTTTCATTATTTGGATGATGATGAAATTGGTATTGTTGAAAATCTTTTTGTGAAATGAGTAGTGAGAGATCTTAGTTTATTTGCTAGATATGAAGCTCTTAAAAAAGAGAACAAAAGAATCACTTTTGTTTCTAGGTTTAGATTTGGTAGGCCTCATTTTCGAAAGCATCACAAGATAGGTTCTGTTCCTAAAGAAGTGGAATTTGTAGATAATCATAATATGTATAGTATTAATTTTGGTTTGAGGACTGCTTGTTGTACTCCTGAAGACTTAACTTCTTCTACCTATTCTTTTTTAGAAAAAGTGGAAAAATCATATAAACGTGATGTGCGAAAAGATATTTTATATAAATCGCGTCAATACCTTGATGGGTTGTCCCCCGAACAAGAAGATAGTTTCTCTTTCCTCTTAGATGATCAACAATTGTTTATCAAACAAGAAATAAAACATATTGTCTCTGAACAACGTTGGAATGAAATGACTAAAACAGAAAGAAATCAGGCAGTCTCCTGATTTTCAAAAAATAAGGATGGAGATTTTTGTTGGTCCGATTACTCTAAAAAAATATTAAAAAGTGATGAAAAATATAGATTGAGATATGGGTGATTTCATTCGTCTAAAATGAAAAAAATATTAGGTATAGATAAAGAAATTCAAGAACGTTGGCAATATGAAGCGAAAAAAGAAATTATTGAAAATTTTGATAGTTTTTTTGATGATGTTGATTTGTCTAAATTATCGTATTATGATGGTCTAATATTGTCTATAGAAAAATATCAAACAGAAATGTATATTCCTTATGTTCCTTCTTTGCTTTTGAATATAGAACGTTATCAAAAAGATTTTGGCTGTGAGCATTTGGATGTGAACGCTCTTAAAACTAAGATTGTAAAAAAACTTTCAGAACTATATCTTTTTCTTCTTGAAAAAGTAAAAAATAAAGAAAATATCCCATATAAATATGCTAGAAGATCTGATAGTCCCTATAATGTAATGGGTGATATCATTGGTTCTTTTCAAGATTTATCAGAACTTATTGAAGAATTTAATCCTGATGTCTTGTCTACACTACCTCCTGTTGATGAAATAAAAAATCTTTATGCTCAGGAATATGTTGATTATTTTCTTCTCGAGATGATTAAAAAGAAATGCGATTGATTGGATGCTGCATCATTTTCTACTCTCATTCCTGATGAAAAAAAAGAAATTGAAGATGTGTTCATCCAGCAACTAGCAAAAAGATATATAGATGATAATCTGTCTATGACACATGAGTTTTGCTCTTCTGGCATGGATCTAAATGACTGATATGATGCCATAACGAGATGATGGGAAAATGAGCTTTTGAAACTTTGAATTATTTTTTCTTTTGATGATATGCTGTCGTCAGTCTTAAAAAATGAGCGTGATGCTAATTGATTTAGAGATATTACGGGCTTTGAACCAATCCATTATGATGATACTCCTCCTAGCGAAGAACAAAAAGATAAACAAAAAAATCAATATCAGAAATTCTATGTTTTTCAAAGAAAAATTATAAAGACAGGTATTGATTATATTCATAAAGACCTTCTGGATTTACAAAAGTTTAGTATAGGTAAGATGTCTATGATAAAAATAATGAAATGAGATTATGAAACTTACTATGGAGAAAAGAGCGATATTATTATTAGTTGGGATGCTATCAACGCAGTCTATTATAAATTTACACAGAGTAAAATAGATAACTATTTTGCTTCATGCAAGAAATTTTTCAAATGAAAGAAAATGAAGAGAGATCATTATATCAAGCCTTATATCCAACAGACTAAAATTATTTTTGAAATAAGAGACTTTATTCAGAGCACTATACCTGTTAGTTATAGTATCATTTATGATAGTAGTGATACGTTTGATATTAAATATACTCTTTTATTGCAAAAAAATAAAAAATATGAAGGACAATATTGCTCTACAGCTATTAATGCTTTTTCATTCTTTTTGTGTGATATGGATATCTTGTTAGCAAATAGTTCTCCAGAGATGGCAACTTACTTCAACAATGTTTTCTCTAAGATAGAAAAAGATAGACCAAAAATTCTGGGCCTCCGTATCCAGCATTGGCTTTTTGAAAATGGGAGAGTAGAAGGAAGGCTCCATAGAATCATATATGAACATATCCTCAAAAATTCTTGAGATCCAGCGGTATCGTCTGATCAAGTATCTTTTGCTATTGAGTATATTTTTGAGCAACTTTTGGATATCATCTGGAAAGATTTTAATGCGGTGAGTTTTGACTGAAAAAAAGTATGGGATTTTGATAAACCACTCTTTGATTCAATCGTTAAAGAATACCTCGAAAAGTGGAAAGACTGATTGAAAAATATGAAAAAACTGTGAGAAGATGGTAAGTCTATAGAAATAGAATAAATTCTTGATAACAAACATCATTTCTATACATATAGGATATCTTTATATTCTTATTTTTTCTTATTATGAGCAATCTTCCAGAAAAAGATCATTGAGAAGAAATATCTTCTTGAGAAGCTAAAATTATTAAGATGTCAGATTATATAGGGCCTATTCTAGAGACACTTAATGATTCAGGGGATAAATCATCGTCTGAGAGGCCTGTTTTCTTAGGTGAAGAAATTCCTGAGGCTAAAGTTATTGATATCAATGATGAAGAGGAGTATAATCGTACTCATCATTATACACGTAAACAAAAAGAAATAATTGACCATATACTAAACAATACAAAAAGCTTTTAATTATTAATTATTAAATTTTTATGTATCGCACACATACCTGTTGAGAACTTACTGCTAAAGAAGCATGAAAAACGGTTACCCTTTGTTGACGAGTTAATAAGGTGAGAAATCTCTGATGAATGAGCTTTATCGATCTTCGTGATAGATATGGAATTACTCAAATAACACATGATCCTGCCAAGTCCAAGATAGAATTTCCTGATGTTAAATCTGAATATGTTGTTCAGATTGTTTGAGAAGTTGTTGCAAGGCCTGAAAGCATGATCAACAAAGATATGGCAACGTGAGCTATAGAAATTAATACTCTTGAAGTTAAAGTATTGACGAAGGCTAAACTTTTGCCTTTTTCTATCGTTGATGAACCTAATACGAGTGAAGAAAATAGATTTAAGCATAGGTACTTAGATTTGAGAAGAAGAAAAATATTAGATAATGTTTTGTTTAGATCAAAGATGCTTAATTTTACAAGAAATTGGTTTAGCGATAAGTGATTTGTAGATGTGCAGACGCCTATTTTTACGGTTTCTTCGCCTGAATGAGCAAGAGATTATCTTGTACCTTCAAGAATTAATCCAGGGCAATTTTATGCCTTACCTCAAGCTCCTCAACAATATAAACAATTGCTTATGGTGGGAGGTATTGATAAATATTTTCAGATAGCGCCTTGTTTCCGTGATGAAGATCCAAGAGCAGATAGGCATTCATGTGAATTCTATCAAATCGATTGTGAGATGTCTTTTGTAAATCAGGATGATGTATATGCTATCGTTGAATGATATCTCAATCAATTAATTCCAACATTGTCTCCTCATAAAAAAATTACTGTTGCATTTAAAAGACTCAAACATAGAGAAGCGGTAGATCAATATTGAAGTGATAAGCCTGATTTGAGATTTGGAATGTCGCTTGTTGATATGACGCAAGATTTTGCTCAGTCATGATTTTCTGTTTTCAAAGATACGGTTGCTGCTAACTGAACTATCAAGGCGATGAAATTTGAAAATAAAATACTGACAAGAAAGGAGGCCGATGAGCTTACTGAGGAAGTTAAAAAGAATGGAGCAAAATGACTCGCTTACCTTTGTTTTGACGCTGAGTGAGTAAAATGATCCATTGCTAAATTCTTTACGCCTGAAGAAATGGAAACTATTAAAACTAAAACTTGAGCTACAACCGGTGATAGTGTTTTGTTCGTGGCAGATGCTTATGATGTTGTTACTACTGCACTTTGAAGATTGAGAATATATATTAGAGATAAATATCTTAACTTGAATAAAGACGATTTAGCGTTTTGTTGGATAGAAGATTTTCCACTTTTTGAGATGACTGATGAGTGAAAATTAGATTTTTGTCATAATCCATTTTCTATTGTAAAATGATGAGCAGAAGCCCTAAATAATTCAAACAAATTAGAGATTTATTCTGAACAATATGATCTTTCTTGTAATGGCTATGAAATACTTTCTGGGTCTATTCGTAATCATGATCCTGAATTACTTCTTCAAGCATTTAAAATGGTCGGCAGAGGAGAGGATGAAATCAAACAAAAATTTGGTGCGATGTATGAGGCATTTCAATTTGGTCCTCCACCGCATGGATGATTTGCTATTGGTTTTGATAGATTGCTTATGATTCTCAAAGATGAAGAAAATATCAGAGAAGTCTATGCGTTTCCTAAGTCATGAAGAGCACAAGATGTGATGATGGGCGCTCCGTGATTTGTTGATCAGAATCAATTAGATGATCTTGGAATCGAGCTCAATGCTAAAACAAAAAAACTTTTACAAGCATAAACACTTTTTATTTGTTATTTACTTGATAGTATGACAACACAAAAAAAATTATTAAAGGTTTTTATCATCATTATTCTTGCTATTTTTCTTCTTTCTACAGGACTTATTTCTGTTCTCTATCTTGGAGGAAGTAAAAATGCTACTCCATCAACGGGAGATGTTGTCTCATGAGATGTTGTCTCATGAGATGCTGTTCCTACTTCATCACCATCAGCTTATTAGTTTTTAAATAAAATTTTTTCTGTTTTTGTCCTCCTTTGTAAAGGAGGGGAGGTGCGAAGCACAGGAGGATTTGAATCAACAAAATCCCTCATCCGCGAAATGCGGATACCTCTCCCTTTAAAAAAGGGAGACAAAAAAATATTTAATTTATTACTCTTTGCTCTAATGAAATTGATTGTCGATCAATGTCAAAGATACGCTAAAATGAGGGCACATACTGCTACACATTTGCTTCATACTGAACTTGCAAAAATTTTCAAAAATACGAAACAAGCAGGATCTCTTGTAGATGAAGATTATCTGAGATTTGATTTTAATGCTGATAGGCTTTTGACTTCAGAAGAGATTCATGAAATCGAAAAAACCATTAATCAGATTGTCTATGCTGCATATACCGTAGAAGTGAAAGAGACTTCTTACAATGATGCTATTAAACTTTGAGCAAAAGCATTTTTTGAAGATAAATATGGCGATATTGTTCGTGTCGTTAGAGTTTTTAATAATGAAAACGAAACGCTCTCTATTGAGCTTTGTGGGGGAACGCATGTAAGCAATACTAAAGATATTGGTTGCTTTTCTATTAGCTGACAGGAAGCGGTAGCTTCTGGAGTGAAAAGAATTACTGCTGTTACTTGACCAAAAGTTGGATTGAGAATGCATGAAATGCAAGAAATATTAGATACTACCGTTGCTAAGTTATGAATCAAAACTGCTACACAAATGCTTGATAAACTTGATAAGACGCTCAAGGAATATGATGAACTGAGGTCTGCTGTTGAGTCTTTGGAAACACTTATGATCAAAGATTTTTTACAATCAAATAATTTTACTTCAAATAAAGTTTTTGAAAAAATATTTAATATTTCATCTGATCTTAACTTCAAAAACGTAGGATTCCATGCGAAGATATTATTCCCTGATTCTACAATCCTTATTTACACGAAAGAATGAAGTTTTCTTATTCTTTCTAAGAAATGATCTTCTGCAAAAAAAATTGCTGAAGGTCTTGGTATCAGATGATGATGAACTGAGGTAATGGTCCAAGGAAGAGATGAAAATATTTTAAAATTATTTAAATAGATTTTTCTTTATACAAAAATAATTCTATGTTGGAAAATCAAAATAAAATTTCTCTTAAAGATATGTATGAAAAATTTCATGCTACTGCATTATGATTATCTCAGATTGAAGCAGAAAAGAGAATAGGAATATATGGATATAATGACGTACAGAAAACTAAAAACATTAGTTGATTTTTAAAATTTTTGTTGTATTTTAAGGATCCATTAATTGTTATTTTACTTGTGTGTGCTGCGCTTTCTTGATTTACTTCAGAATATAAAAATTCAATCATTATTGTCCTTATGATTTTTTTGAGTGTTATTCTTAAATATTATCAAGAAACTAAATCAGATAAAGCTGTCCAAGAAATTCTTCAGAAGCTTGAGATAAAGTCTATGGTTTTGAGAGATGGCCAAAAAAAACTTATTGGAACTAAATATATAGTCCCTGGTGATATTATTTTTTTGGCTGCAGGTGATATTATCCCTGCTGATGGAATGCTTATTGAAGCAGATGATCTTTTTGCTAATGAAGCTTCACTGACGGGAGAAAGTTTCCCTGTAGAGAAAATGGTAGATGGTAAATGAAATATTGGCTTGGTCCTTTCTGGAACAAATGTTGTTTCTGGATTTGCAAAATTTATCGTGATAGGTACATGAGAACAAACTGAGTATGGAAAAATAGCTCAACAACTTATTAGGCCTGCATTACCTACGGCTTTTGAAATAGGAATCAAATCATTTTGATATCTTATTATTAAAGCAATTGTTCTTATCGTGGCAGCGATTTTTCTTATCAATGCTATCAATCATAAAGATATATTAGAATCTATTATTTTTGCTTTGGCCGTTGCGGTAGGTATTACTCCCGAACTTTTGCCTGTGATTATGAGTATCAATATGGCTAAAGGGTCAGTTAAGATGGCAGCTAAATGAGCTATTGTTAAGAGACTTAATGCTATTCCTGATTTTTGAAGCATGGATATCCTTTGTACTGATAAGACAGGGACATTGACCGAAGATAAAATTACTTTGATAAAATATATTGATGTTTTTGGGGAAGTTAATCCAGATGTTTTAAAATTTTGATATATTAATTGATATTTTGAGACATGAATTAGAAGTGTTTTGGATGATGCAATCCTTTCTTATCAACATATAGATGTTACCGGTATTAAGAAGATGGATGAACTCCCTTATGATTTTTTTCGTAAAAGGTCATCTATTATGTATCAAGAAAATCTTGGTATTAAGAAGATGGTCAGCAAATGAGCTCCAGAAGAAATATTTAAAATATGTACTTCCTACGCTCTTTGATCTGTTATTAGATCTGTAGATAAAAGTTTCTTAGAGAAAGTCTCTTCTGTATATGATGATCTTAGTAGTCAGTGATTTAGAGTCTTGGCGGTTGCAATAAAGTCTTTGAATGATCAAGAAATTAGAACCATCAAAGAAGAAGAGCAAAATATGGTCCTTGTTGGTATGCTTGCATTCTACGATCCTCCTAAACGTGATGTCAAAGAAGCATTGATTGCTATGAAAGAGTACGGAATTAAGATAAAAATTTTGACTTGAGATAGTCCATTAGTTACCAAAAAGGTTTGTGAAGAATTGGATATCCCTATAGAGGGCATTGTTTCTTGAGAATATCTTGACCTTAATGTGCTGGATGATGATGAGCTGGCCATTAAAGTAATGGAAGCAAATATTTTTGCGAGGTTATCTCCTAGTCAGAAAGATAGAATAATATTGGCACTTAGAAAAAAATGATTTGTCGTTTGATATCTCTGAGATTGAATCAACGATGCTCCTTCACTTAAAAGTGCTGATGTCGGTATATCTGTAAGCAATGCTGTGGATGTTGCTAAAGAAGCTGCTGATATTATTTTGGTAAGAAAATGACTTAAAGAACTTCTGGAGTGAGTAATAGAAGGTAGAAAAACCTTTGGGAATACCATGAAATATATGATGATGTGATTGAGCTCGAATTTTGGGAATATGTTTAGTATGATAGGTGCTGTCATGTTTCTTCCCTTTTTTCCTATGCTCCCAAGTCAGATTCTCCTCAATAATTTTCTATATGATCTCTCTCAAGTTTCTTTGCCAACTGATAATATAGATGAAGAATATATTAGAAAGCCCAAGCATCGGAATATAAAATTTATTAGAAATTTTATGTTGGCATTTTGACCTATCAGTTCTCTATTTGATTTTTTGACGTTTTATTTTTTGTATGCGGTTTTCCATTTCCAAGCTTGAATGTTTCAGACCGGATGGTTTATTGAGTCTCTAGCAACCCAGGTATTGGTAATATATATTATCAGAACTAGAAGAGTTCCTTTTTGGAAATCATGACCAAGCAAGCGATTGATGGCAACAACCTTTGGTATGGTATTTCTTTGATTTTTGTTCACTTTACCATTTTTAGCTCCTATTTTTGGTTTTGCTTTTATGCCTACATATGCGTATCTTACTGTATTAGGTTTCGTTATTGCTTATCTTGTTCTAGTTGAAATAGTGAAGTATTTTTTCTATAAAAGAATGCATACAACTTCTGATTCATAATTTATCTATATAATTATTTGTTTATGAAAATTGCTTCTCGAAATGTAAATGGAATACGTGCTGTAACGGTTAAGGGATTTTATGATTGGGTCAAGCAAAATGATCCAGATATCATTTGTTTGCAGGAGGTAAAATCTTTTGAAACTCAATTGCCTCCAGAATTTCGTTATCATATGGCAGAGTATGATCGAATTCGACATGTGGGTGAGAAACCCTGATATTCTGGTGTTGCTACTTTTTATAAAAAGAGTTTAAAATTTATTTCATGAATATCGAAATTTGAATCGGTGGAACATTTTCATGAAGAAGGAAGGGTAGTCGAGACGAAGTTCCAGGATTTTACTTTGTTGAATTTATATTTTCCTAATGGAGGAGATAGAGCAGATGGGACAGAAATGCTTAGTTATAAGTTAAAGTTTTATGAGCATTTTATTCACTATATTAATAAGCTTAAAGATTCTGGACAAAAGATAATTACTTGTGGTGATTTCAATATTTGTCATAATGAAATAGATATCGCGAGACCAAAAGAAAATGCAAATAGCATTTGATTCCTGCCCATAGAAAGAGCTGAGATGGACAAGCTACAATCAAATGGGTATGTAGATGTATTTAGGCATTATTATCCTGATCTTATAGATCAATATACTCGATGGTCGTATCGTGCATGAGCGAGACCAAGAAATGTTTGACGGAGATTGGATTATTTTCGAGTATCCAAAGACATTATTCCTCATGTAAAAAAAATGCTGCATCAGACTTCTGTAGAATGATCTGATCATTGCCCTATACTACTAGAACTTATTTTTTAGAGCTTAGTATTGAATATATTTATCCTTAAAAGTATCCATGTATACGTATAAAAATATAACTATAGACTGGTTAGGTCATGACTGATTTTTGATAGACTATAAAGATAAGAAAATTTGTATAGATCCTTTTCAAATCAAAAAAGATTTTAAGGCTGACTATATTTTCTTCACACATAATCATAAAGATCATCTGAGTCCTGATGATATTTCACGTGTGATTCTCTCAGAGACCATACTTGTTGCTCCTTCCATTTGTGAAACAGATCTTAAGGCTTTTTCAAATAAAAAGATATTCCTCAAACAAACAGATGTTCTCGATTTAGATATTTTTTCTGTAACAACACTTCCTGCATATAATATTGATAAGTTTAGGTCTCCTTGAGTTCCTTATCATCCTCAAGAAGTATGATTTGTGTGATTTGTTTTTAATTTTGATTGAACGACAGTGTATCATACTTGAGATAGCGATATTATCCCAAAAATGAATTGAATATCTCCTGATGTTTTATTTTTACCGGTAAGTGGTAAATATGTTATGACTCCTGAAGAAGCCGTACATGCTATAGAAATTATTAACCCAAAGGTTGCTATCCCTATGCACTATGATAGTATCATTGGTACATGGGAAGATGCAAAATATGTCCAAGAACATGCGTCATGTGAAGTTGTAATTTTAAAGTAAAAATAAAAAAAACCTGCTAAAAACAGCAGGAATGTTAATGGTTTTTTTTGTGATGGATTAATCTGATCAAAATTTTACTGCCCATCTTTTTCCATAGCATGAAATAAATGCTACTGATTTTTCTTTTGGATTTTTGGGGACATAGAATCCATGTAGATCCACACGCCAACTTTCATTTTTGTGAATTACCTCAATTCGTAATGGATTGTTGGGTTTGAATGAAGGCTGTCTTCTTGTCTTTTCTTCTTTTGCCATTTCTTCCCAACTTTTATCCTTAGGAATGTATGTATCATCCGTTACGATAAAATCCATATTGTAGGCTCTTTTTGTTTTAACTCCTATAGTATTCATTTGTGTGATTTTTTTTGTTTATATTTTATATCTTACTCATTATTATGAATAAGTCAAGATACAATTTTTCTTAATTGAATACTGATTTGATTCGTTGGAAGAAGAGAAATCCTGTGTTGGATTTAGGTGAGCCTGCTTTGAGATAATCAGTATATGTTGTATTGTTGAAAGTACATTTCGAATAGGTGAATGTTCATTTTAAACTGCCGTTAACGCACGGTCTGATTTGCACATCACAAGCAAGATCAATAAATCCACGTGGCGTTTTGTATGCTTTCACAAATTGTCCATGCTTAATCGTTTGTCCTCGAGGAGTTATACAATTATATTTATTTGGTAATCCGCTTTGAGTTGCTGTGGTATCAGTAAGAACAGGGGAGTTACTCGTTCCTCGTTTGTCTGTTGTTTTCGTTGTTTGGTTAATCTTTCCTTGCGTGCTAAATGATGCTCATGCATTTATCGGTTTTGTGGGTTGAATATAATCATTGAGTATCTTTTGATTGTAAGAGATGATTTCTGCTCTTCTGTAATTGTATACAACGTTGTCTTTACATGAGTTTTGTTTAAATGTTCCCCCAAGTACTCCGTTTGCGCATATTCTTTTTTCTATGTTACAATAGGTATTTACATCAGTTCTTTGTTCATATGCCAAAATAAAATCTTGGTTTCTTATTTTTTCACCCCAAGGAGTTATACAGTCTAAGTTCCCTGTTATTATTTCTCATGTTGCGTTAACTGTAGGTATTCCTGTGTTTGTAGCTATACTTCATGTATATATTGTCCCTGTATATATTTGTCATGTTTCTTGGCCTCCTGTCATTTGGTTAGGATTAGCAAGACCATCAATAGTATTCATGTTTGTTGTTGATGGGGGAGTTATCCCATCTCGTCTTTGTCCATTTGATATTTGTCATTGGTATACATCATTTCCTGCTTCGTTTTGGAAAAGATAATCTCGTTGACTTGCTGGTGCGTCTGCATTGGGTGCACTATGCGTGATATCAGTGGTACTATTCCATATAAATTGTAAATCTTGCTTTGAGCTATCTTTTTGGAAAATCATTACCATTGCAAAAAAGAGGATCACAAGTGTTGTGCTTCCTTTCTTTATGGCATCTTTACTGATTTTTTGTAAGTGCTGTCTGATGTGTTTCATTGATTTTTTGGCTATTTTTAAAGTAATTCAATGATAATCCAAAAAAGCATCCTGTCAAATTTTACAGGAGCTTTGCTGCTATGGTAGTTTATAAATCATATTATCTTAATGAAATTGTTTGACTTTTCTTATTTATATTGCCCTTTCGTGTTATTCTATTCTAAATTATGATGCCTGAGCCTATACATTCGTCTTTTTTATAGGCAACTATTGTCTGTCCTGGAGCAATAGCTCGTTGTTTTTCTTTGAAAACAACTATAATATTCTTGTTTTTATCTTGTTTGAGTGTTGCTTCTTGGGGTTCTTGTCTGTATCTTATTTTTGCTAGTATTTTTGTCGGAAGCTTATGTTTTTCTTCGATTCGATGTCGTCCTGTCGTACAAATTGTTTTTTCAAAAAGATTTTTATCTTCTCTCTCTCCTACGACTACTGTGTTCTTTTTTACATCAGTCTTGATTACGTATGCTTTGAAGGGGAGGCATAATCACTGTCTTTGTCCTATGGTGAAAAAATATGCTCACTCATGTTTCCCGACAACTTTTCCTAAAGTATTTATAATATTTCATTCTTTTTTGGGAAGCTTTTTGAGGAGGAATTCCTTGATGGGAATATTTCCAATAAAACATAATCATTGACTATCTTTGCGTGTAGCGTTGGGAAGTCAAATTTTCTTTGCTAATGTCCTTATTTCTGGTTTTGTATACATTCATACAGGAAATAATGATTTTGAAAGTTGAAATTGATTTAATCATGAGAGAAAATACGATTGATCTTTGTTGTGATCAACTCATCTTAAAAGTTTAAACGATGAAGCGTTTAAACGACTAAGCGATTTTTTTATCGTTTTATCGTTTTTGCGTTTTTGCGTTTTTACGATTCTTGCATAGTGCCCTGTAGCGATATAATCGAATCATAATTCCATCGCTTTTTGTAGAAATACATCGAATTTGATCAGACTATTGCAAAGAACGTCAGGATTTGGTGTGATCCCTTGTTGATATCATTTGTAAATATATTCAATTATTTTTTCATTGTATTCTTTTTGTAAATCAAAAGAGATTATTTTTATTCATAAAAATTTTGAAACTTTGATGGCTTCTTCTGCATCAGTATAGGTTGTGCAATTTCCACTGTCAGAGACATAGTTCTTCATAAATCCAGCTACTACCTCATATCCTTCTTGTTGTAACAGATATGCTGCTATCGCAGAATCTACTCCTCATGACATTCAGACTAAAACCCTTTTCACAATTTTAAATGATAGATAATAAATTTTATCCCGCTTTGCGGGACTTCGCTTCACTCGAATTTTAAATTTTGAATTTGTAATTCAAAGTTATGGTAACTATTGGAGATATATTTTCAAACTATAATATAAAATACCCTATCCGGAGACAGGGTATTTGTTTTTTTTGTTTTTTTAAAAAGATTATCTTTTTTTAGCAACCTTTTTAACAGCCTTCTTCACAGCCTTTTTAGCTGGAGCTTTTTTAGCAACTTTTTTTACAGCTTTTTTTACAACTTTTTTAGCTGGTGCTTTTTTAGCAACTTTTTTCTTAACTACCATTTGTGGTATACAATAAGAGAATAAAATGCTAGGTAGAAATTTAACTTTTGTGGTTAAACTTTCCTTGCTACAAATTTTATATGTAAGGAGCTGAAAAAAGCAAACATAATCACACTTTTTCTAAAAAAAAAATATTTGAGTATCGCTAGGTATTGACTAGCAACTTGATGTATCGTAAAAAAATGCGGTTTACATATTCCATTAAGTGTATAGGTTATGTTATGATT
The DNA here is from genome assembly GCA_026397475.1 of candidate division SR1 bacterium. Lineage (GTDB taxonomy): Bacteria > Patescibacteriota > Gracilibacteria > Absconditabacterales > Absconditicoccaceae > CAJBLF01. The sequence continues at coordinate 125,949 of JAPLUT010000002.1, read as the reverse complement.
TTGATTTTTTTGGCCTAGCTATCATATCTTTCTCATAGAAAATATACTGTCGATAAAAAAATATTTTTCTTGAGAGATATATAATGAGAACTGATAAAAAATGTCGTCGAGCTGTTTGTATATCAAAAAAATCTTTTACGTCGAAGAAATCCTAATTATTTTTTTATTATTTTGTTCTCTGAATCATGATGCATGCATCATGAATGCATTCAATAGTATTGTTTTTACAAAAAGATATTGCTATGTCGCTTTGCGATCCTGGTTGTAACCACACCTTTTTAATTCATAACTTTTTTACTTCCTCCAAAATTTTTTCTGTAATGGTGGGTTGGGTGACAAAAATTGCTACGTCGATATTTTCTTTGATTTCTGAGAGTGTGGAGAAAACTTTTTTTCATAAAATTTCCTTCTCTGCTGGGTTGACTGGTGTTACCTTATATCCTGCGTCTAGTAAATCTTTAAAAACCTTATATCCATATTTTTCTTTATTGTTTGATGCGCCGATTACAGTGTAGAAGTTTTTTTTATCAATCATGGTTTAAAATAATTAAAAATTAATAATGAATAATGAATAATTTGGTAGTATGATACTAATGTGGAAATAAAATGGAATATCTATATATTCTTTTGTATTTATCTTGAGGTACTGTAATGAAAGAGAAAAAATTGATAGCGTTTGATCTGTATGATACCTGCTTTAGTATAGAGAATGGAAATATGGCTTATAGCCAGCTTTTTTTTGATTTGTGAGTCTCTGATAAGAAGCGTGAATTAAAAAAAATTCTTCTGACTTCAAATAAATCTATCGAAGAAATTCTTTCAGATATATTCAACCACCAAAAAAACGAATGAAATGAGGTTCTTTTGGATGATTGAATTATACCGACGACTTGAGAAATTTTAAACACAAATGAAATGAAGTGATTAAAAAATTCGAAAGCAGTCGTGTGAAAATTTTCTTCTCAATTTCCTGAATGAACGATACGTCTTCAGTTGAATGATTTTTATAAAAATCTTCGTAATGAAATTGATTCTGTTTCTCTTTTCCCAGAAGTTACTTCTGTTTTGTCTGAATTAAAAAATAGAGGCTATAAAATAGCAGCTATTTCTAATCTCGCGCAGCCTTATATTGAACCACTGAATATCCTTTTGCCTCATGTTTTCCATTATGAGGTCCTATCTTGTGAGGTATGATTGATTAAGCCTGACAAAAAAATATTTGATTGTTTAAAAAATATTTCTTGATATCATGAAGATCAAATTCTTATGGTTGGTGATAGTTTATCTTCTGATGTTCAGTGAGCAAAACGTTGTGGAATAGCTCCAGTTCATCTGAATAGAAATTCTGAATGAATTAAATATTGTGATGCTTATATCTCAATTTCTACTTTGCAACAGTTGCTGGAAATATTGTAATATTCCTATTTATTCATAAGTTCTATATGTTTTCTCATTAATGTGATTGCTTCATGGAGTATCTCCGGATTAACTTCTTTTCATTTTCTAAATTTTACAATTCAACTTCTAAGATGTTTGGGTAATTGTAAAATAGCCTTTTCAAGCAAATCTAATTCTTCCTTTTCTATCAAAATCTCTTCTGGATTTTTTTCATGCTTATCTTTTATTCCTCTTCAATAATTAGCTTCGGAAATGTCTTCGTATCTTTGAGGCGGAGCTATTACGTCGTCTTTAAATATATCTTTTCCGTGATATTTAAAAGTCATTTTTTCTATTATATCTTCGTCAAAGCACTTAAAAATTGCAATCAACCGATCTATTTTGCCATTACATCTACAATGGTTTTTTATTCGAGCCGCATCGTTTGGAGATTTCCTTTTTATAAGGGAGGGCCTAATTATTTGAGATTTTAGAATCATATCTAACAAAAATGGACGCATCCTTTTTTTTATATCTTCATATTTAAAAGTTATTTTACGTGAAATAGGATAAAGCTTGGCTTTTTCTTTTCAAATATAGTCTACAATATGATTAGGTCGTTCTGCTCAATGTTTGATATAAAGTGCAGAGTATAATTTAGATCATAACTGATTGATGCTAATCGATCCTGATTCTCTTTCTTGTAAGAACGCTTCAAGTTCGTTTTTAATGTCTTCGTGGCTTCTTCTGATTTCTTTTTTGAATGGATTGTCTTTTAGAAGATAATTTTCTTCTCCCAGTATTTTTTTAAAGGTTTCTGTGGTGAATGGATTATAGTGATTATTAAGATAATTTCTTACAGATTCTCCTTTTATTGTATGTTTTGTTTTAAAACTATACGTTACAATATCATTTATCGTCCAAGGTCATTTTTGTTGTAATAAAAAATCTCTTAAAAGAGGAATTATTTTTTCGTCTCTTTTTTGTGTGTCGGTATTTTTTTTATTATCCTTGATGTATTTTTTTGTCTCTGTATGTAATGCAATTAATAATTCTTTTTTTATGGAAACATAAAATCTTGTGTTTTCTTGGCTTATTTCTTCTTTAAATGTATTCCTTATTTCTCTCTTGATATGTCTTGTTATCTGTTTTGTCCACATATCTAAAGGAAGTTTTTCTGCGTATTCTGAAAAATCTTTGATATGCTTTTCAAATCATTGTGGAATTTTTTTTCACTGAGTGTCTGCCACAGAGGAGAATATCGTTTTTAAGAATCATTCCGGTAAGAGAGGAGTCATATGTGAATTATATATAAATATAATTATGCAACTTTTTTACTTTTCCTTCTTTTTTTCTCATATACCTGTACTTCTTTTTCTATAGGAGCGGGTAGATCAAAAAGCAAGAGCTGAATATTTTCTTTTTTAGAGACGGTTTCTTTTATTTGTTCAAAATTTTTCCATCACTGATAATGATTATTCACGTCTTTTCTTTCTTCTTCTGTCATAGAAGCGAAGATCTCTTCAAGAATGTTCTTTCAATTCACCATTAAAATCTCTCGTTCTCTGTTAAAATCAACCTCTCGTACTTTTTCACATAAGTGTTCAAATTCGAGAGATTCAGTCATCTCATTGATCCCTTGAATAAGCTTTGTTAAATTTGAATCATTAAGTCCTGCCCAATTGCAGTTTTTCTTTTCTCTCAAAATTTTTCCTAGATGGGAAACTAGGATATCTATCTGATATGCTTTTCGTTTCTCTGTTCACATTTTTTGAGAGAGATCATTTTCTTCGCGACTTATTTTTATGATCCAAAAAAGTGATATGTGAGGTATTGTATCTAGTATTCTTTTTGCTTCTTGAGTCAGCCTTACAATACTTTCTTCCTTAATGTTTATGTTACATTCTTTATCATCCCTATGGTTGATAATGGTATCCATAGATTGTGGGTATTCTGTATAGATTGTCCAGATATGATGAAATAATCATTCTTTGTTGGGATGGAGATGAATTGCCTGTTTTCTTAATTTTCGACTAACGTCGGGATTGCTAATGAGCTGTGTCGTGATTACGCTCATAAATAAACTTTCTTTGCCTTTTGGATATATAATATCTCCTCCGATACGACTTTTAATTCTTACTATTTTTTCTACTTCTTCTCTGATGTATTTTTCTATTTCATTTCTTTCTTTTCCTGTTTTGATATTTGCAATTTGTTGTTCTATATTGGAACTATTTTTTTTATTTGAAAGTTTTGCTGTGATATCGTTTCTATCACTTACTAATCGTCGCATCCACTGTCTCCATACTTCTTTTTTTAGATTTTTATAATACTCTGAACTAATCATCTCTTTATACGTTGTTTCTCCTGTTTTGTAATTATCAAAATTGTTTTGTTCAAGACGTGCGACTTCTTTTTCAAATTCTTCTTTGTCAAAGTCAAAGTTTTCAAGTCGACTATATAATGTTTGCCATACCTTATTATTTTTTTGAATCTCTTTTTCTTCTAAAATTGCTTTCATTCCAATGATATCTCTTCAAATATTTTTGTAATGAGGAGATTTTTTAAAATCTATATAGGTATCTTTTGCTGCTATATATTGTTCGTTATTTCCTTTTTCAAGTTCATCAAAAAAGTTTTCTAACTGACTTTTCTCGAACTTATAATATTCAAATTTTTTTCGTATCGTATCTCGTACTTTATCTCCTGCGCATTCTTTTTTCAATTCTTGAAAAATTGCTTCTCTTTGTTTGATTATTGTTACAATCCTATTCTTTTCTTCTGAAAGTTCTTTCTGCGTTTTTTCTAGTTTTTCTAATTCTTTTTTGAGATGAGGTTGAATGTCACCATCATCTCCTGTATATTTTTTGGTCGCTTCAGATAAACACATCGTTAAATACCCTCTATACGCATCGATGATTTTATGTCATTGAGAAAAATTACCCGATACAAACTCTTCCATAGGAAGATTTTTTTTGAGATATCGGTTTAGTTCACCGTTTTTATAGGGATTATCTTCGTTTCAATAGTAATACATTTCTTTATGTTTTGTAAAGCTATGTCAATACTATAGTGTATTTAAAACAAAAAACAATAGATTCGCGTCTATCGTTTTTCATAATTACTTTGATCTTATTTCTAAACAACTTCTAGAAATCTACATTCAATTTTTCTGACTCCAAACTTGGGGTTGTGGAACTTCACGATGGCTAATTTATTCCATATTTCCAACACATATCAGGTTCCAAATAATTTGTGTTTTACGATATTTCATTCTTCAATGCTTGGTCCACGAGAAGGATCTGCATCTCCTCAGAGGTCGAATCTTTTGATAAGTTCTACGGGTATTTCATCCAAAAATCTGCTAGGAGGGTTCATTTTTGTCTGTCCTCGGGTCATTCTACTATTTGCATGAGAAAGAAAGAGAACATCTTTTGCTCTTGTGATAGCTACATACATGAGTCTGCGTTCCTCCTCTAGAAGTTTAGGTTCCATCATTGCGTTCGATAGTGGGAAAATATTGTCTTCAAGTCCTGCTACGAATACGATGGGGAATTCTAGTCCTTTGCTTGAATGGATTGTCATCAATTTTACTGCATCGATGTCTCCTTTTTCATTCTCTGAAATATCTGAAAGTAAGGCTACTTCTTCCAAAAATTGCCTGAGAGTTTCTTCCCCTCATTCGACGTATTTGTCTGCCATGTTGATCAACTGTCCGATGTTTTCATATTTTTCATCAGCTTGTATCTCTCCTCATTCTTCTTTGACGAGATAGTCTCTATATTTTATTTTCTTGACTAACTTACCTATAACTTCTGAAGGTCTATGGGTTTGAATATGCTCAGTTATTTCTTTCATGGCTTCCATAAATTCTTGAATTCATTTCTTTGCCATAGGAGTAATTTTTATGGTGGATCCTTCTTGAAGGCTTTGTTCAAGGATTGTAATGAGGGGCGTATTTTTGATTGCCGCTTCTTCTTCGAGGTATTCGATGGTAGTTTTTCAGATTTTTCTATTGGGAATATTTAGTATTCTTTTGAGTGAAATAGTGTTTGCTGGATTGCAAAGATATCTAATATATGAAATGATGTCTTTGATTTCTTTTCTTTCGAAAAATTTAAATGCTCCTCGTACTTTATAAGGAATTCCTTCTTGGATTAGGAGCTGTTCAAACGGAGAGGATTGTGCGTTCGTTCTATAGAGTATTGCTATCGATCATCGTGATTTTATTTTATCTCCGTCTTTCATCTTTTTGATGAGATCGATAATGTTTGCCGCTTCATCCATTTCGCTATTGTGAGAAAATATAGTGATTTTATCATCACCGCTTCTATGAGGTACTATGTTTTTTTCATATTGATTGGTGTTGTGTTTGATGATATGATTACTCGCATGTACGATGTGTGGTCTTGAACGATAGTTGATTTGTAATTTGAACATTTCGATATCTGGCCAATACTTTTTTACATTCAAAAAATTTTCCATCAATGCTCATCTTCGTCCGTAAATGCTTTGAAAATCATCTCCGATAAGTGTTACATTTCCTGCATTTCCTGATATCATTTTTATGAGTTCAAATTGTATCCAGTTGGTATCTTGAGCTTCGTCTACTAAGATATAATCAAATTTATTTTGTCGTTTTGTCAGAGTTTCTTTATTCTTTTTAAACAAACGATAGGGAAGGAGAAGAAGATCATCAAAGTCGACTGAGTTTGCTTTTTCTAATTCTTTTTGATAATGTTCGTAGACTTTGTACATTGTTTGATCGTAGTCTGTCTTTATGTCTTTAATAGATGATTCTGCATCAAATCAATTGTTTTTTTGCTTGGAGATGAAGTTTTTTGCTTCAGCGACTTTAAATATTTCTTGAAGATTTAATTTTTTCAGAACTTCTTTTACGACGGATTGGGCTTCATTTGTATCTAGGATTCAAAAATTTTTATTATATTTCATTTCAAGCTTTTCTACATCTTCTTTTAGAATCTTGAGGAAGATGCTATGGAAAGTCCCGATTCGTTTTAACGATTCTACCGTGTAGAATTTTTTGGGAGTAAGGATTTCTTCGTTTTCTTGGATGCTTTCTAAAAAGTCAGCAATAGAATCGTTCCCGCTTTGCGGGATTCCTTCACTTTGTTCAGTCACATCTTTTTTTGTAGATACTTTATTCATTGTTGGCATTTCTTCAGAAATTTTTACCAGCCTTTCTTTCATCTCATTTGAAGCTTTGTTGGTAAACGTTACTGCCAAAATTCTGTTTATAGGAATGTTTTTAGCTTGTACGATGTACGCTATTTTGTACGTGAGTACCCTTGTTTTTCAACTTCAAGCTCCTGCTATGATAAGTGAAGAAGTATCGATATGTGTACATGCTTTTGTTTGTTCTTCGTTCAGCTGATTTGCTATATAGTCCTTAATGTTCATGTTTAAGAATGCAGAATTTAAAATTCAGAATTGAGAATTGTGTGTTGTTTTGGAGTGTAGTGAAAATGATTTTGGTTTCAATTTCAATATTTTCTATTTTTCTCTCTATTTTTATTGACTTAGTTGTATTATTAATTATAAAATACATACTATTTACTCTTCACCTCATAAAAATGACAGCCACTAATAATATACAAGCTCATGTAACTAATCCTCAAGTCTTAAAAGATATGCCAAAATATCTCGGTAATCCTCAAACGATAAAGGATCTCTATGAAGCATTGAATAAAATGCCGAGAGAGGAGTTTTATGATTTACATGAAAATGAATTAGCGGGGGTTTTTTGACTATATATGGCTTTAAATACAAAATTTGATAGTGATATTAATAATGACATCATGACGAATAAGGTTAATTGTATGTTACGTTTGAGGCGTGATGTTGAAAAAATGATTAACGAATTGGCTTTGGCGTTGAGAAGCTATGAAGAGCCTGGATATTTTACAGAACAAGAAAAAGATAAAAAAATATTGTTTGAAAAACAGATAAAATATTTATTTACTAATATTTTTAACTGTTTTATTAGCTATAAAAAACGTTTAACTATTGATGAAATCCGTTCTCTTAAATATGATATCAGTAATAGAAGTATTGGAAATATTGAATCTATTTCTATTAATAGCATGACATATATTTTTTCCCTTTTACTTCAAAAACATATTTATACTTGAACTGAGAGTATAGATAAGGCTTTGCAGCATCTTATGAAAATCAGTTGAGAAAATGTTACTCGTTCTCTTTTTTGAGGACTAGAAAATGTATCTATGGAATATATATCACATGGATTGCTTTTTATTCAATATGGTTTTGGACAGATTACGATTGATGCGGTGTTGGAATGATTGCAATTAATTATTAAAAAAAATAATGAAATACTTCAAAAATACTTAGAATCTGCTATACCTTTATATACTCGATTGACTGAAGTTCTTAAAAAAACTAATGATGATTGAGGTGGTAATGAAGAACTTGTTATTCTTGATCCTTCTGCTAGTGTTGTTAAGGTAGAAAAAGAGCTAGATATCAAAACAATAAATGAACTTACTCTTCAAAACGATTGTTTGAAAATAATCTTGAGAACTGATAAAACTGTCTTAGAACAAAAGCTCCAGCCTTTGAAAGATATCTGTGATCTCAGTAAGATGAATGATGCTAAGCTAATCGACTAAGTTGTATTTGAACTTGAAAATATTTTTTAAAAATATATAATTTTCTTGTGCAGACATAGTGTTTGTGATTTTTTGTCTGCATGTTTCATGTTAATGTAAGTGGGCTCTGTTTCTGGAGCCTACTTTTTTCTTTCATTGACTTTTTTGTAATTATCATTACATTATTTGTCTAAATAAAAAAAACAAATGAAATTTATAACATTATTCGGTCCACCTGGAGGTGGAAAGGGCACTACCGCAAAAATGCTTGCCCAAAAGCTTGCTTATGTTCATCTTTCTACGGGAGACGTATTTAGAGAACGAGCAAAAATCTCTGATCCTCTTGGATTGCAAATCAAGGGTCTTATTGATGATGGCAGGTATGTCCCTGATGATATCACTGTGCGGGTCGTTGAGGAGTTTGTTACTGAGAGTCGTTCTCACTATGAGGGTATAATCTTTGATGGGTTCCCTAGAACTCTTGAGCAGGTTCGCCCTTTTGAACGACTTCAACACCAAGGAGATACTAATGTGATCATCCTTCTTCATGTTGAAGAAAAAGCCCTTATTTCGAGGCTTTTGAAAAGAGCTGGAGAAGACCAAAGAACTGATGATTCGTCATTGGAAACAATCCAAAAACGTATTGAAACGTTCAAAACGCTAACATTGCCAGTTATTGAGCATTACGCTGATCGTTATTTGTTATCCACTATAGTTGGAACAGGCAAGACTCCTGAACAAGTTTCTGATGAGACGTACACTTTAATTTCTGCAATGATGTAGGGTTTATTATTTTGCTGGGGTCCCGTTTTGGGACTCTTTTTTTTAAAATTTTTTTAAAGTCATGTGTAATTTTTTCTTTGCTATAATGCTCTTGAATTTGTATATTAACCGGATATATATTGTTCGTAGGATGTTTCACGTCTTACTTGTTAGTTTGGATTGGATTGGTTGTTGTAGGGGAGAGTCCGTTTCCGGACTCGAGGAGGACTGTGTCTCAGCCCTCTTTTTTTTAATTGCTCTTTTCCTTTGCGATCCATAGATATATAAGAAGTGTGGGAACAATAAACGGAAATATGCCGTAAAAAGTATCACTGATGGAATGTGATTTATTATCTACAAATAAAAAAATATGTATACAAAAGAGTAAAGAAGTAATGAAAATTCCGTATCCTTGCCATGAAATAGGCATATATATTCAAGATGTTTTTTTGAACCAATTTTTTTTCAAAACCTTAATTTAGCATTTAAAATGATTTAAGTCGTCTTATTTTAAATTTATTCTCAGAAAATTATTTTCTTTATTCCTTCGAGATGTTTGAATAAACTTTCTTTTTCTTGATCATTGGGTTGTATTTCTTTTGTTGTATATATTTTTCTCAATCATCGTAATTCTTTTTTAAATTCTTCTATCTTTTTATTTACTCTATCGTGTTCTTCTTTGTCTATATATTTTCTTGCTATACTTCGATAGGTATCTATTACATCACCTACTGAAGCACAACATGCAGTCCGGTTATTTGCTGTTCTAGAAAATTCTTCTTGGATAGATGCTCTTGCTTGATCTATGGTTTCTTTGATTTCATTTTTACAAAACTCTATTTTTTCTGGTCCTGTGAGTTTTGTTATATCAACTTCCATTTTCTAAAATTCAGAATTTAAAATTCATAATTCAGAATTATTCTTTCACCACCAATCCTTCTTTATATTGGTCATATAGTTCTTTTACATCTTCTGGAGTTTCGTAGTTTGGAAAGAGGGTTTGGTTGAGATCTATTTCTGTCGTTATTTGCTCTGCGATCGTGGTGTTGTTTTCAATCAGTTGATTTATTGTTTTCTTTTCTCGTCCGTTTTTTGTGAGAATATTTCTGATTTCATCTTCTGTCATGATGTGAAATTGTCCTTTGGGTTTTCTTCTGTTTTCGTCATAAATTTTAAGTCCATCTTTGATCGCAAGAGCAACTTCTCGTGCTTCTTTGTCTTCTTTTGCTGGATATGAATAATTGTTGTTTACTATACAATCAATTTGTTCTTTTTCTGCTATTGAGAATAATATTTCATTTACTTTTTTTGATTCGCTTGTCTCTGTGTAGTCTTGTGCTAGTATCTCTAGGTAGACGTTTTCTTTTCCTACAATGTTTTGGATGAGGTGAATAATTTCTATCATTTTTGATTCTTTTTCATCGAGCGCAATCATTTTCCCTATTCGTGAATTAGCTCCTCCAAAGAAACAAATAATTTCTCTTCAGAATGTTTTCAGCGCTTGGAGATCTATTTTTGGTTTCCCTTTTACTCCTTCTTTATTCGCGAATGAGGTCAATTCCATAAGACTTTGATATCCTTCTTTAGTCTTCGCTATTATTACGATATTTCCAATGTGTTGATCGGGTATCTGAGTGCTAATATCCATAACGAATCCGACTTCTACGCCTATGATAGGTTTTATTCCTGCTTCTTTTGCTAATTGATAAAATTTTACCATTCCATACATTCCATTGTAGTCAGTTATTGCGATTGCTTTCATATCTAACTCTTTTGCTTTTTTGATTATAGTTGCTGGTTTGCCTATTGCTTCTAAGAAAGAAAATGTACTGTGGCCGTGAAGATGAACGAAAGACATTAGATTAAAATATTAAAAGATTAAAATATTAAAAGATTAATAAAATTGTGTAAGATAGTGATGAGGTACGAATGTTTTAATTTTCTAAATTTTCTAATGTTTTAATTGTGTTTAATTAATATCCCTTGACTTTCAATACCTAATAGCTATAATTTCCATGCTAAAGTAATAGACGAAATCTAATAAGAAATTATTCTCTACTAAGCTCAAAAGTTTTTCACCCAGTTTTTTTTGATTTATAAACATAGGCTCTGCCCATGTAATATGCAAGATAACAGGTACCGTAAGGTAAGAAGGCTGTTGTATTACATATTATATTGGAACCTGTGTTTTTTTTAAAACAAATTCCTCATTCTATTTTCAAATACGCTAGCTTTAACAAAAAACAATAACAGAAGCATATATCTGCGACGGACTGCAAGAGTGCTCCTATTTAATGAAGACATAAAAAGAAGGTATACTCTATACCTCTATATATCGGAAGTGTGTATCTGCGACGGACTGCATGAACATTTGCACTATATATTAATAGCTACCTTCTTGTTTTCTTTCAATCCCCTATACTATATCTAAATATTTACTGAAAAGCGTGATAACGCTTCGTTTTCTTAAAATCACAAAAAACTAATTTCAATACTTTGCTCTAAAATCATATTTCTGATTGAAAAAAATATGTTTTTTTGTATCCTACTAGGGCTTTATTTTTGTGTTCACTAAAATGTATAAAAAAATAATCATATGTGCTTTTTTATTGACCTGATTGTCTTCTTTTGCTTCTGCTGCTTCATGGAATTTGCCTGGAGTTACTATCATTACTCGCGCACAGTGGTGAGCCAATGAATCTTTGAGATATGCTACTCAATCAAAAAGTCAGAGAGATGCTATTCGTCAGTTGCAATTGGATAATGAATCTAGTCAGCTTAGTCAGCCTGTATATCAAGGACAGATGGCTACAGATTTTTTACTTCAAACTACTCCTGATGAACAAGTGGTCGATGAATATCGTGAATTATCAAATGGTAATTTTCTTAAGTGGCCAGAAAGTATTCATAAAAATAAATCTAAAATTGTTATCCATCATACTGCTGATGATAACTCTGTTTTGCTGACTTGATGAACTGGGGCGGCTATTATAGAAATGCAAAATATTTATAAATATCATGCTCTTACAAGATGATGGGGAGATGTTTGATATAATTTTGTTATTGATCCTTTTGGAAATATTTATGAATGAAGGGCTGGTGGAGAATGAGTTGTTGGAGCCCATGCAGCTTGGAATAATACTCCAAGTATTGGAATATCTATGATGGGAAATTTTAATGTCAATGTCCCTACGGATGCCGCTCTAAAATCTTTGGTCAAGCTCGTTACTGCATTGGCAAAAAAATATCATATTGATCCCAAAGCTACTACTACTTATTTTAAAAAATATGACCAGGTTCCTTATCTAAAAACATATACTAATTATGATATTGCTGGACATGAAGACGCTGGAATAACGTCTTGTCCATGAACTAATCTTTATAATTTACTCCCAGAAATTAGGGATCAGGTTACTGAAGGATTGACTAAATATACCTTGCTAAGTACTCGTAAAATAGCTCCTCCAAAATCTACTATTCCTAGGGGAACTGTTGTGGATGGTCGATATTATTCTGATAAATTAACAGATACATTTGCTCTTCCTATTAGATTGGCGGGGCTCAAGTCCTGTACTACTACTGATGCTACTATCACTATAAATGCTTGCGTCTCAAGTAATAATCAGTTAAATATTTCTTTGACTAAAAAATGACTGAGTGGTCTTAAAACTATCTCTGTCCTTACCAATTCTGGAACAAAACTATTTTCTATGAATCTTATCTGGCAAGAAGATTTTGCTGGTATCGCAAATACCCTTAAGCAAGAGTATTCTACGAGAAAACTTATTGCCGCTTCTTCATTGGCTTTTAATAAAATAACTTCAAAAATAAATATTTCTGATCTTAAAATTCTACTTCAATCTCCTCTCAGTATTTTACTTTATGAATTGAGTATGAATTATTCAAGATATGAGATATCTTGCGATTGAGGATGCGCTATTCAAGCTGATGGTGTTGCCTATAGCGATACCCATCCTATTATAGAGACAAGTAATGGATTTATATATCTTACGCTTCCAAGTTTTGAAAATGCACTTGCCGTCACAAATCTTGAAATAGCTTCTTCGTCTTTGAGTGGAGGATTGGTTCGTGTGAATAACTATCTGAGAAAATCATATGGAGCTGTCGCGTGGAATAGTTTCAGATGATCATTAATTTGGAAAAAAGAAAGTATAAAAGATCTTGCCACAGGCACATTTGTAGATCATACGGTTGTGATGAATAGAACATCCTTTGATAATTATATGAAGGGGATTGCTGAAACCAGCGATACGGACAATATTGATAAACAAAGATTGGTTCTGCTTCTTGCAAAAATGTATACCTTGTTCTATATCAATGGACAAAATGTACATCCTTCTATTCCTGCCGGAGCTAGTTATCAAGCAATAGATAATCCTGATATGTTTCAAAAATATGTGTGAGCTTGACGAGAAAAAACTTCAAAAATGTCTGCAGGCTTGTTGTCTGATATAAAAAATACTGTTGTCCTTTATAATGGCTATGTTCCTATTTTGCCATATTTTAGCTGTTCTGCTGGTTTTACCCGGTCAGCAAAAGAAAAATGGGGTTGGGACGATACCCCGTATCTCCAATCTAAATTAGACTTTGCTCCGTGTTTTGATTTTAATGGCCATGGAGTAGGATTGAGTGGTAAGTGAGCGCAATTTCTCGCTGATAAATGATGGACGATGGAGCAAATATTGCAATATTATTATCCAGGAATAAATTTAGCGACAACGAACTAAAATCTTAACTTTATATTTTAAATCAGTTCCTGTGCATAAAAAAATCCTCAATACCTTGTTCCAATGAGATACTGATCAGGCGTGCGAACGTATTCTTGAACTTTATAGTAAGAACGATTTTTGTGTTGTAGATTATTTGTACTTTGCCAATGTTGTTTGAAAAAAACTTTTTTTACAACATACGAATAAATCTGAGCTTACCAGCTTTCGTGAAGCTTTGCTCCCTGATTATAAAAATACAAATATTCATTATATCTATAAGGTATATCAAGAAGCTATTCTTGATGCTGATGTTGTTTTGCCTGATGGTATTGCTTTGCAGCTTTTCTATTTCTTCGCAAATAAGAAACGACTTAAAAATTTAAATGGAACTGATTTCTGTCCCTATTTTTTGTCTTATATCAAAGAGAAATCTTGATGATTGGGGATAAATATTATTCTTTATGGAACCCATCCTCATCTTCTAGAAAAAACAAAGGATCTGCTTCTCAAACAAGGATATAATGTTGTGTATGCCCAAGATGGATATACTCATTTAGATTGGGAAAACGTCGATCTTGCTTTGAAATGAAGAAATAAAGCTATCAATATATTGTTGGTTGCTAGAACAACTCCTGAGTATCCTATCCAAGAAATTCGAACCCTAGCCAACAAAGAAAATATCCAAAAATATAAACTTCTTGTTATGAATCAGTGAGGTACTTTTGATTTTTGGGTAGGAGATCAAAAAAGGGCTCCGAAGCTCATAAGAATTTTGAAAATGGAGTGGTTACGAAGACTTATTTCTGATCCTAGGAGGAATGTCAAAAAAGTTCTATCTACTTTAGCTCTTTTTAGGTATATTTTCTCATATTTGATATTGAAAAAAGGGTAAATATGTATACATACTAGCTAACTTTCTTATTTTACTCATTTTACGCTTCCATTTGATGCATATTAAAGAGAAAAAATTTCTGTATCTTACAGAAGAACAGGTATTTAATTTTGCTGAAGAAGTGCAAAATGGAATCAAAATAAAAATGTTTGTTGGTTTCCAATCAGACAAGTTTTTGGATTTTCAAAAAGACTTACTTCAAGATTTTGTTGCGGAACTCAAAGATAAAATCAGTGATGAAAATTATGATATTGAGGAGGTGAAAAATAATTTTGAAATAGCTCTTCAAAATCTAAATATCAAGCTTAAAGCTTTTGCTGATAAGGTTCGTGATGTAGATTTTTTTGGTATCAAAGGGTATATCCAACTTATTTTGGATAATGTACTTATGCTCTCTATGATCGGTGATGTGAGCGTTATGATTTTTAGAAATGAAAAAGTATATTATTCGCTTACTAATTCTCTTAACGATAAAGGAAAGATAGATTTGTTTTCTGACTTTGTAGAATGAGATGTAGAATGATATGATCAGATATTATATGTAGGCACAAAAATTGCTGATGTCTTTGATAATAATGATTTTAAAGAAATGTGAAGTGTATTGAAGTCAGAAGATACGCATTTGATTAATTTCTTTCAAGAGGTGCTTAATGCAAGATTAGATAAAAAATCATTTGGATTTGTTTTTCATTATCTTGTTACTTGAACAGCTGTAAAAGCTCATGAAGAGTATGTAAGCAAAATGAACGAAAATTCATTGTTTGCTAAAATAAAAAAAAGCTTACTTAAAAATAAATATCAAGCAACTGTTGCTGTCCTCGGAGTATTCATTTTATTTATGGTTATAAATTTGCTTTCTCAGGTATTGAGATCAAATGTTGATAGTTTTGTAACTTCAGATGGGGTTACTGTAGATCTTACTATAGAAGATATTAAAAAAGATCTTTTCATGTTTCAAGGAATGGATCCAACTTCTGAAGAAAAATCTATTAAATATAATGAGATTCAATCTAAGCTTGATGCTCTTCAAAGTAAATGAAGATGGCTTGAAGATGTAGCGCAATTTAGAAAATTACTACAATCAGAATATTATAAATGATTTAATATTGTCTATGTAAGTAGTTTATCAAAGTTTGATGATGCCACTCTTGGTAAAAAAACTAAAATATTATCTTTTAATCCTTCTGAAATATCTAAATTGGGAGATATTCAATGACTTTATATCTGGAGAAATATGATTGTTGCTGGGGCAAAATCTGCTTTGGTAGGTGCCCTTGATGACAATATGAGAGGGTCTTTGGTAGACTATAATCTTACGTCAACGGATGTTATGAAAGGATGTAATTTTAATCTCCTCAAGGATGGATTGTATTGTTTTACGAATAATGCTAATATCTATTCCATCAATAAAGAATGAGCTCAGCCACTTACAACTACAGATACCGAGCCCTTTACAAAAAATATAGCTGGAGTTGTGACCTATGGTAAAAATAATCTTTATGTTTTTGAAAACAATATTAGTAATGCCGGCAATACCACATTAGTTACTAGATATCGCAATACTTTATGATCACAAACTATCTATCAATGAGGACAAAAATATTATTTGGCTCCTAATATGACAGGACAATCTTTTGGTTCTGGGCTTACTAATTTCGCTGTAGATTGATCTTTCTTGGCATGGAGTGATTGAAAATTATTCCAATTTCGAAGAAATCCACCAACAGCATTTACTCTTGATACTCGTGAGGTTAAATTGCTTGGATGAGACAAAAAAACATTACAATATTCTAATGATGTAAAAGTTATTAGTTCTATTAATTCTAAGTATGTATATCTTTTCGATAGAATAAATCAGACATTTACTATTTACGATTCTCGTCCTGCAAAAGGCGCTGATAATTATAGTTATTCTCTTTATTATGTTTTTATGTTTAAGTTTGATTTGGGTACCATGAGTAGAGTGTTTGATATTGATATTCCTGATCCTACTGGAAATAGACCAGAAATGTATATTTTGACTAATGAATGAATAAATAAGGTTTCATTGTACGAATTTATTGATAGCATTAAAGATAATAAAATACTCAAACAACTTAATTAGTTGTATTCTTAATTCGAACTTGTTTATACAATAAAGATACTACTTATGGAACAGATATCATCTAAGCAACTTAGAGAACATTGGAGAAAATTTCGATTATCAAAACAACATACATATTTGCCAGAAAGCTCATTGATTGGCGGTAAAGAAAGTACTGCTATGTTTACTATTGCCGGGATGCAACAACTTATTCCTTATCTTTCTGGTAAAGAGCATCAGTTGGGTAAAAGATTGTTTAACATCCAAAAATGTGTTAGAACAGTAGATATTGATGAGGTCGGTGATGCAAGTCATTGTACACTTTTTGAGATGATGGGAAATCGATCACTTGGTGATTATTTCAAAAAAGAATCCGTTCAACGAAGTCGAGAATTCCTTGTCGATGAACTTGGCTTTGATGTTAAAAAATTAGCGGTTACGGTGTTTGAGTGAGATAAAGATACTCCCAAAGATGATGAAACTGCATGATATTGGAAATTTATGGGAATCCCAGAAGATAAAATTGCGTATATGCCTGCAGAAAATAATCGACGAAGTCCAGGGCCTGTTTGACCTTGCTGACCAGATACAGAAATATTTTATCGAGTAGGAAAAGCAAAATTTCCTCCTAAGTCTTCTAATCCGAAATCTGATGAAAATAATCGATTGGAAATATGGAATAATGTCTTTATGGAGTTTTACCGTGATGATGTCGGGAAGCTTACGAAATTAAAAAATCAGAATGTAGATACCTGAATGTGATTTGAGAGAATGGCAAAGGTTTTGCAACAAAAAGAAACGGTCTTTGATACCGATATATTTTCACCTCTCCTTGCTCTGATAGAAAGAACACTTGATATCTCTTATACGGGAAATGAAAGAAGGTGTAGAATAATAGCTGATCATATTAGGACTGCATTTTTTCTGATTCATCATGACATTATTCCTTCCAATGAAGGAAGATGATATGTGCTTAGAAGATTGATCAGAAGAATGTATTATAACTTCATGCTTTTGAAACCTGTTGAAGATACAGTTTTCGATACCTTTGTGACAACTATTGTTACCTTTGTTGATGCCTTGATGGAGACGAAAGCTAACACAAAAAATATTGCTGTTGTCTTGATCAAAGAAGCTCATCAGTTTCAAAAAACTATTACTCATGGACAAAAATTGCTTAATGACCTTATTCTATCTTCAACTAAAAAAACTATTTCTGGAAAAGATATCTTCAAGCTTTATGATACCTTCTGATTCCCTCTTGAGTTAACTAAGGAGATTGTTGAAGAGAAGTGATTATCACTTGATTTGGTCTGATTTGAAAAAGAAATGCTATCTCAACAAGAGAGATCTCGTAGTTGAGCTAAAGATATGTTTAAACAATGAGTAGATTGGGCAAATTATCTTGAAGGAATTGCTCCTACAAAATTTATCGGATATGAGCTGCTGGAGTCAGCTGATATGCAGCTGTTGAAAGATTTTAAAGTAGGGGAACAGAGAATATTAGTTTTTCAATCTACTCCATTTTATGCAGAAGGATGAGGTCAAGTTTGAGATAGGGGAGTTGTCGTACTGGATGATGGTACTGAGGTGAATATTATTCAAGTTCAAAAATATAATGGGATTTTTCTTCATTTTGTTGGATAGGTTTTTACTAGACTAGATCTATATATGAGTAGAAATGTTTTGATGAAAGTCCTATGATTGCTTATTCTCGCAGCAGGAGAGTTTCTTTCGATTTATGCTGAAATGATAGCATCAAAAAATGGTCGGAATATACATCTTATGGTAAAGCCAGCATTGATTGTTGTCTTATGAGGTATATGTTTGATGTTGGGATATCTTTTGTCATATATGTATTTCAAAAATATTTGGATAGTTACCGCTATTTCTATTACCGCCATATTTATTATTGAGCCTATCTTGGCTTGGATATTCTTTCATGAACTGCCTACAAGATGATCTATTATTGGTTTTTTCTGTGGGGTAATCTGAATGTTAGCTACTATTTTTCTATAAAATAAGATCCATTGACTTTTCTTGTTAAATAGTTATAAAAATACATGTTTTATGTGTCTTTTTTTGATATAATGTATAATTGACGTGATGCTAAAAAAATAGGTAATTTTGAGGATAGGGTCAATCATATCTCTGATATTGTCAGTTGATTAGATTTTGACATAAAAACTAATCCGACTGTTCTTTCTTCAATTAAAGAATTGCAAAATGAACTTTTTGATATAGAAAAATCTACTTCAACTTTTTCTAGAGCTCTTAAAAGAGATCTTCTTATTGATTTGGATAAATATTCTAAGGGCTTAAAGGGAGCTCTTTGTGATGTATTAACTCAATATATAGAAGAATATGTTGTTAAAATGAGGGTTCTTTTCCTCTTTATGCTTAAACATCCTCATCTTTTTGTCGATAAAATTCATGATAGGAAGATTTCTGATTTTGATTATATCCATCATGGTTCTTGGCGTTTTTTCGCGAAACATTATGCGTTTTCTTCTAGTCCTGAAGTTTTCGTTGAACTATGTAAAAATAATAACGTCTTGTCTCATGAAGAAATATTTAAACTATTGATAAAACTTATAGATTCTTTTGTTTCTAATGTAATATTTGGTATCCTTAGTGAGGTTGCTCATCGAAATGACGAAACTAAAAAGGAAGTTACCCAAAAAATAAGATTGCAATATTCTCATGCTTCAAAGAGCGTAGATCACACTTTGTTGAGTAAAAGTAAACGAGCGGCTATTCAAGATGATTTTTTAAATATTACTAAGGAAGCTTGTCGTTTGAAATTGGAAAAAGATTTTTCTGAAATTTCTAATTTAGATTTTCATAAGATTGTCCCCATCGTCTCTCTAAATCTTTTTATAATGGCTGATGAGGAATATGTTTCTCGTGGATTTTCTTCTTACGTATCTTTATTTTTGGAAAATCAATTCCAAAAATCTAATGCTAATAATCTTATTAAGAAAGAGAATGTTCCTATATCAAAAAAACAAATGATTGAAGCTGTTGTTCTCGATGAAGATATTAAGACTTCTCCATTAGAGCCATTGCCTTTAGGACTCAAAGATGAAATCAAAACATATTTGGTTCAGAAAAAAAACACTTCTAATCTTGAAAAAATAGCTAGTGCCATAGAAAAGATTCTTCAAAAGTTTCTTACAAGAAAGGATGTTATCAGAAAACAATGGTTTATAGAAAAGGTTGCGTCTTATGGTTCAAATTGTATAGATAACGATTTTTTTGTCCTTTTAGAAAAGTATGGATTCTCTTGTGTTGATGTCAATAAATCAATAAATGAAGATTCTACAGAAGAAGAAATTCTACAATTGTTCTTAGAAAATCCTATCTCTCAAGAATTACTTTCTGATCCTCAAAGAAACAAATTGACTACTTTGGATGCCTTAGATACGCTTGAACGTTTGGAGGGAGAATCCAAGAAAGCACATCTTCTAAAAAAAATGTCTTGATATGCCGATATGTTTCAGGAATTAGGATATTCTTTTGATAATAAAAAAAAATTTATTTCAGATGCTGCTGAATATTCTTATTCTAATCCAAGATTAGATAAAGAAATTAAAAAAATACTTAATGATGTTATTGTAAAGAATAGGGAGGAAGAACATAAATTCTGACGTGGATTCTATGTCTTTGATATGACAAATTGATGGAGAATTTTGCTTTATAAAAAAGGAATCATTCATACTCTATGATCCCATGATTCTTATGAAAGACATATTAAAAATCGTTTCTAGTCTATTTTATTGTACTTAGGGAAAAAAGCGTATACAATCTTGTAAAATGAGTCGATAACCTTGTCGAGTCATTTTTCTTGTTTAAACATTTTTTCGGTAAGTATTCCTTCGAGTTTAAACATCTCTTTTTCTACTTCTTTCCCTGTTTCTTGGAAATTTTTATTTGTCTCATCTCCTTCGTTGAGCGTTCTGAATTTTCGAAATAATTCATTGTATGCTTCAAAAAATCTTTTGAAGAGTTGTCCTCATTTTGTCTTGGTCATCCCTTCTATTTTTTCAGTAATATGGTCGTTTATAATGTGTTGAATATCTATTTTTTCTTCGGAAGATACGCTTTGGAATATGGGACCAAATGTTTCATGTTTTGTTAGATCAGAAAAATAGGGGATAGATCATTTTTTTTCTTCGATGTTTATTATAATGTTCCTAATCTGATTGCTTTCTTGCTCATTCATGTTCAATGACTAAAAAATAAAATGTTCAATGTTTCTCATTTATTTAAATTTTTTTATTCGTATTTTTTTGAATGCAGATAGGCCTAGTGTAGAAAGCATAAACCCTAGCGTTGGTACAATAGCGTTAATTCGGGGGTTAGGAAGTTTTGCGGTATAAAGAAAAATTATAATAACGGCATAGGTGAGTAGCATAATAATTATTTTTCTTGATATGCTTGTTTCTCGAGCTTTATCTGCTTCTACGCGTTGGTTTCTTTCTTTGATCTGTTCTATTTCTTTTTCTAGATCTTTCATGGAAATGTGATAATTAAAAATCCCCGGATGAGGATCTTTTTCTGATCAGACTATAAGAATTTTTCTGATTAATTTCAATGGGAAATATTTATTTAATGGATATCTATTCATTCTAGATAAAATCACCCATTGAAGGTATCTTTTCTTATTTTACCTACTAGGGATACGGGTTCTTTGTGGCGAGCAACAAGTGCTTCAACCTCGTCTCCTCTCGATCGAAACATGCTTATGATCTTTTTGTCACCAAACTTTCCATGTATTTTTAAATGACGTTTCCCTTTTGTCCCTACCTTTTCTATTTTTTGAACGACAATGTTTTCTAATAGAAATATAGGTTCCTTATTCCCTTCTCCGAAGGGCGCAAGTTTATCTATTTTTTGAAGAGTAGTGTTGTCTCGTTCGTGTTCGTATATTTTTGTATCAACATTGATGGATTTTACTAAATGACTATCTTGTATTATTTCTTCACAATGATCGCTAATCTTTTTGATGAAGGCATCTAAGTGTTCTAATTTTATTGTGAGTCCGCCCGCTCATCTATGTCCTCAAAATCTTTCTAGAGTGTCTCCGTGTTTTTTTAGCATATCAATAACGCTAAAATATGCTGGTCATCTTAAGCTTGCTATCCCTACTTGTCTTTCTTGGTTTATCTTCATAACCATAGAAGGTTTGTTATATTTCTCTGTGAGTCTCCCTCATATTATTCCAACGATTCATTCATGAAATTCTTCATGGAAAGCAATTAGCATTTTTTTATCTAAATCTAACATTCATTCTGCTTCTTTGAACATATTTTCTTGAATTTTTCTTCTCTCTGTGTTGATAAGTTCTAGCTTGTCTAAATATGCTAATTGTTTTTCCCCGGAATAGAGGAGTACGTGAAGACTATCGTAAGGAGATCCCATTCTGCCTCCTGCATTGATTCTTGGTCAGATTATAAATCCTATATGATAACTTTCTATCCCTCATTTTATGTTGAGGTAGTCTAAAAATCATTTTAATGATTCAGGTATATTTTTGCGAGAATTTAAGAGCTCTAATCATTTCTTTACGATAACTCTATTTTCTCAAAGTAGAGGTACAATGTCAGCTACTGTTCCTATTGCAACAATACCAATAAAATAATGAAAAATCTCGTTTCTTTTTTTCTGATCAAAATCAGATTTGCTGAGTAGCGCACAAATTACTTTGAATGCTACACCTACTCCTGCCAATCCCTTGAATGCGTAGTTAGGAGAAACTTGGGGATTTACTAATGCGAATGAATCAGGAATTACTTCTAAGGGTTGATGATGATCTGTAATGATAAGATCAACTCATTGTTCTTTTGCATATATTGCTTCTTGTACTGATGTGATCCCATTATCTACGGTAATGATAAGATCTATTCCTTTTTGCTTCATATCGTCAATGTGTAATTTTTTCATTCCATATCATTCTTTAATCCTATCGGGATACAGGATGCTTATGTTTTTATATTTGAGGTATTTTGTAATAAACTCATACAGAATATAACTTGAAGTTACTCCATCGACATCATAATCTCCAAATATCATGATTTTCTCATTTTTTTCTATGGCGCTATGGATTCTTTTTACTGCTTTTTCCATATCATTGAGTAAAAAAGGATCTCCTCGGTAGCTACTTAATTTTGGATCCAAAAAAGAGTCGATATTGTCATCGATTCATCTTACTTTAAAAAGCCTAGTCAGCAGATTTTCATCCGGATTATCGCGTAATACTTTATAATTCATATTCTATTTTATGGTGAGAAGATTTGAAACAAATTCAGAATTTTTCTGTGTTCAGAGATTATAAATTTTATTTTAGTAATTACAAATAGATTTTCTGGTATTTTATTCTTTATTGTCTCAAATATGCTTTTTCAAACGAATAAAAAAACACTAATGGATATATCCTTAGTGCTTCCCCCTTTTACCGACTGATGTCGGTATAATTTCGACGTCATGTAAATCCTCTGGAATATTCGGATTTTCATTGCGTCTCAAATATATTATATTTTATTGTCTTTTTGAAATTCCCATAGTTGTTTTTAACGAGAGAGCATCGGGATGAGCTTCATACAGCCCACATATATACCCAACAAAGCTGACTATTAATGTGGATTTTATATTAGAGCCCCAATACTCTCTCTGGGTCCATCTGATCTTATTGGGTATAAGATCTAGATAGTGTTTAAGGAGGAAATACCTCCAACATAATTACCTATACCAAGGTACTGTGTAGTGATCCATATGACAAGTAACTATGTTAGTATAAGTATACTCCAGATTTGCTTATATGCAAAGAATCTCTGGTTAAAGCAACTATTTTTATTTTTTTACTATTGACTTATTTTTCATAAATCATCGAAGTATGTATGTGATTCTCTCTCCGATAACTAAAAGATATCAGGCCCTTTCCTTGTTGTTCTTGTGATAGGTATTTTAAAACATATTTAAACGTTTGTTGAAAAATTAATTTTATCATTATAATTGATGCTTGTGATTCATTCTACTATCTCATTATGATCAAAAAGAAGATTCATTTTTTTTGCATCTTCAAGTTTTACTACTTTTAATGATTTCGTGTTGTTTCATGCTTTAAGCTTTCCAGAAACAATGTCTGCCATATATACTATAGAAATGATATGTCCGCCAGCATCTCTCTTGGGATTGCTCATCACTCCTACTATTCTTCTTATATTTATATATGCGCCTATTTCTTCTCTCATTCCTCTGATGATAGCTTGTTCCGTAGTCTCTCCATAATTTACAAAGCATCCTGGTAATGCATATCCTAGTGGTTCATGTTTGCTTTCTGTGATGACTATGCATTTATCTTTGGTTATTACTATTCCGTTAACACTTATCTTTGGTCCTATTTCTTCATTAATGAAATATGTTCCTATTCTTTTTGCAGCATTGATTCCTTGGAGATAGCTAAGTACTTGTGTAGGGAGCATCTCTTGTAATTTATGAGTTTCTCCTATGTAGAGAAGATGTCTAATGCTTGTAGATTTTATCTCCTTATTTATTTTTACCTTACATATCGGATATTTCGTTCCCTTGAATATGTTAGTAATTCATATATTCCCGCTGATAACTATATCAAATTCTGGAATGGTATTGATAATATGATTTTTTCGATCTTCATCTTTTTTCATGTCAGGTATCGGATATATAGTGAATTTGATATTTAATGTCTTTAATGACTTATCAATCATCATTTTCCTCTCGTCATAGGTGAATGGATTTTCTGCTGTATGTTCTTTGTCGCAAGATCAAATGCCGATAAGAAATTCTGTTACCCCATATTCTTTTGCCTGCTTTATTGCGTCTATATGTCCAAGATGGAATGGTTGAAAACGTCCAATACATAGTCCTATCTTTTGTTCCATGGGTTCGCTGTGAATAATAAATCAGAGGCTTATACTTTATAAAAAAAATGCAATTATTTTTGCATTTTTACACCAGGACCGGAAGGAGTTGAACCCTCGACGCGAAGCTTTGGAGACTTCCGCTCTACCGCTGAGCTACGGCCCTACTTAGATCAAGAAGAACGATGCATTCTTGGAACGATGAAGGATGTCACTTATCGTTCAATCGTTCTATTTTCTGTTGTTCTATGTAATTTGTCCAAATGATAAGCCTGATTCTGTCGTGTTGTATAATGTATCTATGTCGGCTTAGAGCCAACGTATTGCACTTTCCCCGCACCTTTTCTTAAAAATATAATCTGTAAGAAAAGGTGCGGGGTAAGCTTGCACCAGGTATGGTTTACCACTCGAATCCACATCGTGGAAGCTGAGTAGAGGTAGCGCGCCGAAGCGATCATCCTCGCGTTGCATCTTTTCCCCGCACCAAATTTAGGCTAAATCATCTAATGTATTGCTAATCCTGGACTTAACGAGATAAATCATTTACCATGATGTTTTAGCTTTTTCTCTCTAGTATACGCATCGCTTTTGTGATTATAATATTCATAATACACAAGTTTTCGATCCTTACAACAATATTTTGTAGATTGATTTTTTCAAGCGACATGCTCTATCAATCTTTTTTCTATATTTTGAGTAACTCAAACATAGAACTTTTTAGTTGTTTCGTTGTAAAGTAGGTATACAAAGTACATTTTGTGGGCTAAGTCTAAATTTGGTGCGGGGTAGTTTACGTTTCTGTGGCACTTTCATTTACCCTTTCGGTATTCAACATCCGTTAGATGTTACCTGTTTTATGGTGTCAGGACTTTCCTCCCTACATTGCTGTGGGGCTATACAATATTTGGACCTGCTCCTTTTATTGAATTCCTCAAAAACTTCAACAGTAAATACTATAGAAACATACAAAACTCACGAATACAATAATATTTTTTTTAAAAGAGGTAGGGTTTTAATCTCCCAATACCATTGCAATTATATACTTTTTTTTATTCTATTACTTTTCTAAACTAATTTACAGTTCTATTTTTTTCTCTATTTCTTGCCAAAATTTAGCATTAAAGTCCTTCTTGCATTTTACTTTCAAATCCATTATATAGTAGATGTTCTTTTTTATTTTTTATGTATATGCTCATGAAAAATCTCAAAAAAGTAGCTTGGATTCTTTTGATTATTGGATGACTTAATCGAGGATTAGTAGGATTGTTTAATTTTGATCTTGTTGCTTGGATATTTGGTTACATGAGTTTTGTTTCTCGTGTAATATATGCAGTTGTCGGAATCGCTACTGTATATGTTCTTGTAAGCTACAATATGAATCCTAAAAAATAGTTTTTTCTTTCTGTGCATAGAAAGAATATTCCTTTATATGTTTTTTCTGTTGCTTTGATTGATATAAATACTATCCCAATAGAGCAATCCTGGAGGTCGGTTATTGCAGATGAATTTTCTAAACCTTATTTTACTGCTATCCAGGAATTTCTTATTCAAGAAAAACAATTGGGACATGTCGTTTGTCCTCTAGAATCAGAGATATTTAAAGCATTTACTCTGACTCCTTTCGATAAGGTGAGAGTCGTTATTATTTGACAGGATCCTTATCATGGGGAGTGAGAAGCTCATGGACTATGTTTTTCTGTCCAAGACGGAATCAAATTACCAGGATCACTAAAAAATATTTTCAAAGAATTACATACAGATATATGAATTTTAATGCCGACAAAATGAAATCTTGCGCATCGAGCAGAGCAGTGAGTTTTTTTGTTAAATTCTAGTCTTACCGTTCAAAAGGATATGGCTAATTCACATAGAAAAATAGGTTGGCATACTTTTACTGATGCTACTATAAAAGCTATTTCTGATCATAAAAATGGAATAATCTTTCTTTTGCGATGAGCTTTTGCTCAAAAGAAGAAGGAACTTATAGACACAAGTAGACATGTCGTGTTAGAGACGTCTCATCCTTCATGATTGAGTGTATATAGAGGGTTCTCCTGATCTAAGCATTTTTCAAAAGTAAATGATATCTTGAAGGGTAGAGGAGAAAAGGAGATTGATTGGAATATAGAGTAGAACGATTGAACGATAGAGGAATAGAACGATGAAGTCGAAAAGTTTTATTTTAAAAAATGTTTAATGGAACTTATCAAAGAAGAGATTGTCTTTCAATGAAAAATTATAGAAGTTGTTCAACAGACTGTTAAAATAGGAGACAAAGAACTTTTGCGAGAAATTGCTAGAAGATCTCCCTGAGTTCGTCTTATTATTTGTGATGAATATAAGATTCTGCTCACAAAAGAATTTCGTAGAGAAATAAATGCTGACGATTATCGTTTGCCTTGAGGAAAGGTTTTTGATACTTTAAAGGAGTACAATGAACATAGAAATGACACAGAAAAATATTCTTTGTTAGCCGCTAAACGTGAATGTGAAGAAGAAACGGGATTAGTTCCTTCAGATATTTCCTTATATTATATTTCTAAGGTATGAACTACTGTAGAGCGAGACTTGCATTACTATGTTATTAAGCATGTCTCTCGTCATGACGAGTGATAGCATTTAGAATTAGGAGAAAATATCGTTGTAGAATGGAAGACTGTCCAAGAAATAAAAGATATCATTAAATCTTGAGGAATGAGTGAAGATAGATCTGTAGGAGTTTTGTTGAAATATTTGTCTTAATGATATCTATTTAAAACATTTCATGACTTCTTTCTTAAACATCTCTGCTTCTTTTTTGTTACGCCTTAAACTCACTTTACACTCTCATTTCATTTCAAATATCTTGCTAAACAGTTCTTGGTTGAACTGTTTTTCTGTATGGATAGAAGAAAAAAACATCTTGAAATAGTCGCTTATGGCCTTAGGATATACGAATTCAAAAATATATTCTCAAACAATATTGAAGCAATATCCATCTTGCAAAAAAGGATGTTTTTTGCTGATAACGACGTTGTTTATTCCAACTTTTTTGTAGAGTTTTAGTCCATAAGTATCTAGAAATCCAGTATCGCTAAAGAGTAAATATACTTCTGTATTTTTTTGTATTGCCTTGAAAAATGCCATCTCGGTGTCGTGCATTCACAGTGCATAATACGGATGTGCGTGATAGATATATATGGGTTCTGATTTTTCGTGTAAGCGATGCACATTGAGTACTACATCTCCCCGTATTCCATCCATGTCTTTGATACTGTTGGCTTGAAAGTTTATTATTTGTCCTTCTTTTAAATCAATAGGACGCGAAGGGCTTTCGAAGTATACCTTTTTGAGCTTGTCTGCGATTTCACAGAAATCTCCTATCCATCTGCTATGGAGAGAAAGCTTGCCTCATTCCTTTATAAGAATTTGTTCGTCGAGAAGTTTTGCAATGATCTTATAGAGATTGGGAAGGGAAATAGGGTAGTTCTTATTGATGTATTTTTGTAAATCCTGCGTGGAGAGTTTCTGATGCTCTATAAATGCTTCTATTAAAATATCATATACGGGATCAAACAAAAGCATGGCATTATTTATCAATAATTAAAATTATCACTTAATGATAATTATTTTTCTAAAATTATCAAATCTATTGATTAGTTTTTTCATATCATTAAATTCATAAATGTCAATGTAAATTTTATATCTTAATCACTGACAATATGAATTTAAATATCGTAACGGCTGCTTCTAACTCAGTAGGGAAATCTATCTTAAAAAAGATTGGGAATTCGCAAGATATTACATTAGGACTTTCAAGAAGATGATGTGATATCGCTAATGTATTAAATGTTCAGTTAATTGATTTAACAGACGAAGAAGAGGTAAAAAAAACTTTGATGACTGTTTTGGGTTCTATAGATTCCAATAGTATAGACACGATCAGAATATTTCATAACTGTTGTTATGCAGTTGCTGAAGTTCCTGATTTAGATGTCAATCATCCTTTATTACAACAAGAACCAAAACTTATAGATAAACTTATATTACAGGATAACGACGGAGATGGTATCGACGATAGAGCATATCATTCTTTACTGACTACCTTTGACAATGTATTCACCACTGTGCAATACCACTATCCCAATAAAAAAATATCAGTAGGAACAATTTGTTCTCTCATTGATAAGAAAAAGTACATTCCGACTATTTTTCAGTCTATGGTTAGAAGTAATAAAATGCTTAGAGGTAAAATAGAATCGCTTGCCATGAGTAATGCTAATATCCAAGCCGTCTGTATCTCTGCGTCAACTGTTAAAACAGGCACAGAAACAAACTTTAGAAAGTTTTGTAAAGAACAACAGTATCGAACCTCTTGAGATACCATAGCAGATGTCTTGGTCTCAGAGATGAAAGAACATAAAAATTTATATAAGGATATCGATGTCTATACCTTCAATCCTAGATATAACGAATACTACAAAAATGAAACCGATGAACAAATGACAGAAAGATTAAAGTGAGAAATAGGCTTAATATAGGATATTTTATTTATTTAAATTGTATAGATGGCTATGAAGATCTTAAATGATACTGAATTAAAGGAACATATTTCAACGTTACTACCAAAGTTAAAAACCGCAGATTCCTTAATGGAGAATATGTTTAATAGAAAAGAAAAAATAACAAAACATAGTGCTGATATGGTTGTAGAAGCATTTTCTTGTATAGATAATTTAACTAAGGAGATATCACACCCTTTCATTATCCATAAGTTTACAAAGAGATGGAAGCGTTTAAAGGATAGAGCCAAGGACTTAGAATTTTCTGAAATCGAATTAGAGGCTACAACACGGGATATATTTCGATGAGATATAGATTATAAGGATATTAGAAAACCTATTTTATGACTTTCAAATAAAAAAGTATGTAAGTTGTTATGAGATCCTGATTTAGTATGAGATTTTTTTGATCAGTATATAAAGAACTATCAATTTTTTAAAGATTTAAAGTCTAAAAAAATAACTCTTACGGATGGACAGCGCATATTTCTGAGTGATTACGAAAAGAGTGATGATCTTCCCTTAAGTCTCCAATATATGGCTGTACATAACTTTAGGAATCAAATACATCTATTGGAAAGAGAAGATATTACCTAGTATGTAGTATGATAATAAAAACAAATAAATAATTAAAAATGAAAAAAAATAAAAATGAAAAATCGGTTCAGCAAGATGCTCTTGATAGTTATGCTAATGATCTAATAGACAACAAAAAAGAGGCTATGGGGTATCTACTAGTTATTGGCTTTGCTCTAGGTATCGGCCTATTCCTACTTGTCTTATTAAATACTAGTAACACGCCAATAGAAATAGTTGTGCTTTTCATTGTTGTGGGTTTTATTGGTGGAATGTTTATCTTTCTGATTTTATTGCTCTTCCGTGTTGTTTACTTTACATGTATGCATAAAAAGATACAACAAAAATTAATTTCTTTGTTGCCTAAGGAAGAAAGAAAGGAAATTGTTACTAAGTATGCCACACAGAAAATTAAAAAACTAGAAAGCAATAGTGTTGAGTATCAGGAAATAATTGATAGCAATAAAATTGCTATTCAAGTTGCTAATGATGAGATAGAATTGTTAAAAAACGAATTGTAGAAATTATCATTCGCCGGAAGTTTTTCTTCCGGTTTTTTTAAAAGTAACTTCCAAACTGATCCACCCCATCATTTCCAATAAATATTTTATATCCTGGCAAGCTGTCTTTTACTGCATTTCTTAATCCCGTTATTGAAAGTATCCTTGGTTCATGATTATGGTCTTCTATTCTATCTTCTATCAAAATCGATTTTGTCTCTTTATCAAAAACAATGAATCCTCATCCGAGGATAATCTGATCAGAAAATTTATATCTTTCTATGAGAAGTTTTGCATCCATAAATGAATCATCAAAGAGTAGTCCATAGAGCTTCGTTTCTGGATTGTAATGAAATACATAATGCCCTTGGATTAGGCATTTTTCGTTCCAATTTCCTTTTACTACTACTTCTACTTTTGGAAAATTGACTGCTACAGGAACTGTAGTTTTGAGATCAAATCTATTTTCAAGGAGGATGTTCTTATAACTACGCATATCTATATTTAAAGCTTCTTCTCTTCTTAGTGGCATTCAAATTTCTTGTCCTAATTCTTCAAGAGCTCGGATTGAAGCAAGATTCCCCTTTTGATATCCTGATACTCATGTATATCTATCAAGCATGTTTTCTTTCATTTGTTTCTCAAGTATGCGTTCAGGCGTACGTAGCCTATGGATATAGTAAGTTTCTAGTGGAGGAGCTTTGGGTAAATCTAATGCTATAGAAAACTCTACCGCCATTCCTTTTATCTTTTCTAAGAAATTAATATCGTTAATTCAAAAATCGCTGATATTGTATTGTGCATCATTATATCCTTTTTGAAGGATTTCTTTAACTTTTGTTTTATTTCGTTCAAGAGAGAGTCCTAATTTTTTTATTATCTTGATGAAAATTTCTAGTTGATAAAAATCTTTGAGTTCATGTAAAGACTCTTCGAATATTTGTCTAACAAAATTATCTTCTTTTTTTTCTATTTTTCCATAAAAAGAAATCCTTTGAGACATAGCAAAAATATCTTTCTCTATATTACTCATTCTTTCTTCACTAAACATAATTAGCCAGCTACCAAATACTTGCTTGATTATCGCTTTTAGTATATTTCATAATATTTCAGAATTAAACACAAATTTTGGATCAAATTTTTCTTGAATCTCTTTTTCGAGAGTTTTTATTCTTTCTATGTCTTGTAAAAATCCATAGGTTGTTAATGTGTCTTGTATGTATTTTTCAATCGCATCATCTAAGCTTTCTCTTTTATCTAGAAATTCTCTTACTCTCTCATTTCATGGGAATCTGCTTTTTAATACTACTCGATAGGCTCGTTCTAAGTTTCATCAGATACCCGTATAAAATCTTATATCATCCATAAACATTTCATTTTTTTTAAGTTCCTCAAAATCAAATCGTTCGTCAAAGATCTCATTTCATATTTCTTTTTTCTTTTGATTATTTTCTGCTATTTTCTTTAAAATTAAATTTTCTCGTTTGTCGGGTAAGCTAGTCAGTATTTTTTCAAGATTATTAAATAATCTCTCAAAATTTATCGTGGTAGTACAATCTCGAATATGATTTGAAATATATGTGTTGATGTCTGAAGAGTTTGTCGCACTAATATTTAACTTCCTTTTCTTATATGTTGATGTGGTGTAGTAGGTATTTATTACTTTTCGTTTTTCCTTATGTTTTTCTTCTTCTGTTTGGAGATTTTTCTTTTTAAATCTTTCAAGAATTATTTTTTTTACTGTATTTTTTTCGCTTTCTTCACTATAGCTCATTTCTCACCTTTCTATAGCTGCGTCTATTTTTTGTTCATCTGTTCTTGGTATGGGCATGGTATTCTTTTTCATTATTTTTGTGAGTTCAAGAGATGCTTGTGAAATAATTGCAGGCAGCTCCTTGTTGCTATTTTTCTGTCATTTTTCTTGAATTCTTATTGCTCATTTTTTTTCATAAAAATACTTTTCGTATTGCTTCTCTTTTTCTTTTGAAGTTTGAAATCTTCATTTTTTGAAATCAAATCCCAAAAAAAGATTGTTGAAATATTCTTCTTGTTCTGCGTATACTTCGTGAATGATATTCTTTACGCTTGTGTATCATCAGATAAAATCTTCTTCTTTTGCTAATGTTGTATCTTGTATAATCGTGGTATTAGGAGTACTAGACAATAACTGTTTGATGGCTTTTGCGTTTTTTGCTTCTATGGCTTTTTGTTTCTTTTCGCGAGAGTTTGTTTCTTTTAGTCTTTTTTCTTTTTCTAATATCCAAAGGATTCTATTTCTTATAGTTATGATTGCTTGTTGAAATTCTTTTAAAATTTCATCAAAATTTTCTTTTCATGCAAGTTCTTCCAATGTTCAGGTATGCATATTGTGAAATACATATATGTCGTTTGAAGTTAGAGGAGCGTCTTTGTCGCTGGTATAGTTGTTGATCTGCCATTCAAAATCATTTTGTCTAAAACGATAGAGATCATGAAGAAGAAGCTTCATGATATCGTCATTTTCAAATAAGATTGGTTCTTCTCCCTCGTCTTCATCTTCTTCGTTTCTTGTTGAAGTTCTATATTTTTTGTCATTTATTTGATTTTCGCAATGAAATGTGATTATGTCATTTGTATATTCATTCATGATGGTATTTAAGAAAATTACGATATCTTCTTTGTACTCAATTTTAGCTTTTTCTAAGAATTTCTTCATTTGAGAAAAAATATGGTCAATGCCACTAAGAGAAGAAATCGTTTTTTGTTTGTTTATTCAGTTTTTCATTAAAAAATAACCTATAAAGTACATTCTTTATAGGTATTATATGTATATTGTCAAATGTATTTATTAATAAATTGTATTATGTATATCTATCTGTATTCTGCAAGCTTTCATTCTTCGTCAAACTTAAATGTCATATCAATCGGAAATTCTTTTTTTATTAGTTTAGGTAACCAAATACTGTCGTCTTCTCGCATATTATCGTAGGGGATATCCTTTATATCTCGCCATTGAGGTTTCATCTCTTCAGTTTCTTCAAAGGTTCAATCATAGGTTCCACTATATATGTGTACATCTTGATCTCGACTTGGATTTGCTTTATAAAAGAAATGCAACATTCCTATTTTCTTTATTTCGTTCTTATTAAGAAGGATTTTTGCTTCTTCTGAAAGCTCTCTAAGCGCTGTCTCTTCTATTGTTTCTCATTCATGGTTTTTCCCACCAAACCCATTTCGATTTCCCATACCAAATCATCTTTTCTTCATCCCTAGTAAAATTTGTCCTTTACTGTTAAAGAGATAGACATGAGTTGTTTGTAACATTAGATGTAATTAAAGTCTAAAAATTATGCGAGTACGTCACCCATCTTTTCTTCTAGATATTTTTTTAATCCAGGAAGTCATTCTAATTTTGGGTATTTTTCAAGTAGCCATTTAGCTCATTCTTGGATTCTTTCCAAAAATATTAAATCTGATAATATTTCTAAGGGAATGTCACTTTCTCATGATTGCATGGTTCATAGAATTTCTCCTGCACCACGATTTTGAAGATCGAGTTCCGCTAGCTTGAATCCATCATTGCTATCTTCCATTGCTTTTAATCTTTTCCCGATATCGCCTGATTTGCTTTTAGTTTCTAAGAAACAGTAAGACTGAATATCTGCTCTTCCTATTCTTCCTCTTAATTGATGAAGTTGTGAGAGCCCAAATCTTTCGGCATTTTTGATTACCATGATAGTAGCCTCAGGAATATCTACTCCCACCTCTATGACAGTAGTAGACACAAGTAGACAAATCTTTCATGACTTAAAATCCTGCATCACTTGTTCTTTATCTTGAGGTCTCATTTTTCAATGAAGAAGCCCTATTTTACCTTTAAGCTCTGGATACAATTCTTTCATATTTTCAAATTCGTTTGTAGCTGAATTCACTTCTTCTAACTTTTCTGATTCTTCGATAAGGGGAGTGACAATAAACACTTTTTGTCCTTTCTTAATGTGATCAAGAACTCGTGGTTTTAGTTTTATATATTCTTTTTCTGAAATAACTTTTGTGATAATTGGCTTTCTGCCTATCGGCATTTCATCAATGATGCTGACGTCAAATTCTCCGAAAAAGGCTAATGCCATAGATCTAGGGATGGGTGTCGCACTCATTTGTAAGATATGAGGAGCTCAAAATCTTTTGAAAAAAGCCCTTTGTCTGACTCAAAACTTATGCTGTTCATCTATTACAACGAATTGAAGTTTTTTGAATTTAATGTCTTCTTGAATTACCGCATGGGTTCAAACTATTGTATGTATCCTTCCTTCTGCTAAGTCTAATTTAATTTTATCTTTTTCTCATTTGCTTAATGATCAAGTAAGTAATGCTACTCTTAATCCTAGAGGCAAAAGTAATTTAGCTAGGGTTTTGTAATGCTGATTTGCCAGTACTTCTAGAGGCGCTAGAAACACTGATTGTCATTGATATTTTTTAAAAGTATAATATGCTGAAATAGCCGCAACGATAGTTTTTCAGCTTCAAACATCTCCTTGAAGGAGTCTGAGCATCGGTTTAGGTTCGTGGATATTTTCTGTGATATGTTTAATTACTTTCTTTTGTGCGTTAGTTAATTCAAAAGGCAGTGTTGCCATAATTTCTTTTACAATATTTCGGTCTATGCTTTCATGTTCCATATTCGTTTTATTTAGTTGGTAGCTACTGCGATTAATAAGTGAATATAACTGAATTCTTAGTAGTCTGTCAAAAAATATTCTTAGATTTGCTTCTTTTTGCTTTTCGAAACTAGTGGGATAATGCATTTCTTTGATTGTTTCTTGTACGCCTATGAGATTGAATTTATCTATGAATTCCTTAGGTAAGTACTCAGTAAAAATTGTGTCCACCTTGTCCATCAATAATCGCATCTTTTGGGCGAACCATCCGGGAGAGATTCCCATGAGTTCTGGATAGATAGGGAAAATTCTTCCTGTGTTATATATTTCTTTATGCGTACCAATATCATTCATTATTCATCATTCATTATTGATCTCACCTTCCGGGGAATCTGTTTCTATTACGTCAGGATGGGAAAAACTTATTTTTCCGTAACTTATATTTGGTTTTCCTACGATGATATATCGTTTTTCCTCATGGATTTTGCTTGCAAGAAATCCTGAATTGAAAATAGTTATTACTCATTTATTCCCTATAGGATCTACAAAATTTATTGTATATATTCTTTTCCCTCCTCTCATAAAAATGCTCTTTTTAATGATTTTGCCTTTGGTGGCTGTTATACCTTTCTCGTTGAAGATAAGCTCGTGCAAGTTTCTAATGGTAGACCTGTCTTCATACGCTCTTGGGAAATATTGCAAAAAATCTTTCACGGTGACTATTCCTTCAGCAGCGAGAATTTTGAGGTATTTAGGTGTGGTTTTGAGTGCGGTTTTGAGATCGATCATGTTCTATGTTTACGGATAATTATATTGTTTTCAACTTTTAATACATTTTCTGAAACGAAAATATATATCCTCCTTCAAAAGTATCTTTATTTTTGATTGAAGGATATGTAGTTGTTATCACAATAATTCTTTATTACATTTCCGACTTATTTGGATAACAACTATAATTTCGACGTAGTAAAAAATCTCGATGCCTCGAATTTTTACTGCGTCTCAATTAAAAAAAGTTCTGCGAATACACAGAACCACTATTGAAAAATAAATTGATTTTTTAGAACTCAACCAAAAGACGTTTGTGAACATAAAAGACAAAATATATACAGTTGTCTCTATCTTCATATTCATCAAAATTTCTTATTTCACTCGTCCGTTGTCCTGAGGAAGTCCAATTTTCTGGATTATTAGCGAAGCCTAGTTCATGCAAAAAACTTAGTACTTTTCTACTAACATCGCCACTATTTAGCTTCGTAATTCCTTCTTTCCAAAGTTTTATAGCCTTTTTGTTTTGATTTTCCATTCTTACAACCAATTCGGTATGGTTTGAGGTTTCCCATATTCTGAGTTGTACTCCAAGTGTGTTTTTGACATCGTCTGCCTCGAAGAATTTTAATAGTTTTGGTGTTTCTGTTATTAGTTTCATTGCTTTTCTTTTTTATTTGTGTCTATTTAGGATATATATTTATCAACGAATGTCAATCCCTTCTCGTATTTTCAATCTATTTTTTTGTCTTGGTTATATACGTTGAAATTCGTCCCAGATTTATTATATTTGATATGAAACATTTTATCTGATATTTTTTTGTTTATGAAAAAATGATTACGATATGTATTTATCTTCATTCTCCTCTCAACGGGAGCTATCCAGTTATATAAAACTGCTAATGTTCAATGAAATACCATAGAAGTTGTTCGTGAGACAAAGAAGGTACCCCTTAATGATTTTTTAAAACAATATAATAACAAGTCTTTCTCGAAGATAGTCTTGGAAGATGAAACACTTCTCAGAGGGTATCAATATCTATGAACTGGGACTTCTGTCTCTCTTCTCACTATGAATAAAAAAATGACTGAAGAGTATGTTAATGTATTTGAAACTAACAAACCGCTTGGTACTTCACTCAAAGATTTAGGAATATCTATGATATGACCTATTACTGTAGATGTAAAATTTAATCAAAAAGCTTGGCGATCACAGCTTCTTCAAGATATTTGACCCTTATTTTTGTTTCTTCTTGTTTTCTTTCTTATCTTTAAATTTGCTATGCCAAAAGGCGGTGCATGATTCCCGTTTAGCATCAAAGCATGAAAATTGAATGATAAAAAAACCATGAAAACAAGATTTGCTGATGTTGCGGGTATGGATGAAGTAAAAATGGAACTTTCTGAGATCGTAGATTATTTAAAAAATCCTGCTAAGTATCATAAAGTTGGCGCTAGACATCCTAAGTGAGTATTATTATATGGACAGCCAGGATCAGGAAAAACCTTGCTTGCAAGAGCAGTAGCTTGAGAATCGAATGTTGCTTTTTTCTCTGTCTCTGGATCTGAATTTATGGAAATGTTGGTCGGTATGTGAGCGGCTAAAGTAAGAGAGCTTTTTGGTAAAGCAAAAGCTGCGGGTAGAGCAATTATCTTTATCGATGAAATAGATGCGATAGGTAAAAAGAGAGGAGTTTGATCTACATGAGGGCATCAAGAACAAGAACAAACATTAAATCAGATTTTGACTGAGATGGACGGATTTGATAACACTACGAATATCATAGTTATGGCTGCGACTAACAGGCCTGATATTTTGGATCCTGCATTGATGAGAGCTGGAAGGTTTGATAGAAAGGTGTATGTCTCTGAACCTACTTATGAAGAAAGAGTTCTTATATTTCAATATTATCTTAAAGGGAAAAAACTTGCTAAGTCGATAGATATCCCTTCATTAGCTAAGAGAACAATCGGTTTGGTTGGTGCTGATATCGAAAATATCGTGAATGAATCAGCGCTCAAAGAAGCTAAGGAAAATAGGAATGCCCTTGATCAGAATGATTTTGAATATGCTCTAGAAAAGATCATTATGGGCCCTGAAAAAAAAGTAAAATCTATGAAAGAAGAAGAAAGAAAAATTATAACCTTTCATGAGCTTGGACATGCAGTTACTTCTCATATCTTGCCACTTGCTGATCCTGTAGAAAAAGTTTCTATTGTACGTAGAGGGCAGGCCTTAGGAGTTACTTGGATTATGCCTAATGAGGATATGTATCTAAATTCTAAAGCAAAGTTCCTTGATGAGGTAACTTCATTGCTTTGATGAAGAGCCGCAGAAGAAGTTTTCTTTGGGATAGAAAATATTACGACTTGAGCCTCAAATGATTTTGAAAAGGCGACAGAAATTATTACAAATATGATTGTAAAATATGGTATGGATGCTGATTTGGGTACTATTACCTATTTGGAAAATAATAAAAACGAATATAGTATGTTTAGAGGATATAGTGAAAAAACAGCACAAATCATTGATGAGAAAATAAAAAAATATATGTCTGAATGTTATGCACACTCCAAAAAACTCGTTATAGAAAATAAGGAGTTGATTGAGAAATTGTCGTTAGTCCTTTTAGATAAAGAATATCTTACCAAAGATGAATTTGAGTCTATGATTACTAACTTTTCCAAGACTAAAAAATCTGTAAAGAAATAACTTTATCTATAACTTTTGTGGTTTTATTTTCTCAATGAGTTGATGAAAAAAAATATCTATGTATTAGATCGATATACTAATAAAAATGTTTTGGTTAAAGACGTCCCTGAAGAGTCTTTTGCAAAACTTAGAGCGGGAACTAAAGTTGTGTATTCGTCAACTGATCAAACTTGAGTCAGTAAACAAACCGTATGAACTTATATTTGACATGAAACGGTTACTGATAGGCAAGGAATTTTCCAAAAAATACTTGAAGATGAAGATAAAACATTCTTTGATGAACAACAGTCTTTGGCATTAGATATCTTTCCATTATTCAAAAAATCATTCAAAAAATATTTTCCTGATTCGGTTCCTGTGACCGCGAGATATCAAATTTTTTGAGACCAACTCTATTTCTATTTTTATTCGGAGGAGAGATATGTGTTTACTGATTTTGTAAAGGAATTTAGACAAGAGCTTTGAAAAAATATTTTCTTGTTCCAGGTGGGAGCAAGAGATATGGTCAAAATGTCTCCATGAACTGATTGTCTCGTTTGATGTAATGGAATTAATTTATGTTGTAAAAGTTCTAGGCCCTTGCCTAGTGTGGAAATAGAAAATATTGTTCTCCAAAATCTAGAATGAAGAGATATCGAAAGATTAAAATGAAGATGCGGAAAATTAAAATGTTCATTGATTTATGAATTAGAAACTTATGTACAAGAAAGCAAAAAATTTCCAGCAAAATGATCTCATGTGGAAACTGAATGATGTGAGACTTGCGGCGTAGCGCTATCATTTAATATTATGAATGGTGATGTTACCATAAGGACAAAAGAAGGTCCAATAGTTAAGATCCCGTATACGCTTATCAAAAATGTTAAGCTTCCTGGTAAACAAGAAGAATCCACAAAAGAAGTTTGAAAGATAGACAACAAGGACGCTCCGAAACATGTAGCTCCTGCAAAGAAATAATTTAAAATTATTTATCTTATTATAAAGGGGAAATGTTAAAGATGTCGGTTGTATTGTGGATGTTGTTTACTATTATCCTTATCTCATTGCCGATTGGCATAGCATCATTTTTCTTTTCTAAAAAAATATTTAAAAAACTTATTCGTTTGCTTGATAAGATAGATACTTTTGACGCGTTGGTAAAATTTAAGCAAGATGCTGTACGTCTTTATAGAACAAAATTTGCTAGTTTACGTTCACATGTAAGTAAAGAAAAAATAGATAATATGGTCAATGAAGAACAGGTGTTTCTTAATGGCATAGATGATCTTATTAAACCAAATTATTCTGTTTCTAAATATGCAGAACCGCATATGATAGTAGATGATGAACAGGATAAATCTACAATGATTAAAAAAAGAAAGCTGCTTGAAAAAATAATTTATGATGCCTTGGGATTAAGAAAGGATTGAAGGCTTGATGAATATGAAAAGAAAATCATTGAATGATTGGCTATTGATTCTGAAGATAAGGATCTTAATAAATTATTGGCTGATCTTTATTTCACTATGAGTAACTATAAAAAAGCATTACCTATTCTAAAAAAAATTGTTGAACTTGATCCCAAAGACCATAAAGCAATACGACAGATAGGAGAAGTATATCTTACTTCGAGTGACTTTGATGTCGCTGAGTTACTTATTCAAAAAGCTATTGGTATCAATCCCACTAATCCAAAATACTATATCAGTATGGTCGAACTTTTGTACAATACCGATAGAAAACATAACTCTGTCTTGGAGATGGAAAAGGTTATTAAACTGAGACCTACTAATTCTGCTTATATGCTTACTCTGGCTGATTTATATGCAGAAATAAATGATCTTGATAATGCTAAAAAATACTATTTTAGGGTCTTGGAATATGAACCTTCCAATGAAAAAGCTAAGAAAAAATTGAAAGAATTAGTAGTAGAATAACAGGGATGCGGAAAAGTTCCTGGTAGCTAATGCCTTCTCCCTAATATCTGTGTCAAAAAATCTGTTCAAAAATAAAAACATAAATATAGCAATGAGCTTCTGTTTTATGTTTTTTTGTTTTCTTATGCTTACATCGTATTATCAAATACTTAAAGAGCTTGTAGCTATTCAAAGCATTTCAGTTGATCCTGATCATATGAATGCTATAGAAAAAATAGCGATTTATCTCAATGCTATGCTCCAAGATAATGACTTCTCTACAGAAATTGTTCATGGATATGGGAATCCTCTTGTATTGGGTAAATTCTCTGTAGATGATTCGTTGCCTACAATGATATTGTATGGGCATTATGATGTTCAAACTGCTGATTCTAATCAATGACGAAGTCATGATCCTTTTTCTTTGTATATAGGTAAAGAAAAGATTTATGGAAGAGGTGTCGCTGACAATAAATGACAATTTCTTATCCATTTGCTTACCATTTTTGAACTTATTGCTTCTAAAAAATTGTGATATAATGTTATTGTTCTGTTGGAAGGAAATGAAGAAACTGGTTCTCAGCATATTGAAAATTTTCTTATAGATTATAAGCAAGATTTGATTTCAGATTTTTGTTTGATTTCAGATTCTTATATTTTGTGAAGTATCCCATGTATCGATGTGGGATATAGATGAGGTATCAATGCTAAATTAAAAATAACTACTGCGATTACCGATCTTCATTCATGATTATATGGATGAATAGTGCCAAATGCTATTCATGAAATGAATTCCATCTTATCTAAACTTTATGATACCCATAATCGTATCACTATACCGTATTTTTATTATGATGTAGAAGAAGTTGCTTTTGATATTCTAGTTAAAAATAAGAAAATAAAAACCGATAGTCAGAAACTTATGCTTGATACCTGAATTAAAACTATTTTCAAAGAAAAAGATATAGATATGATTACCCAAATAGGACTTAAACCTACTATTCAAATTACTTGAATTTCTTCATGACATGTGGGGGATGGATACAAGAATGCAATTCCCAATGTCGCACATGCCCATATTAATTTTAGGATTGTAAAAAATCAAACTACAAAAAATGTTATTAGTGCATTCGATCAGTGGTTAAAAACAACTGTTCCTATGCATGTTGATTATTCTCTTGATATTTGAGATACCTATGAACCGGTCAAAGTAGATATGAATAATTTTTATATCAAAAAAGCAGAGTTGGCTTTACAAAAAGTTTTTGGTCAACCCGTATTTTACAAGTATTCATGAGGAGGCCTTCCTATTGTGGATATTTTAGAAAGGGTATTGAATACAAAAGCTGTTCTTATCCCTCTTGTCAATCAGGACTGCAATGCCCATGGTATAGATGAGAACTTTGATATTGATCTTATTGAGAAATGATTTAATTTTGCATATGAATTTTTTAAAAAATAAACCATATAATTGTGCTTTTATTCTCTTTATTATCTGTATGAAAGCTGTTATTGTTGCCGCATGATTTGGTACTAGAATGTTGCCTATAACTAAAACGGTTCCCAAGGAAATGCTTCCTGTCTGAGATAAGCCTATTATTCAATATACTATTGAATGACTTGTCGCTGCTTGA
Source organism: candidate division SR1 bacterium (assembly GCA_026397475.1). Classification (GTDB taxonomy): domain Bacteria; phylum Patescibacteriota; class Gracilibacteria; order Absconditabacterales; family Absconditicoccaceae; genus CAJBLF01. The sequence goes on along the minus strand of JAPLUT010000002.1, from coordinate 84,314 downwards.
ATAACTGATATCATTATGGTAACTTCTCATCAAAAAAAAGCTCTTGAGGATTATTTTGATAAAAATTATGAATTGGAAGATATTTTACAAAAGAAGGGAAAGTTTGATTTGTTGGCATTGATTAATAAACCAAAAACTATGGCAACCTATACTTTTGTAAAACAATTGGAAATGCTTGGTACGGGACATGCTTTAATGCAAGCTCAGCATTTGATTTCTGATGATTATTTTATGGTTATTTTTGCTGATACAATTTATCCCCCTGAGGCTTTTATCGAAATGATGAAGGTATTCACTATTGCGCCTTCTCCTATTGTTGCTATCCATCAAGTGCCCAAAGAGGATGTATATAAGTATGGTGTTGTACAACTTGCATGAGATAAAATTATTGATTTCGTAGAAAAACCTAAAGTAGAAGATGCTCCTTCTAATTTAATTTGGAATGGTGCTGCAATTCTTCCTAAACGTATTTTTTCTCTTTTACAAGAGATAGAGTCTGATCATAGATCTTGAGAATTGAATCTTCCCGATGCAATCAAAGCTCTTATCAAAGAGGTCCCTATTACATGATTGTCTTTGCGCCCCTATTTAGATACGGGAAGTCTTACATGATGGCTAGAGGCTAATGCAAAATTTTTGAAAAATGGCAAACTTTTTGATTAAATTGTTAAAATATTGTTAGAATATTGTTAACTATTGTAGTTCTTACCTGCACTTTCTTGAAATTTTCTCTTGCATTGAATAATTAAAAAATTAAAAGATTGCAACGTTCAAAAATTAGAATTAATATTTTATTTTTCATAATATTTTAATATTTAAATTTGTATTTCTTATGGTAAGCTTAGAAGATATAAAACTTCCACCTCATAATATTGATGCAGAAAAGGGCGCTCTTTGAGGAATCCTAATGGATAATGAATTGATGTATTATTATGATGGAACCTGACTTGCTCCTGAAGATTTTTATCAAAAGGAACATTTTTATATTTATCAAGGAATTAAAAAGCTTTGGGCTGCACGTAAAACTATAGATGTTGTTACTTTGGCAGATCAGCTTTCCAAGGACTCTGTTTTAGATGCCATTGGATGAACCGGCTATCTTTATGAGCTTTCTAGTTTTCTGTTAAGTACATCTTCTTGTGCTGAATATATAAAAATAGTAAAAGAGAAATCGATATTGAGAAATATTCTCAAAACCTCACAAAAAATTATTGGTGATGTCTATGAACAAAAAGATACGATGCATGTTTTACAAGACATAGAGAAAAGAGTTTTTGATCTTACACAAAATAATGTCGCTGAAAAAGTTCATTCTATCTGAGAAATTTTGAATAAAAGAGTAGAGGAGTATATGGATATCGTCGATCATCCAGAAAAAGCCAATTTGAGAAAAGTGTTTTCTGGATATCATGGTTTGGATGATATGCTTGGCTGATTTAAGCCTGCAGAACTAATCATTCTTGCTGCACGTCCGAGTATGGGTAAGACCGCTTTCGCATTGAATATTTTGAAGAATATGGCTGTCGATCAGAAAAAAAGCGTCGCTTTGTTCTCTCTAGAAATGAGCTCTGAACAAATAGCAGACAGAATATTGTCTATGGTTTCTGGTATCCCTATGTGGAAGATATCTAAAGGACAATTGGATACAGAAGACTTTACAATCATGGGCGGTTCCATGGAAACGCTTTCTGAAACGAATATCTTTATCGACGACAAATGATCTACTACTATTCCAGAGTTGAAATCAAAAATTAGAAGACTGAAAATAGAGAAGACGAATCTCGACCTTGTTATTATCGATTACCTTCAACTGATGAGTGGTTCTAATTCATGATATTCTGGTAATAGAGTGCAAGAAATATCTGAAATTTCTAGAGGACTTAAAGAGCTTGCCAGAGAACTTGAAATACCAATTATAGCATTATCTCAGCTTTCTCGTGAAGTAGAAAAAAGAGTTGATAAAAAACCACAGCTTTCTGATTTGAGAGAGTCTGGTGCGATTGAGCAAGATGCTGATGAAGTTATCATGCTTCATAGAGAAGATTATTATGATCCTGAGACGGATAAGAAATGACTTACTGATATCTGTGTAAGAAAAAATAGAAATGGTCCTGTCGGTGAATCTGAACTCTATTTTGAAAAGGAAATTATGAAATTTACAGAATTGAAATCGAGATCAGATTAAAGATATGTTTTATTATTATATTTTTTCTTTCTGTATGTTCAAAACCGTTATAAAATGTTTTATTCTAATTTCTTTATTCTGAGTAGTTTACGGATTTACTATTCCGAATAATGAATGATATGTTACCGATAAGGTAGGCGTTTTTTCAGAAACTCAGAAAGCTGATTTGAATACAAAGATACAAGAGATAGAAAAATCTAGCAGTATTGAAATAGCCGTCTTAGTCGTACCGACTGTTGATGATGATATTAACCTTGCAGCGGTTGACGTAGGGAATCAATGGGGAGTGGGAAAAAAGGGTCAGGATAATGGTTTGGTTCTTTTGATAGCTGTAGATGATAGAAAATGGTCCCTTCAGGTCGGCTATGGTTTAGAAGGAACGCTTCCAGATCTGGTTACCAAACAAATAGGCGAAGCTCGCTTCCCTCCAAATTTTAGAAATGGAGATTATTATCAAGGGATATTAGAAATGCTTGATGATGTTTCTTGATATATTCAACAAGATCCTACTATAGTGCAATCATATTCTCAGACATCACAATCAACGATTGGTAATTCTTTTAATGAAAGATATTTGGAATTTGTTTTTTTCTTCTTTATCTTTTCTATATCTGTTTTTGGTAGCTTGGTTACTGTTGCTTCTTCTACAAAAAATAAAAAAAGAAAAATGAAAAAGTATGGACGATTGATGTATATGGGAGGAGGAATCGTCCTATGACTTGTTGTTGCTTTAGTAATTCCTTTTGTCTTTGCGATATGTGTCTCTTATCTCTTTTTGCTTTTTTCAGTATTGGGATCATTGTATGGTAGAACATCAAGTTGATGAACATGAATACGATATGGAGGAGGGGGTTGAAGTTCTTTTGGAGGAGGATGATCAAGTTTTGGATGATTTGGTGGCTGAAGTTTTGGTGGTGGGGGATCGTCTTGATCACGGTAAAGCTAACTAACAACTAATAGTTAACAACTAGCAATTATCGTATATTCTAAATTAGTTCTGCATTCTACATTTTACATTCTGAATTCGTTATAATGGGCACAAAAAAACTGCAAGAGATCATCGCTGTATTGAGAGACTGACTTGTATCTATATATCTATACCAAAAGGGTGCTGACGAGATACCAGTTTTTGTTGTCAAGGATGTTAATTTTGTTTTGCTAGACTCTATCAGACCTCTCTTCGCTCGTGAGAGATTTATAATATTGACACAAGACAACATAAGTCAGGGAAGCGATGTCTTTTGTCTACAACTTTTGAATATTAAAAATCATTCAGATCTCTTTTATGGGAGCAATATTTTATCAAATTTTAAGATAGAAAAAACTGATCTTAGAGCTTCGCTTGAACTTGATCTTCGTAATAAATGCGTACAACTAAGAGAGGGATATCTTTCTCAGGATAAATGAAAAGATTTTTTGAAACATATCTTGTTGGGGATGCAAATTGTCCGAGAATGAGCTCTTTTATTGAAATCTCCTGATATGAAAATCCCTAAAGACATGAAAGAATTACTTTCTCTCTTTGATATTGCTTGGTCTTGTAATAGTCAGAATTTTTATTATCTTTTGGATGATAAGGTGGAGGAGTGAGAAATTCCTGCTTTAATCCATCGTATTCATGTCTATCTTTCAGATTTATGTAATAAAATATAATTTTATTTTATAAAATGCTTTTCTTATGAAAAAATCATTGCTTATCGTCTTGGCTGTCGTTGTCGTCCTTGTGTTATTTGTTGTAGGTAAGTACAATACCTTAGTTGGATTTGATGAATCTGTAAAAACCGCTCGATCTCAAGTAGAAAACGTGTATCAAAGAAGAATGGACCTTATTCCAAATCTTGTAAATACGGTAAAAGGTGCTGCTGCACAAGAGAGTGGAGTATTGATTGCTGTAGTTAATGCTAGAGCAAATGCTACAAAGATAACTGTTGATATTAAGGATGCAAAATCCTTGGCAGCATTTCAAGCAGCACAAGGGGAGGTATCATCTTCATTATCTAAATTATTAGCAGTTGTAGAAAACTATCCGACACTTCAATCTATTCAAGCATTTCGTGATCTTATGACACAACTTGAAGGGACAGAAAATAGAATTACTGTAGAAAGAAAAAACTTTAATGATGCGGTAAATACCTTAAATACCTATCTTCGCAGATTCCCAGCAAATATTATAGCTGCGATGTTTAACTTTGAAAAAGCACAACAATTTGAAGCGAAAGAATGAGCAAATGTAGCTCCTACAGTAAACTTTGGAGGTACTAGTGCTTTTCCAGCAGATACTATCCCTACAGAGGGAACAGAATAATACGCAAAAACTCTAATATTATCTGGTCAAGACTTGTGTCTTGGCCTTTTTTTGTTGCTTATTATATCTTGATTATTCAAATATGACAATATATAAGTTATATTTTATTTCATCGTGTGCTAACGAAAAGCTATATGATTATGCATTAATCTGTTTGTTTTATGGCTATATAATGATATATTGTTGACGTAAACAAAAAAGACGCAGAAAACAAAAATGAGTTACGCCAATGGGCATCTACAAAAAATACCCTTATTACAAATCTCTTAGTATTCTAAAGATTTGTTCGCTAGCTGAGTAACTTACCAAAGTGAAACGTTCGCACCAAACCTTTGGAGACGGCATTCTAATTATTAGGTATACACAATAGGTAGCTAGATTACTTATTCTGTACGCCTTATAATAAAGGGCAAGCCGTCCCCGAAGCTGACGGCTACCTGGTTATTATCAGGTAGTTTTTTCTTTATTGGAAATATTTTTAAAATTTCTATAAGGCAAAAGAGTCCCGGGATTCCGGAACTCTCTTTTAAAAATAATGCATAGGGTTATGCAAGTGCAACTTCCGTTGCACTGTGAATGTGGGGGGTTATAGAGATTATTGGAACCTCATGACCACGGATGAATCCGAACTTTTCCGCATTGCTTCCTATAACAGAAGCTTTGGGTACTGCAACTTCTATAATATGCACATTTGTTCCGTGCATAGCCGGGTTTTTTGCTAATGTAGCAATTAATTCCGGTTTTTTATGGAAGATGCCTAATCGGCCTTCGCTTATTGTATTGTTTTTTTTAAGGCTATCGGTTTCTTCTCCGAGGGCCACAAAGAAGCCTGTTGTAGGCGTTCCTTCCTTTGATTCATTGTTTTTGTTCATTCTTTTTTAAATTAAATTTACTTGTTATTTTTTGTTTGTGGTATACATATATCTATTTCCTTTCGAAATGCAATATCAAAATTAATATGTATAGTATGGATTTTTTCTTAAAAAGGCAGAGGAGTGTCTCCTCCGCTAAATCCGCTAAAATGCTAGTTCAAAACTGATCTTTTCTGCTCTTCTGTGGCACTTAGTCGCACCCAGACATGAAAACAGGCCTGATTTTTCTTCCAAAAATAGGGTATTTTGATGGTTTTTTTAGTAATCCAGTATTTTCTTGTTTCTCGGTAGTGCTAGATATATTAGATCTAATGATGGAATATAATGCTTATTATAAGCTATAACTTGAATTATTATTATATTTTGAAATTCCTCATTGAAACACAACGAACTTTGCACAAGATATATTGTGTAAAGTATGTAATGGTCTAAAATAAGCTATTTTCCGTTTTGAACTGATATTTCCTCAATTAATGTTTATATTGTTTTATTCTGGAATATTTTCTGGAGAACTTTTAAAATTTCCTTGTCCCTCAGGATAAATCCATGAGGGTGGAAAATTGTTAATTCTAAATTTCTTCAAGACTCCTCTCCCCCCTTATATCATACAAGAATCTACATATTCTTCTTTTTGTGATTCCTTATGGTTGAAGCTATGTTTTCCTAATTTGTTATCCAAATATCTTGATATACCTTCGCGGGTTTCTTCTAATTTTAATTTCCCTAACTTAATCTGTGAACGAATATCTTTGTAATCCTTCTTGTCTAGTGAAAAATCTGGCTTGATCAATAAGTCTTTCTTCCCTTTATCAAAACATTCCTGTGAACAGAATCCGAGATGCTGTTTGTATGCTTTTCTTGTCGTGATAATGCGGGCGTTGCAAGGGCTGTATCTGCAGTTCTCGATGTAATCTGTCGATGCACCCGTATAGATGCAGGTTCAGATTTTTGTGTGTGTTTTTTCGTCTCCCACGGGCGTACTGACCAATCAATCAAAGGTATATAAATTTCAAAGCCAGTTTCCATCGTTATGGGTATTGATGTATTTAACTATTCCTCCGTCTAGGGAATAGAAGTTATCTACGCCTTCATTTTTTAGTAAGACAGAGAGCTTTTCGCATCTAATACCTCAGGTGCAATACATCACAACTTTTTTATTTTTAAATTTTTTTCCATATTCTTTGACGAGAGCTTTTACTTCTTTGAAATTAACGGTTCATGAAGGAAGCGAGTTTTTGAAATGTCATAACTTGTATTCGTAGCTATTTCTCATATCCAAGATTTCATAATTCTGATCTGAACTATCTACGATATTTTTAAATTCATCTACGGATATCTTTTGGTAGACCTTTTTGACTTGTTTGGGATCAACTTTGATTCCAAGAGAAACAATTTCAGGACGATATTTCACGATCATCTTTTCAAATGCATGTGATTTTACACTCGAAGATTTGATATCGATATCTTCAATATCATTAAAATATGCATTACTTACAAGAAACGCTTTGTATGCTTGAAGCTGTCCTTTATTGCAACTTACCGTAGCCGAGATTCCTTCTTCTCAAAGATATATCCTCCCCTTCATTCCGATGTCTCTACAAAAAATGAGATGTCTTTTGACTTCTTGCTCAGGGTTTTTGATAGCGACAAACTTATAAAAAGTAAGTAGAGTAAATTCTGTTTTTAATGGCATTATTTTTATAACATCTAAAATTTGTATGTTAGATTTTATACGGATATCGTTGTGAATTTCAAGAAATTGCGTACTAACGTCATTCCCGACCTGATCGGGAATCCATACTATTAAGCTTGGATTCCCGCTTTCGCGGGAATGACGGGTACCAGAAAAGGGAATGACCTGGAGCGTTGAATTCATTTACTGCTGAAATCTAAAATCAAATCACTATATTCTCACTATTCTTATTCTCTTATACTTACCTATGAAAGCTCGTATAGCAATAATCTGATGATGAGCGGCAGGCATGATGGCTGCTGCTGCATTGAGTGAATTGAAAAATATTGATGCAGAGATTCATCTTTTTGAAAAAAATAAAATGCTCTGAGCAAAGGTGCTTATCAGCTGATGATGACGTTGTAATGTCACTACCGGGATGTATAAAAATAATGAGTTACTAAAAAATTATCCTAGAGGTGCGGAATTTTTGAAATATACTTTTTCAAAGTTTTGACCTAGAAAAATAAAAAATCGGTTTGAAGATCATGGAGCAAAGCTCAAAGAAGAAGCTGATCATCGTATCTTCCCCGTATCAAATAAAGGATCAGATATTGTATGAATTTTTGAAAAAATGTTTTCTAATACTCTCAACCACCCAAAAAACGAGTGAAACGAAGTTTTTTTGGATGATTGAGGAATACCGACGACTTGAGAAAATTTAAGCACGAATGAAATGAAGTGATTAAATATTTCGAAAGCAGTCGTGTGTGAAAAAGTTATTCTTCATTTTGGAGAGAGTATTGTATCTATTAAAAAAAATAAAAAATTTACTTTAGTGAGTGATATCTCGTCATACGAATTTGATTATGTGATACTCACGACCTGATGAAGTGCATACGCTCATACCTGATCGAGTTGAGATGGATATACTTTTGCGCGTGAGTGCTGACATACTATCACTCCTCTCTGACCTTCTTTGAATAGTTTTTTGACCAAAGAAACTTGGACGCATCCCCTTTCCTGATTGAGTTTTAAAAATGCGATGTTGCATATTAAACTTCACGAAAAAAAATTGACTGCTATGTGATGAATTTTATTGACGCATTTTGGTATTTCTTGACCTGCAACATTTGTTATCTCGGCCTATTCAGCATTTGAAAAGATAGATGAAACTAATTCTTTAGAAATACTCGTACAAGCGTATTCAGACTATGATTTTAATCGACGAAATACTTTTTTATTAACTGCTATGAAAGAGCAGCCGAATAAAGAATTGCAAACGATTCTATGACAGAAATTCTCTAAACGTTTTGTGGAAGAATTTTTGCGTTTTGAAAAAATAGATGCTAAACAGCATGCTATTCAGTTAACCAAAAGTACTCGCGAATCTTTAGCAAATAAATTGTGAAACTGATTCCCCTTACATGCAATATCTCGCAGACCAGGCGATGAATTTGTCACTGCAGGAGGCGTAGATACCAATGAAGTTAACAATGAAACCATGGAATCAACTCTTTGCAAATGACTCTACTTTGCTTGAGAAATATTAAATATAGACGGATTTACTTGATGATTTAATCTACAATCTTCGCGAGCTACGGGGATGATCGCAGGACTTTCTATTTGAAGCAAATTAAGAATGAATAATGAATAATTAAAAATGAATGTTTTTTTTATTTAATTTCTTTGAAGGAGTCGCTTTTTTTATCAAAATAGATACAATCTTTTGATATGTCTTTTGATAGATTTCTTGTTATTCCTCAATCTAGACAAATAAACTTTCCTTTTGTTTCTTGTTTATGTTCTATTATTTTTTCCGTTATGTATTCTACTTGATCCAAGCTTGGCTGTCATTCTGGCATAGTATCTTTGATATATTCATCGATATTTATATCTCTTTCCCTCAGGTTTTTTTCAAATTCTTTGGTCATATGAGTTCACTTTACTAAGGAGAGTATTAAGACACTTACATCAAGATCTTTGTCCTCTAGGAGAATAGTTGAAACCATGTTTTTAAGTTTTGCGTAGTCTTCAAATCATTCTTTAGGAGAAAAAATTTGGACAGATGAATTGTATATTATCTTCGTATTTTTGTCGATGATTCCTTCTCTTTGTAAAGATTCTACGAGAACGATATTGTAGACATGAGTATTGATATTCATTTCTCCGTCGTTTACTCTTTTGAAAAAATTTCAACGAGATATCGTATCTCCCGCTATCATGCTTCCTGCATTTAAAAAGAGCACTTTAATCTTTTTTCATGGATATTTTTTAATAAAATTTTTTATAAATCACTGAATAGATTCTAGGTTACAGATATCTAAATATACTCTTTCTCCATTTTCGTTTTTGGATGTTTTGATTACATTAAAATTTTTTAACAAAGCAGTTTCTGCTGCTTGTCCTATAGTACTTGTCTCTGATCCTACTACTAATCAGAGCTCTTGATTGTTATTTACGCTAAGTCACTGCATTTAGTTTTTTATACTTTCATAAAACTCTTTTGCTGAATTTGCATGGGGAAGATTAAATACTTTTGCTACTTGTTTAGATTTTTCATTTGTTCCAAAAATAGCTACAGGTTTTATCTTTACGGGCTCTTGAAATACTGCTTCGTTATAATGAATAAGCCTTGTTTTGTCTTCGGGAAGTGCCTTGAATCCATTTTGGATTCTAAAATCATTTACTGCATTTAATACTGTTTCAACACTAGGGTATTTTTGAATAAGATCTTCATAGCTAGAGCATTTAAATTTTTCGTATCAGGGGATGAGGTTTCTTTGATAGAAAAATCAGAGGTTTCCTTCCATTTTATAGTATTGTACTTCGAAAGTATCATTATCGGTGAGTACGATAAGATCAAACGGAAATATGTGTTTAGGTTCTTGTTCTGTTTCAAATATAATTCATTCTGGCCTATAGGTTTCTACATAATTTTTTCACAAAATCGTTGTAGATAATCTTACGGGTTCGTTAAAACTCACCGTATTGGGGTTTATCGTTACCGTCTCTAATATATTTTCTATGGTTTGATTTGCTATTTTCTGTTCTCAAACTAGCATCTTGAGTATCAAATCATCTTCCATTGATTTTACAAAATATCTTCAGCTATGCATTATATATATTGCTATCATTAAAGCGTGCTTCTAAGTATACTCTAAAAAGCAAAAAAAGTCAAAAAAAAGAGGAGACTCCTCTCCTCTGCATGTGTCCGCTATTCAAATGTCTTCATAATTTCTTTTACTGTTGGGAAAGTTATTTTAGATATTCATTTTGATCCCTGTATCTCTTGTATAAGCGTTGCAATTTTGTTTTCTCACTCTGGAGTAAAAGGATATCAAATAAACTTTAATCAAGTTCCATCAGATCATTTTACTGAAGTGAGAAGTTCATTTTGGATACATATCTGGGCATATCAACCAATTCAATCTTTGAGCGCACAATGACTTAGACATTCGATAAGGCAGTCCTTGGTTTTTATAGTTATTCACTCAATATCCTTACCCTCAAGACTTTTTTTTAAATATCTTGCGGGATAAAAAGCGCTAGAATTGTAGGTCCCTACGTCTTCTACTTTTGCATTTATTACATCGTTTTTAAAGTCTGGATGAGCATTACTTTCTTCTGTAGTTAGAAATAATGATCAAAGTTGTACTCATGATGCTCATAATGCAAGCATTCTTTCAACGTCTTTTTTCGTAACTATTCATCAAGCAGCTATTACCGGGACATCAAGATTTTTATCTTTTAGTATTTTTATTGTAGCAGGTAGAGCTACTTCAAGCGTTGTCTCTGGATTATTTACTTCGCTTAATTGCCCTTTGATAGCTCAGAGATGTCATCCTGCTTTTGAAGGATCTTCTAATATTACCGCATCAGGAATTTTTCATTGATATATTTTTGTGAGAATAATATTTTTATTATCATCTCTAGTATAATTATATTCTCTGTCTCATACCGTTATTATGCTAGACTCACCAGTTGTTTTTACCAATAAATTTGTTCAATTTTCTTGATAAAGTTCTCCTCCCCTATTTTCTATTTTTCTAGCATTTATAGTTGTTGTGCTATTATTTACTATTTCAGATTTTACTTCGTAGGGTTTGTTCCACATATCTATAAGCACCCTTACTCCTTTTGATTGAGATAATATTGGAATCAATGCCACATCAGGATATTCAACAGTAAGTTTATGTAAGTCTTTGGGTAATCCTGCTCCCGATACGATACCATCTACTCCTGCCTCACATGCTGCCTTTACACAGACATCATAATCTTTGGAAGCGACCATAATGTTTATAAATATTTTCCCATTTCATTGAGCTATTTCTTTGGCTTTTTTTACTTCTTCTTTGATACATAAAATATTGGCTTCTGTAGATATGTATCTACGTTCTTCTGCTGATAGCTTGCCGTTTGGTGATTTTTTTACTGCTTGTTCTAAAAGACTTGCTCGATATTTTTTATAAAGAGGAGTTTTGTGGATGGCTCACGCGCTTAGTGTTCATATTCATCATTCACGTGCGACAGCTCAGGCAAGTTCTGATGTGGATACTCCTATCCCCATTCATCATTGAATAATAGGCAATCTCGACCTATGTTTTCAGATCTTTAGTTCTGGTAAGTGCCTGCTTTCGCTATATTCATTGGTTTCGTTATTTTCCATGTGATGTCTCATAATAATTCTAAATATTTCTTCAAATCCATGGTTTTTTGTTTTTAGTCTTTGTTTAAGAAACTTTTACTCATAATGTCTTTTCTAGCTCATCTATCATAATACTTGCATATGCTCCTCAGGGTAAACTAAAGTTGAGAAGGATGTCGTCTTGTTGGAAATGTACGTGGACTTTTTCAGGAAATACCCAAAGAGGCCTTCTGATTCAATATATTTTGTAGTCTATGCAAAGCTTTAAACTTTTTTCAGATATTCAGTTTTTTTCTAGAAGTCATTGTTCTTTCTTCCCTGCAGCACTGTCTTTTGGGGTTAAAAGGAGATTGTATCCTATTACCGGTCAGGTAGCAATCATTGTCTCTTTATTGAAGGCGATTTCTCATCTCATATGCTCCGGATAACGGAAAAAGACCTTATCTTTTGTGTCGTCAAATATTTTGATAGTATCGCTTTTTGCCTGATAGAGCCCTAATTGATTCTTTACGGTATTGGCAGTGTCTATAACAATATCTCCGTCTATGATTTCTAATCATTTTTTTGTCCTTGTATGAAGATATTCGTTAAATATTTTACTTGCGTAGGCCTGGATTTTAAAAACAAGATCCTTTTTATCTTGAAGTTTTAGCCTTCATGCCAAAATATCACTCCCCTGTTGTGGATTTATTCCATTTATTCCAAATCTCTGATTTCCAAATAAATTAGGAAATCACTTTTTAAATAGGCTTAATATCTTTCTGTTTGAAATATCTTTTTCTTTTTCACTAAGTTTTTTGTTGGCTCTTAATTTGATGTAGAACCCATTTTTTATAGGTGTAGTCATTCCTATTGGGGTGGTGTGCCATCAAGTATCCAATACTTTTGCTACTTCTCCTATTGTCTCTAAGAAGCCATTTTCTCAGCCTATTTTTTTTAATGCACTTTTGTAGATGCATATTCGTTGTCTAGTTATAGCTTTTTTGTCTTTAAGGCCAGCTATTCAAAGTGCTAATCTAGACAGATTACGTGAATTACAGATATGTTTTACCACATCCATGGTATTTAAGTTTCTTTTTTCAAAAAACACGAAAAAAACATCTCCCTCATTTGCAAATTTGAAAGGAAGTTCTTCTGTTACTATAAAGTCTTGGGATTTTTGTTTAAATGAAAATAATCTATCATCCATATATTATTCTCATTTATTTTCTAAAATAGTGATTTCTTCGTCTTCTTTTCTTGGTTTTTGTATATTTTTGTAGAGAGCATCAAGCTCCTCTCTCGTGGTAATATGAGGCCCTATTTCTTTAGATTCTTGCATTAGTATTGCTTTAAATGGGGTAAATCTATGCCTATCTTGAACAAAGGTATACAATTTGCAAAAATTGCATTTTTGAGTATACTTATATGGTACATAAATACAAGTATTTATACTTCTCTAGCCACCCTATGCAACTTACGAATATCAAAATATCTAATATTTTAAGTTACCCTTATTTGCCCAATCTTGTCCAGACTGAAGGTGTGAAATTTCATAATAGAGAAAATAATAATGTAAATATCCTTATCTGACCCAATGGTGCAGGTAAAAGCTGATTTCTTCATATAATAAAACAGATTTTAAAGCTTGGTCTTATGAATGATTACGTATATGACAAAACATGTATTTCAGATCCCAAACAAAATAATCAGACGATACAAATAACTGAACAATGGCTAGAATGAATTCGTAAGCATTCCAATTACATGGATAAAGATTCCGATGTCATAACGTCATTTGTCCTTACCCAGCATGATTATGAGAATATGCAATATATTATGAAAAATCGTGATATTTTTAATATGCTTATAAAAAAATATAGTAATCTAAATTTCGAGTATCCGCTATTTTCTGATGAAGCTATCCTTGCTATTCCAAGTGCTTTTGTCTTAAAATGTTCATTTGATGTTGTTGCAAAAAAGATAGCTATTGATGAAACATTGTTATCCTCTGAGCATCAATTTGTTCTTCTTTCTTTGAGGACCGTAGAACTTGTCCAAATTTGTGTGAATATTTATAATGAATTCGAAAGAAAAAATAATGAACAACATCTGCTTCCTCTCAAAAATGGCATTTGATTTATCGGTACCAATAGAAGTTTAAAAAAAGTATCGAATACTATAGATCCCGCTACTTGGAATAGTGGAATATGAGATAAAAATTCTTCTGATTATCGTTCTTATATCGGATTCTGTCTTTGTGCAAGAAAGGTGCGAAATATTATTTCTGATCATTCTACACTTAAGATGACTCAAGATGATATTAAAAACTATCCTCAGAAACTTCAAGAATCTGAATTTTATACTAGTCTGGTGGCTATTATAAAAAAATATTTTAATAAGACGTTGACGATTGTATATGTTAATAATCTTCTTAGCTTCCAGTTGACAGATAGTTTTAATACTAGCGTTAATTTTTCTGAGTTGAGTGATGGCGAACAGTCTTTGTTGTCTATGATATTTATTATGTATGGTTATGACCTTAGCCAGGGAATGGTTATTGTTGATGAACCAGAAATTCATTTTCATCCTCAGATGCAAAGAAGTTTTTCTAGAATGATAGAAAGAATTAATCAGAATATAGGAACACAGTTTATCCTTTCTACCTACTCTCCCCTTTTTATCAATGAAGATAATATTTGAAATGTTTATAGATTTTCAAAAATCAATGGAGAGACAAAAATAAAAAATCCATTCTTTACTTTATCATCAGATGAAACCACATTGTTGCATTTATTAAAATTTGAAAATTTGTCTAAAATATTCTTTGTTAATAAAATTATTATGGTAGAGGGCGAAACTGATGAATATTTTTTCGAATTTTATCTAAGACATCTTCATACTTTGCCTGAACGAAAGGATAAAATTGCTGATTATGAAGTTATTAATATTAATGGAAAATGAAGTTATAAGGTTCGAAGTAAATTTCTTGCTAGATTTGGCTTACAATCATTTTTTATTGGCGATTGGGATAATATTGTGGACTATTGATTTATGACTCAAGATGATTTGGTCTATTACTACAAACAGGCAAGAGCTCATTATGCAGGACTTAAAAAAAGCTGAAAGACGCATCGTCATTATAATAAATTAGTTGATACCATCAAAAATGTTTTCCCTCAAAAATACAAATATCTTGTTACAAAAATAGATTCTCTTTACAAAGAGAAGGTATTTATATTAAAAAAATGAGATATAGAAACCTATCTTGGTATGACGGAAAAATGATTAGAGAGTACAGTAAATTTTTGCCATCATGATTTTGAGCAACGATTAGCAAATCATAATTTTGATCTCTGTAGGCAGGAATTTTCAGAAATTTTTTCTACTATGTTCTTAAATAGTGTAGACTGCGGTGTGTTGAATATATGATGTATAAATAAAGATAAATCCTCAAGCACTCACCAACAAGAAAAGAATAAATAGCAAAACAAATACCCATGTTTTCTTTTTCTCTGATTGAATTTTTTGATCAATGTCAGAAAGTTTTTTGTTTAGGATGATTTCTTTGTTGTTCTCATTTATGTTCGTCATGTTCTGAAGTTTTCTTTCTATTTCATTAAGTTTATCTTGAAGGCTGAGAATAAATTTATTTTTTTCTTCTATCATAGTATCTTTGATTGTCTCTTTCTCCGTAATGTTCTTATGGAGTAGTGCTATTTTTCTAAATTTGTTTTCTACTTCTTGTAATCTTTCTTGCAATGTGGCGATTATTTTTGTTTTCGCTTCTATAAGATTATCTTTATCTTTATTATTTTCATGTTCTATTATAAATCTTTTTATCCTCTGCTCTGCTTCATTTAGCTTTTTCTGAAGGATATAAATAGATTTGTTCTTTTCTTCAATAGCCTTATCTTTTTCCCTATATACTAATAAAAATTTACTAATATTGGCATTCATTACCCTAACTTGTTCTTTCTGAAGATCTGTTCTCTGGCTATTTTCTTGTAGTTCGTAGTTGCGTTGGTGTATGATAGCATTATCATATATGTTTTGAGCTGACGATTCTTCTCTTGTAGGCTCTTCGTTTATAGGAGCTGTTCATCTTTGCATTTTTTCTTCTATATTTTGCATCTCCGTATAAAACATTGTTATTTCTTTTTCTATCTGATCAAATTTACCTATTTCTAATGTTTCTTGTGATATTCCTATGTCTTGTTTCAGAATGCTGATACTTCACTTTATTTCATTGATGAGCATATTCATTTCCGCTTGTTTTTCTTTCATCTCATAAATAGTTTCTACATTATTGATTCTCTCCATGAGAGGTTTTTTCATCTTATGGAGTATTTTTACAAATCTTGCTCTATCAATTAAGTTTTTTGCGAAATAAATAATAAACGCAAAAACAGGAAAAACAAGTATTCCTATGATGATATATATTTGGTATTGGATAAGTGTTTTCAACATAGCGTGTGCTTCTTGTAATTAGCTAAAGCTATTTTTTATACTATATTTATATTAACATAAAAGTCAATACAACTTTGCCCCCAGATATAACAAAAAAAACCCCTTAATTTCCAGGGATTTTGATCTGTTTATTGGCTGATTATACTATCCTTTAAATATAAAAAAACCCGCCACAATGATAAATATAAGAGAAAGTCATATGAAAATTAGATTTTTGAGCTTTTCATTTTTGATCATGCCTTTTAGTTGTCCTATTTTTTCTTCTAATTTTTGCTTTTCTATGATAGCCTCTTGCTTCTCTTTGTTGTAGTCTGGTAATGCAATCATATGTTGAATCTTATTTTCAAGTTCAGATACTCTTTGTTGAAGAACAAATATGACTTTATTCTTTTCTTCAAGCATTTTCTCTTTTTCTTTGAAAATAAGAAAAAATTTTTCTACTTTTTGGTCAATATCTGTTTCTGCGTTAGTCTTGTTGGATATGCCTGTACTTACCGTGCTTGATTGATTAATGATTTCTGAACTAAGTTCTTGATGAAGAGTTGCAAATTCTTGTTTCAGTCATATAACCTCTTCCTTTGCTAATAGTACCTTGTTAGCAATCTTTTTGTAAGATAATTTTCAGCTTTTGATATATCTGTCGATAGTCCTTGTGGATATATTTAAAGATTTCGATGCAACTTCTCTAGTTACATTATACGTTTTGCTCATAATACTTCAGTTATTAATAATTTAAAATACATATACAATTTGCCTGTCTACATTGAGATAAGCTTTTTTTATTTTTTTTATATGTTTTTTGTTGTTTATTTATGGATTAAGATCGAATTTTGTAGGTTCATCTCCTTTCATATCGATTAATAGTGATTGTACGAATAAGGTTAACAATACTCATTCTATCATTCACATACTTATAACATAGAGATATACAGGAGGAAAATCTTGTACATAATATCACATAAAAAATGATATGCCTGATGTTGATGGTCCCGCAGATGCATTTTGAATGTACGGTATTATAATAGCTATAAACATAAGGATAACAAATCGCATAAGGAACATTGTTCTTTTTTTCATTTTTGTATAGTCTATTTATTAAATAAAGAGAGTCTTTTGTCTAAATTATCTTTTTAATTAAGAAGTAGATTGCACCAAGAATAACTGATAATAGGAATGTTTGTAGTATTGTCCCAAGCTGTACCGTAATTCATACATTTAAATAATTTACTGTCTGCTCAAAAGCATATAATACTCAAGTGTTGAGTAATAATGATGAAAATCCTAACGTTACCAACCTTACTGGTAAGGTAAGAATGTTCAAGATGTTTTTGAGTACAGAATTGATCAGCCGGAAGATTACTCCTAATATACCAAAGATGACGTAGCTATCATTGTAAATAGACTGAATTTTAAATCAAAACTCTGGTATGTAGTGAACGATCACATACAGTACTATTCCATTCACAACAACATTGACTATGAGATGCTTTAGTGGCTTCATGTCTGATAATCTAATTAAAACAGAACGATGGCGTTCTAGAACGATAAGTATTTGTCTACTCTTTTCAATCCTATTTTCGGGTTTTTTTTAACACATATTTGTCAATTTTGTTAAAATAATGTCAATTTGTGTACATATCTGTCTGTTTGATCTTCTGATTGTCCTCTTCTAGTCGCCTATTATATCATCAAATGTGTCTTGTTTATTGTCTTTTATGTAGGAATGAATCGCATTTCTTGTCGCTAATATGGCTATAACTGCTGCCCTTTTCCTTCTTGGTGATACCTCGAATCAATGGTTTACCATTGTCTGGTATGTCCGGTTGAGAATCTCTTCTATAGATGTGCTTATAATAAATTCTGACAAGAAGCTTGCCGCGGCCGTAGTTATATTAGAACAATTCCCATCAAAACTATATTTTCCCACTTTATTGTCTTTGATCACTAAATACACCACAATATCATCTCAACAGATAAAATTGCCCTCATGTTGCTTGATAGTGTAATCTTTCATAGCAAAGTTTTGTAGTGGGGTCTTGGCATATTCTTGTATTAATATATTCTGTTCTTCATTCATAGGTATCTTAGGTTATTAATCTAATCTGTATCGAAGATGTTCTACCAATCTTTTTATCATGAGGATAATTCTATTGCTTAATTCTATGAATCATCTTGTTGCTATAATTTCTAGGCCTTCTATTTTATTTGCAACGTTTTGCATTGCTATCAAAAATTTATTTGAATTTATTTCCAATATCACATCATATGAACCATCACTATTCTCTGTAAATACCGCACGAACATTGTCGAGACAAACGTTCTTTTGGCATATATCCATCATAGTAATTAAGTTCGTTTGTGTCATGGCCTGATGGGATATAAAAAAATATAGGTACGTGCGGTTTTATGGTTTTAAAAAATAAAAGCAATAGAAAAATCGTTTGATTTTTTGTGGATAAATCGTCTTGATTTTTTTGTAAAAATCATTACATTTTTTTATTCTACTTTTATAGGTAAGTACCTACGTATGTCGAATAAAGTTTTTGACACTCTTGTTAAAAGGTTGATGAAATACAAAGGAAAGCTTATGGATTGAGGAAAGGTCTCTTCGCTTCTGAAACATTCTCTTGCTGAAGATTTTTCTATACAAAAAATGTATAAAATCGTCTACTATCTAAAAATTAGGGGATATCTCGAAAATATCAAAAAAAACATCTTTTTTGTTAAAGATCCGAATCATATCTATAGTAGAGAAGAAATTATGGATCTTTTTTATCGGACTATTGTCAAAAAGCACTGTACTGATTTTTTAAAAGGAAATTGGTATATTTGAGGACTTAAAGCGCTTGAGCTCAATCTTTCTTCTTTTGATATCCCTGAAGAATTATCTATTGTGAACCAATACAAACAGGCCACAGAAGTCCTTATGTTCGATAAACAAATTGTTTTTAAGACCTATGCAAAAAATAAGACAGACAATCTTTTTAAGTTTTTCTGGAAACTCACTAAAAAAGTTACTATTGGGAAAAACTCTTTCCCTATTGCTGGTTTAGAGTTAGCTATCTTAGAAAGTTTATATAACCCTGGTATGATCGCTCAGGGATATATTAATGAGCTTGTGAAGAAAGTTATTAGAAGGTATCATAAAACCTTAGATGTTACTATCTGGGAGGCTATTTTAAGAAAAAATAAGCATAACACCAGTATTAACAGGTTGTATATGCTTACTAAGAGTATAGATCCTGATTTGGCTGAGAAGTTAAAGAATTTAATTAAGAAATATGGATATTTTATATAAATATTGTTATTTATTGTTTGTTTGTTCGTTTGATTTTTTTTCTGGGAATTTCCTTTTTCGAACCTCTAATATCTTTGCAATTTCGCCTTTGTAATTTTCTTTTTGTGGTAATCTTCCTTCAATTGTTGGGATAAGGTCGCTCAAAATTATATTGTTTTTATCTCTCATAGACATAGTGTCTACATAAAAATATAAAAAATATTATTTTCGTAAGAATTCTAATTCTTTGATATATTTGTATACATGAGGGAGAATAGCATACTTTTTGTCATACTCTCAATTTAATATTTTTTGGCAGTCAAATGCCATTACCTTTTG
Source organism: candidate division SR1 bacterium (assembly GCA_026397475.1). Taxonomy (GTDB): domain Bacteria; phylum Patescibacteriota; class Gracilibacteria; order Absconditabacterales; family Absconditicoccaceae; genus CAJBLF01. Next base: position 64,567 of record JAPLUT010000002.1, on the reverse strand, counting down.
TACCTCATATTTATCGAAAGCATAAGGACCATCACTAATTCCATAATATAAATAATAGTATTCAGACTGACTATTATTTTGATATAATCATATTCTTTGGAGCTTTAGCTCTGTATTAACTCCCATTTCTTCGAATAATTCGGCATGTGCGGTTTCATCAATACTTTGTCCTAATGTTTGATGCCCTCAAGGCATATCTCGTCGATTGGGATGTGTCGCCTTTGTGGGCGCTCTTTGTTGAAGAATTACTTGTTTAGCTGAGTCAAAAAGTATAATGTGTGCTGCCCTGTGATAAACAGAAGGATTGCTATGTGCTTCTCTTTTTAAGAGAGAGCCTATTTCATGATTATCTTTATCTACTTGTACCAATATTTCGTCTTGCGTACTATTCATACCAGCGATAGCTGCTAATATCTCATTTAATGTGCTTAATTGCAAAAAATACATTCAGTCAGTACTTTCCATTTCTTTCCTATTCATTCGTTTGAATTCTATAAATTCATCATTCCCAATTTCTGCTTCCCCTGACTGATATTCTAATAAATATTCCATAGTAATCCCATTGCAGCGATTATCATATCATTTATCTGATACGGCCGTAATCATTTTTTTTATTTTTGCTTCGACTCAGGGAATCTCCTTTTTTAGGATTCTGTTGATAGTATCTTCTGGTGTTTCGTCAAAATGCATTCTTCCTCAGGGAAAAATTCGTTCTATTTTATTCTTAATATTAACATGAGCAATCTTTTTACCTACAAGAAATTCTGGTTCTGCATAGATGTTGTCTTTGTCTTTTTTAAAAATAACCAAATCAATATTTAGAATTGGCGGTATGCGACTTATTAATTCTTTGATTTGATCTTCTTTTGTTACGATATACATTCTTATATTTAAAAGAAGAAAAGATAAATATTATTTTTTTAATACTTTTTTGATCTCATTGAGCAAGGTAATCTGTCCTTCTTGAAGTTTGAACATTTTTTTCATTTGTTCTACGACGAGGATATTAATTTTTTTATCCATATTTCTGATTTGCGTTTCTGCTTTGAGATTTACCATATAATCATTCTCTGCTCTTTTGCGGTCTTTTTCTTCTTTTCTGTTTTGACTCATCATGATAATAGGTGCTTGAATAGCTGCTAAACATGAGAGGACTAAGTTTAGTAATATGAAAGGATAAGGATCAAATCATTTATTCATAAGAAGGACTGCATTCATAGTTATCCATAATAGCATGCCTATGCCAAACATAATTATAAACCTCCAGCTTCATCCAAATGAAGCTACCTTATCTGCCATTCTTTGTCCTATTGTAAGCTCTTCTGTATTTACTTCTCATAATGTCTGAGTTATGCTTTCGTCGTTTTTGATGGCATCTGCAACAAGTTTATTCAGCTTTCTGATTTTTAAATTTTCTTTGTTGACAAATCTAGCGAGAGGCTTTCTTCTCATTGAGAATATATTAGAAAATAAATGTATCGATGTTATCCTATACTTCCTTCCATTTCTAACTCTACTAATTTATTTAATTCTCCTGCATATTCTAGAGGGAGTTTTTTTATTACGGAAGAAAAGAATCCATTTACGATCATGGTGATTGCTTTGTCCTTTGTTAGTCAGCGAGCCATGAGGTAGAAAAGTTCAGATTCATCTATTTTTCCTGCGCTTGCTTCGTGGGCTACAATAGCTGTGTCATTGCTAGATTTGATGTCAGGTATGGTATTAGACGTTGATGTGTCGTCGAAGAGTAAGGCATCGCACTGTGTGTGATTACTCGCATAATCTGCTCCTGGTCCTATAGTTACCAGTCAGCGATAGGTGTTGATTCCTCATTTTCTAGAAATAGATTTTGCTACGATATTTGATGAAGTGTATTTTCCTATGTGAATTGCTTTTGATCATGTGTCTTGATGTTGTCATTCTCCTGCTACCGCTATTCCGAGCATATCTGTCTTGCTATAATCTCCCTTCAAGATTGAACAAGGATAAAGCATTGTTGTGTGAGATCATAGATTCCCATTCACCCATTCCATATAGCCATGCTCCTCTATTATCGCTCTTTTAGTATTTAAATTATAAGTATTTGTTGACCAATTTTCTACGGATGAGTATTTCATTTTTGAATTTTTTCCTACGAAAACCTCTACAAGTCCTGCATGAAGAGACGCTTTGTCAAATTTTGGCGCTGAACATCATTCGATATAACTTCATTCCGCATCATCATCTATAATGATCATAGTGTGCTCAAATTGTCCTCCTCCATAGGTATTCATACGAAAGTATGCTTGCAGGGGATCGGTAAGTCTAACTCCTTTAGGTACATGAATAAACGTCCCTCAGCTTCGAACTGCACCATGTAATGCCGCAAACATATGATCGTTGGGCGTCACTAATTTCATAAAATGCTTTTTTACTAGTTCAGGGTATTTGATAACGGCTTGTGGCATATCTTCAAAAATAATTCCTTTTGATGATCGCTTTTCTTTTATTTGATGATAAACATTAAGAGAATCATACTGCCCTCCTGCTCAAGCGAGATATTTTTGTTCTGCTTCAGGTATTCAAAGTCTTTTGAACTTTTCTTTGATTTCTCCTGGAACATCTTCTCGATCGTTTGCATATCATTTTTGTTCTTGATGAGGTTTTGCGTAGTAGACAATGTCCTGCAAACTAAGTCCAGAAAGGTCCGGTCATCGTGTAGGAAGCTTCATGTCATTAAAAATTTTTAAACACTGTAAACGATGATCTAACATTCGTTCCGGTTCTTTTTGATCAGCAGAAATTTTCCTGACAGTCTCTTCGTTGAGTCCTGTAAGGTAGAGTTCATATTTAATTTTATCTGATGATTCGAGTGTGTTTTTTAGAGACATGTTTAATTTTTTTGTATATCAGTAAATCATTCTTTCTTAATTTTCTTGATTAATTCTTGGGTTCATTCTTTTATGATTTTTCCTTTTTCTAAGACATATACTTGATCAACGGGTATATGTTTTAAAATATCAAAAATATGGGTGATTACAATAAAACTATTTTTTTCATGATTTAATTTAGCCATCATTTTCGCTACAGACTTGAAGGCATCTACATCTAACCCACTATCTATTTCATCTAAAAAAATATATTTAGGTTCTAATAATTTTAATTGAAGTATTTCTATCTTTCTTCTCTCTCCCCCGCTGAATCCCACATTAAGATCTCTTCGAAGAAATTCTACATTAATTGAGAGTTCTTCCATAATAGGCTTTACTATATTTTTGAAACTCAAAAATGATGTAGCGATGTCGTTTTTTGCATCATATATTGATTTAAGAAACTCAAATAGTTTAATTCATTTAATTTCAGGGATATGTTGAAATGCGACAAATATACCTAATTTTGCTCTTTCATGAGGATCTAATTTTGTAATAGATTTTTTGTCTACTAAAATATCTCCACTACTAAGAATATATTTTGGATGTCCCATAATTGTCATCGCTAGTGAGGATTTCCCAGAACCATTTTTCCCTATGATGCAGTAATTTTTTCCAAGTTCGAAATTCATAGAAATCGAATCTATGATTATTTTATTGTCTACTTCTACGGATAAGTTTTTTGTTGAAAGCATTTTTATGTAGTATCAAATAAAATTATTTATGTAAATTTATAAAGTCGCCTGAATTGCCGTAAAACTGATTGAACATATTATTGATATATTTTTCTGGGCTATAATTTCATTTTCCTCTTATTTCGAGTGTATTTTCTATCCGTCATTGATTTATTTTCTTTATTTGTAGTAATGCATTTTTTTCATCTTCATTGAAGAAATCTTTGTAATTTGCCTGATTGCTTGACCTTTTTTTTTCTTGATTTTCGATCTTATTCTCTTCTAGTTTTTGAAGTAATTCTTGCACTGAGCTTTCTATCTTTTGGTTTATTTGAGCATCATTTTTTGATTGATCACAGACATCTTTTATGCTTTGACTATCGTTTTTTTTGAGCGCTTCTATTGTATTCTGATGCTGTTGTTCGTATTCTTGGAGTCCCGCTTCTCCTTTTCGTATCGAGGGTAATATATTCTCGTACGGAGATTGTATGCAAATCGCCGGTTCGTCTATTCTGTCAGACAAATCAGATTTATATTTTATACTGTTTTTTTGCATCTGAAGATCAAGCAGTCCTACTTGCTCTCTACTAGTATCTAGAATATAATTTAATTTTTCATAACAACTAGGATCTAAACTAGCTGATCTTTTGCTTATATATCACTGTTCCTCATCCAAAGTGCTTTTGATGCCTTTGATGATATTGTTTGTGGTATTTATTCATCTGACAACAGCGTCTCCTCTACCGTAACAATTTTTTATATCAACTACTGTGGAGAGTGAATTAAGAGTAGATTGATTGTCTGTTATGGCATTTTTTATTCTTTGTGCAGTAGCTAATCTTTTGGCAATATCAAGATTTTTTTGTGCCTGAGCTACGAGTATTTGCGCATTTTCTAATCATGAAAGATTACTCTGTAGGGCATTTTTATATACTAATATTGTTTGCAGAGTTCAACGGTTATAATAATCTTCGCTTGTATTTCAACTTATGAGGAGCAGCGCTTTTTCATATTGTCCTTCTTTAAGTGCAAGATCTGCTTTTAATGTATTTTCCATGCTTATTATCTTTGCCCCTAAAGCTTTTTTTGCATTGTCTCATGGATTATCATATATTTTTGACTCATTAAATGCTTTTATAATAAAAATACACGAAAAAAATAATCCTATGCATGCCATGATAGTAAATATGTGCGTATATTTATTGTTGATATGTTTTGTGCTCATACATCAAAATATTTCAGGATAATTTTCCTGACTCGATATTACTTATTTATATAAGAACTTCAATATTAGTTATTGTTCCTTTTATTTTTAATATAATAATATATCCCCAAAGCTAATAAGGATGTTATTACAAAGTATATAAAATAATTAGTGTATTTCTCTGCTTGTACGCCAAGATACGCATAGAGAATAACTATTGGTAGCTCTCATAACGTGGCGGCAATAAAAAATTTTATAAAATTATATTTTATCAATCCCGCTGCATAACATATTAAATCCGTAGGTAATATGGGCGACATGGCACCAAGAAAAATTACCTTAGCTCAGCTTTCTTTAATTTCTTTACTGTTCTTTTTGACAAGGGTAGCTACTTTTTTTTTGGTGATTATTCCTCAAATGAAATATCATATAAAATAGGTTTGAATAAGTCAAATACACACTCAAACCATACTCACTGTCGCAGTTAGAAAAAAATCTTTGAAGATAAGTCAGGCTATGATTATTATTATTGTAGACGGGACGAATAGATAATTTCTAAATAAATATAAAAGAATTATGATCCCTACTTTGTAATAAATAGTGAATGAAAGAGATAAGAAAAATTTATTAAAATCAAATCAAGTTGAATATGTGTACGTGGTAAGGATTACTCATGCTATAAATAATAGGCTAATTATTGCTATTAATCGTATTTTGTATTTCTTATACATAATATTTAATCATATAAAATATATCTCTTTATCCTTTTGTGGTCAAACTTATTCGCGAACAATATTTAAAATTTATATTGTTGTAGGAGTTGATCAATTTCTATAAGATCTGGCAGTATCTTGTCTCTAAATACTTGAAAATTTTGTGCTAATATTTCTTGCTTGGCAAAGAGTACATCATATTTTTTCTGTAATACTCATAAATAAAATACAAGTTTTTGTGCAATACTTGTTTTGGCATTATATTGTACTCTGTTTTGTGTAGCACATGTTTCATGCTGTATTGACTCCTTAAGAGACGTTTCCATGATTTTTTGATCGTATCTATCTATAGCATCAAAATATGATTTATCGCTTACGTTTTTTTCTATTAAACATGATTCCATATCTCATTTAAGTATTCCCATTTCTTGTTTCATGTATGCGGCTATTGTATCTCATTTTTGGAGCTCATTGTCACAGGTAGTTAGATATTTTGATAATTCTTTTTGTTTATCTGCTGATATGTTTAGTAACTCTATTACATCTGTTTTGGTAAGTTCTTCTAGCTTTTTTATCGTTGTAAGTGCGTCTCATTCATAATTAGCTGATTCAATATTTCTTTCTGCAATAAAAAGATGTAATTTTGTGAGTGTGTAGCTCAATTCGTTTATAGGAAATCCATGAGCTATCGTGCCCTCTGCTTTGTTTTCAAAAATAACATCTCCTACCCCAATTTCTTGTGTTTGTATGAGGCTCTGTGCCTGCACATAGAATCCTTGGAATCTATTTTGGATCCCTAGTATTGTACAACACACCAGAATGATAATAAAAATCTTTTTCATAAAGATAGAGAGAGAGTATGTAAAATTATTTAATAACGTTTACTAGTTCCGCCATAGGTAAAAATATTGCTCCGACAATTGCTCCTATTACTACTGCAATCATTGCCATAAGAATAGGCTCAATAAGACTCATTAGGATGTCTATTCTATTTTGTAATATATCACGATAGAAGTCAGACATCTTTTTGAGAACTTCCGTAATATTTCCTGTATCTTCTCCTACATGAATAATTTGAACTAATATTGGATCAAACAAAGAAGATCCTTCCATTGATTCTGCGAATGAAAATCCAGCATTTAGGTTCTCTTTTATTTCAATTACTTTTTTTCTGTAAAAAAAGTTTGTAAAAGTGTTCCCCATTAGTTTTAAAGAAAGAATAGGACTCACTCATGCGCTATAGAGTTGACTTAATAACTTAGAAAATCTATACATATAGTATGTCTTCACGACTCCTGATACCGCTGGGAGGGTTACCATTAGTTTATCAATAAATATTTTGAATGTTAAAACAGATTTATATAAGAATCTGTAAAGTACGATTGCTCCTATGATAATTATTAGTATGAGATATCGTGTTTTTTGTAAAAATGTAGATGCTCACATCATAAATTTTGTAAGGCTTGGTAATGACTCTTGGTTTGGAAACATAGTAACTATTGTTGGAATTACGTAGATAAGTAGTATTGTTACTGCTACAATAGCAAATACAATAAGTACAATCGGATAGGTCATTGCTTTTCTTATTTTACCATTTATTCTTTCTGAGTTTTCAAGTTCTTTTGCTATTTCTTCTAAAATCTCTGGAAGGTTCCCCATTGTTTCAGCTGATTGCACAAGAGCAATCTCCTCCTCTTCGAAAAAATAATCGTGATTCCCCATTGCTTGTGAAAATGTTGATCCTTGAGTAAGTTGATCAATTAAATCTTCGATTATCATAATTAATCATTTATTTGTTTCAGATTTTTTGATAGAAAGTAATGCATCTCTAAGTCCTAATCATGATCTTTGTGCTAATGCCAACAATCTGAAAAAATTAGTTTTTTGAGTAAGCTTAGGAGCAAAAAACTTTTTGATAACGAATTTTTCAAAGAATCATAATTTATTTACTTCCATGCCCCATATATAATTTAAAATTATTAGCTAGTATTAATTATCAAATTTTGCTTTTACGTATCTGTATACTTCGTCTAATGTTGTCATTCCTTTTATGATTTTAAATACTCCATCTCTTTCTAGATTTATCATTCCCTTTTGTAGGGCTGCGCTTTCTACTTCAAACGATGATTTCCCTTCTAAGAGAAGATTTTTTATCTCATCGGTATAGTCCATCATTTCAAATAGACCAACTCTTCACTTATATCCTGTTCCATTACATACAGAACATTTTTCTCAACTTGCGGGATCTTTCCCACTTCCTGTGTATATCATCGCATTGTTTACAAAATCATTTCGTTGTTGTTGGTTTATTCCTCTACTAAGAATTTCTTTTTTAAGCGCCTCTTTATCAAAATTTCTGAAACTTTCTCTGGCAAATTTATATTTTGGATTATCTTTTACTGAGGTATGTATTTTACAGTGATCACAGACTCTTCTTATCAATCTTTCTGCCATTACCAAGTTAAATGTTCCTACGATCATATAAGGCTTTGCTCAGAGATTATATACTCTTGTTATGGTTTCTGATGATGAATTCGTATGTACGGTTGAAAATACCAAATGTCCTGTCATGGCTGATTCCATTGCCATATCAAGCGTTTCTCTATCACGGATTTCTCATACCATCATAATGTCTGGATCTTGTCTTAGTCCTCCTCTAAGACCATTAGCAAAGGTAAACCCAATGTCAGATCTAATCTGCGCTTGATTGAGTCCTGCCATTTTATTTTCGACCGGATCTTCGTAGGTTATAATATTCACTGCTGTGGTATTTACATAATCAAGACACGCGTAAAGTGTCGTAGTTTTACCTGAACCTGTAGGTCCTGTCATAAGGATAATCCCGTTTGGATATTTGAGATGTCTAAAGATGATGTCTTTGTTGCTTCCTTCTATCCCTAATTTTTCCAATGGGGGAATTCTTTTTGATTTGTCGACAATACGCATTACGAGACATTCTCCCCATACGCTTGGGAAAGTGTTTGCACGAAGATCTATTTCTTTGTTGGTTAAGGTAACGCTTGATACTCTAGCATCTTGTGGAACTCTTTTTTCATCTGGCCTCATTTGTCCAGACTCTATTTTAAATTTTGAGATAATACTCTCATGAAGGTTTTTTGGGTATTGAACAAGTTCTTGCAATATCCCATCAATTCTGATTCTGATTCTGCAGTAGTTTTCTAGTGGTTCAATATGAATATCTGATGCTTCTGATTCTACAGCAACTGTCAAAAGATTATCAAAAATTTTCACCACATCTGATTGTACGACCGCTTCATCTAATTTTGCTTTGTAATCAATATCGACCATTGTTTGATTGGTAATATATGTTAAATGTTAATATGCTTTAATTATACTCGAAAATGCCAAAAAATGCAAATTTCTGAAGAGAAAATATCTAAGAATACACTAATAGAAAAATAAACTAAAGTCCAGCTTCCTTCTATTACAAATTAGTATAGTACCAATACCATTGACTCATTATTTTTATGTCATATAATCTCATTATAACTGAGTTGTTTTTCTCCTGGTTTTTTGTAAGCTTTATTTGCTTTTATTTGATACGTATATCTATGAATCCTGATCTTTGATTGATTGTTGTTTGAGTTATTATATGACTTATCGTTGGATATCTTGTTGCTAAATTATACTTTATGGTCAAAATCAAGAGACAGAGAAGTGATGCTGTAAACAGATCTCGTAATGTTGTTCTTGGGCATGTTCATGAGAAAATAGCTCCTTTGCTTCCAAATTTTCCTTATTCTTATAAAGATTTGGTATTTTTGTGAAAAGGAGTCGATTACCTTGTTCTCGATTGACTCTCAAGGGGGAATCTCAGTAAAATAGTCTTTTTAGAAATTAAAAGTGGTGTTTCTGCTCTTAATAAAAATGAGCAAATGCTTAGAGATTGCGTTAATCAAAAACGTGTAAGTTATGAAATACGGAGAAATGAGGGATAATTTTAACGTCCGAAATAGGGTGATAGTTAAGTGGTAGAATGCTGGTTTCCGAAACCAGCGATGTAGGTTCGATTCCTACTCACCCTGGATAAACTTAATTTAAAATTTAGAACTACTATGGATAAAAAAATAAAACTTATTTTTTCGTATATTGAAAAACTTTTCCCGAACCCCGAAACAGAGCTTAACTACTCTACTCCTTTTCAGCTTGTTGTAGCCGTAATGCTATCTGCCCAGGCAACGGATATCCAAGTAAATAAGGTAACGGCTAAACTTTTTAAACAAATAAAGGTATCTGATGATCTTTTGACGATGGGACTTCCTATCTTCGAAAAACAAATTTCTTCAATTAATTACTATCATACGAAGGCAAAACACATTTTTGAAACGGCAAAAATAATTCATAATTTAGAATGCAGAATGCAGAATGAAAAAAAGAAAAAATATAAAAATGGAATACCAGATACCTTGGAAGAGTTGATGAAGTTGCCATGAGTAGGAATAAAAACCGCAAAAGTTGTAGCACATATATTGTATGATAAGCTTTATATCGCTGTAGATACCCATATTCATAGAGTAAGTAATAGGCTTGGACTTGTTAAGACTACTACTCCTGAAAAAACGTCAGAACTTCTTGAAAAGCGTATACCAGATAGCTACAAACATTTGGCACATCATGCACTGGTATTGTTTGGTCGTTATTATTGTACAGCTAAAAATCCTAAATGTGAAGGATGTAAGTTGAAAAGTATTTGTTTATTCTATAAAAAAAATCATGTTTAAGATCGTAGAACCTCAGTGGTGAATTACTATTTCTAAGTTCTTGTTTGCCTGGATGCAAGCGAGTGGGTTTTGGGCATATCGGATTCCAATTTTGGCCGATGTGTTTGTGTTCACCTACCCTATTTATTTTCTGGCACTCTATATTTATGGTATGGCTAAGAAAAAAATGTATTTCAAAAGAGCTTCACTTTATATCTTTGCTGGTGCTATCGTAAGTTTTGTCGTAAATATAGGTATCCAATTTTTGGTAGATAAGGCTAGACCAAATATTGTTTTATGATTGGCGGATCTCAAAAATGAAACTATTCTAAATAAATATATGCCGACAAGTAGTTTCCCTTCTGACCATGCAACGCTTACTATGAGTATCGCTATGATGTCACTCTTTCGAGGGATAAAAAATAAAGACAAAAAATTCCTCCGATTTGGAGGAATCCTAATTATATTTTCATTGATAACAGGGTTTGCTAGAGTGACTTCTGGAGTACATTGGGCAACGGATATTATCGCAGGAAGTCTTGTGGGTATCATTGTTCCCTTAGTTCTTATGTGGAATCCTCTTTATAAATTTGGAACAGGGATTGCTGAGAGAATTGGAAAAATAATTTAGACTTTCTTTGCTGTTGTTTCTTCTTTTCGTTCAATTGTTAATTTTCCTTTTGTGTCTTTTGATATACTAATTTTTCACTGATCTTTATCGTTTTCTGATACTTTTATAGTCAAGCTATTCCCTTCGGGAGTCAATAATCAGTATGCTTGTTTATTGGTATTAAAATTTTGTATTATTTTTTCATCGAAAGATATTTTATCGGTTCAATATGTATCATCTTTGCTATTTGCTTTTTGTTTGATTGACCAATAAACGAGAGAACTTCTTAAAAGTCTTGCAAATCTACTTATATGCTCACCTCAGTCAGTATATTTTATTGTAAGACTTAAATTGTCATACTTTTTTCAATTATATTCAGTTGTCCCCAATAAGAAATTTTCAAATGGTTTTAAAATTTCTTTTTCAAATTGTTCTGCGGTAGATTCTGTTCATTTAAAATCATTAAAGTTTATTTCGTTTTTATATATATCATTCTGAAAATCTGATATTAGTTTATTATTATTTGTCTCTTCTGCCATTTTTTCTCGAGCCTTTTTCTCCTCTACGTTTGTTGTTTCACTTACTGCTTCTATTTTGTCTCATTCATTTATTTTTACTCTTTCTTTTTTATTGTCTGTGTATACATAGGTATCCACTTCTTTTCATGAAATTATTGTCTTTCATTTTTCTATTTGTTTAGCAGATTTTTCTAACTTAGGCGTAAATAATAAATTGCTTGGTGCTGTCGAATAATCCATAACTTCATGAATCATTTTACTTGCTCCAGCTTTTGTTACTACTCAATCTTTTGCATAATCATCTTTAAATGTTAATTTCTTTTCTGGAATAGTTTCTGGTGGGTTTACTCTTCATTCTCACTTCAACTCGTTTTCCGTCATCACATAAGAGAGATCTTTATTAGAAAAAAGTGATGCTGTAAGATATCTTACGATATCTTGTTGATTGTGAATTCCATAAGATTGTTTTGCGGTTTCTAGAGGGATTCATTGTGAGTTAATGTTGGGTTTTTCTTTTCCTGCCGTCTGTATCTCTTCGTTAGTTGTAGCAATTTTTGTTCGCGTAGCTTCATCTTCTAAGATGCATTTCATCGCTCATGTAAATGCTTCTGTGTTGTTTATCTCTTTTATGGATTGTTTCTTGTCGCTATCTGTTTCTATGGTGATTATGTCATTGATGTTAATATCGGATTTTTTGTTTTTGTTATATACATTAAGTCACTTTTGAAGTATAGATACGTTGATATATCTGCAATTTTCTTTTGAAGAAATTTTTTCTAAATAGTTATCTATATCATCGAATTTGTCTTTCAATTGTTTATCTGTTGGAGGATGTTCTTGTCCACTGAATAGTTCTTTATCTGAATATCATTTAGTAGCAATAGAGTTAATTACTTTTACCTCTTCTTTGTCTAATCCGAATTCTTTTCCAAACATTTTATTGATTTTTTCTTTGAAGTTAGGAAACATTTCTGTAAGTGATCACTTCCCAAATCAGAACATTTTCATCGCGCTCAAAAACATTGGTCAAAACTGCTCTACAAGCGAATTAAACCCTTTTCAAATAGCATCTATAGGACTTAGTTTTTCTTGATTTTTTATAAGCATTCCGACTTCTATAATTTTTTGTTTATCTGCTGTATTTAATGTTCTATTTCGCATAGGGATCAATTTATCGTAATTAGCGCTTCTTGTCGTCTTATCTCATCAGAGCACATTGAGATCGGGATTTGGCTTTGTTAAAAAACTTGTAAAGTCAGCGTTTAATGATGCATCATTTTTCCTTATTAGATAGTCGGTAAGCACATTTGCATATCCATTTTTAAATCAGCTTCCTGTATCCATAGCATCTCATGTTAATTTGTCTGGTGTATATCAATTAATTTTTTCTAAAATAGTTTTAAAACTATTTCCGATAGTATCTTCTGTGGTGCTAAGATATTTTTCAAACGCTCTGTAATTTCATCTATCATCAAACATAGCCAAAGGTTTTTCTGTATTCCAATTTATTGTTTTTATGTTGGATTTTTCTGCTCTTAGTTTGTGCATATCATCTTGTGTACCTGGAGTGTTCTCTGTTACCACTGTAGTGGTTATTTCGAATTCTCCTTTTTCTGTTTTTTTAAATTGTATTTTAGTCGTTCATACCTTGTATGTTTCACTTAAATCACTTATTTCTAAACCATCCTTTTTTAATTTACCATCATTATCTAATGAAAAAGTTATTCATGCTATTGAAGTATTGCCTTTTTTTAAAATACTATTCGTTGTTTTTTCTAATTCTATATATTTTGTTCATAGCGGATATTTAGCATCGTTGGCTTGTGCGTTTACTATTTTGATGGCGTCTAAGTCCTTAATTCCTATGCTATTATATTTAGCTATGGTCTCCATAAATTTATATTCGTTAGAATCTTGCTTTATATCAGCTTTCTTTATTGTTAGACTTTTATCGCTATCGCTTTTTCGAACGCTATTGATCATAAGATCGTAGTTTTTTTTGTTTTCGATAGCCTCTTTTGAATTTGTTTCGCTTGTTGCTTTATTTAATAATTTTTGTGTGTTTTTTTCTTCTTGAGAACTTATTATATCAAGCTTTGTTTGTATGCTCGTAACTGTTGCTGACATATCTGGTCATCCTGTCTGTGCGTTAGCAAATGTTTTGAGCTCGGCTAAATGTTCTTTTGGCCAATCTTTTCTTGCGTCTATCTGTTTGAGAGCAATCCAGTTTTCAAGCTTTTTCATGCTATTTTTAACTTCAGGATTTGTAATATTAAATGATGCTATATCTGTTTCAAATGCTTTCTTAGCGTTTTCAAATACAGAAAGTTCAAATCATTTTGTATTCCCTATTTTATCAAAATTAGTTTCTATGTTTTTTGCTATCGCATCTATTACTGCCGGAGATTGCTTATTGAATGCTTCAATCGTTGCTCCTTCTATTGCTGACCTCCCCTTTTCTTGTTTTTCTTTTTTTAAATTGTCTTTTATCTCTTCTGTCTTATTTGTTTCTTTTGCTGTTTTTATTTTTAAATCATAATTTTCCTTATTGTTTTTCTCAGCTTTTTTTCATTCATCTTTTAATGTTTTTACAAAAGTGTCAACAGATTTTTTATCCTTGTCTCCTATAGCGTTCTTTACCTGCTCTTTATTCTCTTCCACTTGTAATTGTTTCTCTGCTGTCATTGTTATTTTTATAATATAATAAATATTAAATTTTATTAATCATTTCATCTAAATCATTTAAGGACTTCTCATCACGAAGGTGTTGTTCTTCTTCTATTTTTTTGAGTTGTTCGAGAACATCCTTAGATCTTTGTATTTTTTCTTTGATTTCACCCTCATTGATTCCTTCTATCGTCTTAGTGAAAATCTCTATCAGTCCGTCGATAGTAGTGTCGTCTAATGCGTTTCCGTTTACTAAAATCTTGAGGCCTCTTGCAAGAGGTCGGTATTCAATAAGTGCATCTAGAACTTTTAAAATATATTCTTTCTTGTTCATACCTCAGATCATAACATAAAATGTTTTACAGTCTAATTGTAGCTAGAAGGGCTTTTAAACACAAAAAAACCCCGCTAGAGCGAGGTTAATGGTTTGACATATTTGTTTATTATTGTATTATTAGTATTTTTCTTCCTATATGCTGATTTTCTCTCTGATAAATCTCTGGGATCGAAGATAGGGTTCGATGATTTGCGGTTTTCGTAGATTTTAGATCTTCTATGAGTTTTGCTAATCCAGATTCTATATAATTGTCTCCTGGATAGATTGGAATAGTACAAATAATGATAGGTTTTTGTTCTTGAGAAAGGAAAAGATTGTGTATTTGAAGAATAAATCATTCATAGAGTTTCATAACTTCCTTTTGTGCGCTTTGTATATCGTTTTCACTCATTCTTGCTTTTATAATCGGTCCAAGTCGTCATTCTGTAACGATAAGGTTAGGAATTTTTTCTCCAAAAATATCTTTTGGCTGTGGGTGTTTTCGTGGGGAGAGAATGTCGTGATTAAAAATCGTAAATTGTTTATCCGCTGTATAAAATTTGCTAGTTTTTCGCCATAATGCATTTTGTTCTGCATAATTTATATTGATGTCTGATCCAACAAAGTCGTAACCAAGATAATTTGCGATAAATCATGTCGTCCCTGATCATACGAAGGGATCGTATATGCATATGTCATCGATATTTATGTCTGAATTGTGAATCAGATTGGAAAGTCAGATATTTACCATAATCTGAGCTAATTTCCCTGGCATCATCCCCATTTCCATGCTGCGTCATGGCTTACCAAAATCTACATCTTCATAAAGTTCTATATTTTGATACTGCTCTACTATGCCGTAGAGGCCGTTCTCTAGGTTTATAACCTCTTTTCATTTATTTTTTATTTCTCTGTCGGTATGAAAGATGTCGACTAACTTGTATCTTCTAATTCCTATGGTATTTTTGAGGTGTTTCCCGTTCGATTCATTTTGAATCCCGATAATCTTCACGTCGGACAATATCTCTTGCAATTCCTTCTCTTTGACAACAGTACCCACTTTGATAATTCACCCAAGCTGAGGCAATAACTCTTTGTATTTTGTATCAAAAATCACTATCCCCTTCTTGGGGAAAGATATTTCTTTTGCTTTGACTAATTCTAGCTCATGCAAACTTATTTCCGGATTTTTTCACAAGATGGCAAAATACATATTTTAAAATTAATTTAGAATTTAAAATTTAGAATATTCAAACATTTGTTTGTTATGAACTATATACTTAATTGCTTAAAAAATACAAAAGAAAAAAGCTACCTTTCGGTAAACTTTATTCTCCCTAGTCATTATGATACAAAATATTAAGTTGCTAAACAAATATTCTGTAGTGTATGACAATAATATATCTCTTATATATACTCGGCGTTTTGAATGCAGAATGTAGAGTGTAGAATTCAGAATTATCTTTCTACCTTATACTTTCTACTTGATACTAATTATGCTGTTTGAAGCATTTTTTTGAGCTCGATATCAGCATTAATCTTTTCTAGTTTAATTAATGCTTTTTCTATTTCTTCTATGCTTCATTCGGTTTTTAGTCTTTTGATCTTATCTTCAAGATTTTTTTTATTTTGAAGTAAGTTGCTTTCTGATTCTTCAGGAGCAAGTGTGGCTTCTGGCGTTACTATGCGAACAATTTTTCCATCAATAAACACCATGCCTTTTGATGTGCTCACATATATTTCATGTCCTACTCTCATATTGTTCCCTATAGGCCATAACTTGATAATTCCTGGTTTAATTGAAGTAACCATAGGAGCATTACCATCCATAACTTTTAGGTTTCAATTCTCAGTGGGGATTGATATTTTTTCAATCTCTCATTGATAAATTACTTTTAAGGGTGTTGAGATTTTTAGTTTCATAGTGTATTTGTTAGGGTATAAATACTATATAACACCAATTGTTTTCGAAAGCAATAATCACTTCATTTTATTCGTGTTTATTGTTTCTTAAATCATTGGCATTATTCTATCATCCAAAATAATTCATAAATAAATTCTTTTGGCGGTAGAATAATTATATTCCGGATATCTTTTCATGCAAATATCTTGCTTCTTGAGTATGTGTTTGGGTTGACATTATTTATTTTTTGTCTTTGTTGAGAGATCTTCTTATAAATGCTGGAGTTTCTAGGTCTTCAGTTGGAGTTACTTCTTCTGCTTTTGCTTCTGTAACACCATCTTTTTTGATTCCTCTCATAATGAAATTTTCTGATTCTCTTCTTGCTGGTACTGTAGGTCTTCCAAGGATATCTCTTTGGGGTTGTTTAAGTATTTTTTCTTTGCTTTGTTCTTCGAATCATGTAGCGATGATAGTAACTTTGATTTCGTCTTCCATGCTGTCATCCAATGTCATTCCCCAAAAGAAATTTACATCTGGATCTATTATTTCTTCAACTACCGCTGCTGCTTCTCTTACTTCTGCAGGAGTTAAATCATGTCCACCTGTTACTGCAAATATAATGCTCTTTGCTCCATCTAAATTCTCTTCTAATAATGGATTTTCAATAGCTTTTCTTGCAGCTTCTACTGCTCTCTTTTCTCCAGCTCCGTATCCAATTCCAAGTAATGCATTTCCAGAGTTTGTCATTACTGCTTTTACATCAGCGAAATCGATATTGATATCCCCTGGTTTGATTATTAAGTCTGATATTCCTTGAACTCCTAAGAATAAAATCTTATCTATCATAGTGAATGCTTGTTTGAAACTTGTTTTTTTGTCTATTACGTTGAAAATTTTATCGTTTGGTATTACAATAAGTGTGTCTACTGCTTCTTTCATTTTTTTAACACCTTCGTCAGCATTTCCTGTTCTTCTATTTCCTTCAAAACTAAATGGTTTAGTGATTATACCTACCGTAAGAATTCACATTCCTCTTGCTACATTTGCAATAACTGGAGCAGCACCTGTTCCTGTTCCTCCTCCCATTCCGCATGTAATGAATACCATGTCGGTATCTTGAAGCATAGCTTTAATTTCTGTTTCGCTTTCTTCAGCTGCTTTTCTTCCTATTTCAGGATTGGCTCAAGCACCAAGACCTTTAGTAAGATTAAGTCCTATGTTTATTTTCTTTTCAGCTAAGTTTGTCGCAAGATCTTGTGCATCAGTATTGATAGCGACAAATCCTACTCCGTCTAATCACTCTGTGATCATTCTATTAAGTGCTTTGTTTCCACATCCCCCTACTCCTATTACCTTGATTTTAGCTCCTGGGATAAATTCTGGATTGATTTCATGAATTACCATCTTTTAATGAATTTAGAATTTAAAATGTATAATGTAGAATATAAAATTAATATTTTTTCTGAATTCCCCTCATTCGAGGACAAGTGAATTTTGAATTCTGAATTAAAATAAGTCTTTGAAGAAGGTTCAGATCTTTCCAACGAAGTCGAGATTGAATTTTAATCCTACCCCTTTTCTTCCCTCTGTATATTTGTTTGACCATACATAAGTTCCTAATACGTTGATGAACTGAATGTTTGAAGAAATGTCTCCAAGATTAAGTATGCTATCTTTACCGTAAAATGTAGCCAGTTTAAATATTTCTTTAGATAAGAGATCTAGGTTTGGCATTCTAGCTCATCATCAGATCAGGAGAACTCCTCCTGCTAATCTTCCATCTCTTTCTAGCTCTTTGAGATGATTGTTTATTTTCATAAATATTTCTTCGTATCTTGCATTAATAATGTCTGAAAGAAATAGGCTGTCTATAGAACTGTCGTCTGCTACTCTATCTTTTTGCACAATAGCTGATCCATGTGTTCTTTTTATTTCTTCAGCTTCTTTGATGTCTACTTGCATTCCGATAGAGATGTCTTTTGTGACGTCTTCGCTTCCCATAGCAAGTGTTCCATATCCTAAAGGATATCCATCTTCATATATTACATAGCTTGTTTGATTCTTTCCTATGTCGATAAGAATTGTTCATAAGTCTTTATGATCATAATCCAATGCCACTTCACTTGCAGCGATAATATTTGGCACGATATCTACAATATTTAATCCTACTTTTTCAAATGCATCTATAATTCCATTATAAATATTTTTTGGAATCATAAACACGTCTGCGATGAGTTCTAGCTTCTTTCCTTTCATCCCGATTGGATCTTTTTCTCTTTTAGTTTCATCTATAAGAAAGTGTACGGGTACGATTTTTATCGTTTCAAAGTTGCTTTTGCTAGAAATCTCTGCAATAACCTTTGAAAGGTGTTCTACGTCTTCTGGGACTATTTCATCTGTCATAATTCTTTTTTGTTCTATTATCCTTGTTACGATCATTTCTGGATGTGAAATTCCTACGAATACCTCTTCTATAAAATCTTCTCAGATTTTTTTGATGAATGATTCTGTGATCCTGTTGATAGTGTTCACAAAAGCTTCTGTGTCTAGAAGTTTTCATTTACGCATTCATTGAGTAGGTTCCATTTGTTTAGCTAGAATGATCTCTTTTCAGTCGTCATTAGCAAAAACCACTCATTTGATGACATCATTTCCGATATCGAAGACTGCTTTGATGTCTTTCATATTCGTTCTTTGTGTTAGTCAAATAAAAAATTTTAACAATTTGTTCATCATTGATGTATTCATACTTCTATAAAAAACAAACCCATATTTATCTATTGTGATATACAATGGTTATCAGTTAATTTTTTCTGAAAATGTCTATTGCTAACGTATCGTTAGCTATCTGATTTATTAGGTTACCTCACGCCTAATCCCCTCTCCACTTCGTAGAGAGGGGAATAAAAAAACCCTCTTCCATGAAATGGAGAGGGTCGACCGAAGGTCGGGGTGAGGTAATTTATTTTCCCATTTTTTTCTTATACATTATATACAATAAATGTATTTTTTTCCTTATATCCATATGGAATTTTAGCATATTGTTGTTTGCTACAATGCCCCAACCTTTATCTTTTAAGCGTTTAGTTTTATAGATAACTATAGGTAATCGAACTAGTTTTATTAGGAGATCAATTCCTTTTCAAATGATTCCGCCAAAGATAAATTCAGCTGTTTTTTTGAATTGAGTGGTACCTGATGTTGGATTGAGTCAAATATTGATACAATGCCTTCCTGGGAAGTTTGGTAATGCGCTTTCTAGCCATTTATTCTGTTTGTAAATATTTTCTGGTGTTTCTTGGTATAATGGTACTAAATGTGCTAACCAATACATAAAGTAGATATCATTTTGTGGAAGCATAATATTATACAAATTTTGATGAGTATGAGTTACATAGAAGCTCAGGCAGAATTTTTTCTTTTTTCCTCGCACTGCTCCTCTCTTGAGCCCAAAGAAAAAAAATAATATTGCGCTCCAAAATCTCGCACGTCGTAATGCTCATTTTTTGGTGACAATAAAAATATCTATATCAGAGTCTTGGTGTAAAGCATTGAATGTAATGGAATTGCAGAGATATATTGACTGAATAAACGGTATTGACCTATATAATCGGCTGAATTTCTTAATATACACTATAAAATCGTCCATATAGGGGGTTTTTTTGTCCCAGCTGTACTTCCCTTCATCTGGAGGAAATTCTTGCCCTCTGAGAATATTTTCCTGCTTTTTCCATCATTTCTTCTCAAATAGAAAATAACTAGAATGACGTGGGACCTCGTAATTCATGATTTTGTAGAAGATCAGATGTTGTTGATCATCCAGGGTATTTGCTAGAGGAAATGAAGAATTTTCGAGCATATCCTGTATATAGAGAATGGGGTGAAAAATTCTATTGTTTTTTCCAATGTATTAATAATTTCGACATGGGTTCAATACTATCTTCAAGTTCTTCATATTCAATACTACTATCTATGACTCCTCTTACAGTATCCTTAATGGGGGTTCATTTTTTTGTAATGAGTATTGTTTTTTTATTCATTGCATAAGCTATTCAAAGTTCTATCATGCGACCGTGTGTTGGTCCATCGTATTTAATTAATAAGGCATCACATTTTTCTATTTCTTCTTTTGCTCTTTGCATCATCTCATGCTCGTTAACAAAGTCTTTTTCATCACGAACAAAACAATACTCCTCAAATCAAGATCTTCTGACTATTCCACACAACTGTTCAATCTCGTCTTTGTTGTTCCCGTCTTTGAATGAGGCTGTTATGTATATTTTCATCGTTTGTGTATTGTTATTAAAATCAACTTTGCAGATCTAGCATCTTTTTATATTTTCCGTTCTTTTTTACTAGTTGAGCGTGAGTTCCTTCTTCTAATATTCTTCATTGTTCTATCAGTAGGATTCTGTTTGCGGTTTTTACTGTTTGCAATCTATGCGCTACTACGATAACTGTTTTTCATTTGAAAAGATTGTGTAATGCAATATTTATAAGCTCTTCGTTGAAACTATCAAGTGCCGAAGTTGGTTCGTCGAGAAATATGATGTTTGGATTTTTAAGCATAATTTTGGCGATGGCGAGTCTTTGCTTTTGTCATCAGCTTAATCTGACTCCTCTTTCCCCTATTTCTGTTTCTAATCAATCAGCGAACTCTCGGATGAATTCACATTTTGCGTCATTTACTGCCTTTTCCAAATCTTTTTTATCTGGTTCTTTGTCTAAAGCATAGACGAGATTTTCATGAATAGTCCCATCGAATACTGAGGGTTCCTGTGAAAGATATCCAATATGTTTGTAATAGTCTGTTAGTTTTATTTTGGATATTTTTTGTCCGTCAATAATTATTTCTCCATTATCTGCTTTGATATATCATGCTAATAATTTTATTAAAGTGGTTTTTCCTCATCCTGATTCTCCTACAAAAGCAGTTTTTGTTCATCATTGTAAAACTAAATTTAGGTCTTTGAAAATAGGTAGTGCATCATAAGCGAAAGAGATATTTTTTATTTCGATATCGCCTGTTTTATATATAAAGTTTTTTTCATTTTTGCTAATTTTCATCTGCGGTATTGATTCAAATGTTTCTCTAAGTTTTTCTACATGCGTGATTCCTAAGTAATATTCTTTGAGTTGTTTTCTTATGACCCAGAGATATTTGCTAATAGTATTGAGCAACTGGAGAAGTAACATTAAATATGCAAAAGTATAGTTTCCTGTTATTATGCCTATTCCGACAACTACATATATTGATAACTGAATTCAATCTATAATCATACTTGAACTTGTTTGCCGCAAAAGTTTTATAGTATTCCCATTTTGTCGTATTTTAATAAATTTCTTTACTGAAACTGCTTGTTTCTCTATCTCTTCTCAGAGCTTATTGTTTTGCAATATTTCAAACTTTGACATTATAATCTTGATATCTCTACGAGCGATCTCTAATGATATTTCTTTTCATTTCTTTCTTGTTTTCCTCATTAGACCTAGTCATACTCGCATAAGACCAGCTGCTATTATGAATAATAGTAAAAATCATACAAAATATTTTTGATTAGGAACTTTATTTGCAATAAGAATAAATGCGTATATTGTTGATCAAATACTTACGATGGTTTCTGGAAAAACGAAAAGCAATATTGCTATCCGGTTGCGAATTCCTTCAAAAATAATATTTTGCATTTTCCCTGTTCATATTTTTTCTGTTTTGGTATTATCAAGATTGAGATATTGCTTGAAATATTCTTTTCTGAATTCTATCTCGCACAATCCTTTTGACATTTCCATTGTCATTTCAGACACTCGTCTCATAACATAAGAAAAGATGAAGATTATTGCTAGCATAATACACCAAAATTTGATGCTATATATATCTTTCCTTTCTATCGCAGCTACGATATATGCCCCTATTTGTATCGTAAAGATGCTTTGAAATCCATCAAAAATATCAGTAAAAAACAATCCCCACCACCATCATTTAGTGTAGGATATTGGCTTAAGGAATCTCTTTATTTTTCATATGCTATTTTGCATTTCGAGTCTACAAATAAAATATTAATTGTCCCACTCAAGACAATCAGTTCCGCTAAAACTTAAACACATATATTTTTTTAATTGTATGGTTCTTGTATCACTTTCAAAACGTGCCATTGTTTTACATCACGTTCACTGAGTATCACATTGTAAGAAAATAGTTCATCCTGTACTTATTACATTTGTCCCACTGATATAGAAAAATTGCATAGCTTGATTTTCTTGAAGTCCTTTGTTGATATGGAGTTCATAGGTATCTCAACTTAATTCTATGGTATAACCATTGCTAGTACAATAATTGCTGCTTATATTTCCTGTTATTTCTATACTACTATATATATATATACTCCCCTGTTCTTGATAAAGCAATTCTATGCGTTGTTGATCTGGAACAAAGCTTATGATGTATTGATCTGGAAAAATTACTATACTTCAACTAGATATTGATTTGCTACTTAGTCCTGCATGCAAAAAATTGTTAACTTGTCCATATATTGTTTCTATGCATGCTTGACCATATAATGTATCCTTATTTTTTATTTGAAAAGAAGATCTAAATGCTACGAATAAAATACCAACAATCATCATGACGATGAGAATTTCGAGGAAGCTGAATCAACTTTTTTTATCCATAGATAAAAAAATAATGAAAAATTAAAAATTAATAATGAAAAATGATGGTATTTTTTTTATTAATAAATATATTTCCGACATTATTCATTATTCACTATTCATTATCCATTAACTATCTAAGAATTTATAAGTGGTCTTACCACATATCTATAAGAAGCGTCGTCTTTATCCATAAGAATAAGCGGCTTTTGATTATCAATAACATTGAATGTTAATTCGTCACCTTTGATAATTTTTATAAAATCTGTAATGTATTTCCCATTTATTCAGAAACTAAGCGAAGGTCATTCTATGATGGCTGGGATATTTGTAGTACCTGCTCCCTTATCAGTTTTTCCTGAAGAAATGATAATGCTATCTTTATTCGTCTCTATCTGAATGTAATTATTGATATCTCTTGTAAGGATACCTATTTTTCTGATAGCTTTTTCGCAAAGATTTTTATCTACTAATATTTTAGTGTTGAATGTTCTTGGCATAATTTCTTCTCTATCGTATTCAGGAAAATTTCCTTGAATAAGGAGTGATGTTGCTAATATTTTCATATCTTTTACTTGTACTTGGAATGCAATAAGATTTTCTGAATATTTGATTGTTAATGTTTCTGATTCATTAGCGATTGCATATTCAGATATTTTTTGAATATCAGTCATAGTTACCTTAGGTACAATCAAAGCAAAATCACTTTCTTTAATCCCAGAGGCGGCTTTAAATTCTGATAATCTAAAAGAATCTGTACCTACGAAAATCAAACTATCTTCTTTAGCTTTTAATAATACTCACGTCAAAACAGGACTGAAATTTTTTTCTGTAACTGCATATTCCACTTTTGATATTCCTTCTGCGAATAATTGTGTCTCTACAGAAAGCGTGTTTTCATTTGGGACTTCTGGCAATGCGACATATTCATTTGCTGCGATACCATTAATATCAAAATTATCTTTTGCTGACTTGATTGTCATAACTTGTGATTTCTGATCTACGCTGATTTCTACTTCCTTTTCTTCTATACTTTTGATGATATCAGAAAACATTCTTGCATTTACAGTAATTGCACCTTCCATAATTATTTTACATGGGATTTCTATCTCAATATATTTTTCCATATCCGTAGCCCTCAACAATAATCCATCGATAGCCGCCTTGAAATAGAAATTTTGTAAAATAGGTAAGGTTGCATTTTTAGATACAAATCTCAATCCAAGATCTATGACTTCTAAGAGTTTAGCTGTTTCTATAGTAATTTTCATAATACTGGATGATTAAAATATTAAAAGATTGATAAGATTAAAAGGTTTGTTACTTAAATTTACGAGCAAACATAATTTTTTAATTCTCATAATTTTTTAGTCTTTTAATCTATTTTCCATAGTTACGTAAGTCTGCCATTTCATTGAACCAGGTTAATGCTTTTTTATACTGTTCTACGTCGAATTCTGGGCATTTTTTGTTGGTAAAATATAGTTCTGCATAGCCTATCCATCGTGACATAAATCCTGATGTCCTTTGTGCCTGATCTCATTTTGTTCTTATCACAAGTTCAATAGGAGGAAGGCCTCAAAGATCTAGGTTTTTGCTTATGTCTTCTTCAGTAACTCATGTTAAATCTTTTTTTTCTTTTGCTAGTTTTTGGATTCATCTAACAATTTCATCTCTTCCTCAATAATTGATTGCAAAAACAAAATATCTATTTGTATCATAAGTATTTCTTTCTTCTTTGGCTAGCAAATAATCTTTAAAATCTTCTGTAATTCCTGAAAGATCTCATATAGCCTTGAAATTGATTTTATGCTCTTTCATGAATTCATCAAGATCTTCTTCTACAATCTTATACATCGTCATAAGGAAATCAAACTCCTCTTTTGGTCTTTTCTTTGCATTTTCTGTGCTAAGACCTCGAAGAGTGAATACTTCGACATCAGTATGAGTAAATGTATGTATGATTAATTCCACTGCTTTCTCATATGATATCATGTAGGATTCAGCGACTGTTTTGTCATTTGCCTTGGCTCGTGTCCTATTCCCATCAGGTATTATAGCTACGTGTTTTGGATATTGCATAATATAAATTAAGAATTAAGAATAATAACAAAAAGATATTCCTTAGAATGTTCGCAAATTGATATTTATTCCCTTTGGATATTCAAGGGAAATTCAGTTTAGGTAATGTCTCTTATTTTCAGTTCATTATATCATTTCTCCATACATTTTGAATGGTATTGCCTTCGTTATTTTAACCTTCATAAAGTCCCCTACTTTAATTTTCGAATTTGCCTTTTTTGCTTTTAAATTTTCAATTATTATTTGCTTCATATTTTCTGTATATCCTTCGATTATTCATTTATTTAGCTTATTTATCAACATTTCTTTTGTCGTTCAAATCTCTTTTTCATTATTTTTGCGTGAGATGGTAATCAAGAGCTTGTTGAGTCTATCCCACCTCTCTCGTTTGGTCTCAGATGAAATGTTGTCAGAATAGTTCTTTGCTCCCAAAGTTCCTGGCCTAGGAGAATAAATTCCGATATATACCATATCAAATTTTCCATATTTTATCAAATCTAAGCTTTGCTGAAAATCATCTTCCGTCTCATCGGGGAATCCAACTATGATATCTGTCGTAATACTAATTTTCCTTTTGATTTTTTTGATATGAGAAAGGAATTTTTTGGCTTCTTTAACCGTGTATCCTCTAAACATTTTTTTTAGAATACTATCTGATCCTGATTGTAATGGGATATGGATATGAGGACAAAGCTTGGGCTCATTTTCGTGTAATGAAAGAAGCTCTTTGCTATAATACGTAGGATAAGGTGAAGTATATCTTAGTCGTTTAAGTCCCTTTAGCTTCAAAATTTTTTTTAAAATATTAACAAATTCGGGGTGTTTGTTTACGATTTGGCCTAGCAAAACTATTTCTTTTGCTCCATTTTTGAGATGTGTTTTTGCTTCATTTATTATTTGTTCTACGGGAAAGTGTTTTTCTAATCCTCTTGCATAAGGTACAATGCAATATGCGCAGAACTGATTACATCATGTAGATATTGGGATATATACTGTCTTTTTATGAGTATTCATTGAAGTTTCAATATTTTCAGGAATAATCTTTTCGTATTCGTTGATGAGCTCTCTATCGTAAGAGAATCTGTATCCTAATTTTTTAAGTATCAAAGGAAGAAATCATGTGTCATCTATTCTTCGTATAAGTTCTATATTTTTCCATTTTTGGGTAAGGCTATGAAATACTGGGTTAAATGCATTGTTCACGCCTATTATTTCAGAAGATTTATCTGCATCTTTCATCAAATTTATTTCGTCTGTAGTCAGACCAATTACTTGAGGATTTTTTGTTTTTATAGTTCCCATAAAATTTCCTACATTAAATGCCGATTTTCATGTTTTAAGCTTTCCGCTTCTCATATTATGTTGGATCATACATCAAGTAATTCGTACTTTCTGATCTGGCCTGATTGATTTAAGTTTCCCTGTGATTTTATCTTCTGATTTTTGCTTTACGGAACAGGTATCAAATATTACCACATCGGCATCTTTGATGTTTTCTGTATAGAAAAATCAGCAATTACTTAATACTGCTTTAATTCTCGCGCTATCTGCATAATTCATCTGGCATCCGAAGGTTAATATGTGGAACTTCATATTTTTGTCACTATGAATAAATTTACTAGAATGATACCCATTGGTAGCGATTTGTTTTTTGTAATCAATAAAATTCTTGCATTTATATGATAATACTTTAAACTTCTGGAGTTTAATTTGTTATATCCACAATGATTACGTTAATATTTGTTCTCGTACTTCTATTGGTCTTCCCTCTATTTTTTCCTGGATACTATATAACTGAATTACTTGTTAGTTTTTTGCCTTATTTGGCTGCTATTAGTGCGGTATTCGTCATCATAAGTTTTGTTCATCTTAGAAAAAAGATAAAGCCAGACTATCCTATCCCCGTCCATCGCTATTTTCGATGAGCCTCATTTTTTGTATTTTGTTTTTTGTTCTTTTGGTATAGTAAACAGTTTAATACCTTCTATATTCCGAAAATAGATAGTACTACAGGAAAACAGTTTAACATATCGAATAGCTCGACTGGCGATCTTAAAATATTATTTGCGAATATCCATAAAAACAATATCCAGTATGATGAAATAAAAAAAACTATTTCTAATGCAGATCCAGATATTATTATGTTTGTTGAATTTGCTGACCATCATTATAGTCATCTCAAAGAATTTTTACAAAAACAATATCCTTATATCAATAACGTTAGTCGATCCAAAAAATTTATAGGGAATGTCGTATTTAGCAAATATCCACTTAGTAATAAAGCGAATGATTTCCCTCAATGAATGCGAAGATATGGATATTTTTCAATTTTCTATCAAAACCAAGAGATATACTTCTATCTTGTGCATACAAGTTCTCCTAATAGCTACAATCATTATATTATGAGAAACGATCAAATCGTCACCCTTGTAAAGGACTTTAAAAATCACGAAAATATACAAAAACATGACAATATTGTTGTAATAGGTGATTTTAATATAACTCCCTGGTCTTCATATTATGAAACATTGTCTAGCGCATTTTCTGGGGAACTTTTGAATGTAGATAAACGCATACCTTTTCTTTTTACTCGAAGACTCAACATATTACCTCTATTTTTTGCTCATATTGACCATCTTTGGGCTAGTTTTGGATTGAATGTGCCTCAATTTAATGCCCTTACTATGCCAGGGTCTGATCACAAGGCATTTTTATTTACATTAAGCATCAAAAAGTAGCTTTTATTCTCTCTAAAAAGTTGTTCAAAAAATTTGCAAAATCTTCTAAAAACAGTATAATTAGATATAATTTACTTGTTTATATCAACAAAGCATGATAAACAAAAAAGAAAAAACAATGGAAGTATCACAATTGTCGTCTATTAAAAAGGACTTCTTTTTTGATATGGAGGACCAAAAATCTTCTGAAAACATCAAAGGAGGATCTAAGCTTGCTAACTGCTTATTTAGTACGGATTCTCTTTCTGGATATTGATTAGACCTTGTATTCGAGCTTTGTAAAGAAGCATGATATGATGGGATAGATTTAGCAATATGGAAAAACTTTGATTCTCGAAAAATAGACTATGTAAAAAAACTTTCTGATAAATATGAACTTCCTATTAGAATTATCCAGACTTCAGATAACCTTAATGACAAAGAAATCAATAGGGCTATAGATTTGTGTTATGCTCTTGGTGCAGATACAATAAGTATAAATGCTCCTAAGTTTTTTAACTTCAAGGCGTTTGCATTTATCTCTGACAATATATTGAAACGAAGAAAAGAAAATAAAAATATCCATTTTTCTATTATTAATCCAGAAGATTCAAGTCTTTTCGCTTTACCGATCCCAAAATATCGTTTTAGCAATATGGTAGAAATTGTAAAAAAATATCTTTGTTATATTTGACTGGATATCTCTAATCTTGATTCTGACTCTTTTGAAAATGATTTTTTAAGAAAAATAAAAGATTTCCTTCCTTACCTTTCTGTTATTTATTTTTCTGATAAAAGTAGAGTTTGAGAGGACCATATCTTACCTGGAGACTGAGTTTTGAAACTACCTACATTTCTTAAGAAGCTTAAGGAATATGGATATAATCGCTATATAAGCACAAAAATAACTATATCAAAATCTGATCTCGCCGATTCGGACAAGGTAAAAATAATCCTTAAAAAATCTAGAAAATACCTCGAAGAACATTATTCAGAAACAGAGGCTGATTAATAAAATTGATTAATAAGAAAAAATCTCAACGTATGTTGAGATTTTTTTATTTAATTGCTCTTATTTCGCTAAATTTTTCGTGAATCAGAACGCTATTAATTTATTATATGCTATCATAACATTCTCAGGAATTTCTTGATAGATTTGAAATCATTTGGCTGGGTATTCTATTATTCTTTGCATATCTCATACCATCATATTTATTAATGTTTCTAGCGATATATTCTCATTAGGATATTTCTTGAATGATACTTGCGGTGATGCTATATAAAATTCAACCTTGGCTCAAGGCCGTTGTTTCGAAAACGTTGCGAATGTCCTTCTTTCCATATAAGGTTTCTGAACTATGATAATGCTTGTAATCCCCAAATCTTTTATGAGAGCAGCAGAAAAAATTATATTCTCTCATGTATTGGTAGACTTGTTTTCTATGATGATTTTTTCCTTTGGGATTCAGCTTTCAATTGCTATTTCTGCAAACCTATCAGCTTCTGTTGTTCATTGAAATTTTTTATCTGCTTGTGTGAGTCTCCCTATTCATCAAGAAAAAAGTATTTTATCAGCTAATCATTGTTTGTATAATTCGACTCATCTCTTGGCAACTCTTATGTCTTGCGATCAAAGCACCATAATGATATCGCTTTTTTCTAATATATGATTGAGATGGTGATAGTCCCAAAGAATTTTAGATAATTCCAAAATTTCTTCTGTCATTATCTTAATTAAAGTAATAAAAATACATACTACCTCTTGTCTATTGGTGCCTTTCCTTTGAAAATACAATAGAGCATGATAAACGGAAATACAAGGACCTTTTTTAAGCTCGGTTTTACCCAGAGGAATGCAGGATATTCCTTGAAGGTCATTTTGAGGAATCCAGCAAATTTATTTGTTTCTTTGTGAGAATCAAAAGGATAAATAATTAGATCTCGGAAGAATTTTAGCATGAAATTAATTTAAGATAAATCCTCCTGTGCTTCGCACCTCCCCTCCTTTAAAAAAGGAGGACAAAATAAAAAGATACCATCATTATTAATTGTTCACTTTTAGTTGTTAGTTAATTTTTATTAGTGTCCATGCGGTTTTTTTGTGTTTTTTTCAGTTCCATCGTTCTTCACCAATTTATCATATATTTTCTGTTCTACTGCCATATGTTCAGCTTGATTCCAGTCTATATCTAGTTTAAGCAATTGTGTGAATTTTTGTAAAATAAAGAATTTTTCTAAACTTTCTTCTGCTGCTTTTATAATGTCTTCAAAAAATGATTTTGCTTTTTCGTCTCCCATTTTTTTGAAATATTCATCCATCTTTTCTTTTCCTCATAGTTTCTTCTCCAGGCTTTGTATTCTTGTCTTAAGTTCTTCATTAACTAATGTTTGTGGAATCATTACTTTCATAGATTTGTTTCTTAAATTTTGTAATACTTCCTCTATTTTTTTGATAAGTTCCTGATCATATTTTTGATGTTCGATAGATTCTTTTATATGCTCGATAAGATCATCTTCATTTTTGAATTTTGTATCCTCTCATAAGAGTTTTTTGAGCATCTCAGCGTCCATTTCTGGAAGTACTATCTTTTTAATATCTTTTACAGTAAGCTTGATTTTTTCTGCTTTTGTGTCACTTTTTTTATTGTGAAATACCGCAGGAAGTTTTTTTTCATCATGATTAAACTCTATGATTTCATCTCTTTTCTTGTTCACAAAAGTTTTAGGAAAAAATGGATCTTCCGCAAATTCTTGTTCTCCGATATATGTGTGTCCTGTGTTAATTATCTTTCCTTCTTTGTCGAGATATTCAAGTGCGATCTTTGAGATAGTATCAAGTTGAATAGTCTCAACGTCTTCGTAATCAGCATATTGTTTTTTGATATTCATTAAGGTTCCTTCAATTTCTTCTTTTGTAGCCGTATTATCAATCGGTGTTACGGATTGTTTTTCTCGATTATTATCAACTACTTCAACTTCTGGAAAGATATCAAGCTTCATATCTATTATCGTATTCCCCTCTTTTTTTTCTTGTTTAAGGTCGTACGGTTCTCCGATAAGTTTTATATCTGGTTGTTCTTTGAGTATTTCTTGAAGTCCCTTATTGATTAATTTTTCATATGCTCAAGTAGAAACATACTCTGGTTTAATATTTTTTTCCACCATATCCAATGGAGCTGCTCCCTTCCTAAATCCTGGAGCTTCATAGTCTTTTTGAAATTCTTTGAGCATCATAAGCTTAGCATCTTCAAACTCTTTGTCGGTGATTGTAAGCTGAATTCCGTAATTTGCGTGAGTTCATTTTTTTACCTGTTTTTCCATTATAAACGTAAATATATAAAATAAGATTTCTTTAAAAATTGTTGTGCAATAAGAAAAAATTGATGAGTGTTATAATACTAAAAACTACTAGCATTTCAACAAAAAATTATAAGAACAATAATCCCTCTCTATTGGAGAGGGATTATCTTATATGTTATTTAGAATTCACAAGAAGAATTGCTGTCTATATATTCCCGATATGCCCCATCACAATAGCAAAGTTTATTATTTTTTTTGGTAAAGACCACAGATCCAGTAGTCGTACATGGAGGTGAAGCTCATCCAACTCCTTGAGGATTAGCTTCTTGTGGTTCAAAAACTACCGTTCAATTGCCTCATATATCAAGATCTCACTGAGGATTTTCAGTTCTAATACCTACGCCATTGAGTGCATTAATAATAAAGGTACTGTTTTTTGTTGTAGAGAAGTTTTTTATTAAATCACCGTTTCGTACGAAACTAGATGAATGCAATGCTTTTGCATTTTTTCCTCCTACGAAACTATAAAAAGCTCAACTATCTATCGTGTTTCAATGTCATCATGCAATGAAAGAAAATTCGGCGAAAAATATACTATTTCCAGATCATCATGCTATGGAAGAATTGTTCGTTGCATCTATCGTGTTTCAGTTTCATCAATTTATCGTGTTATAGTCTGTTTCTCAATAGGTTTGTAATATTCTGTTATTGTCTCATCATATTATACCGTTAGAGGATGTACCATCTATTGTGTTCCCACTTCATCATCCGATGAAAGTAGTAGTTCCTATTAGGGTATTGCTATAAGATCCTGCTATAAAATTTCCCACTACTTGAAGATTGGACTTTGGGTTTATGGTCCCAATACCTACGTCTCCTCATGTTATAATGTTAAAAAATGCTACACTATCGTTTCCAATATAAAACCTATCTGAAAATCATCATACCATTCGAGTATTTATCGTATTTTTAAGATTAATATTTGCTGCATAAATTGGATTTGCTTCTTCTAAATAGAGCTCCGTCGCTGCTGAATTAACTATATGTACTTTCCCGCTCATGGTATCGGTTCAAATTCCCACATTTCATCTAAGGATATCCCATATGTCGTTTCATGATCATGTCCAATACCTATCTCCAACCATTCCTCCTCATCAGCTTGCTCATGAGAGGAGAAGATCATTGCTGTATACATAGATAAGGTCTCCATTACTATCTATTCAAAGTAATTTCCCAGAGAAGTTTGTTTGTGCGCTTAAAGTAGATGTTTCAATAAATGTCTTGCCATTATTATCATAATTAAAATCCCATAAAGTATTCCCACTATCAGTTCCATCGCTAGTGATTGTTACTCTTCATATGGTCTGCCAAGCATTATCTATTGTCGAAGGAATACTTATTTGTGCAAGAGTGATTACTGATGCAAATCATAAAACTATTGTAAAAAACAAGAAAATCATATTTCTTATAGAAATGGCGTTTGATTCTAGTTTATGAGACATAAACATAATTATTGTAATTAGTATTAAATGCATTTGTATCTTATATAATTATACCCAGAACCACTAAAAAAAGCAAATTTCTCTCCGGATAAACTTTAAGGAAAATATTATATATAGATTCTTCGAAGAGAAATTTGTAAACAAATTCTGGTGCGTTTCTTCGAGTAATGTAAAATTTCTATTTGAATGGATTTTTATTAAGCGTTTCCACTTGATATTCGGGTATATATTTGTACTATCTTCTGCATATTTTTACGTTATTTTTCAATGTATGCCTAAGACACCAGTGAAACTTACAACAAAAAAAGTTACGGCAAAAATCCCAGCACAAGCGCCACAAAAAACAACTCCCAAAGCAGCCATAAAACCACAAGTCAAGGTTTCTTCAAAAATAAAAGAAGAAAAAAAACTTGTAGAAAAAGATAGTAATGCAAAAGTGTTAAAATCAGATGAGCTTCTCGGGTGATGAGGATGATTTTTATCATGATTAGGATTTAAAAAAGAAGACAAAACTATAAAACAAAAAGAAGAAGAAAAGCGTATTGAAGAAGAACAACAAGAAAGCATAGTTCTTGAAAAGCCTAGACGTAGCCCTATGTCTTTTGACAAAGTAGAATCTACAACACCAAGCATAGTAGGAAGAAGAGATGATTCATTTGTATGAAAAACAAATATCAGGGCTTCTGTTAGACCAGGAACTCCAATTGCTAGGCCTAGTATAAGACCTACAAGCGCCCCAACTATTAGACCAAGAAATACTGCCCCTCAGCATTGAGGTAAGCAATTTCCTGTAAGAACGGGATATCAATGATCTAAGCCTCAATACTGAAACAATCAAGCACATAGACCATTTAACAAACCAGCGTTTCAACAATCTAAACCTGTTGTTCCTCAAGCACCAAAAGTACAAAAAATTGCTACTACTTCGGCAAATCTTGTCAAAAAAATTGAGATATATATTAATGATAAAATCACCGTAAAGGAATTTTCTGAAAAAATGTGAGTACCCTTGCCAGAGCTTATGAAAAAGTTAATTCAAAATAAAATCATGACTTCTATTACTGCTTCTCTAGATTTTGATACTGCGGCATTGATTGCATCAGAGTTTAGTATTGTAGTGAAAAAAAATGACAATAAGGTAGATGTTCAAACCTTTATGAGTTGAGATTTGCAAGCAATCCTTGATATGGATAAAGGTGCAGAATGTTTGTTACCAAGACCCCCTATTGTTACGGTAATGGGGCACGTAGATCACGGAAAGACGTCTTTGCTTGATTATCTTAGAAAGACGGTCATCGCCGAAGGCGAAGCAGGAGGAATTACTCAGTCTATTTGAGCCTCTGTTGTAGAATATGATGGGAAAAAAATATGTTTCATTGATACACCAGGACATGAATTGTTTACAAGTTTGAGAGCAAGATGAGCTAAACTTACAAATATAGCGATTATAGTGGTAGCAGCAGATGATAGTGTGATGCCACAAACTATTGAATCTATCTGACATGCAAAAGAATCTGGAGTGCCTATTATTATTGCTATTACTAAAATAGATAAGCCGGGTAAAAATATTGAACACATTAAACAAGATCTTGCAAAATATGGACTTACTCCAGAAGATTGGTGAGGCGATACTCCTATGATTGGTATTTCATCAAAAACAGGACAAGGGATTCCTGAACTTCTTGAGACCGTTCTTTTACAGACGGAAATGCTTGATCTTAAATATAATCCTAATAGATCTGCAGTTTGAGTTATTGTAGATGCACACAAAGACCCTAAACAAGGAGTTGTTTCTACGATTATTGTGATGACAGGAACACTTAAAATATGAGATACAATTGTTGCATATAATACTACAGGAAAGATTAGAAGGATGCAAAACTGGAAATGACAAAGTATTACTTCAGCTACATGATGAGAGCCCATACAGCTCCTTGGTATTACTGATTTACCAGAGCCAGGACGTATTGTAGAGGTTGTAAAAAATGAAAAAGAAGCACAAGAAAAAATATCTCTTATTCAAGAACAGGTTGATAAAAATGCTGGGGATTCAATCGTAAAACAATTTATTTCTCAGGTACAAGCAGGTGCTTTTGGAGCAGAGTTAAAACTTATATTGAAATCTGACTGATCAAGTAGCTTAGAAGCCCTTAAACAAGCGGTTAATGCTATAGTTTTGCCAAAAAATGTTACTATGAGAGTTATTCAGGCAAATGTAGGTCATTTTTCTGATTCTGATCTTTCCCTTGCACAAGCATCAGGAGCATTACTCTTAGGATTCAATATCTCTATGAATGCCATGCTCAAGAAAAAAGCTGACTCTATGAAAATAGAAATGAAAAATTTTGATATTATCTATGAACTCGTAGATTATCTTAATAAACTCCTTCTTGGAATGGTTGAAATCGAACAACATGAAGTGATGTTTGCAAAACTGGAAGTGCTTGGAATATTCTTTACAAAAAATAAAGATATGACGATTTGAGGAAAAGTTATCTTTGGAAAACTTCATGGTAAGCCTAAATTTAGCGTTATGAGAGGTGAAGACATTATTTGTACTGGACATGTGGTTTCTCTTCATAAAAATAAAGATACCGTCAAAGAAGTTGGTGAAGGAGATGAATGTGGGCTCAAGGTTATTACCGGTAAAAAAATAGAAATATCAGATATTATAGAATTTTATGAAATGCAAGATAAACCGGACTAGAAATAATTTTAAATTTATATATTCTCCTTCAAAATTATATTCAATTTTGATTGAAGAATATATATTTACCAACTACATAATTCCTCATTGCATATCGAACTTATTTGGTTGGTAAACTACAATTTATAATTTAAAATTTTAAACTCATCTTATTATGAAGCTAATAGTGTGACTTTGAAATCCAGGGAAAGAGTATGAAAAAACAAGACACAATATCTGATTTATGATTGTGGATGATTTTCTTAAACGTAAAAATATTGAAGGACGAAAATATTGAAAAATGCGTGGAGATGTATTAGAAAGTAGTATTGATGGTCAGAAAGTAGTTTTTTTAAGGCCGATGGAATTTATGAATCGTTCATGATGAGCTGTAACTATGGCGGCCCATTTTTATAAAATCGAAGCTAAAGATATCCTAGTGATTCATGATGATATAGATTTTCCTATGAGTAAAATTCAGCTTAAACTCTGATGAAGTAGTGGATGACATAATTGACTAAAAGACATTATAGCATGATTAGATACTCCGAATTTCCGAAGATTGAGGATTGGTATCAATAGACCAAGCAATCAAGATCAAGTTGCTGACTATGTTCTTACTCCTTTCAAAAAAGAAGAAAAAAATACGATTGATTCTAAAATCAATGATATAGAAAAGTTGATAGAAGAATTTCTTTCTAAATAATTACTTTGTAGGAGTATAAAATACTCACTTATTAAGAAAATCGTTAAGCGGTTTTTGTATTTTTGCTATTGAAAGACAATGCTCTACAAAGTTTTTTTCTAGTACCACTTTGTTTGAGATATCATGTTTTACAAATCGTGATTTCATTTTCAGGAGTTTCCCTGCTTTATGATTGCTATCAAATCATCTAGGGATTTTTTTAAGTTCTTCTCAGATAAGACAACCAAATGTTTTTCTAAATGTTGGATTGGCAATAATTTTTTCTAGTTGTTTATAATTTTTTGCAATATACATTCTTAGTCTTTGTAAAACAGGGCCTGGTGGAAGATATATTCAACCTCCAATAAAAGACTTCCCTGGCTCTATATGTATGTAATATCCTGCTCCGATACCACGTTTTCCATCTTCACGAATGATCACTCAAAAGTTTGTTTTGTAGGGAGATTTATCTTTACTGAAACGAATATCTTTGTTGAAACGGAAGGTAGCATTTTTTACTTGAAGCTCTCAGATGCTCTTATCCATTTTACTTATTTTTTCTATAAGTTCTTTCGAAAATCATAAAAAATTATCTCTTTCCATATGATAAAGATCTCTATTTTTATTCATCCAGTCTAGATTATTATTTTCTTTGACTGCTTTGAGAAAGGCAAAGGTGATTTTACTCAACATAAATTAGATTCAGAATTTAAAAAAGACTTTGTATCTTCTGTTTTGGTAATTCATTGGATAAACTTTTTAGAAATGGGAATTGTTTAATTATATTCTCCCATCATTCATATATCGTGATTCATAGATCTTGTGCCTTATTCTTCTTGCTTCCTGCTTTTTCTCCGATAAGTATAAAATCTGTCGTCTTGATAGGATTTTCATGGAAGAGGTAACCCTGCTGTTGAAATAATTCTGAAATCTTTTCTCTTGGGAGGACAAATGATCCCGTTATAGAGAAGCTTGCTTTAGCTTCACTTGCTTTGAGGTGATCTGAATATTTTTTGGGATCCATATTTACTCCGTAAGATTCTAACTTATGAAGAAGTTCCAAATTGTGTTTTGCGTGGAAGAAGTTTTTAATGGTTTCAACGCTCTTTTCTCCTATACCATAAATAGAGGATAAAAACTCCTCGTTCGTCAATTCTTCTATAAAATCTTTACTGTTAAGTTGTTCAGCGATATCTTGGGCCATCTTCTTGCCTACATGAGAAATTCATAATCCATTCAAGAGTCTTCGTAAGGCTTTATGTTTAGACTCCTCTACTCCTTTGGCAATTTCAGCAACCTTCTTATCTCCAAATCAGGGAAATTTTAATAATTGAATTTGTACTTTAGTCTCGCTTATTTTGTAAATATCTGCAATATTTTCTACGATTTTATTTTCTACTAAAAGATCAACGACGCTTTCTCCTATGCCTTGAATGTCCATACAATTCTTGCTTACAAAATGTTGGATTTGCTGTTTTATCTTCGCGAGACAATGAGGATTCGTACAGTAGTAATGAATATCACTATGGGTAACTGGTTCATTGCATGAAGGACAATTTTCTGGTGGATTGATTTCCATTTCTTTTCCTGTTCTGCGATCAGTAATAACACTTACGATGTAAGGAATCACTTCCCCGCTCCTCTGCAACCAAATCCAATCATAAAGATGAATATCTTTATCTCTAATAAAATCAAAATTATGAAGACTGACTCTTTGAAGTTTCGCTCCACTTAATTGTACGGGTTCGAGATTTGCGACGGGAGTGATAACTCCTGTTCTTCCTACTTGAAAATCGACAGAAAGCACTTGCGTAGCGGCAAGCTGTGCAGGAAACTTATATGCTACTGCCCATCTTGGATGGTGGTCTGTAGCCCCAATAAATTCACGTTGTAATACAGAGGATACTTTAATTACTAATCCATCAAACTCTATATTCTCCTGTTCTAGATATCTTTTTGTTTCTATGTCTTCGCAAAGTTTTATGACTTCTTGAATTGTATTCAGATCTTTGTGTCGTGGAAATACTGGAAAAAAATCAGATAGATTTTTTCATGCCGGTAAATTTGCTTCTTCATTGAGAATATCATATACGTAGCACACTAAGCCTCTTTTCTTAACCTCTTGAGGATCAAGGAGCTTAATGCTTCCAGCTGCAGCATTTCTCGTATTGGCAAATGGAATTTCTCATTCTTCTTCTCTCTCTTTATTGAGTTCTTTCCAGACAGACTTTGGCATGAGAATTTCTCATCTGACATGAATATCAATCGGATCTTTTAATTTTCTAGGAACGTTTTTAATTGTTTTTACATTTTCTGTTACATCTTCTCCTACTGATCCATCTCCACGAGTAATAGCTTGTGTGAATTCTCATTTCTTGTAAATAAGTTCTACGCTCAGTCCGTCAAACTTTGGTTCTATGTGATATTTAATTACTTGAATTTCTTTAAAATACTTAAGTACTTCTTTGGTAAAATCGGTAACATCTTTATCCTTTTCTGCTTCGTCTAAGCTCATAATTTCTATCGATTCTCATTCATGAATAGAAAGCTTTCTACTATCTATATTCGAAGCGTAAAATATTTTTAAATACCTTTCTTTTGTTACATAACTTTCAAAGTTTCATATTTCTATTAACTCTTTTTTTTCTATTACTCCTCCTAGTTCTTCTTTGAATTCTCTCACTGCACAAGATGTATGTGTTTCGTTTTCTTCAGTTCATCAACCGAATAATGATATTTTTCATGGCGATTTTTTTGTATTCTTATCTCTTTTTTGAAAAATATAATTTCCATCCAGATTTCTGAGAATGATGCCCGTCCCACAAACAAGATTTTCCTTATCAGGATTTTTTACTTTACTATTTTTTGTAAGTATTTTGTAAATTCTTTCATCTCGTTCTTCTAAATCCTTTGCATTGTAGGTGTTTTCTAGTGAAAGCAATTTATTCTCATGTTGTGCTTGTGTAAATCA
This sequence comes from candidate division SR1 bacterium, assembly GCA_026397475.1. GTDB lineage: Bacteria > Patescibacteriota > Gracilibacteria > Absconditabacterales > Absconditicoccaceae > CAJBLF01. The sequence continues at coordinate 25,741 of JAPLUT010000002.1, read as the reverse complement.
TTCGCTTATCTGACCTATCAATCACTGCGTAGGGCTATTTGAAGTAGTGAGTTGTGGAAAATACTCTTCTATTCTTTTAAGATAGCTAAATAACTCATCGTATTCTTTATCTGATATGAGTGACTTGTTATCTATATAATACAGATGATTATGGTCTACGATACAATCAATTAATTGAATATAAAAATCTGACACTTCTTTTTCATTCAGTTTACTTACCTCATGATGTGTCTTGATAAATGATTGGATTTTTTTTGTTTCTTCACCGAGATTCATTTACTTTAATTCAATTAAATGATTAAACTATTTCGAATTACGAATTGCGGATTTTTTTGTAGTTAAGTTCTTTTTTAATTCTTCTAAATATTTAACGAATCATCCTATTTGTTTTCATGTTTCTAATAGTAAATTATTAATTTCATCAAAATCTTTTTGGTTGATATATCAGACTACTAGAGCAATATATACTTGATTCCTTGTTTCTCAACAGCTTCATTTTGCAATTTTTAAATATCTTACGAGTTCATTATTATTGTTTTTTTCGAATCACTCAACTATATTACTACTTATTGATACTACTGCTCTTCTTATTTGATCTTTTAGACCGTAGTCTTTTGAAAACTTTTCTGTGGATGAAGTATCATAGATTAATTTAGTTATTTTTAATGCTAGTTTCCAAACAGGTATATCTTCAAATTTTTCTATTTTCATATATATATGATTACAATATAAACATACATTTTGATTAATATGTTAAAATTCGTAATTCGAAATCCGTAATAAATTAATTGATAAATTGTAGTTTAGTATGTTATTTTCCTTTAAATACTACTCAAAAAGTAGCTAGAATAATATATGCATCTAAGAAGAGGGATCGATTTTGAATGTAATATAAATCCAGTTTTGCTTCTTCTTCAAAGTCTAAATTATCTCTTCCAAATACTTGTGCATATCAAGTTATCCCTGGCTTGATAGATAACAATCTCTTTTGTCGTAATTCATAATTTTTTACTTCGCTCGGAAGATGGGGTCTCGGTCAGACAAGTGACATCGTTCATCGAAGCACGCAAAATAATTGTGGGAGTTCATCCAATGATGTTTTTCTTAAAAACCTACCTAATCTTGTAACTCTTGGATCATCTGCTATTTTTGGTAATACTCCTGGTCTAACATTTGCATCTGATTGAATTAATTTTTGATATAGTGCATCTGCTTGTTCTCCTCAATATCCCACACTCATGTGGGTGTACATCGTACGAAACTTAAAGAAGCTAAACAACTCTCCCTGCTTTCCAACTCTCTTTGATCTATAAAGTATAGGTCCACGCGAATCTATTTTTATAAAAATTGCTATCAAAACCATGAATGGTAGTGTGATGATGATCAAGAATGCTGCTGAGATAAGATCAAATATTTTTTTGAGTATAATAGATCGTCCATCAAGCCTTGAGTGTTTGTATTCTAATGCTATTATATTGTCTATATTCTCTGGAGAATAAACAACATCTTCCAAAAAGAATCCTTCACTGATATGATAAAATCTTGTGTTATCGCTAAATCTTACTCTCTCGAAAATTCACTGGAGAACTTCTTTTTCAAAGCTTCCTACTGCAACCACAATAAAATATTTTGTAATATCTATATCTTTAATGTCATTGTGACTAGCGAATTCTGTTTTAAATGAAAATCCACTTTTTATTTTTTCTATAGCTTTGTAACTTTCTAATGCATCACTTCCTACTATAAGTATTTTGTTGTTTCCATCTCTATGTCTTTTTGCTTCCAAATAATTTCGTATCTGATCAAATAGAAATAATGTTATAAAACTGACTAAAGCTCCTAATACGATTATAAATCTTGATATTCAAAAAAAGAAAACAAATCCTTGTCCAAAATATCATATAAAAGTAATAACAATAATCCGATATAATCGAGTTTTGCTAAATGTTTGAAAATATCTTTGAATAGGTTTGTGTAACTCATAAAGATCTTTTACAATACCTATACATACAAATGCGAATGCTGCTATTATGCCAAATGCCATGTTCTCTTGGTAATTTATTACAGGTATCTTAAGCTGAATTCCTGGTATCAAATCAGTGAAAAGACGTACTCTATACATCACATAGAATACTAAAATAATTATACCAAGGTGAAGCACTGGTCTAAATAGACGGAGTAAGATATTGTACTTTTGTTTCATCCTATTGTGATACAAAATTTAAAATCTATTTTTATTAATATATTTTATAATATCTTGTATCTGCTGTTCAAACTTTCCTTTTACCGGGACAGCAAATCATGCTGCCAATCTATGTCATCATCATCATAAGGCTTTTGCTATCGCATTACAATCTATTTTTCATTGGGTGCGATTTTCTCCTTCCGCTTTCTTTGCTCTTAAAGATCCTTTGATGACGTCACCTATTTTTCTCATAAGTAAAAACATTTTTGGTCCATCAACATTCTGGATAATATGTAGTGCGTAAGCAGCTTCTTCTGCATCAACATTATATGTTTTCATTTCATCCTCATCATAATAGGTATAGAGCAATCAATCTTTCTCCTTTATCCTATTGAGGAGCAATTGAAGAAACTTTATAGCATTTAATGATCTCTTACGAATAAGATTATTTACTACTGAATCTTTATCAGCATCTAGTTTAAGTAATTTTAATGCATTCCCAAATGTCCTTACGTGATCTTCTTCAAAAAGGAAATTGCCTGAATCAGACGTAATCCCTAAATAAAAATATGTAGCAACATCTTTATCATACAAGTGTGGCCACCACTTATTCGTATGTTCAAATAATATTTCACAAGTACTTATGCTGGTAACATCCTTTACTAATAAGCCATGCGCTAGTCAATTATCATCTGGATGATGATCAAATATTATAATAGACTTGTCTGTAAAGTATTGTGGCTTAGCCTGCCCAATGATTCATATGCGATTAAGTCATGTAAAATCGAGAAAAAGCAAAAGATCATACTGTTTGTAATCAAAATTGGTTTTGAGTTTTTTTATCCCTTTCACAAAATTAAATATTTTACTTGGCTTATTTGGCACAAAATAGCTAATATTTTTTTTCTGTTTCTCCAATAATCTTCCAAAACCGAGCATGGCGCCTATACAGTCTCAATCTGGGCTCATGTGACCAAACAAAGCTATCTTTTTTGCTTTTTCAATCATATGTTTAGCGATGACAATATTTTTATCCATTTCTGTTATTTGGCAAGTAAAGTACGTATTTTTTCTATTCATTCTTCATTAAGCAATATTTTTTTGTTGTTTATATATATTTCTTGATCTCATTTATGCGTTTGCGTTAAATCTATAATATCGTTAATTTTTTTTGCACTATCAGGTAAATCAAATACTGTTTGCGATTGCGCTAATATTACTGCTTTTTCTTCTTGAGTTGTCGTTGTCAGTGTTTTATCTTCTTCTGCGCTTATATCTTGTGCGGTTGGACGCCTCAATGCTTTTGCCTTTACTACACTCATTTCTGGGTCATACTTACTTCCTGCTTGTTTTACTAATTGATCACGAGATATTTTTACTATTTTTTCTATACTTATTGATCTTCATTTAAATCAGGTAATCATAAGAATATCAAATTTTTTGAAATCCAATACTTCTCTAATAAAAATTTCGGTACTTCCAGATATGTCTTCAATCTGAACGAAAAATCATTTTTTCTTTGCTCTTTGAATATTTTTTATATATCAAATAATAATCAGATTTCAAAAATTTTCTTTTTCTTTAAATTGTGAAATGAAATTATATCTTTTAATATACGCGTACAATCAATCAAGAGGATTCCCTGACACAAATACCTTGAACACCTCATATTCCAACATCAACCTTTCCATCATTGTGGTTGTCGGTCATGGTTTGAGCGTCATTTTGTTGCTCATTTCCATCATAGCAAACAATCATCATCAAGAATCTTTTGATTTTTTGGCCCATTCTAAGATAGTCTCTCAGTTAGCCAGTAAAACACCACGATCTCCAAAATCATCAAATGCTCATGACTTAATAAGTCACTCTATAGATTTTTTATTTACAATAGCTGCACATCTTTTGATGAAGTCTTCTAAACTTTTATATATTCAATTTGTTTGTCTTTCTTTTTGAATAACTTCTCCTATCTCCAGTCACAATCATTTGATACAAAAGAAACCTAATCTAATTTCATCTCCTATGGCTGCCACATGATTGAAGGAATTATTTATATGGGGTGGTAAAACATGGATTCCCTGATTTTGTGCTTCAGATATGTATATACCCAATTCATCATTATCCCCTTCCACAGATCTTATTAACGAGGCATAAAATTCTACCGGATAATACGCTTTTAGGTAGGCATTTTGGTAAGCAATCATAGCGTAGCATACAGAATGCGATTTATTGAATGAATAAGATGCTGCTGGCTCTATCATTTTTTCGTAGATATATATAGCGGTCTCTTTTTTATATTCCCTATATTCTTTACATCTTTTTGTAAATTCTTTTTTGATTTGTTCGATAATTTCTTTTTTCTTTTTACCTACTCATCTTCTGAGCAAATCCGCTTCTGCAAGAGAAAATCCTGCCATAGATTGAACCAAAAACATCAACTGTTCTTGATAAACAGCAATTCCATAAGTAAGATTCATAATAGGTGCGAGATCCTCTACAAGTTTAATGTTTTCTTTATCGGTTTCCTCTTCTCCGTACTTCTCTACTAACATTTCTCTTAATTCTTGACTCATATATCCGACAAGCTCTTCACCATTTTTTCTTGCGATATAATTGGGGATAAACTCCATAGGCCCTGGACGATATAATGCGTTCATTGCCACAAGATCATTAATGGAATCCGCTTTTAATTTTATTAGAAACTTTCTCATTCAACTAGACTCAAACTGGAATATCCCTGTAGTGTCTCCAAGTTGGAATACTCTTTGAAAAGTAAATGGGTCATCTAATGGTGGTTGAAATGATGTATCTTCAAAAAAACGTGAAAACATTTCCGGAAGAATTTTTTCTTCTTTTTGGTATTTCTTTTGTATAATTTTTATGCAATTTTTTATAACAGATAAATTTCTAAGACCCAGAAAATCCATTTTCAATAATCATATCGTTTCTAATGTTGGTCAGTCATATTGACTCACAATTGTACTATCATTCTCTTTGATATATTGAACTGGAGAATATTTCGTTACCTTATCTGGCGCAATGATAATCCCACATGCATGCATACCAAGCTGCCTCATATTCCCTTCTAACTTTTCTGACAATTCTGCAGCTTGTTTTATCTTTGCGTCTCACTCATAGAGTGCCTTAAGCTCTTCTGTGGCATCAGGAGATTGTACTGCCTGAAGAAGAGATATTTTATCGGGCATAAGTCATGATATCTGATTCGATTTTTCAAAGGGGACACCAAGTACCCTAGCTACGTCTTTAAATGCCGCCTTACTTGCCATCTGCATATATGTTCATATTGAGCTTACTTGATCTTGTCAGTACTTTTCTGTTACATATTGAATAACTTTTTCCCTTTGTATATCCTCGAAATCAATATCAAAATCTGGCATCGATATACGAGCTGGATTTAGAAATCTTTCAAAAAGTAAGCCAAATTGTAGTGGATCGATATCAGTGATTCTTATTACCCAAGCCAATATTGATCATGCTCCTGATCACCTTCATGGGCCAACGACAATCATATTTTTTTTCGCCCAACCCACAAAATCTGCAACAATTAGAAAGTAAGAGTTAAATCACATTTCATTGATTACTTTAAGCTCATACTCCAAACGATCTATATATTCTCCTAAGGTTCCGAATGATAACGTTCATCATACAGGAATAAGTTCTTTTTCTTTATTTTTTTCTAAAAATTGTTTTTTAAAATTAGTGTAGGTTTCCAATGTTATTTCATGTAGTTCTTTTGGCTCTATCTCTTGTACTGGTTTACTTAAGATTCATTTGTCTGAATTTTTTGTCATCTCTAAAATAATATTCTGATCCCATCATAGGTCAAATTTGTGGTTCAATCATTTATATGCCAGATAACGTAATTCAAACTCATGAATATGCATGTTTATTAATTCAGAATTAAGAATTTAGAATTCAGAATTTAGAAGATAGTATTAAGAATACAAAAAAACACATCTACAGTTTTTTTATAGTTATTTAGTGAGAATTTTCAAACACAAATGCAGCATTAAATATTTTCTTTATTATAGGAAAACCCTACATCACTGCAGGGTTTTATATATATTATACATTTAATTGTATTATACTCCTACTACTCATAACAACCAGAAGATCACACTTACCATGAGCCAAGATACTCCAATAAATACCAATCATACAGCTGCTTGTTGTAAGATTTTGAATCATTTTTTATATTTAGCATCGTCTCCAGCTGCAGTAACCATTGAGAAACCTCCAAACAATAAGATAACCAAAGCGATTAATGCCAATATTCCCAACATCCAGTTGATGAAACTTTTTATAACATCTACTAATTTTCCTCCTTGAAGTGTCCCTGTTCCTGATACTCCTACACTACTAGTAGATGTAGGGTCACCAAATTGTGTCGTAACAGTTTGTGCATGTGTAGCAAACAATCCACCTAAAGCAATTATTCAAAAAGCAAATACTGACAATACTTTTAACGATAATTTTTTCATTTTTTTTCTTTCTTTAAAAAAGTTAAAAAGAATAACTCATGTCTTATATAGATTTATAGAATCTAAAATCAAGATGTTTCTATAAACCATATTCTTTATGAAGAATATAAATTTTTATCCCTTTTGCAACTATATTTTTTATTCAGATAATCTTTTCATTTTTTTGGCTTGGTAATGTATTCATTGCTAATATGTAATAGTTAAAATACTAGGGTTGAAAAAAAACGCAGAATAAATAGACTGCATATTATCCCTTTACTATTATATGTTTAATGCTAAGATCGCAATCACATAATAAAACTTTCGATCAGGAGTTAGAACATTGGCTACAGACCAAAACTTTTTTAAAATATATAAAAGTAACTAAGGATTTTTATTTACTCTCTTTTTTCTGATTTTTATTTTTGATATTAATACTTAGATTATTCTATCTTCAAATAATACAACATAATTTTTATGATACGCTTCTAAATAAACAGCATGTAAGTGAGACCTCTCTTCAAGCAAAAAGATGAAATGTTTTCGCAGATGATAAAGCAGAAAAACACATTCAACTTACCGACAACATTGCTATGTATAATATCTTTGTAGATCCAAAGTTCATCTGGGATAAAGAAAAATTTATTGATATTATTGCTCCTGTCGTATATAACCACTTTTGTGAGCTTTATGGCATGAAAGACGTCACTAAAATTGAGTGCGTTCATAATATAGAGCAATTTACGCAGACACAAATAATTCCCCCAAAACCACAATTTTTTTATTATGGTAGTGGAATTATTTCTTCATGATATTACTATTATGACGAAACATGATATACCCTACAACTCCAGCAAATATTAAGTTGATTCACCGCTAATATCGCGGCTAGTGTAATTAAAACAAGGCTTAATCAGATGATCTATATAGGCGTCAAGCCAAAAAACTATCTTGGTTTTTTTGCCAATACTAATTTTCTTACAGAGCTCAAAAAGGTAAATCTCAATTATATCGATGTTCAAGGCATAAATTATGTATATATAGTGCCAGATAGAGTTGGGACTATAAACAAGGACATTGTTCCATTAAAAAAGATACTTGATAAATATTGATACTTAAACAATTTTCCTAGTTTAGAAAAATCATTTTATAAGCAGGAAAACAGATATGTAAAAATTATTTCTAATGCTAATCCATTGATTGCACAACAGATAAAAGATCTCAAGCTAAAATATTATCAAACGCGTTCCAAAGATAGAATTCCCCTTCTTCATGGCCTAGGCATGGAGTCCTACATCAAGAGATACTATCAATATGGATCTTTTCTTTCTAATGTTATGTGATTCGTAGATAAAAGCAATAATGCATACTATTGAGTAGAACAATATTTTGATGATATTCTTCGTGGAAAAGATTGAAAAATAGTTTGACGCGCTTCTGCATGGATTTGACCGGTATGAGCCAATGAATTCCAGCTACAGGAAGCACAAGATGGAAACGACATCTACCTTACTATAGATATTGGGATTCAAAAAGAGGCTGAAAGTATAATAAAGGCTTATCATGACATATTAAAAGATGACTCAATTAGTGTTTTAGTTTATGACCCCTTTAACTGACAAATCAAGGCGTCGGCGAGTTATCCTTCTTATAATCCAAACAATTATAATGACGCATTTACCTTGCAACCTCTTGGACCAGAATATTGATATATGGTTGATGATTTAAGTTATATAGAGAATCCTGTATACATTTTAACGGGATGAGAATATAAGCTTGCTACTACATATGAAAGAATTGATGTAACCATACCAAAATATATAGCAAAAAATGGCTATGGGCCACAAGTATTAGTAGATAAAAATACTGCTATGGCCTATGAACCATGAAGCGTGTTCAAAGCATTTACTGTTGCCATATGACTAGATACCGATGAGATTAGATTCTACGATCCCTACAATGATCCATGAAAAGTAAAAGTGGGACAATTCACTATTAGCAATGCAGATAAAGTGTGTATGTGAGATTGGAATTTTTTACATGCATTTGTGTGGTCATGTAATATATGAATGGTCAGAATAGCTCAAAAACTAGGAAAAGAAATCTTCTATAACTATGTCGACAAACTTGCGTTTGGTAAAATTACTTGAATAGAGGTCGCTAATGAAGATCCTTGATTCGTAGAATGAGTAACATCTGTCTCTGATGCTAGATTCTACAATAATACTTTTGGACAGTGACTGCTTGTTACTCCTATTCAGCTAGCTGCTTGATATGGGGCTATTGTAAACTGATGATATTATGTCAAACCTACTATCATTAAATGAATATTTGATAGAAAAACCAATACCTATTATCCTACAACAACTAAAATTACTAAACAAATTTTTAGACCAGAGACGGCAGAAGCCCTTAAAGTATGATTATTTAGTGTCATAGATCAAAATTCAGAACTAAAATATGCTAAAGTAGAATGATATCAGCTTGGATGAAAAAGTTGAACATCTCAGATTTCGTACAAAGGGAAATATATGAATGGTGTATGATGGACAAACGGATCATTCGTGGGCATAATAACCAAAAATGATCCAAAATATGTTGTTGTTATCCAAGTACGTAGACCAAGACAAAATATTCGGTGATGAGCAACTGCAGGAAAAATATTTTGAGACTTAGCAAAATTTATTATCAATTATGCGTTGATAGAAAAATAATAAACCAGGGTACAGGAAGAAGGGAGCAGGTTGTTACAATTTGTAACCTGTAACTTGCTCCTTTCAACCAGCAATGTTTATCCCCTCAGAATATTTAGTTGAAAACGTGAATGGTTTGTTTACATTCATTGCAACATTTTACTTTGTTATAGTCCCGTATGTTTTGAAAATTATGAGAAATGAAAAAAATGTATGATAAATACAAAACCCTACAAAAGGCTCTTAAAAACCTTGTTATTAGATGAAAAGAAGGAAAATTTATATGATCAGATGGAACAGAACAAGATGCTATTGTTGTAGATATTAGCTGAGAAATGAAATTAAGAGAATTGCATATAAATGATGATTGATTGTTGGATCCTTCAAAAAAGTCGCAACTTGAGAATCTAATTACTGCTTGTTTTCAAAAAGCACAAACTAAAGCACAAGAAATAGTCGGAGAAAAAACAAAAGAAATCCTCTGAGTAGATCCTTCTGATATGGCTGGTATGCTTTGATGAGGCGGCCTTCCTGGAATGAGTTAATTCTACAAAAAAATGATGGCATTATTATCTCTGCAACAGATTCCATCATTTTTTTTGTAATTGCAAAATATGTAGGACCTACAATTATACATATACTTTAGTGCCTATTCATACTTTTTTTGTAACAATATTTTTAAAATTATCTAAGTTATTACCATTAATAATCCAAACAATTTTTTTTCAATCAGATCTTTCCTTAAATAACTTTTTTATTTTTTGTTCCATAGATCAAGTTACGTCTCATTCTTTTTTCCGAAACTGAATGTTCTTACAACTATTTTTATCTATCGTTTCTATTATTTTTTTGTTTTCATCAAAAACTCAGTCTACATCAGTTAGTATATAAGATTCTTGAACATTTGAATGGTGGAGAAAATATGCGAATCACTCATCGGAAGAAATTAGTTTTGCATCGTCCGTAATATCTCATCAACAAATTACTTTTGGGTATAGTGAGAAATTGGATTCAGAATTCAGTACATCTTCTAATCTTACTCTCTGGAAATCAGAAAATATCGTATCTATTTTTTGAAAATACTCATCCAAATTTTTTCTAAGTTGATGTTTGTTTTCTTGTGATAATCAAAAAGCATTTATAAATCAATGTCCCACATTTCATGCTCCATGTATCAATAATATATCCTTATATGCGCTCAATAGAATGTAAATTTTTTTAAGATATTCTCTATTTATATCTTCTTGGGTATTCTTTGTGGCAATTAAGGATCCTCATATTTTTAATACTATCATGATATTTTTTTATAATAAATCTCGTATTTTCTGTTTTATATCTTCTATTCTTTTCCCATCTTCCGCTCTATATTTCCCGTTTTCTATATATATTGTCTCTTCTACCTTTCCTCAATAGAATAAATAAATTATTTCATATAATCAAGGTCTAATTTTGTCGAGATCAAATTCCAAAAGCTCTCTAATATCAAAAAATGCTCTTTGAATGATTTCGTGAGTATAAAAATTATGATATGTTTCTAAGACGTCTGGAGCTAATTCTTTTTTGCATCAAAAAACTTCAACAGATAGAATCGCATCGTGGGTCTCCAATTTTAGCTCTCACTTCTGGTGAAGATCATTCTCGCCGAAAATATTAAATTCTTCCTTAAGTCCGCCCTCTTCTCATGCCTCTCTCCTCATTGCTTCTTTCATTGTTTCATGTGACCTTTTCTTTCATGCGGGAACGAATAGCTGTCCTGCTCTTTTTCGGCTTTTTTGTTGTTTTTCTCCCTCTCTTTCTAAGACAGACAATATTTCTCATTTGGTATTAAAAAATATTCCTGCTGCTCAGGTTATTATTTTCTTTTCTCAGATAGGAACTATTTCTGTCATTTTTTACTTATTTTAAATAAATTATATATTTACATATTTCTTTATATATACGTAACATATAATTATATTATCTGGATTTTCAATGTTATTTTTTATTAGGATGTTACTTTTGCAACATTTCTATCATTAAATCTTGATGCCTATTTTTTAGTTCATGAACTAATGTTTTTTTGTTTTCCATAAATCTTTGAATATCAAATCCATATTCTTCTAACATCAAAGAAGTATGATCTACTCAAATATAATGAGGAAGAATAACATAGTCTGCCCCTTGTTCATACAATTTGATTGCTTCGTGAATTTGATTAGAAACGAGAACAATGATTATGTTGGGATTACGTATTTTTGTCGTCTTAAGTAAGATCAGATTCTCTTCAAATGTTTTTATCGTGCTAATAATCATTTTACTATTTTTAATATTCAACTCCTGAATAAAGTCTATGTCACTGATATCCCCATATATACATGGTATTTTTTTCTTTTGTAAATGTTCAATAATGCCTGGATTTTCATCAATTACAAGAATTTTTTTGTATGTTTTATGGAGTGTCGTATATATATTACTCCCAAATCTTCCATATCAAAAAATCACTATTTCATAATCTTTTTTGTTGATTATCTTATATTCTTTGTTTCGAACTCAAGGCAGAAAACTTAGTATAGGCTTAATAAAATGATAGAATTTTTTCCCATAAATTACAGAATAACTTGATCCTGCAATTGTAATCAATCCGACTAAAGTAATTATAGAAAGTATTGCAGGGTTCTGAATATATCATGATGTGATTCCCATTGTGATGACTAAAAAAGAGAATTCACTAATCTGTCCTAATGATATTCAGGTAAGAAAATTGTTTTTTCTGGTATGGCCAAGAAATCCTAGAATTATCATCGTTATTATTGGTTTTATAATGAGGACAAAACCTATAAATATAATTACAGGCAAGAGCATCCCCATAGTTATGGTTCCAAAATTTACATGTGAACCAAGCATCACAAAGAATATAACAATGAAAAAATCTCTCAATGGTTTTATTCTGCTTGTTATTTCAAATCTATAGGATGAGCTAGCTAAGGTTATTCATGCAATTAGTGTCCCTATCTCTATACCGAAGCCTAGTTTGTAAAACAATGCTCCAAGTATGAAACATCGACCTATTGAAAATAAAAATAAATATTCTTGAGATTCAGCTATTTTTTTTGTTACTATAGGAATAAAATATTTGCTTAATACGTACATACCTATCGCAAGCCCTATGATTTTTGCAATTAAAACGAATACAATAATGGCTGATGGGGTATGTTCTATACTTTTAAATGTCGCCATACCAAATATCAAAAGCATAGCGATTAGATCTTGAACGATCAATATCCCTATACTTAACCTTCCTGATGTAGATTCCATGTCTTCTTTATCGCCCAAAAGCTTTAAGACTACGATTGTACTACTAAAAGCGAACCCTATGGCTAAAAATACTGATGTTGTCGAAGGGAAGCCTAACATTGTAGCAATAAAATATCCCAATCCTCCTGTAACGATTACCTGAAATAATCATGCAATCACTGACGTTTTTCATAGATCTTTGATAATTGTGGGGTTAAGCTCCATTCCTACCATAAACAGCAACAAAGCAATACCTAAATTCCCAAATGATTGAAAGGCCGTATTGGCTTGAAGTAATGATGGAATAAAAAAACTGATGGCAGTCCCTGCGATAATATATCATATAATCATAGGCTGTTTAAGTACTTTCATCAGCCCCATACTTAAGAGCACGATTCAAATAATAACACTGAGTGTAATAAATACTTCTTCTCCCATATTTTCTATCATAGAGATAAACATAACTATTATAGCCCAATTTTTATATTTGTCAAATATTCGCCATAAATCACATATTTGACTTTTTTACAATTATCCTACTTCTTTATATGTGATTTGTTTAAAAATTCTCTATTTTAAAATTAATTATGAATTTAATGATTATAAATGTCCTATATTTCATATATATTATGAATAAATAACGATATTTTGCTTTTTTTGGAAAATCTATTTTTGTGCTTTTGTCAACTATTTATTGCGGGAAAGCGTTGAATTTTTGTTCTTTTCCACTATATTTTTTTTGTTATAAACATACTCAAAATTTTGAGGCTATTGCCTTAAAGTTTTTTTGTCAGAGAAAACTTTATATTGTTATTATAAATCATGAGAGAAGATGATAAGAAAATTATTGCTACATGAACCGTTATCCCCCACTCTGTTGAGACTGAAATCTCTAAATCGTATATTGAATATGCAATGTCTGTGATTGTATCACGTGCTTTGCCTGATACCAGAGATGGATTTAAACCCGTATTAAGAAGGATATTATTTGCCATGTATCAAATGAATAATTTTTTCAATCAAAAACATAAAAAATCGGCAAGAATTGTTTGAGAAGTAATGGGAAAATACCATCCTCATGGAGATAGCAGTATCTACTGAGCAATGGTACGTATGGCTCAACCTTGGGCGTTTAGATATCCATTGGTAGATGGACAAGGAAACTTTTGATCTATTGATGGTGATGGACCTGCTGCGATGAGATATACAGAAGCGAGATTAACAAAGATTGCTGAAGAAATGCTTACTGATCTTGAACAAGATACTATTGATCGAAGAGATAACTTTGACTGAAGCTTACAAGAGCCTATTATGCTTCCTACAAAATTCCCTAACCATCTTTGTAATGGTACAATGGGTATAGCTGTTGGTATGGCTACGAATATGGCCCCACACAATTTAAATGAGGTTCTTGACGCATCATTACTTCTTTTAGAAAAAGAAGGCAAAAAGGATAAAAAATGAGAGCCTATTGTGGTTTCTATCGATGCCATTATGGAAATCATTAAATGACCTGATTTTCCTACCTGATGAGTTATTTATGACAGTAATAATATAAAAGAAGTATACAAAAAAGGGAAATGAGGTATTATTATGAGAGGAAAAGCTCATGTAGAAGAAGATAAACATGGGAATATCGTCGTCATTGATGAAATCCCCTACCTAGTAAATAAATCCCTTCTTGTCTCTAAAATCAGTGAATTAGTTATAGATAAAAAGTTGGAAGGTATCTCAGATATGAGAGATGAATCAAGTAAAAATAACATTAGAATCGCCATGTATCTCAAACCAGGAGTTGATGCTAATAAAATTTTGGTAGAACTTTATAAGTATACAGAACTACAAAGTGCATTTAATCTAAACAATGTGTCTCTTGTAGAATCAGGGAAACAACCTAGACTTCTGAACATCAAAGATCTTTTGATGGAGTTTGTTTTGTTTAGAAGATCAGTGGTTTATCGTAGATCAGTATTCCAACTCAATAAAGCAAAAGACAGATTACATATTCTTGAATGATTAAAAAAGGCAGTTGATGTTATTGATGCCGTTATTGAAACCATAAAAAAATCTGAAACCAAACAAGATGCTAAAGATAATTTGATTGGTAAATTTGATTTCTCTGAAATGCAAGCAGAGTATATTTTAATGATGAGATTGCAATCTTTGGTAGGACTAGAAATCAAAAAGGTTATCGATGAAATCGAAGAAAAGAAAAAGACAATTGAAGAGCTTCAGTCTATCATCGATAATCCAGAAAAACTTGATGCTGTGATAAAAGACGAAATTAAATATATGAAAAAACAATATTGAGATGACAGGAAGACAGAACTTTCTGAGGATCTTAGTGTATATAATGTCTCTGGTAGCCTAAAAGCGTTTATGGATGCTGCCGATAAGGTAAAAGAAGATGTTATCGTATGGATTGGAAATGACTATAGTATAAGGATTCTTTATCAGTCTAGAATACAGGCTATCCCTGATGAAACTATGGATCTTATTTATACTCACAACCAAGATAAACTTATTGTAATTACGGATATTGGTGAATTGGTGGTTCAAAGATTAAAAGATTTATGAAGTATATTAATGAAACAAAATGCAATAAATCTTAATGAACATTTCTGACTTAAATGAAAGATTGTATTTGCCAAGACCTTACATTTTGACTACCAACATCTTGTGTTCCTTACCAATCAAAATAGCACAAAAAAAATAAAAAAAGAGCTTGTATTGTCGTTCAAAAAATTTCCAACAGTAATTATGAAGCTTGCAGATAAAGAAAAAATCTTGAGTGTGGAAGCGGTAAATGACTCTGACAACATTGGAATCCTTACTAAACATGGATGGATGTTACTCTATAAGAGCAGCGATCTTAGGCCTATGGGGAAAACGGCTGGAGGAGTAAAATCTATTGAACTTCAAGAGGGTGATGAAGTAGCGAATATGTTCCTTCATAAATGAGAACCATTTATCCTTATTCATGCTAACAAAAACGGAAAACTTCTTAATCTTGATGATCTTAAAATACGAAAAAGAGCAAGAAAGGGACAGGTAGTTATGACTGGAAAAGAGATCCTCGAATGATGAATAAGTATTATAGAAGGAGCGATAAGAATCAGGTTCAAAGATGGTAATATCAAAACTCTTCATTCGAATGATATACATCTCGATGAGACAGATACTCCATTAGCAAAAATGGTTGATAAAGACATAGAAGTAATTTATAGACCACGAGAAGAAAAAGATGAGAATCTAAGATACAAAGAAGAAAGAAAAAGGGCTGAAAAAGAAGCTGAGAAGATGGAAAAATGAGGTATTAGTGATGAAGATACTGAACCTGTAGAAGAAAATGAGAAAGAAGCTTCTGTAGAAATGGAATAATTTATTATTTTTTTTCTCTTATAATATGCAAAAAAGACATCTTATATTCTTTGTTGTTTTCAATATTTTTCTTGTATCTTTGGGAAGTGGTATAGTATGGAAAGTGACTCAAAATAGACTCAAATATCTAGGCATTTCTATAGAATCTCGTATGGGGAATAAAGTAAATGAGATACAAAAATCTAATTTCTCCGCACTACAATCCTCTCTCATAGAAACTATTACTCAAGTAAAAAAATCCGTAGTTACTATTACGATAAGCAAGGATGTGAAATTTTACGTAGAAGACCCTTCTCAACTTAATGGACCAGGAACTATACAGCAGCAAATAGCTAAAGTTTGATGATGAAGTGGTATTATTATTTCTAAAAAATGATATATTCTTACTAATAAACATGTCGTACAAGATATCACAGCGAAATATTCTGTACTATTGTCTGATGGTAAAGCATATAATGTAGATAAGATCTGGTTTGATAGTGTTTTGGACTTAGCAGTCTTGAAAATTGTAGATGAATGAAAGGACGTTTCTGATTTTTATCCTGCTAGTTTTCTTCCTTTTGATACCAATATAGATGTTGGGCAATTTGCTTTAGCTATAGGAAATTCCTTATCTAAATACCCTAATAACGTTACTATGGGCATTATCTGAGGAAAAAATAAACAACTTACTATCAATAAAAATAATATTTATATAGGACTATATCAAACTGATGCCAAAGTGAGTCCTTGAAACAGTGGCGGTCCTCTTGTTGATATCAATGGAGATATTCTAGGTATTACTACTGCTATTGATGAATGAGAATGAATAGCTTTTGCATTACCAATAAGTAAAGAATTTATAGAAGCTACTATAAAATCTGTAGAAAACTTTTGAAAACTAGTAAGACCGATTATAGGCATCCAATATACAGATACCTCTCCTGCTATACATAATGGTATCTATATAAATGATGTTATTGCTGACTTACCAGCATCACTAGCAGGGATTAAAATATGAGACAACATTGTTAGTATCAATGGGAATGCTATCACTGATCAATTGCCATTTCTTTACCAACTCTATACCTATATTCCTGGAGAGACTATTTCACTAAATATTCTTAGAGATGGCAAACAGCTGACGCTTCCTGTGCTTTTGTGATGAAACACCCAATAAAATTCCCTATTTTTTTCTAAAAGCATCTAGCTATGTCATTATTTCTATAAATGTAAATCTCAATGCCATTGATAAATGGATAAAACTTGAAAATAGCTGCTTTCTAGGGTACACTTATATATGAGGACATTTATTTTATGAATTCATAATATGCCTACTTATATACCCGATTCCCTTATCAATGAGATTGAAGAGCTTAAAGAGCTGTGAAAATTTGATGAAGCCATCAAAAAAGTAAATACGATTCTCTTTAGAGATCCCAATAATGAGGATGCTCTTTTACAGGTAACAGATATTCAATATAGAAAAGGTGAAATAGGAAAGGCCACTAAAGCCATAGACTTTTTGAATGCAAGAAAAAATAATACTGATCCATTGGGACTCTATATTAAATGAGTTCTTGAAATGGAAAAGAACCATCGAATGGAAGCTAAAAAATATCTTCAACAAGCATTAGAACTTACAAAAGCAGAAAATCATGAAATACTTAGATGTTATGGCCTCTGTGAATATCGATATGGAAACAGAGAAAAATGACTTAATTTCATCAAAGATGCTTTTCATATTAATAACACTGATGCGGAAGTTATTTATAACCTTATAGAACTTTATATCCTCGAACACAAATATAAACAAGCAAAGGATATGATTAAGTATTTTTATAAACATCGCGAGAAATTACAAACTATAGATAAAGCACTCGATTTCTATGATAAAAAAATCTCTTTATTTGAAAAGTTTATTACCACTCAGTATATGTTTAAAAAATAGCTAACAACGCCTACTTATCGAATATTCATTTAAATTTTAATTAAGTTATTTATTATCTTATATAGTATGATGCTAAAAAGTTCACTCTCAAAAATTTTTAAACAGGACCTTTCTTCCCTTCTTAAGACTTCTTGGACGAATATTCTTTGAGTGAGTATATTCATTGGATTCTTACTTTTCCTTTTAAATATATTTTTATGAGTTTCTCTTTATGCTCATCAATTTACAGGTCAGCTCAAAGATAGACTAGGGATGTATTTTTATATTAAAGAAGATACTACTCAAACTGCAGAGATATATAAAAGAGTTATTTCGCTCAAAGATGAATTAGAATCAAACTGACTTAAAGTTATGTTTTCTTCAAAGGATGACGCATTAGCATTTTTACAAAAGAAAATTCCTGATGTTGTTGGAAATTTTCAGAAATTTGGTATAGAAAACCCCTTGCCAGCTACCCTTTATGTGATGTTTGATAGCGATAGCAAATATGAGACACTAAAAACTATTATTATTAAGAACAAAGACATCATCTTAAATACCAAAGATATCGACACCTGATCAACACTCAAACAGCAAGAAAATAGAGTTCTCACCATCATTAACCTATGCAATTTCGTTATCTGATTATCCTATCTTATTATTGCGATTCTCTTACTTATTATTGTTTCGTTTTTAGGATTTTTACTCAAAAATATTTTCCATACTTTTCATAGGGAACTTGAGGTCAAAAAAATCTTATGAGCTACGTACAATCAAATCATTCAATGATTTGTCGCTCTTACGGTAAATGTACTTGGATTCTCATTTATCATATGTTTAGCTTTGCTCTTAATCAGTGGAATCACTATCAATTATTATGTATACAACCTATTCAATGTTACGCTTTGGAGCGTATTTAGCAATATCGCTTTAGTTCTAGGTATTTTCATAGCAGAAATTATTGTTGTAGCATGAGTGGGATTCGGCTTTTCTTACTTCTTTGCACGTGCACTTAACAAGAAATTATAAAAAAGAAAGTTACAGGGAGCAAGTTTTAAATAAAATAAAAAACAGACGAGCGATTATGCAAGTCTGTTTTTTTATAAAATTGCAGTATTTATGAATTAACATTCTATCTGAATCCCAGGTCCCATAGTAGGAGCTATGAATATTTTTTTAATCAATTTACCTTTTACTCCTGTAGGTTTATTCTCTTCCAAAGCTTTGATAAATGCTTTAATGTTTTCCTCAATTTGTGCTTCAGTAAATGATAATCTTCCTACTGCTGCATTTATATTTCCTGATTTATCAAGTTTGAATTCCATTTTTCCTTTCTTAAATTCCTGGATTGCTTGTACGATGTTCATCGCAACTGTTCCTGCTTTTGGAGATGGCATAAGCCCTTTAGGTCCAAGTTGTTTTGCAACAGGAGCTAAATCTCTAATATGTTCTGGAGTAGTAAGCAACACATCAAAATCAAATTTTCATGCTTTGATATCTTTAAGCAATTCCTCTGTTCCTGCTATATCTGCTCAAGCTTTTTTTGCTTCAGCCTCATCAGCAGTGAATACAGCGATTCTCTTGCTTTTACCTGTACCATGAGGAAGAATTGTTGTTCCTCTCATCATTTGATCATTGTACTTCGCATCTGCGAAAGTTTTGACTGCAATCTCTACTGATCCATCAAATTTTGTATATCCGGATTTTTTGAGTAAAGCTATTGCGTCGTGTAAAGGATACACTTTAGTAGAATCTACTAATTTTGCAGATTCACGATACTTTTTTCCATGTTTTGCCATTGGCATAATAATAATAAATTAAAAGTGGTTCTAGCGTCTTTCGACTCCCACAGCTATGTTAATTGAAGAATAGATTACCCCTCAATTTCTACACCCATATTTTTTGCTGTTCCCGCAATAGACTTGATCATAGATTCCATATTTTCAGAGTTCATATCTCATTTTTTGAGGTTAGCGATCTCTTCGAGTTGTGCTCTTGTAAGTTTTCAGATTTTATTCTTATTAGGTTCTCCTGATCATGCTTTCAATCCAAGTTTCCAAAGAATTAAATTTGAGGTTACAGGACTTCAGATTTTGAGATCAAATGATCTATCTGCATAGATAGTAAGCTGACATTTTACTTTTACGTCTGCTCCACCAAATTGTTTCATAAGATCCATAGTTTTTTCGTTAAATTCTTTGATGAATTGTCCGATATTAACTCCATTTGCTCCGAGCATAGGCCCTAAAGGTGGAGATGGTTGTGCTTTTCCCGCTGGTATTTCGAGATTAAGGATATTCGTAATTTTTCCTGCCATTTTTTTTAATCAATAAATAAAGATTTTAAATATGCTTTAGATTTATGATAGAGTGAATATTCCATCTGTACCATCCATATACCATCATTTAGATATATGAACATAATGACCTGTTTGTCTTTATATTCTGGGAGATTTATGAACACCACTTTATTTCCAAATAATTTATTCTGAATAATATCTTGCTCTGTAGCCAAAGTGTATAAGCTTCCTTTGAGTGCCCTTGCTATACTTGCAAAATCGTAGCTTGGCGTCCCTAAATACACATACCGTATGCCTTTTTCGTCAGCCAAGGCATATTGATATTTAATTCATAATTTTTCTATAACTTCTATGGGTCCGTAATAAACACTTGTTCCCGAAAGTAATTTTATACTTGTGTTTTTATTCATAGTCCCCGTTGTCAATTTGCTTATTGTGACGGGAACGATATTTCATGTTTTATTTTTTGTTCAGGTTGTTATAGCAACTTCATTTTCATTTGTAGTCTCTACTGAACTTATTGTAGGCATAAGACTTCAACTCTTACTAATAATTTGGATATCTGATCACGAATTTTCTGATTGATTCATGTTTTTAAATGCATTTCCTTTTACTTGATACCAAACGACATAAACAATCATCAGCGCCAAAAAGAGTAACATCATCGAGAATTTGAGGATTTTCTGCTCTTTGGTATGCATTTTTATAATCAGCGAATAAAAGCTATGGAGAGAAGCAAACCAGACAAAATAATTTTAAATTTGAAATTTGAAATTTATAATTTTTAAACAAGGTATGTTCTTGAATTTCAAATTCTAAATTCTAAATTGTAAATTTATTTTTTTAGTTTCTCCATGCATATATTGAGATTAACTCATAAGTTCGACTTTGTCCAAATCAATAACTACTGGAGTAAGTCTTCCTAACATTTCGATATTTACGATTGCTGTTCCCTTGTTCGCATCTATATTTCTTACACTACCCTTCATTCATTTAAAGTCTCCTGTTTTGAGCAAGACAACATCACCTTCTTTAAAAGGAATCTTAAGCTCTGATCTTTCTTGAGATTTTTGAATCTGCTCTATAATTTTTAGATATTCATCTTCTGTTAGCGGAATAGGGCGCGTTTCTGCTCCCACAATCAATCTTACTCCTGGAGTATTTCTAATTACATACCAGATTTTATCATTCATCTTGGATTTGATGAATACATATCCAGGATAAAGTTTTCTTTGCTTAATGATTTTTTCTCACTTTTTAAGTGAAGACTCATTAACCATAGGAGACATATAATCCTCTACTGTTTCCATAAGTTCTTGTTTTTTTATTCTTTCTCTGAGATTCTCTACCACTATATCTTCTTGTCCAGAGACTACGCTTAATACATACCACTTGAAGGTATTGTCTTCAATCTGTCTCTTAATCTCTCAGGTATTTACTTCTGATTTTTGCATACTCATTTTAGCTTAAAGATAAAAGCTGTTTGTTATTTTATCGTCATAATACCATAAAATCGTTTATAGAGACCAGAAAATACAGTATCTGCAGCGATAAAATAAGTTCCCGCAACCACAATAGCAACAAAAATTGCAATCGTTAGATTGATAAAATCTTTTTTGGTAGGATGCTTTAATTTTTTGACAGTTTCTAGACTATCATATATAAATTTCATCATGTGCCTTTTTTTCAACAATAAAAAAAAAGTTTGGTGCCAATACAATACTAAATTCTAGGGCTTTTTCAAGGGAAAATGACAACAAAATTGATGAATAGTGAATAATGAATAATGAACAATATTTGTTCCTTTTTTTAAAAAAACAATCATTATTAATAGAGGGCTATGCTACTGCACAGACATATCTTGTCGTCAATGATCATGTTTTCCCGAAATCTCCAGGATTGACATAGGCAATTACTTCTGGTTTCTTTTTATCTAACTTGAGTATATTTTGGAATAAAGTAAGAATAGTGATATTTGAAAGAGGATCTTGAATTAACTTCGCTATTTGTTTTTCTTCATCATTTTTTTTTGATCTTACTGACCCTATAATATCGATATTCGTAAGCAGCACAATATTGTATTTACTCATATTCTTCTTGATCCAAAGCATCAATTTTTTTATTGATACAACAGGCGTATTGTTACCTATGCTCACATGATGTATACTCTCTGTATTTGTTACGACCCTAAGAAACGGAAGTTGAAACAACATTTGTTCAAATAAATTTTTTTGTTCTGGGGCAGTTATTTTACCTCCAATACTCTTCGCAAGTGCATTTGTCTTAGCGATTGAATTTTCCCAGCTTTGTCAAAATATTGGTCCATAACTAGTGCTATCAACGAGTATAGTTTTGGGATCATCAGATTGTTGAGATATTATCATTAAATTTTTTTTTGAAGCATCAAGCAAAAGATACCCAGCGGCCTGCAATAATCACGTATAAAAATGCGGTCCTTGAGGAAGGATCGCTATTGAATAGGACTTATTTGGAGGAGGTTGAAGGGTTGGAATAAGTTCTGAAGCTCAAACCACATATCCCATTACCTGCTCTGCCATAACTTCTGGACTTACTGTCATATTTATGCTTTTTTAAGTAAACTTTTTTTAATCTGAATAACAAATCTATCTGCCAATCTATCACGCTTCTGTCGTTCTTCAATATTCATAAATACTACAGAAACCACTTCTATAAAATACTTTCTGAATATTTCATTGATGTTTTCTTTGATCATATCTATCTGGGGTTTCTCACAATTTTTATAGATAACGACGAGATCCATTTCTAAATCTATGTTGAATTTTTTCCCGAAATAATATTGGTCGATCATCACCTCGTAAGTCGTGAAAAGATTGATGATGTCGTTCTGAAGTCAGAAATAAAATACATTTTTGAGGGTGTCATGAAATTCTGGTTTGATTGAGATAGATCGTCATTGTCAGTCTTTATTTACGTTGATAACGTTTGACTCATTGAGCGAGTCTACTTGTTTTTTGATTGCAGGGAAAGTTCGTTCGATTTCACTTTCGAGTGCTCTCATAGATATTCCTTGTCTCTTAAATAAAAGATACTTGAGAATATCTACTTTTGTCTTGCTGCCGAAGAGTTTTTCTAGATTCATAGAACAATAAATTAATAATGAAAAATGAATAATGTTCGATTTGCCCGCCTAGGCGAATGGACTATTGTTATTTTGTTACATCAAGCTTAAATTTTCAAACAAAAAACCACTATCATGCGTGATAGTGGCTAATGTATAGATTTTATTGGAAAATACAAGCGAAGCCGGTCCCGTGGATTAGCGAAACTATTTCTTTACTCCATTTTCATATTCCGCCAATAACTTTCCATTTTTATCAAATTCCTTACCGCTTATAAAAGAGTCGTCCTTCCATTCACCGATGCTTTTTGTTTTATCCTTATCAATATATGTCCCTTGACCCTCAAGTTTTCATTTTCTCCACATTCCTTCATATGAAAACGTTCAGTCTGGATCTATATATTTACCATAGCCTGTGAAATCAGTATATTCCGTAAGAATCTTTTTTCTATCGATTTCCACTCCATCGATATATTCTCCAACGATCTTTCCGTTTTTATCAGTTTCTTTACCGTTGTAGAGCTCATCATCTTTCCACTCTCATTCAAGTTTTGTGCCATCTTTATATATTTCTTTTCCCTTACCTTCAAATTTTTTATCTACAAAACTTCCTGTATATGTTCGTCCTTCAGGGCTTGTCCATTTTCATTCTCATGTTATTTTTCCCTCTTTCCACATTCCTTCGTAGGTCCAGTTTGCACTTGGATATTTATCGTTAATAAAAACTAATTTACCATATCCTGTAAACTTAAATTCTGAACGATTCATGTATTCTTTCTGATCAATGATTTTATTTTTATCGATTTCTACTCCATCAATATATTCAAGGAGGAATCTTCCATTTTTATCGACCTTTTTAGCATTAAATATCTTTCCTTCTTTAAATTCTCAATCAACTTTTGATCAATCTGTATATAGCATTTCTCATTTGCCATCAAAAGCACTATTGCCATCAAAAGCACTATATTCAAAATTTCAAATATATGTACCATTAGCATTACTCCACTTTCCTGTTCAAGCCATGTGACCATTAACTCGTGTTCCTTCGTAATTCCAGCTCTTACTTACATCATTCACTGTGCTGGTATCCGTATATTCATATTTACCATAGCCTGAGTATCATGCATCTAGGTCTGATCAACTAAGTTTTTTATCCTTATCTTCTTTTACTTCATAGTTTCCTTCCTTATCATTAACTCGAATATATCCATTCAATGCAGAATATTCTCAGTCTTTGGAATCTCTCTTGAGATGAACTTCAGTTAATTTATCTTCTTCAAAAGTATCCAACCGTTCTTTTTTAACGCTTTTCATATCTACCCTTTTTACATCATAGCTATCATCTTTGCTATCTATCCATCGATATCATTTGATAGGAAAATAGTTTTTACCATCATCAATCAAACCAACTTTTTCTAATTCTTCAGGCGTCATTTTTGCTAAGGCTTCTTTTGTCATTCATTTTATGATTTCAGGAGTTTTTGTTATACTTTTAACTTCTTTTGCTCACGTCTTATCTTGTTCGACTTGTTTTTTACTAAGCTCTATTTCTTTTTTATCAATATCTGTAAGTGGTAATGTTGTTCCAGATGTTCTAATATCTTCTATCATTGAACAAATATAATTTGCGCTAGGAATTCCTCATGCAAAATCTTCCACCGTTAACTTTCCACTCGCCTTTTTGTCATCATAAATTGCCATCAAAGCGGCCATAGTATTTCCTCTGAGATCGGCATCAACTGCTTTGCTCAACATTGCCTTTCCTCATTCTACGTATTTCTCTAAGTTTCTTAATACTTCTGCCTTACCACAACATTGTACTGCGCCTGCTTGAAGGAGAGCATTCAATAGAAAAGTATCAGGATTTCCCCTATCGAGAGATTTTTTAGTTGCATTGATATCTCTTCATGCTCTTATACAGTAAGCCTCCAAAAGCTTATACGCTTCTGAATCTGGTTTTTCGAAAATTGCCTTTCCTAAGTCGATCATGTTTGGCTTAAGTGATGATTCTTCAAGTTCCTTAGATAAGTGATCTCTCCAGACATCTTTGATCCAATTTTTTTGATTAAAAATCTCTTTCTTTGTCGTTTTATCAAGCATCATCTCATCAAAATTCTTTTGTTCTTCTTTACTATAGACTTTATCAAGTTTAAATTCTACCATTGTATTTGTTTTTACCACATAAAAAAACATATAGCTTAATTGTACCCGATTTTTTTTATCTGTCAAATATTCGGGGGTCTATTTCCAACTTCTGTAAAAAAGTAGTTGAAAATTTTCTTTTTTTGAGGTTTACAACTATAATTAGATAATTTTATCTGGTTATAGAAGAAAAAAAATGAAAAATTATAAAGAAATGATGCATGATATCCTCAAATTGGATAGCAAGAAAATTAAGATTATAAACTTTGAAGATTTGT